>DASZIG010000020.1:0-55578 GCA_035949375.1 Terriglobia bacterium | reverse complement strand
GCGCAGGGCTTGCTTCTCAAGCCCTGCGGCCTTTCCATTGTTTCTTGCCGGTTTGACAAACCCCGAGTCGGCGCGCCGTTCGGCGTCAGATAGCCGCAGCGAATCAAAGATACAAGAGCAGACCGCCGGCGGTTGCGGTCTGCGGCTCTTCCGTTGGCTATGCGAATCGATCAGGTTCGCGTGCTGCGGACCGGAGGGCATTCGCATCCGGCCGACGATCAAACCGCAGCGTCGTTTTCGCTCATTCCGCGCTCTCATCCCGCCCGGACTTCCTGCGGCGCGTCGAACCCGCCGCGGAATAGTCGTTGACTGCGGGCCTCCAGTGTGTAAAGTAGGACGATTGGAATGCTGAAAAGAAAATCCCGCGACACATGTTACTTGCGCGCACACTCTGAGGGCGGTGGACTTGATGGCCTGGTACTTTGGGTTTTTCTTTGTGTCGGGTTTTTGCGGAATTCTTTATGAGCTGGTCTGGATGAGGCTGGCGATGGCGCAGTTTGGCGTCACGACTGCGCTCGTTTCCATCGTGCTGGCGACCTTCATGGCAGGGCTCGGCGCCGGCTCCTGGGCGGCAGGCTCACTGGTGCGGAAGCACGGAGAGCGGCTGAAAGGGCCGCCCCTGCGGCTTTACGCTCTTACTGAGCTTCTGATCGGAGCGTCGGCTTTGGCCGTGCCGGTTGAATTGGTTTGGGGGCACGCCTTGCTGCTGCGGCTGGCGGAGCAGGCCCCGATTTCCTCGGCCGCGTACTATCTGGTGGCAGGGGCGTGGCTCGCACTGGTCCTGATTCCCTGGTGCGCTTGCATGGGCGCAACCATTCCGCTGGCCATGTTTGCGATTCGCAGCGACCGCCGCTACGAGACGCGGCGGTCCTTCAGCTTTTTATACCTGGCCAACGTCTTGGGTGCGGTCGCCGGTTCCGCGATCCCCCTGTTGCTCGTCGAGATGTACGGCTTCCGCGGCACTCTGCACCTGGGCGCGGTTTTGAACGCGGCGATCGCGACCTCGGCCCTTCTGCTGGCATTCGCCACGTCGGCTCGCAGCAAGACGCCGGCTCCGGAATCCGCAGCCGCAACCGAGGCGAGGCCCGCGGAAGGCAGGAGCATCCTGGCGCTGTTATTCACAACGGGTCTCGTGACCATGGGAATGGAAGTCATCTGGATCCGGCTCTTCACCCCTTACGTTGGCTCTCTCGTTTATTCTTTCGCAGGGATTCTGGGGACCTATCTGATCTCAACCTTCGCCGGATCACAGGCCTATCGGTTCTGGAGCCGCCGGCGCGATCGTGAGAACAGGCTGGCTTGGCTCTCCCTGGCTTTACTGGGGCTTCTACCGCTGATCACGAGCGATGTGCGCCTGGTGCTGGCGGGGAAATTGGCGATTCTACGGGTTCTCATGGGCGTGGCGCCGTTCTCCGCCCTCATTGGATTTCTCACGCCCATGCTGGTCGACCGCTGGTCCGCGGGAGACCCGCACCGCGCAAGCCGCGCGTATGCGGTCAATGTGGCAGGTTGTATTGTCGGACCGCTGCTTTCGGGCTTCGTGCTGCTGCCACTGGCAGGTGAGCATCTTTCGGCGCTGCTGCTCGCGACGCCCTGGCTGGTCATGGCCGTGCGCCCGCGCGGGCTGAAGAAGCTCCAACTGGCCGCGGCGTACGGCATCGTCGTGGCATCGTTTGCCGTCTTTTTTCTCACTAAGGATTTCGAGACTCAGTTCCCCGACCGCAAGGTCCTGCGTGACAGCACCGCAACCGTGATCGCGACGGAAATCGGGGCGCAAAAGGCGCTGCTGGTGAATGGCGTTGGAATGACGGCGTTGACTCCGATCACAAAGATGATGGCGCACTTCACGCTGGCGTCGTTGGACCACACGCCTGGCAGCGTGTTGATCATCTGCTTCGGGATGGGAACGACTTTCCGGTCGGCACTCTCCTGGCACATCCCGGTGACGGCCGTGGACCTCATCCCGAGCGTGCCAAAAACTTTTTCATACTACCATCCCGACGGCCCCCGCCTCATGGCCTCGCCGCTGGCCCAGGTGGTGATCGACGACGGCCGGCGGTATCTGGAGCGCTCGCCCCGGAGATACGACGTGATCATCATTGATCCTCCGCCGCCGCTGCCGGCCGCCGGATCGAGTCTGCTGTATTCGCTCGATTTCTACAACCTGATCCGCCAGCACTTGCAACCGGGAGGTGTGCTGGCACAATGGCTGCCGGAAGGAGACTTCGCCGACCAGTCGTCCGTTGCGCAAGCGCTGAAAGACTCGTTCGCCTACGTGCGGGTTTTCCGCTCCGTTGAGCACTTGGGCTGGCATTTCCTGGCGAGTGACCGCCCAATTCCGGCACGCGCGGCGCCGGAACTGCTAGCCCGGATGCCGCCCCAGGCGGTAACGGACATGATGGAGTGGGGACCTGCCGCAACGCCTGATCAGCAGATCGATCTGATGCTCTCGCAGGAGCTGGCGATCGGTGAACTGATCGGGCTTTCTCCCTGCACTCCCCCACTCAGCGACGACCGGCCCGTCAATGAGTATGACCTTCTCAGGCATCCGAGGGTGCGGAAGATGATGGCGCGCACCGGTCTCGAGCGGGAAACTCGGTGCCTCTGACCCAGGACATAGCCCAGAGAATACGACTCGCGACTCAGGTAGCGCAGAGTCTCGCTTCTCAGAGACTCTGCGGCTTCTCGCTGTGCCATGAACGCTGATTCTTGCCCTGCCATGAACGCGGCTTCTTGCCCTCTCATGAGCGTTTTCCCGCCTTCTCATGGGCGGCTTCCCGCCGCCTCATGAACGGCCTCTCGCCATCCGATCAGACGAGCGCTGTATCATTGCTCGTGTCACGCCTGCGCCGCCTCGTGTTGTCTGACCGGTTCTTCTTCATCAGGTGCCGGCTCCTGCCTCCGCGCCGCTTACTGGTGGAGGCGGAATTCGAGCGCCTGGCGCGGGTGGTGAGTGAACGCCGCCAGGCACACCGTTTTCTGCTGACGGCCTGGGTGTTTCTGCCCGACCATTGGCATGCCATCTTCTTTCCGCTCTTTCCGTTGACGATCGCGCGCGTGATGGAGGCCATCAAGGTGAGTTCCACGCACCGCATCAACGCCAGCCGTAACGAGAGCGGGGTACTCTGGCAGCCGAGCTACTTCGACTGCGCCTTGCGAACCGTCAAAGAGTACTGGGAAAAGGTCGATTACATTCATCAAAATCCGGCTCGGGCGGCATTGGCAAAGCGCGCGGAGGACTGGCTCTGGTCGAGCGCGCGGGACTACACGGGTACGCTACAGGCGCCGGCCACCGCCCACCCGATTCTCATCATCGACAGGGTTCTGCTGCCGGCGGATGAGAAAACAAGGATCTGAAGAGAAGCCGCAGAGTCTCTGGGGAGCGAGACTCTGCGCTACCCGCTTTTCGCCCCGGCGGTCATCGTCCGCCTGTCGGTGGGCGATAACTCGGATGCGGGGCGTTGGCGGGCGGCCACCGGCGTGCTCTGGGAGCTCTCGTACTTCTTCTGGCGCCGCTTGCAGGCCACGCCGGCGACCACCTGACCGCCGCACCGTCGGCTGTTTAGGTCGTAGGAGCGGTAGCGCAGACCGCCGGGGTTGCGGTCTGCGGCTTTTCGCTAGCTGTGCGATCGATCAAATTCGTGCGCGCGGGTCCAGGGCATTCTCACGCGGTCGACGATCAAACCGCACCGTCGTTTTCGCTCATCCACGCGGGCGTTCAAGCAGGCGCACTGTAATGAAGAAGTATCGATTCAAAAAAAGGGCTGCGGCAGCTTCGACACGGTGCTGATATACGACACCACGAGGATGCTGGTTAGCGAAAAGACGGGGACCACAAAACCGGTGGCCGCGCCACTTGACTTGCTATCGCCAGTCCACATCCACAGAGTAGATTTCCTCGCTGCCGGCATCGCGCAGAATCAGGGGGGAATCCTTGGGTGTGAGGCCGAACCAGTGTTCGAGAGCCCTCAGAACATTGTCGGTACTTGCAACCGGCTCGGGACGGCCGTCGGGAAGACGGACCCGGAAGATACCCTCATGGCCCGACTCGCCATCGTAATAGATGTGTTTCCCATCATGCGCCCACACCAATTCTGCAACGTGGTCCACATGAAGGTCTATCCATTCTTTGGTCTTGCGATCGTAGACAAACAGCGGCTGCCGGTCAGGGTTCGGATCGTCGTCTTTGAGGGCAGCAATGTATCGCCCGTCGGGCGACCAGCGCGGCGACCAGAAGCCCTCGGATCGGGGTAATGCCTCAGCATGGCCGGTCAGCAGGTCCAGAACATGGATGACGTTGCCCTTGTTGCCTTGGCCAAATTTCTCAGGGACGTCGCCAAATGCCATTTGCCTGCCATTTGGGGACCACGAGGGAATGCCTTCGCGTTCATGATGCCCCGGCTGGAGTTTCCTGGGTTCTCCGTTCCCGTTCGCCTGCACCAGATAGTTCTCGTACGGGTTAGTTGGCGTCGCGGCACTAAAAGCGATCTGAGTTCCGTCCGGCGACCAAGCGAAGTCGTGCACCTTCATAGGCAAGAAAGTCAGTTCCCGGGACTCGGTGCGGTTCGATCTCATCCGCCACAAAGTTCCTTCCGGGTACTTCACGTAAGCGACCCAATCGCCATCCGAAGAGTAGGCAACCGGCTCTGCGGAGATGCCGTCTAGGAAGGGGACGAATTGTTTCTCGGCTGGGCTCAGGTACTCAAGACTGCCTCGAGCCGTACTACCCACAAAGAACAGGCGCTTGTTGTCGGGGCCGAAAACGGGGTAGGCGCAATTCTGCGACAGGTCGGTAAGCTTCATGGGCTCAGCGCTCCGCCAGTGAATTCCTCCTCCTTTCTCTCGAATAGCCCAAATGTCAACCTTGCCCTCGTTCGTTGAGTCGAAGACAAAGTACTTGCCGTCCGGAGTCCAACTGCCGTGCTCCGGCCCGGGCGCGTCTTTCCAACGCGGCAAAACGGGGCGCAGGTGGGCTCCATCCGTCGATACCCCCCAAAGCTTGTACCAGGGAGCAGCGACGCTGCTTGGACCAGCCTCGGCGAAGCGCAACCGGGTTCCGTCAGGTGACCAGCGCGGCCACCAAGCATTGCCTGTGACGACGGCGACCCGGCGTGGGTTACTTCCATCCTGATTCGCCACCCAAACCTCACGGCCCCAGCAGAAAACGACACTTTGTCCATCGGGAGACCAGCTCGCATTCCGACCCATCAAGGTGCCCAAAAGACGCGGTGATCCTGTGGGTAGCGGCAGGATCCAGATGGATCCCCCTGGATCCCCCGATCCACTCAAGAGAATCGAAGAATCGTCTGGAGACAGGTCCAAGGCTCCAAGATTCCCCCCTGGAGCCGACATCATTTCCGATTCTCCACCGTTGACGGACATCTGCTTCAGCACCAGATCGCCAGTCGACACACGCTCGGTGAAATAAAGCCGTTGTCCGTCGGTTCCGAGGCATTCTTTTGCAAGGCCGTCGTTCGTGAGCGGCCGGGGGTTGTGCGCGGTTGCCGGGGGTAGAGGACGGACCAGCAAGCAGACGCAGCCTGCAACGGCAGCGAGGACCGCGCCTGCAACCGCCACAAGCCAAGGCATCCCGCGGGCTTTGGCCCTCGCGTGTCCCGATTCAGATACCGGTACAGGCCCCGCCGCAATGCCATCCGTGGCCGTTTCGTTCGACCCACCCACGGGCAGAATGCGGGTGCCTGCCGGAGAAGGTGCGAGGGGGGTGCCGGCTCCTTGACCTGGTACGGGGGCACCCGTCTCTGTCACAGGCGCAACGAATCGATAGCCACGCCTGGGAATCGTTTCAATGTATGCAAAACCACTCTGACCGTCGGTGAGCGCCTTGCGCAGAACTGAGATGTTGAAGGCCAGATTATTCTCTTCAACAAAAGTGTCAGGCCACAACCTTTTCATCAACTCGTCTTTCTCGACGAGCCGGCCTGGATTCTCAACCAGGACGAGGAGGGTTTCGAGTGCCTTCAGGCTGAGCGGTACCAGGTTGCCACCGTTCCACAGGAGGCGTTGCTTGGAATCCAGGCGAAATGCTCCGAAGTGGTAGAAGCGCTCTGTTTTCAGAGGCATACTTCCCCTCACAACTTTCTCAGAGTTTTCTATAAGTTTTTCAAAGACTCGCCAGCCAGCCGTGATCCAAGGTGGGCGCGTCACACGCCGTTAACGGTAGCGCCTGACCGGGAGCCTGCGGCTGATTCTAGTCCAAGGTTCTCGGTCAGCGCAACACGCGGGAGTGGTCTGCGAGGGAGCCGGTGCCGTGCGCCACTCTCAAAATTCCTAAAAAGGAGGATGAAAATGCGAAAGCAAACATTAAGTGGTTTGAAGCTTGCAGTCTTGTTCGCTTTGGGGGTGGCCCTGATCGTTCCCGCAAGTTCGAGATTGATCGGGCAGGACCAAGAAAACAGCGCCTCTCGGCCCGCGGTTGTGTCGGGAACATATTTAAACCCTCTCCAGGTGGCGCTTCTCTATTGGTATCCGGCGAACCAGACGGCTTTTTTCCCTGTAGGGAATGCGCCCCGCGGGATCGCCTTTGATGGTTCCAACATTTGGGTGGCAAACTTTGGGGACAACACTGTAACAAAACTGCGGACGAGTGACGGCTATAACCTCGGTGCGTTCAGCGCGACGGGGAACCCGTATGCGGTGGCGTTTGACGGTGCCAATATTTGGGTGGCGGGCTCCAGTGCTTCGTTGGTGACGGAATTGCAGGCGGACAACGGTACCTTCGTCAGGACCGTAAACGTCGGGGAAGGCCCAGGCGGCCTTGCATTCGATGGCTCAAACATATGGGTGGCAAACACGAGCAGCAGCACCGTTACCAAGCTACGAGCCAGCGATGGAACGACGCTGTGTGTCCTTCCTGTAGCGGGAACCCCTCAGCGCCTTGCCTTCGATGGGACCAACATATGGGCAGCGCTTAGTTCTGTCGGAAAAGTGGCCAAGATCGGGGGCACCAGCTGTGACAATCTCGGGCAGTTCACGGTAGGAAACGATCCCGGCGGCGTGGCGTTTGATGGCACTAACATATGGGTTTCAAACGGAGGAAGTAATAGCGTAACGAAACTGAGCAAGAGCGGCACCGTGCTAGGGACTTTCCCAGTCGGCACCGGCCCGGCGGATTTGGCTTTCGATGGGGAGAATATCTGGGTGGCGAACAGTAACAGCGGCAACGGCAACACCGTCACGAAATTGCGCGCAAGCACCGGTGCCAATCTTGGTACGTTCGCAACGCAGAACGGGCCGGTGGGTATGGCCTTCGACGGAGCAAACATTTGGGTCACCAATGTCAGCAGCAACACGGTCTCGAAGCTTTAGCTTGTGCAGGACTCCCCAGGTAGGTGTTGGCGAGGTCCGGGGCCGGCTTCAACCGAAGCTGGCTCCACTCGTCTGGCCCGCGAAACTGCAGTTGACTTTTCTGTAGCAGAGCGAAAATCCAGAGGACTGCGTAGCCGGAGTGAGCCGCATCGTAATGAAGAAATATCAATCCGAAAGAGAGCGACTACGCTTCGACACGGCGCTGAAATGCGACAGCGCGAGGATCGTTAGAACACGCCGGCAGGGTGGGACTATGATCCGGAACTGAGCGCCTTCATGAAGCGGTAGTAGAAGTCGACGCCTTCGTAGAACGACGCGGCCGGAAGGCGCTCATCCCGGCCGTGGCTGCGATCGTCATTGATGTCGATGAAGACACCCGGGACGCCGTAGGTGGGAATTCCGGCGGCGCGTGAGATCGCTCCATCGCTTGCGCCGGCATCCATGATCGGAATGACCGGCACGCCGGGCCACATTTCGTCGACGACTTTTTCGAGTGAGCCCATGACGTCGGGTCGTAGAGGCGATGGTGGATTTGCTTTTGGCCCCGAACCGGAGTTGCCCTGCAGGGTGATGTTCATCTCGGGCTCGGCCACAATTTTGATAAGCTCCTGGCGAATCTCTTCGGGAGTGTGGCCGGGAAAGATGCGGCAGTTTACGTTCGCGCTCGCAAAGCCTGGCAAGGCGTTGTTCGCGTGACCGGCTTCGAGACGGGTGGCCACGCAGGTAGTCCGGATGCGCGAGTTATAGAAGGGAGTCGCGGAGAGGCGCGCGATTGCGGCTTCGTCAGGAGGAGATTTGAGGATGGCTTTCATGTCGGCGCCCTGCTGCCCCCCGACGATATCGGCTTCCTTTGCGAAATACGCGCGCGTGACGTCGTTCAATTCGAATGGAAATTGGTAATGCGCGAGACGCGTGAGGCCTTCCGCCAATTGGTAGATGGCGTTGTCGGGAACAGGTAACGAACTGTGGCCGCCTTTGTTGTGAACCTCCAGAGAGAAGTCTGCATAGAGTTTTTCGCTGGCTTCAATGCCGACCAGGAGGCGCTTGCCGTTATCGAGTTCGAAGTCACCGGCATCGGGGTTGAGGATGTACTCGGCATCGATCAGGTCACGGTGGTTCTTGAGCAGCCAATCGACGCCGTTTGACGTGCCTCCCTCTTCGTCGGCAGTGAGCGCAAGAATGAGGTCGCGATCGGGCCTGTAGCCTTCGCGCTTGAGACGAATGAACGTGGTGACGAGAATGGCGTCGCCTTCTTTGATGTCCTCCGTGCCGCGGCCGTAGAAGTAGCCGTCCTTTTCCGTGAACTTAAAGGGATCGAGCGACCAGTCTTCGCGGCGGGCTTCGACGACATCGGTGTGGCAGATGAAAAGTATTGGCTTCCTGGCGCCGGTACCATGGAGGCGGGCGACAAGATTACCTTTGCGCGGGTTCGGCCCGAGAACCTGCACGTCGCCCGGAGGAAAGCCGGCCTCAAGGAGCCGCTTCGCCATGGCTTGGGCAGCGACCGTGGTGCTGCCAATGGAGTCCGTTGTATTGATCTCGATGAGCTCTTTGAAAATATCGTGTGAGAGCCGCGCTGTTGCGCCGTCGATTTGAGCGCGCGACGGAGCAGCGATCGCGGCGCAGAACAGCCCGGCCACAGCGATTCGTTTTGGAAAGTTAATTCAGGCCTCCAGAGGGTGCGGTGTTGTAAGCGCATACCTCGGACAAGTCAATTGTGCCGTTCATATCTTGGCGATCGATCTCCACCATTCCCGGATTCGCTACTCACCACTCACCATTCCATACTCACCAATTTCACTCAGGCGCAGCCACGTAGACCGGGGCGCTCAACACCAGGTGACCCCACGCCACTTTCAGTGTCGATTTGCGAATTTCGAAGTCGGAGGATGACAGCGTGATGGTAAGCTTCTCGACCGCGTCGGAAGTGCCGGCTTCCGTCGTCATGGGAACGGTGAATGCCACCGGGGCCTTGTGGATCTCGAAGGCGTCGATTCGTTTCTTCCGCACCTTGACCGGATCGATGAAGGCCAGGCTCCATGAGGCGCCGTCCGCCGAGCGCTGCAGCCCCAGGAAATATGAGCCGGGCTCGATCGATTTGCCCCCGATCTTCACGGGCACGTCGGTGTAGAGGTTGCTCCAGAAATTGCTGCCCATGCGCCACACCTGGCCCTTGGTGATGCCATCGAATTTCGCCGCGTCCTCGTACTCTTTCTTCCACACGGGCCGTCCATAGTTGATGGCAAGCTGGCCGGCCGCCTCGTTGGCCACAACGTTCCAATAGAGCAGGCGGGCCGATGCCCGATCGTCGGGGTCCCCGCCGGAAACCGCAACCTTCGGAGGATTCTGCTGGGCGCGGAGCGAACCTGCGACCAGCAGAGCGAGTACACCGATCAACATTTTCCCCTTCATTTTTCTCTCCCTGGTCTCAGGTAAACATAAACGGATCCCTGAGGAATCGGACGGGCTTCACTGTGGGATTATGCTGGTTTGGATATGGAAAGGCAATCCGTGCAGCTTCGACACGGCGCAAGTGAAGAGACGCGGACCACAAAAGCGGTGGTCCGCGCTACTTCCTGCCGCAGAGCGCTCTCAACTCTTCTTTGGCTCGCGTGGTTGTTTGCCTTAGGATCGTAGGCAGATTCCTTCCCGCCCGATAGATGTACCGATTCAACATCGACATCTCGGACCGGAAGGGCGCGGCCTTTCGTCTTGAGCTTCGGCGCGTCTGGCGGCCACCCGACACTAGCGGCGTCGCGCGCGCCATTGCTCGTATCGATCGTAGACCCCGCCCAGGAATTGCTGCACGCGCTCGGAAGCCGCGGCCAGGGCCGGGCGCGTTCTATGTCCGACGGCGACCACTTCGGTCGCGAATCTGCTCTGCTCGAACTCGTGAAAATTGAATCGGGCGGCTACCGCCTCCGCCCGCACCACGCGAGCCGCGGATGCGCCCGGAAGTTGCGAGACGATAACACTGTGCTCCCGGACCGCCTGGTAAGCATACGCGGCGCCCCCGGCGAGCGCGAGGCTCAGCACGGCGACGGCTTTCCACAGCGCTCGCGACGGACGAACCGGCCTGATCACCGGGGCCGCCGGGGTCATCAGAGCCGGCTCAGTGCGAAGGTCAGGCATGGAGTCCGGCAGTGGAGCACCCGGCGCCGGACGCTCCAGCAGCAGGGTATCATCCAGACCGAGGATCGAGCGGCGGCGAGGCGGCTGCTCGAACGTTGGTCCTGATTGGGGTCGCGGCTGGGCTCCTGATTGGCTTTCTGGCTGGGCTTCCACTGGCGGGGCTCCGACTGCCGGGGCTCTCAGCCGCGGCTCTGCAGGCAAGACACCGCCGGCCGCAGAGGCGCTTGCCGGAGGCCCGGGATCGGGTTGCGCGGCCGGTGCGACCGCCGGTTTCGCGGCCACCAGGGGAACGTCGCCGATATCTTCCAGATTCCCGACCCTTTGCGCTTCGGCACGGATCCTTTCCTCGGTCAGTTTCAGGGGCAGGCCGGCCGCTGTGGGGTCGCGTTCTTCGCGGTCATCCCAATCTAACCCCAGTCTCCCGTATGAGTATCTTGCCGACGGGCCGGCTTCGCGTCGATTCGCCATAGGCGCACCTCCAGATCACCCCCTTTTCCTCTGATGGACGGGCTGGCGCAACTGGCTTGCCAAGACCGGGGACTCGCAGCATATGGCCCCACAGCGAGTTAGCGTCAGCCACACGTGGCACTGCCGTCGTCCAGGGTACCGAGCGGGTTAAGGCTCGGAACAATTTACATCCATATCCCGCTATATCCCGCCGCCGTCCGAGGAACATCCAAGCTTTCGGGGTAGCCTGCCCCGGGGGCTGCGGGCGAACAACGTTCAGCTAATCCGGGCAATTAATCCGGGGGGTTTCCAGGAGCGATGCCGTTTCGAGCGAAGGCGAGAAATCTCGCCCTGAAAGGTCTCAGGCGTATGAAGACGAACCTCGGGCCCTTCGCATGGTCCGCCTTTCCCACAGGGAAAGCGACTGAAATCAATGCGATTAGAGGAAATCCTTTAGCCCAGGAGTGATCATGCGATATGTGTGCGTTCACGGGCACTTTTACCAGCCCCCGCGCGAAAACCCGTCCCTCGAGGCGATCGAGTTGCAGGACTCAGCCTATCCCTATCACGATTGGAATGAGCGAATCACGGCCGAATGCTACGCGCCGAACGCGAGCTCGAGAATTCTGAACGCCGAGCAGCGCATCGTGCAGATCGTCAACAATTACTCCAAGATCAGCTTCAATTTCGGGCCGACGTTGCTTTCGTGGCTCGAGGACAAAGCGCCGGCCGTCTACCAGGCCATCCTTGAGGCGGATCGCCTGAGCGCGCAGGCTTTTTCCGGGCACGGCTCGGCGATGGCCCAGGCATACAACCACATGATCATGCCGCTCGCCAGCCGCCGGGACAAAGTAACGCAGGTTCGGTGGGGAATCGCGGACTTTGAGCATCGTTTCGGGCGCAAGCCGGAGGGGATGTGGCTGCCCGAGACCGCCGTCGACACGGAGTCGCTTGAAGTCCTCGCTGAACACGGAATCAAGTTCACCATCCTGGCTCCGCGGCAGGCCCAGCAGGTGCGCCGCCGCACGGGTCGCGGCTGGAAGGACGTGAGCGGCGAAAAGGTCGATCCGAGCCGGGCCTATCTCGTCCGCCTGCCCTCGCGCCGCAACATCAATGTGTTCTTTTATGACGGACCGGTCTCTCGCGCCGTCGCTTTTGAAGGTCTGCTGGACGACGGACAACGCTTTGCGGAACGCCTGCTGAGTGGATTCTCGGACGCGCGGGACTGGCCGCAAATCGTCCACATTGCCACGGACGGAGAGAGCTACGGGCATCACCATCGTTTCGGTGAGATGGCGCTGACCTACGCGTTGCACCACATCGAATCGAATCACCTCGCTGAACTCACCAATTACGGCCAGTACCTGGAGCGTCATCCACCCGACCATTTCGCGAAGGTCTTCGACAACAGCTCCTGGAGCTGCGTGCACGGCGTCGAGCGCTGGCGCAGCAATTGCGGCTGCAACTCGGGAGGTCATTCCGATTGGAACCAGGAGTGGCGCGCGCCGTTGCGGGAGGCCCTGGACTGGCTGCGGGACGCGCTGGCGGGTCCGTATGAGTCGAAAGCCGGGGCGCTCCTCAAAGACCCGTGGGAGGCGCGCGACGCCTACATCCAGGTGATCCTCGATCGCTCGCCGGAGAATGTGGACCGGTTTCTCGGCGAACGCGCCACTCACCCGCTCAGTGACGATGAAAAGGTCACGTCGCTGAAGCTGCTCGAACTCCAGCGCCACGCGCTTCTGATGTACACCAGTTGCGGATGGTTCTTCGACGAACTTTCGGGCATTGAAACCGTTCAGGTGATCCAGTACGCGGGCCGCGCGGTCCAACTTGCCCAGGAAGGGCTCGGCAACCACGTCGAATCCGAGTTTCTGGAGCGATTGAAGAAGGCGAAAAGCAACCTTCCCGAGCATGGCGACGGCGCTCAAGTCTACGAGAAATTTGTCCGCCCAGCCATGATCGATCTCGGGAAGCTGGCGGCTCACTATGCCATCAGCTCGATGTTCGAGTCCTACGGCGATCACACCAAGGTCTACTGCTACGACGTGAACCGTGAGGATTACTCGTTGAACGCCGAAGGCAAGATGCGGCTGGCCGTAGGCCGCGCCCGCTTCACTTCCGAGATCGTCCGCGAATCTTCTGTTCTGACCTTTGGCGTGCTGCATCTCGGCGATCACAACTTGAACGGGGGCGTTCGTCCATTCGGCGGCGATGACCCGTATCAGGGCCTGAAGAAGAGCCTGACCGAGGCCTTCGCAAAGGCGGACACGCCGGAGGTGATTCGTCTGCTGGACGAGGGCTTCGGCAGGCGACTCTATTCACTAAGGTCGTTGTTCCGGGACGAGCAGAGAAAGATCGTCCGCCTGGTGCTGGAGGATACGCTCGGGGAGACGGCGGCCGCTTATCGAAGCGTCTATGAGAACCATGCCGCGCTCATCCGGTTCCTGAACGATCTCGGGATTCCGGTACCGCGGGCGTTTCAAGCCGCGGCGGAGCTCGCCCTGAACAGCCAGTTGCGCCAGGCCTTCAAGCGCCCGGAGCTCGACGTCGAAGGCATTCGCGCCGTTCTCAACGAAGCGGGGAGCATGAGCGTGCCCCTCGACGTCCAGACCCTCGAATTCGCCGTTCGTAAGCGAGTTGAGGAGGTTGCCGGTCAGGTCGCGTCGCGGCCCGAGGACATTCCGGGTTTGCAGAAACTCGGCAGTTTGCTCGATTTCGTCAAATCCTTGCCGTTTCCCGTGTCCGTATGGCAGGCGCAGAGCGACTGCTTTGCGGCCCTCGCCAGGACGTATGCGGGATTCAAAGACCGGCAAGGCGAGCCGGAAGCCCAGGCCTGGGTGAACGCGGCGCATTCGCTCGGTGAGAAGCTGAGTCTCGAAATTGCATAAGGGCCTGATGTCGACGCCTCGCACGCCCGTCAGCGCGTACCGCCTGCAGTTCAACGCGGAGTTCACTTTCCGCCAGGCCCGGGAAATCCTGCCCTACCTCCATGAGCTCGGCATCACCGACCTCTACGCGTCTCCATTGCTTCAGAGCCGGCGCGGCAGCGGTCACGGCTACGATGTAACGGATCCCACGCGTATCGACGGCGAACTGGGCAGCGAGGAGGAATTTGAAGCCCTCCACTCCGAGCTGCGGAAGCTCGATATGGGCCTGGTGCTCGACATTGTGCCCAATCACATGGCGGCGGATACGGAGAATTCCTGGTGGATGGATGTGCTCGAGAACGGGCCCGGGTCCGCCTACGCCTCGTACTTCGACATTGACTGGCATCCTCCCTCTCGCACCCTCGACAACAAGCTGCTGTTGCCGGTGCTCGGCGCTCCTTACGGGCAGACGCTCGAGAATCGGGAGCTGAGCCTGACCTTCAGCAATGGCAGATTTCTCGTCAAGTATTATGACGCTTTCTTCCCGGTGAGTCCGAGGTCCTACCGGCTCATTTTGAAGCACCGCCTCGATGCCCTGGAGAGCGCGCTCGGCAAGGATTCAGCCCCATATCAGGAATACCAGGGGATCCTGGCCGCCTTGTCGTCGCTCCCCGAGCGGGAGTCGCTCGCGATGGAAGCGGCCGGCGAGAGGCGGCTTCAGGTCGAGGCGGTTAAAGAGCGATTGCGGCAGCTTTGCGGCGCGGCGCCCGAAGTTCAAAAGTTCATCGATGAGAACGTCCACCTCTTCAACGGAAGAAAAGGCGACGCCACGAGCTTCCGTCTGCTCGACCGCCTCCTCACGGACCAGGCCTACGTGCTCGCGTACTGGCAGAACACCAACGAAGCCATCAATTACCGGCGATTCTTTACCATCAGCGATCTTGTCGGCGTGCGCGTGGAGGATCCGGTTGTATTTGAAGCGACGCACGCCGTGATCCTCAGGCTGGTGGGAAAAGGAGCGGCCTCCGGCTTGCGGATCGACCACATCGACGGCCTGCGCGATCCCCTGGGCTACCTGCGGCGGCTCGAGGAACGATTAGGCAGCGGCCAGCCGGAATCGAATCCCGGCGGGAATCTGTACATCGTGGTGGAGAAGATTCTCTCCGGCCGGGAGGAGTTGCCTGAAGAATGGCCGGTTCAGGGCACGACGGGTTATGACTTCCTGAACCATCTTACGCGGCTTTTCGTCAACCCGCGCGCGGCCAAGGCGGTGGAGCGCATCTACCAGGACTTTATCGGCGCCCCAGTGGAATATGACGACGTGGCTTATCAAAAGAAAAAGCTGGTCATGGCCACGCTGCTCGCCGTCGAGATGCGCGCGCTCAGCCGCCAGCTCGGCGTGCTGGCCGAACAGGATCGTTATGCCCGCGATCTTTCCAGGGTCGAGCTCGGGCAGGCGCTCGTCGAGACGACAGCTTCCTTTCCGCGCTACCGCACCTACATCCGGAGCCTCGAATTGACGCGCGACGAGCGGGGTTGCATCGAGAGCGCCATCGCGGCGGCGCGCCACCGGCGGCCCAACATGAATCCCGCTTGCTTTGATTTTGTTCGCAACGTCCTGTTGCTGACGGATCAGGGCCACCTGTTTCCGGACCAGAGGGAAGCCCGCCTCGCCTTTGTGATGCGCTGGCAACAGTTCACCGGCCCCATCATCGCCAAGGGAATCGAAGACACGGCCCTGTACGTTTACAATCCCCTCATCTCCCTGAACGAAGTCGGCGGCGACCCTCGTCCGCAAGCGATGCCGGTGGATGACTTCCACGGCTACGTGAAGCGCCGGCAGCGCCGGTGGCCGTACAGCCTGAACACGACTTCAACCCACGATACGAAGCGCGCCGAGGATGTCCGCGCCCGCATCAATGTGCTCTCGGAGATCCCGAAGGACTGGCAGCGCAATCTGCGCCGGTGGGCGCAAATCAACGCGCCTAAGAAGGATCTCGTCAAAGGGAAGCCTGTACCGGACCACGACGAAGAAATATTCCTCTACCAGACGTTGCTCGGCGCCTGGCCGCTCGACCCTCGCGAAAGGCCGGACTTCGAGGAGCGTCTTCAAGCTTATCTCGTCAAAGCGACGCGCGAGGCCATGGTTCATACCCGCTGGACGCTGCCGAATCTCGACCACGAGGGTGCGTTGAAGCACTTTGCCAGGGCAATTCTCGAGCCCGGACCAGGGAATCAATTCCTCGATGAGTTTGCGAAGTTTCAGCGAGTGGTCGCCTATTACGGAATGCTGAACGGCCTGGCCCAGGTCCTGCTGAAAGTCACGTGTCCCGGCGTGCCGGACGTGTACCAGGGATCGGAGCTTTGGGACTTCCGCCTTGTCGATCCGGATAATCGCGGACCCGTCGATTTCACCAGGCGCATGAGCCTGCTCGAAGACATCAAGATCGAAGATGCTGCCAGCCCCCAAGCTCCCGAGCGCGTGAGAGCGTTGCTTGAGAATTGGTGCGACGGGCGCATCAAGCTGTACGTCATCTGGAAGGCTCTGAACTTCCGCCGCCGGAATCGCGCGCTCCTTCTGGACGGCAGCTACACGGCGGTGAAGGCGGACGGCAAGCGGGAACAGAATGCGTTCGCCTTCGTCCGGCACCGCAAGCGGCAATGGATGCTGGTAGCCGTTCCACGATGGCTCGCGGCCACGCGGGCGCCTATGACCCCTTCGCGCATGGGATCGTACTGGGGCGCGAGCCGCCTGGTGCTGCCGGCAAAGGCGCCTGCAGAATGGACGAACGTCCTGACCGGAGAGAATGTGAGATGCGCCGGTGAACACCCGTCGCGCGTGCTGCCGCTGCGCGACTTGTTTAGAAGTTTGCCGGTGGCGCTGCTGGCCTCCGGCAGCGCGGGCGATGAGGCGAGCGAGCCCTCTCAGCCTCCACCATGAAGGCGGCTTTTCGAGTTCGACCTGGACCGGAAGTCTGTTGGAAAACCCACCGGAGCCGCGTCATTCCGAGCGCAGCGAGGAATCTCGCTCCGAAATTGAAGGGACTGCGAGACTCCTCGTCGCCTTCGGCTCCTCGGAATGACACTATCTGTAGACAAACTGCTGGTCGGGTCTAGTGATCGTATTCGGCTTCGAAGCCAGACGGCGTGATGTGATACGCGGCCTCGTGCCTGACCACCGGCCCTCTCGAGGCGATGGCCTGGCGGAATTCATCCTCGCGAAGATAGTTAACCACCACGCGATCTCGCGCCGGGAAGGAAATCTTGCCATCGTATACGTCCTGTGTCTTCCAGAGCGACTTCAGATTCTGGCCGTCGAAGGCGTAGAGTTCGGCGCTCAGGCGGGGATTGCTCTTGCCGAGGCGCGTCCCGTAGATCAGGAACCAGAACTGGCCGGCGGCGGATGGCGGAGGATCAAAGAAGCGGTAGTGGATGTCGACGTCGGGGATGAAGTGCGTCACGGCGGCCTGCTGTGGCGCGGCCCCTTGCACCTGGTAGAGCGTGATTACGTTCGCGCGATCGAAATCGCTCCAACCGAGCGTATATCCGATGGCAAGGAGTTGGCCGTTGCCGAAGGGCCGCTCGAAGGTATTGACGTTGGCGTAGACGGGAAAGCGCAGGCCGGCGAACACCCGCTCGAGTTCGCGGCGCGCCTTCACGTCATAGGGTGTGTCACCGGGCTTCAGCTCGCCCGGCGGATGCGAGGCCAGCCACTCGTTCAGGTGGTCGAGCGCCAGCTTTTCAATCTGGCTCGTGAGCGGCTCCGACTCGTCCATCGGCACGCCCCAGAGCTGCTGCCCGAGATATGCCACGTGGCCCGGCAGATCGGCCGGAGGCGGTGGCAGTTTTGTTTCCTGGGCGAGGGCCGCGGCCGCAACCGCCAGAATGGCGGCCGCCATTAAGATCAGGCGGCCGAGCCTGGCGCGAGCGGCGAATCTCAGTTTTCGCGACATGCAGATCATGGTGATGTGGCAGCGCTGACGTTGGTTGGCCGCCGGCTCGCCTTACTTCGGCGGCCCTTTCTTCTGCGAAGCCCGCGCGCGTGCGGGCCTGGCCGTCTTGGCACGCTTTCCGGGAACAATCGGCGGCTCCTCGGCCGACCATCGTCCGAGGCGATAGCTCCGATGGTATCCCGAGGTCAAATTGCTGATCGTCACGGTCACGGTCCCGCCCGCGTCACAGTTATAGCGTTCCTCAGCCTCGACCTGCGAGCCGTTCCCGAGCCGCGCCACTTCAACGTCACTCAAGCGCTTCTCGTGGCGCAGGGAAGCGTCAAACGGAAAGCGGATGTCATCCCAAACCGTGATGTCGCCGGCGGGACGCTCCTCTTCCGTAACGTGGCTGCACTCCAAATACCGGTAGTGACCCACGTTGTGGACTGCCGCATAACCGCGGCTGCGTTCGAGCGGGGGAGAGCCGGGCTCAGGCAACGAAGTGCCCTTGACAAAAAGCGGATCGAAGGCCACCGAGCGTCCGCCCTCGGCTTCGCGCCAGACTCCGAAATACCGGGTGAACTTCTCGGTGAGATGGTAACCCGCCTGGGCGTCCGCCTGGATGGCGAGGCCGATGGCGGTGGCCGAACGCGTGTAGGCCGAACGCTTCACGCGTCCGCCGAACTCCTCGCGGAGAACGCGGGAGACTAACGGAAGTTCGCTCGCGCCGCCGGTCACATAGAGCGCCTCCAGGCGCGGCTCGCCGCTTCCGGCCGCCACCGGTTCGTTCGCGGAGGCCAGCAGATCCTCGACCGCGTGCATGGTTTCGTCGATCAGGGGCCGGCAGCGCTGGTAGAAGGCCTCGGTCGTGAGCGAAACCTCGGCCCATCCCTCGCGGGCGGCGCCGAGATCCACAGCCAGGCGGCGCGTGTTCGGGTGCAGCGCCTCCTTCTTCTGGCGGCACTCCTCTTGCAGCAGGAACAGCTCGGCTTGGGTCAGGCCATCGCGCTCCCCGGCGCTGATGCCCGCCGTCTCGAGCGCCAGGTCCGCCATGATCTCATCAAAGTCATCGCCGCCGAGCGTCCCGATGCCCTCCGAGGCGATCACTTCATGCGCGGTCCCGCCCAGTTCGACGAGCGATGCGTCAAAGGTGCCGCCGCCCAGGTCGTAGACCAGGATTCGCGAGGCGCCACCGTCAGGGCGCGCCTTGCGATTGCGATGACCGAACTCGATGCTTGCCGCCGAGGGCTCGTTCAGCAGGCCGAGCACGTGGAAGCCCGCCCCACGGAAGGCTTCAACCGTCAGAAACCTTTGGTTGCTGTGCGCGTGCGCGGGAACGCCGAGCATAACTTCCAGGGGTTCGGATTTGGCCGTCGTGGGCAAGTTCGAGCCGCTGAGCAGGTGATCACGCAGCGAGCCGACCAGTTCGGTCAGGAGCTGCTGCATGGGAATGCTCTGCCCGGCCACCTGGATGCGCGTCTCCGGGCCCGCCTCTTCAAGCAACCGTTTGACGCTGCGCACGATGGTCCAGCCGGGCTCCTGCTGCGCCTGCCAGGCCTTCCAGCCATAGAGCCTTTCGTCGTCCCGCACGGCGATCAGGGGCGGAAACCAGTCGCTGGAAGCGCCGTCGGGGGCGTCGAACACGACGACCGGGTAATTGCCGCGATCCACGTAAGCCGTGACGATGCGGGTAGTTCCGAGATCGATCCCAAGTCTCATAAGGGGTGCCGAATTGATGATGGGCGTTGGATGCCCCTGAAGATTTGAAGAGCGATGCGCCTTCAATCGTCAGGGCTCCCAATCGTCAGGGCTCCGGGCGGTGATGTCCACCCCGTCGCCCGGTAACCTGCTAACGGTCATTATACCATCCGGGCCCGACCGCTCGGCAAGAAGTGGGTCGATGTGAGGTAGCGTGGTAACCGTATGTTAACATTCAAGTCTGGCAAATCTGGCCCCTCGAGTTTGGCAGATAGTGAAGAAAACAAAAACAGAACGCGACGCGCCGAAGAACTTCGCCGTCAACCGGCAGGCCGGGCACTATTACCACTTGCTCGAGAAATTCGAGACCGGCATCGAGCTGACCGGCACCGAGGTGAAGTCGATCCGCGACGGCAAGGTGCAGCTGAAGGACAGCTACGCGACAGTGCGCAACAACGAGGTGTGGCTGCTCGATTGTCATATCGGCGGCTACCAGCCCGGAAGCTACCTGAATCACCCGGCCATGCGCGAGCGCCGGCTCCTGCTGCACCGCGCGGAGATCGACAAGCTGCGCGGGAGGACCCAGGAACGAGGCTTGACGCTCGTTCCCACGCGGCTTTATCTCAAAAAGAACCTGATCAAATGCGAGCTCGCCCTGGCCAAGGGCAAGACGGTCTGGGACCAGCGCGAAACCATACGCCGTCGCACCATCGACCGCGAAACGGCCCAGGACATCCGGGAGCATCAGCGCAGGAGCCGGTAACGCTAAAACGATGAACGATGAATGCTGAATGTTAAATTTTGAATCTTGAATATCTTGAATGTTAAGTGCTGAAGGTTACGCTAACAACCGAAGATCGCGAATTGAAGACCGAACATCTGACAGCAAGTAGTGAACGTTCTCATGGAGGGACGCTTTGAAGATCGACTTTGTAAACGAACCGCTCGGTGAGCTGTCGGCGCCCGCTCTGGCGGTCTTTGCCTTTGAGGAGCAGCCGGCGGTCAGCGGGACAGTGTGTCACCTGCCCGAAGCCACCCGCACACAACTCGAGGAACTGCGCGAGGCCGGCGAACTCACCGGGAAGCTCTACGAAACCACCCTGATTCACCGCCCGGCCGGGCTTTCTGCGCGGTTGCTCCTGGTGGTGGGCGCGGGCAAAGAATCCAAGTTCTCGACGGCGGTCCTGCGCCGCCTGGCGGGGGCAGCGGTGCGCTTCGTGCGGGCTCGGGGCGGGCGCAGCGTGGCTTGGGTGCTGGGCGCCAAGACCCGCAGCCCGGAGGCCCTGCAGGCGATGGTCGAAGGGGCCATCCTGGCGGATTACGACGCTGACACCTATCGGAGCGAGCGCAACTCCGACAAGTGCATCGACGAGTTCCGCTTCGCGACCGGCGGACAGCAGGCGGGCGATGACGAGCGCGCGGCGGCCGAGCGCGGACGCGTGATTGCCGAAGCCCAGAACTTCACCCGTGAGCTCGTGAATGAGCCCTCGAATCGCATGACGCCGGAGATGCTCGCCGAACGCGCGCGTCAAATGGCGGCCGACTTCGGGCTCGATTGCCAGGTGCTCGATGAGCGCGAGATTCAGGCGCTGAAGATGGGCGCGCTCTGGGCCGTCGGCCAGGGCAGCGAGGCGCCGCCCCGGCTGATCGTACTGCGCTACAACCCGCCCCAGCCGGCTTCGGGCCCGCTGATCGCAATCGTCGGCAAGGGGATTACTTTCGACACGGGCGGCATCTCCATCAAGCCCGCAGCCGACATGCATGAAATGAAGACGGACATGGCCGGCGGCGCCACCATGCTGGGCGTTATGCGGGCCATAGCGCAGTTGAAGCCCGCGGCGCGCGTCATGGCCGTGATCCCGGCGGCCGAGAACATGCCGAGCGGCAAGGCTTACCGGCCGGGCGACGTCCTGACGTCCATGTCCGGCAAGACCATCGAAGTGCTAAACACCGACGCCGAAGGCCGGCTGGCACTGGCGGACGCCATCACATATGCGAAGCAACAGGGCGCCGGCGTTGTGATCGACGCGGCCACGCTCACGGGCGCCGTCACGGTCGCGCTCGGCAACCGGATCACCGGGGTCTTCGGGTGGAACAAGGATTGGGTGAATCGCGTGCGAGCGAGCGCCGCAGCCGTGGGCGAGAAGATGTGGGAGCTGCCGGTGGACGAGGACTATCGCGACCTCTACAAGAGCTCCATCGCGGACCTGGCCAACACCGGTGGACGCCACGGCGGCGCCATCACCGCCGCCATGTTCGTGGGCGAATTCGCGGGCGACACGCCCTGGGTCCACTTGGATATCGCCGGCACGCGCTGGTCAAACGAGGAGAAGCCGGATCTCGCCAAGGGTCCGACCGGTCATCCGGTCCGCACACTGGTCCATCTGCTGACGAACCTGCAAGGAGCTTAAGCGGACGTTTCCCCACTCTCGCTTGTAGGGGCGGCCCCCGGGTGAACGGCGCCAAGACCTCGGGTTCACGGCTTGCCGTACTTGTCGAGCCACTTCAACTCTTCCCGCACTTTGATCTTCCCGTGCCAGGGATTCTTGTCGAGGGAGTGGCCCTCGCCGGGAAAAATCAGCAGGCTGGTCGGGACGCCGCGCGTGTAAAGCGCCCGTTCCAGCAGGTAGTCCTCGCCTACGTAGACGCGGATGTCGTCGGCGCCGCCCACCACGTGCGTGGGCGTGGCGACCTTGTCAAACTGCCAGATGGCGGCCTCAGCCTCGTAGTTTTCGCGCGTCTTCCAGGGAAGTCCGCCGAGGAAGTACGCGTCGTCGTAGGTGGTGTCATCGTTACCCCAATTGGCTACGTGCTCCACTGCGCCCGCTCCTGACACTGCTGCCTTGAAGCGCGTGGTCTGGGTGATCAGCCAGTTGGTCATGTAGCCCCCGTAACTGTATCCGCCCACCGTGAGGTGGTCGGGATCGGCCACGCCGTCGTGGACGAGCTGATCCACCCCTTCCAGGATGTCTTTGCCGGGTCGCGACACGATGGGCCCGATGATGCCGAGCGCGAAGGCATCGCCGTAGCCCACCGAGCCCCTGTAGTTGGGCTCAAACACCAGCCAGCCATCCGTGGCCGCGAGCGCCGCCCATTGATACCAGTCGGCCTCGAAGTGGTTGCCGTCCGCGTCCTCAGGGCCGCCGTGAATGAAGGTGAACGTGGGCAGATGCTCGGCGCCGAATTTGCACGGCGGATAAATCAGCATGCCTTCCACCGTCGTGCCGTCGTCCGCCTTCCAGCGGTATGGCTTGCCTTCGGGCAGGGCTCGCGTGCCGAGGAGCCGGTTGAATGCCGTAATGGGACGGGCTTTGTCGATCTGATCGGGGCTTTCCGCGAGATAGACCTCGGCAGGCTGCTCGAGCGACGAGTAGACGAAGGCCAACCGCGGCGAATGAGTGGCGACCGAAGGCATCTCGTAGGTGCCCGCCCAGCCGGTGCACGCCTTCAGACCGGACCTCGCGTCGCGCTGCCGATACAGCTGCACTTCGGTGCCGATGCGTCCCGCCACCAGCAGGCTGCCGTCGGAAAGCGGGGCGGGCCGCTGCACCGCGCCTCCGAAATCCGCGCCCCACCGCGCGTGGCTCCCGGCCGGCGCGCCGCTCGCCGCAGGCGCGTCCGGTACGTCCACGGAATAGACGCGCTGCTGAGCGTCGGCATAGTCGCCCTCCACCGATCCGTTCTCAATCCCAAAAAAGACGCGCCGGCTGTCGCGCGACCACACCGGATTCTCGTAAACCGCGTGCGTGTGGCTCAACAGATGCACGGCACCCGAGGGAAGATCAGCCAACTCGAGGTTGTAGGCGTCGAGAGCCTCCTGGCGCTCCGAACGCGAGTCCGTGTTGAAGACCAGATAGCGGCCATCCGGCGACGCGGCCAGCGCTTTGACGCGCCAGATCACGGCGGCGAGGGCCCGGGCGGGTGGCGGCATGGGCGGCGAGGCTGTAAGCCCGGCGGCGGCAGCGGTCACGTCCACGCTGAACAGGGCATCGCCGCGCTCGGATTCGCGGAACTCGATCACGTCTTTCCAGTCCTTCTTGTGGGCGTCTTCCTGCTCCTTCGACCACGACTGCCGGGCGGCGAAATAGATCAGGCGCGAATCGGCGGACCAGGCGAAGGCGTGCACGTCCTCCTTGCCGTGGGTCGCCGGGAAAGCCTCGCCTCCGCCGGCCGAAATCACCCACACCTGATCGGTCGGTTTTCCACTTCCCTCCGAATCATTGTCCTCATCATCGCTGCTGCTTCTGCTGCGGCCCCTGCCGCGCTTCTCAGTCACATCCACCGCGTCGCCGCCACGATCGGACAGAAACGCGACCCAGCGGCTGTCGGGAGACCACTCGGGCTCGGAGTCATGCCCGCTCGTAGCGAGCGGAATCAGGCTGCCGGAACCGGCGCTGCCGGCGACGCGGTAAAGCCACAGGTCGGAGCGAAATCGGTTGTGCTCCCAATCGGCACGAACAGTGCCGATCACCACGGCGCCGCCGTCCGGCGCGATGCGGACCGTCTGGATCTCCACGGAGTTGAAGAAATCGTCGATCGTGAGCGGCGGTTTGTCGTCCCCTCGGAGCGCGGGCGCCCCAAGGGCAGCCGCAACGAAGACGAAGGCGGCCAGCAGGAGGCCTCGCAGTACGCCAAGGGAACGTGACGCGCGGATGGCGGTGATTGAGCGGATGCGAGAACGGGCGCGAGGCATGATGTGCTCCTGGTTTAAAGCAGATGGACGGGAAAGCCCCAATCGCGTCGACCAGTATGGCGGCCGGCACGACGGTCGGAGAGTAGCGGCTGAAAATGAGGCGCAACCCCGCCGCCTTGACGTCTTTCCGTGGCCGAACGCGGAACCCGGTCAGAGTTTCTCGTTCGCCGGACTCAGTCCGGAGGTGGGCCAGGCAAAGTCCTTGAACTCACCGGTGTGGTCAAAGCCGCCGCTCGCAATTCGCTGTTGCGGCGCCACGGGAAGCCCGGCCCGACGCACCGCCGCCAGCACCTCCGCCTCATGAATCCGCGAGGCGTCGTATTCAATCACCAGATCGTCGCCGGCGAAGTCGATGCGGCGGACGCCGTACACCGTGGAAAGCGTGGCAGCCCTTTCGATCTCCTCGGCGGTAAGACTGCGCGTCAGGCGATAGCGGGTGTCCAGAAAAGTCATGGGGAGCGATGCCTCCAAAGGCAAAGGATAACACAAGGGTTCGCACGATGAATCGCGGGGTCAGTTGGAAGGTGTGTCCTGATTTCGAATGTTTGTGCTGCAGGCTACCCAGCCTGCATTACGGAATCAAGCTGGATTGACTGGCTTTCACGCGTGCGCCGCGCCATGCCCTCAAGAATCAAGTGTTGGACGCTGGCTGTTTCGGGATCACGAGCCAGAGAGAACCACGCCCGCCACAAAAGTGGCACTTCGCTCCCGCCCAGACCCCTTTACCTTCGCACTCCTCGCACGCAGCCACCAGGCGGCCCTGATGGCGGTCTTCGGGGGGCAGCTTCTCTTCGTCACGAATCACCTTGGCCCCGTGATACTTCAGGAGCCAGTGAACAAGCTTATGCTCGATCGTGTCCCGCTCGGCAACCGCGACAGTCGGCGATCGCGCCGGCCACCAATCCCGGACGCATCCGTAGCACACCAGCTCGCCGCCGTCGAACAGACTCCCGGGTTCGAAAGCCCGGAAGAGCTTCTGGCACCAACAGCAAGCCTTTACGCCGAGCAGCTCGAGGCCGCTCTTGAGACGCGCCAACTCGCGCTCGAGCCGCACGAGCATTTCTTGAGTTTCGTCCTGGGCTTGATCGGCCATGATGCCTCGGGGGGCCTCGCTCGCCCCATTCGATTGTCCACCGGCTGTGCGCTTCCTGGCAAGACGTTCGCGGCCAAGCAACAACGATGGATGGCGGAGCCCCGGTAGTGTACCGCGAAGTTAATGCGCCGCGAATCCGGAAACACTAGTAGAATCGCGGTTGAGATCGCACTCATGCTTGAGGCCGGCAAAATCCTGGGCCACTACCGCATCGAGGACAAGATCGGCGAGGGCGCCTTTGGCGAGGTCTGGCGCGGCGTCGACATCCGCCTGGACCGCAAGGTAGCGCTCAAGGTGATGCGCGCAGCCGTGGATGAGGACGCGGAGGCCTGGGGCCGCCTGCTCGAAGAAGCGCGCGCGGCGTCGGCACTGAACCATCCCGGCATCTGCGCCACCTACGACGTCGGCGAAGAGGACGGCCTCGGCTACATCGCCATGGAGTACGTGGAAGGCAGGCCGCTTTCGGACCTGGTCCGCGCGGGACCGCTTCCGGCCGCGCCGGCGCTCGCCTACGGCATCGAAATGGCCGAGGCCCTGGCCCACGCGCATAACCGGGGCATCATCCATCGCGATCTTAAAGCGTCCAACGTGATGATCACGTCCGAGGACCATCCCAAGCTGCTCGATTTCGGCCTCGCCCGGCGGCTCGATGCGCCTGCGATCGAATCCCTCACAAAGTCCCGGCAATCGCTGGCCGACCTCGGCGGCACGGCAGGCACGCTCTGCTACATGGCCCCGGAGTTGCTGCGGGGCAAGCCCGCCGGCCCGCAGAGCGATCTGTGGTCCTTCGGGGCGCTGCTCTATGAGATGTTGTCCGGCAAGCTTCCCTTCCAGGGCCAGACCCCATTCGAGCTGAGCATGGCCATCATGATCGAGGAAACTCCGGTGCTTGACGCCGGATTGCCCGAGCGGCTCCGCAGCGTGGTGCGGCAATGTCTGGAAAAGGACCCCGCGAAGCGCCCGGCGGACGCCGGTGAAGTCCGCGCTGCGCTGGAACAGGCGAAGGCCGCACTCAAAACCGCGGGACCGGGCCGGGCAACGCGCCGCACGCGCACCTGGGCCGCCGCGGCGGCGCTCGCCGCCCTGCTCGGCCTGCTCGGAGCATCGTTCGCACGGCGGCATCAGCGCAAGGGTCACCCCACGGCGCCCGCCGGAATCGCGGTCGTACAAACGGCGCCGCCGCGCGACCAGACCGCGCCGGGCGGCGTTCAAACGTCGACGTCTTCGCAGTCCTCGCAAGCCGGCGACGCCGGTCAGAAGCAGAAGCCATCCGCTGCCCGGGGGCAGAAGGCCGGCGGCCGCTCTCAGACAACAGGCAATCCGAACACCGAGGTCTGGGTGAATCTGAAGACCGGGGTCTATCACTGTCCTGGCACGCGGTGGTACAAGAAGACGGCCAGCGGCCGGCTGATCAAGCAACGGCAGGCACAATCGGCCGGTTACCATGCCGCGTCCAACAAGCCCTGCGAATGAAAGCGGGAGCGGCTTGTCCTCAACCTTCGAGCACGCGGGCGATGCGGATGCACCCGAGGTCACGCGCGGGATCACGTCTCCGGCGCTGTTTCTGGCACTGGCGCTCGCGCTCGGAATCGCCCTGAGCGGCTCGCTGGATGCGCGGACAGCGACGCTGTTGCGCGCCCTCCCGCTGTTGACCGCTGCCGCCGCAGCAAGCCTCCTCGGAGCGGCGCTCCTGGTTCGGGCCGGTCGCTACGCCGCGGCGGCCGCGGTCGTGCTTGCAGGATTCACTCTTGCGGGCGCGGCTCTGCCGGTTCTTTTCGCCTCCCGCTTTCCACCGAACCACGTCAGCCGGCTTGAAGAGTGGGGCTTCGATCTGGACCGGCCGGTAAGGGTCGAAGGCAGCATCCTGACGGAACCCATTTCCACGCCGTCCGGAGTCGAGTTCGACCTGGGGGCTGCGCGACTGCTCGAACCCGGACCCTCGCCGGGCGTCGCGCCTCCGGCTCGCGCGGTATCCGGCAAGATTCGAGTGCTCGTGGAATCCTTCGCCAGGACAAACTCCGCATCCGAAGGCCAGGACATCTTCAGCCTGCGTCCGGGCGACGTCATAAGCGCCGGCATGCTGCTGCGCCGGCCGCGCGTCTATCAGAATCCGGGCAGCTTCGACTTCAGACGACGCGCAGCCGACATGGAAGACCTCTACTGGGAGGGCAGCGTCAACGGCACCGGCGACATTCGCAGGCTGGCTTCGCCTTCGGGCTTTGATCTCGGGCAGACGATCTGGCGGGTGCGGCGCCGGGTGCGGCGCGGCATCGACCGGATCTACCCGCCGTGGTCCGCCGAGGGGCGCGACGGCGCTGTGCTCAAAGCCATTCTGCTCGGCGAGAGGTCATCGCTCGACTCCGCGACCGTCGACCATTTCCGGGCGAGCGGCCTCTATCATCTGCTGGTGATCGCCGGCCTGCACGTGGGTCTGATCGCCGGGCTCGTTCTGGGTTTCCTGCGCCTGATCGGGCTCCGGCGCACCTGGCGCAATACTCTGCTCTTAGCTATCCTGCTGGGCTACTCCGTTCTGGTCGAGCAGCGCGCCCCTACCCTGCGGGCCACGCTAATGATCGTGGCTTTCGTGCTCGCCGACCTGCTGAACCGCGACCACGCCGCGCTGAACTCGGTCGGTCTCGCGGCGCTCATCCTGCTCCTGGCGCGTCCCGCCTGGCTTTTCGAGTCGGGATTTCAGCTCTCCTTCGCGGCGGCCCTGCTAATTGTCGGCCTGGCGGGGCCTCTCATCCGGATGAGCGTCGAGCCGTATCGCCGGGCGCTCGCCCACCTCGACAACGTTGACATGGACGTGGCTCTCCGGCCGCGCCTGGCGCAGTTCCGGCTCGATCTGCGCTCGCTCGTCTCAGCCTTGCGCGGGCGATCAGCGTACCTCGACCGCCATCCGCTCGCGGCCACGCGCCTGCTCGTATGGCCGCTCGGCGCGGTGCTGAGGCTGGTCGAGATCGCCGCACTTTCCGCCGTTCTGCAGATCGGCCTGCTGCTGCCGATGGTCCAGACCTTTCATCGCGTGACGCTCGCCGGCATCGGCCTGAACACACTGGCGCTTCCGCTGATGGCGGTGTTGCTGGCCATCGCCATACCTACGGTGGCGCTCGCGGCGGTTGCGCCTTCGTGGGCCGTTGTGCCCGCGAGGATCTTGGCGGTCGTCTTCAAGGGGCTCTTCCGGCTGGCCGAGTTGCCGCACCTGCCCGCCTGGCTCTCCTACCGGGTTCCTTCGCCGCCGCTTGCGGTCGCCATCGGCTTCGCGCTCTCGCTAATCGTGCTGGCGCTTTCGATCGGACGCGCTCGTGCGCTGGCCATCGCCTCAGCGGTGGCCTTCGCCGTCTGCGCGTTTCTGCTGACCACGGCACCCTTCGCTGCCGATCTTCCGTCGGGGAGCTTCGAACTCACAGCGCTCGACTGCGGCCGCGGCCAGGCCGGTTTCGTGGTGCTGGGCGGCGGAGCGACGATGCTGATCGGCGCGGGCGGCGTTGCGGCGGCAGGCAGCAGCGCCCCAGGCGCGCGATGGGATCCCGGTGAGAACATCGTGGCGCCCTACCTCTGGTCGCGCCGCGTGAAGAGCCTTGATGTGCTCGTGGCGACGGGCCGCAACCTCGACGGCGTGACCGCGATCCTCGATGACTTCCACGTGCGCGAAGTGTGGCTGGCGCCGCAAGGCCACGAGCCGGACGCGTCCGCGCTCGCGGCGGTCACGGCGCGCTGCCGGCAGCGCGGGGTCAACGTCCGCCAGCTTGCGGACGGCGAGGTCATGCAAGTGGAGAACGCGACGGTTCAGGTGCTTGGGCGCTACGGCAACGCGGCCAGCGCGGAGCCCGGCGAAACGCTCACGCTCCGCATTGCCGAGGGCGGAAGCTCGGCACTGTTCCTCGGCGGCGTGTCAAGCGAAGCAAGACAATCCCCTGCCGATTCGGCCCTTCCCGATCCGGATGCGGACTTTCGTGGCGAGCTGCTGATCATCGACCGGCCGAGCCTTGCCACGGCGGCGCGCTCCAATCTGCTCGCGAGCATCGGGGCTCAAGTGGCGATTGATTCTCCGGGACCGACCGTGCGCGAAGATCTCGAGTCACGCCGGGCGCTCTCCAGCCTGGACCTCGAGATCCGCGTTCTCGAAACCGATACCGACGGCGCGGTGACCGCCACGATCGAGGGCGGCTCAATCGGGATTCGGACCTTTCGAAGTGGTGGTCGGAGCGGCGTTGGCGGGCCCGGAGGTGACGGAACTCGCGGGGGGCGGAGCGGCGGCTCGCGGCGCACTAATGGTCGAGTCTCCGCTGACCGAGGCGAGAGTGCCCGTCAGCGTCCCTACCGAGATCATGGCTTTGATCCGCAGCGGCAGGTGTTGTTCGTCGTCACTGAACCAGATCAGCATCCGGCCCTTGCGTTTGTAAACGCTGCCGGCGCCAAAAACGGCAGGTTCCACGCGCAAAGCGGAGCGGCGTCCGAGCGGCGTATCGATTTCCTCGCGCGCCTGCACCTCGACCGTGACGATGGTGGTCTTGGAGCCATCGTTGACCGGCACCTCGATGCGATCGCCCACGTGCATCGGCTGCGCGCGCAGATAATAGAAGGCCGAGACCACGTCCTGCACGCAAGCCGGGATGGCCTCCTCGTCGTGTTTGGGCGGCTCTGACGCCTGGGCGAGATTGCGCTCATCGAGAACGGCGAGCTTCCGGGCGCTGTCGAACACAATCTGCGTCTGCTTGTGCCGCTTTCCTTCCAGCACGCGCTTCGAGATGCCTCCTGAACACATCGTCTGCGGATTGAGGCTCGACCGGTATTCATCGTCGAGCGCGTAGAGCTTGGAGACGAATCCGCGTGACTGCGCGGTGGTCACGATCTGATACTCGCCCGGGTCCGGTCCAGCCTTCTCGAGTAATGCCGCCACCTGGCCCGCCTGGAACACCGACCATGTGACGCTGTAGGTGAGCCTTTCGCCGGACGCAAAAGGGAGCGAGGACTGTACGGGACCGGCGGCCAGCAGAGCGAGAGCGGCCACTCCCGGAAGTGCCAGGACGGCAGCAGCGCGGCGCTTCGAAATGAACATACGCCTCAATTAGACGCCTCGCCGCCTCCTAAAGGAAGCTTGGAATCCAGTGGAACGTCCTGAGCGCCAGAAAGGCGATTCCGGCCGCGCAGCCGAGCGCAGCCTCGTATTCGCGGTTCTTCGTGTAGCGCGACCATCGAAAGGCCTCGCCGGAAACCGCCGCGCGCCGGAGACGCGGCAGGAACAGCGGAACCGAGGCTGCGTACCGGCGATAATCATCGCCGAACCGGCTTTCGAGGAACGCAGCTTCGCGCCGAATGACGGGCGCGTAGACAAACGTGAGCAAAGCGGCGACTGCCGCGGCCATCACGAGCGACCTTCCGGCCACGGCGAAGCCCGCACCCATCAGGCTGCTGCCGAGGTACAGAGGGTTGCGGGTCCGCGCGTACGGACCGCCGGTCGCGAGCCGGGTGCTCTTTTCGAGACAGCCCGCCGCCCACCCGCGCAAGGCCAGGCCTGCGAGCGCCAGGGCCGAGCCGGCCGCGAATGACCCGCGGGTGGGCTCGGCGAGCACCAGGTAGGCGACGCTGACGGCGAAGCCCAGCGGAACGCGCCAGCGCGCCGCCCAGGCGTAGTAGCCTCCCTCTCTAGGCTCCATCTGTAGCCGCCAGCCGGCGCCGGACGGCGGCGCGCACGTCCTCCGTCGGCACGCCCTCGAGGTATCCTGCCTTGCGGGACTGGCCTCGATTCCAGTGCGTACGCCGCGCCTGAGCGCCGGGATCCGCCTCGTTCCAGAGCGCGATGTCCGCCGCCCTGAAGGGCCCGTTGCGCCGGGGGCGCGTGGGACCATAAATGGCGACGATGGGTGTGCCGACGGCGGCCGCCAGATGCAGCGGGCCCGTGTCGCCCCCCACGAGCAGGCGGGCGCGGCGCGCGAGCGCGATGAACTCGGTGAGCGTGGAGGGAAACCAGACGGCGCGCGGGCCTCCGGCGGCCACGATTCCGCGGGTCACGGCTTCTTCGCCGGGCGAGCCCGTCACGAGCACCCAGCCGTCTCCTTCCGCTTCGAGGGCGCGCGCCAACTCGGCGTATTGCTGCGGAGGCCAACGCTTGCTCGTCCAGCCGCCGCCGGGATTGATCACGATGAACCTCTCCACGCCCAGTTCCGCGAGGCGCCGGTCGATTTCGCGCTCCGCCTCGAGATCGCGCGGCAGCGGAAACTGCCAGCGTTCACGCGGCACGGGCCGCGCGCCCAACCGCTCCACCAGCGCCAAATTCTCCTCGACCACGTGCTCGCGGCCCTCCGCCCCCACGCGCTCGGTGTAAAGCAGGCCGGCCAACTTCTCGCGCCGCCAACCGCCGGCGAAGCCCACGCGCCGCGCGGCACGGCTCATCCAGGCGAGCGCCGCCGATTTTACCAGTCCCTGGAAATCGACAGCCACGTCGGGACGAAAGCGCCGCACGGCCGCGAGGCCGCCCACCACTTCGTCGGGCGCGGATGCGGAACGCCATCGCGCGCGCCAGCCCTGCGTGCGGATCGGCAGCACCCGCCGAACGAAAGGATTGCCCTCCAGCAACTCTGCGAATCGACCGTCAACGGCCCACGCGATTTCAGCCTGCGGCAGGCTTTCTCCGAGCGCCGCCACGGCCGGCAAGGCGTGCACGATGTCGCCGATGGAACTCAGGCGGATTACAAGTATACGGGGCATCCGTCTTCAGGCCACGGCGCGATCAGGGGTCGCGCATGATGCCGGCAAGCAGGGCCGCGGTGGAGTGGTCCTTGGGATCGCCCACGATCCGCACCTCTCCGCCCAGGCGCCGCATGACCTCGCGCTCGGGAACGCTTTCCTCGGTGTAATCCGTACCCTTGCAATGCACGTCGGGAGCAAGCTCGGCGAGCACGGCGTCCGCGGTCTGACCCTCGAAGATCACTACATAGTCCACGGCTTCGAGCGCCGCCACCAGTTCCGCGCGGGCCTCCGCCGCGAGCAGCGGCCTTCCCGGACCCTTCAGGGCACGGACGGCATCGTCGCCGTTCACGCCCACCACCAGCACGTCGCCCTCGGCGCGAGCCGCCTGCAAGTAGCGCACGTGGCCGACGTGGAGCAAGTCAAAGCAGCCGTTCGCGAACGCGATCCGCTTTCCTTCGCGCCGCAGGCGCTCACCGAGCGCGCCGAGATCCTGACGGGGAATCACGTGGCCTACGCGACCTTCGCCGTCCCGCCTGCTTCCGTTTTCAACACCCATCAAGCTCACCCGTTGCGAATCGCCTGCGCAAGCTCGGAGGCCGTCACCGTGGCGGTGCCGCTTTTCATCACCACCAGACCGCCGGCGCAATTCGCCAGGCGCGCGGCGTCCAGAAAGCTCGCTCCCACACCAAGCGCGGCGGTAAAAATCGCGATCACGGTGTCACCCGCTCCGGTGACGTCCACGGCTTCCGCGGATCCGAAAAGGCCGAGCGACTGGGGGCGGTTTCCGGCTTGATAAAGGATCATCCCTTGCGCACCGCGCGTGACCAGCAGTGCCTCGAAACGCTGCCGGGCCATGATACGCGCCGCCAGGCGGTGGAGAACCCCGACCTGCTCCCCGACGCTTGCGCCGAAGGCCTGCTCGATTTCCTGTTCGTTCGGCGTGGCGGCGGCCACACCCGCGTACTGGCGCAAATGATAGCGCGAGTCGAGGGTCAGGGGCGCGCGGCGGGAGCCGGCCGGGCGCGCGCGCTTCAGCCACTCGACCTCGCGGGCGCTGGTCGAGCCATAACCGTAGTCCGAAACCAGCAGCGCGGCGGCTTGATCCAAAAGCCGCGCCGCGGCGGCGGTCAATTGCCGGCGGAGGCTCGGACCGAGCGGCTGCGCCGGCTCGCGGTCCAGGCGTACGATCTGTTGCGCGCGTCCGTGCCCGAGTGCGCCCAGGATGCGCGATTTGGTGGGCGTGCGGTAGCCCTTCGGTCTCAGTACATCTTCCACGCCAACGCCCTTGGCCCGGAAGTAATCGACGAGCGCCTCGCCGGTCTCGTCTTCGCCGGCGGCGCCGAGCAGCCTGATGCGGACGCCGAGATCGGCAAGGTTGTTGGCGGCGTTGGCTCCGCCGCCCGGCACGATGCGCCTTTCGCGCTCTTTGACGATCAGGACCGGCGCTTCCCGCGAAATGCGCGCGATCTGGCCGTGCACGAACTCGTCCGCCACCAGGTCACCGAGCACCACGAGCGATGCGCCCGCGAAGCGCGCGGTGATACGCAGCAGGCGCGCGCGATCGGCGGCACGGAGCTGCATGAAGTCGGGTTTGCTGAGATCAGCCATTCAGGCCGGGCGTTCGCCGGCCGACTCGTAATCGGCCACTAGTTCCAGCGCGATGCGATGGACCTCATCGACGGTCACCGCGTGCATGCAGCGGAAGTCGATGGGGCACTCGCGCAAGCCGCACGGGCTGCACGGCACCGGATGCCGGACGGCGCGCGCCCAGGGACTGAGCGGTCCCGTCCGGCGATCGTCGGTGGAACCGAAGATCGCGAGTACGGGCACCCCCATGGCCGCCCCCAGGTGCATGGCGCCGGAGTCATTCGCGACCACCAGGCGGCAGCGCTCGGTGAGCGCCATCCACTGGCGCAGAGTGGTGGTGCCGGCGAGCACCACCGGAGTGTGGCGCATGGCGCGCGCCACCGCCTCCGCCAGGGGACGTTCCGCCTTCGAGCCGAAGACGAGCACGTCCGCGCCGAGCGCGCCCACCAACCGGTCCCCAAGCGCGGCAAAACGATCCACCGGCCAGCGCTTGGCGGGACCATACGAGGCGCCCGGATTCAAGCCCACGAAATAGCGCGGCCCGTCGAGGCCCAGCGTCTTCAAAGCATTTGCGCCCCAGCGCCGCTCCTGCTTGGTCACCGCCAGATCCACCCGTCGCGCCGGGGCCGGGCGGTCGTCGAGCAGCCCCGACCGGAACAGCAGCTCCAGATACTCGGCGGACTGATGGCCGAGATGCGCGGGCGGCGGCAGAGTGACGGGGTGAGTGAGCAGCGGCCCGCGGCCCTGGGTCCGATAGCCGACGCGCACGGGAATGCGGGCGCGCCAGGCGATCCAGGCCGCATGGAAGGCGTGCTGCAGCAGAACCGCGGCGTCGCACCGTTCGGCGCGCAGCGCCTGCAGGAACATGCGAAAGCCGGCGCGACCGCGATGCTCGCCGTCGGGATCGTAAATCATCACGCGCAGGAGCGCGGGATGATTGAGGTAGACCTCCGCCACCGGCGGCTTCGCCACCACCACGATCTCGGTGTCGGGAAAGCGGACGCGCAGGGCTTCAATGGCCGGGAGCGACATGATAACGTCGCCCACCCAGTTGGTCGAGCGCACCATGATCTTCGACGGCAGATGCAATCGCACTCCTCGGGCGATCAACGGTCAAGTCTCCATTCCCGGCGGGCGGCCGAGCAGCAGGTTGAACTTCTCGTCGAGCAGCGCATCATCTTCGATCTCGAGCCGCGTCACGCAGGCCAGCACCGGCGCGCTGGCCGCGCTCAGGCTCACGCCTGCCAGGTTCATGGCGTCCTTTTCGGTGGTCAGAAAGGCCGCCACTCCGCCGTCCCGGGCGAAGTCGAGGTCACGGTACACATGATGGTCCGGAAAAACGCTCTCCCGGACCACGTCGAATCCCCACAGCCGGAGATTCTTGAAGAAGGCATCGGGATTTCCGATGCCGCAAAAGCCGTGCACCGGCGGCCCGAGAAGCGGCTCCGCCGGTGACTCGGCCCCGCCCGCGAGGTCGCGCAGGCATTCCAACCGGGTGCGCGCCTCAACCAGAGTAACCCGGGGATGAATGCCGCGCACGAGACTGCGAAAGGTTTCGAGCCGCCGGCCGTCCACCAGTTCAGCCCGCGTGATCACAACCACCCCGGCGCGCCCCAGGGCCGACGTGGGCTCGCGCTGCAGTCCCGCGGGCAGAATCTCATTGTCGGAAATTCCGCGCATGGCGTCGAGAGCCACCACGTCCAGATCGCGCTCGATTTGCCGATGCTGGAAACCGTCGTCAAGCACGAATACGTCCACCGGGTAATTCTCCGCGATTAGTTCGCCGGTGCGGAAGCGGTCGGCGCTCACACCGATGGGAACCTGGGGCAGTGTCCGCGCCAGCCAGGCGGCCTCATCGCCCACCTCACGCGTCTCCGGCAACCGGCCGTCCTTGGGCGGTATCACTATCGCGTCCGGTCCGCGGTCGCGCCGATAGCCTCGCGTCAGAATGGCCGGCCGGAAGCCGTGCTGCGCCAGATGCTCCGCCGTCCAGCGCACCAGCGGCGTCTTGCCGGTGCCGCCGGCGGTCAGATTGCCGATCGATATCACCGGACGCGGAAGGCGCCTGCGCCGAAGCCAGCCGCGCTCGTAGGCTGCGCCATGCACCCTCGCGCCGGTTCCATACAGGCGCGCGAGCCATCGCAGAACAAGCTCGCTCACCGCGCGCGTCCCTCCGCCGCAGCCTGCAGCGAGAGCCCTTCGTCAAGCCATGGGCCAAGCCTGTCGAGTACCCTCGCGGTAGCTCCGGCGGAGGCTCGCAGCACCGATTGGGCGTGTGATCCCATAGTCTCGCGCAAGGACGCGTCGGTGAAAAGATCGATCGTGCGTTTGGCAAGCTCCTGCGCGTCCCCTACCTCAAAGGCGGCTCCGGACAACACGAACTCTTCCGCAAGGTCCCGAAAGGAATCCATGTGCGTCCCAAACAGAACCGGCTTTGCCCAAAAGGCAGGCTCGAGCGGATTGTGTCCGCCGGTTGCCACCAGCGATCCGCCCACGAAGGCGGCGTCGGCCAGCTCGTACAGGCCCGCCAACTCGCCGATGGTGTTGAGCAGGAGAACGTCGGCCTCGCCAAGCTGCCGGCCAAGGTCGGCAGGGTCGAGGGAGGTGCGTCGGACGAATCTGCACCCACGGTCTCCGAGCAATTGCGCCACTTCCTCGAAGCGCTCCGGGTGCCGGGGCGCGAGCACCAGGAACGCCCGCGGGCAACGCGCGCGGATCACCTCCCATGCGCCGAGCACCAGCCGCTCCTCTCCCGGCATGGTGCTGCCCGCCGCCAGCACGGGCAGCCGTCCGGCCTCGTCGAGGGCGTGCCGCGCCTGGCGCGCGAGGTCTCCGGACTGCGGCGGTCTTCCGTCCGATTTCAGATTGCCGGCCACGGTGATCTTGTGAGCCGGGACGCCCAGCTCGCGAAATCGCGCCGCGTCGCGCTCCGTCTGGGCAAAAACGTAGTCCAGGACGGCCAATGACCGCCGGAAGAAGAATGCGAATCGCCTGTAGCCGCGCAAGGAGCGCTCCGAGAGCCGGGCGTTCACCAGGACGACGCGGGTTCCCCGCTCACGCGCCACGCTGAGCAGGTTCGGCCAGAGTTCCGTCTCGGCCAGAATGAGCATGGACGGCCGCAGGCGTTTGAAGGTCCGCCGTGCCGCCCACTTCCAGTCCAGAGGGAGAAAGAAGCGGCCGGCCACGTCCGGAATGCGCGCTTCGCCTGCCGCGCGGCCGGTGGGCGTAACGTGGCTCAGGTACACCGCCGTGCCGGGAAAACGCCGCCGGATCCCGCTGACCAGTCCGGCGACGGCCAGCGTCTCGCCCACCGACACCGCGTGAATCCAGATCGCGCCGGGCTCCGGCTCTCGAGCGAAGGCCTCGGGGACAAGGCCCATCCGTTCGCGCCAGTAGCCGCGCGGGCTCCCGCGCCAGCCGTAGCGCACAAGATACCAAGGCGCCGCGAGCGCGGCGGCGATCGTGACCAGGAGACTGTAAAGCAGTTCCATACCCGGAGCAATACGGAAGCCGCGCCTCGGCCGTGACGGAGCGCCAACGGTCGCGAGTATAGCACGGACTCGCCGGGCTCATCGGCGCGGGTTGCAGCCAAATAGCCTAGCTTTGTCCGGGAAAGGGCGGGCCGTCGTTCGCGGCCGGGTGCGCAAGGCCGGCGACAATTGAAGGGCTGCACGAGGTACGTTACAGTGGAGAGTCCTGCCTGAGGACTCACGTCGCAGCGGAGGGCCGGACCGGGAACAAACGATTGAATTTTCCACGCAGATCGCGAATCGGGTTTGGCCGCAGAGGGGCTCTGGCGACGGTTGTCACTCTCGGCGTGCTCTTCTGGCTCTGGCCGGCGCGGCAGGCGCGCAGCGACAACTTCGTGATCTACCTGCCAAATGCCCACCGGTTGATGCCGATCCAAATCGTCGACAACACCCGCTATCTGCCGCTCATCAAGGTGCTGAACCTGGTGGGAACGGCCACCAGCCTGGAGGAAAAGCGCGGATCGCTGAGGGTCGGGGTCGGTGACGATCGTCTGGAGCTTCGCGACGGGAACAAGAAGCTGAAGCTCAACCGGCACGACATTTCGCTCTCGAGCCCCGTGCGCGTGGAGGGCGGCGAATGGCTGGTGCCGCTCGATTTTCTGGACTCCGTGCTGCCGCGCCTCACCACCGAGACCGTGCGCTACCGCGCGGGCGACGAGCGCCTGTTTCTCGGGGACGTGAAGCCGCTGACCTTTTCCGCACATCTCAATCCCAGCGCCAACGGCGATCGCCTTTCCGTGCTGTTCACGGCGCCGGTCACCGTGAAGACGGCTTCCACCAACGGCCAGTGGGTGATCTTTCTTGGGGACGAGGCGCTCATGCCGCTCGAGCAGGAAATGAAATTCCAGAGCCGGTTCATCAGCAGCATGCGCTTCGACGACCAGGACGGCGCACCCAAGCTCATCATCACGCCGGCCGGAGCCACGCTGAATTTCTATCCGTCGCTCGCCGACGGTGGCAAGACGCTGCAGGTGGACGTGACGCAAGCCGCGGCCCCGCCGGCGCAAACGGCCGCCGCACCGCCCTCATCCACGGGCGCGCCCGCCGCAGCGCCGCCTCCAGCGGGATCCGCGCAACCGGCCGCAGCCTCGAACGTCCCGCCGGCCCCGGCCTCTGCGCCGGCCCCCGCCCCTCCTCCGCTGCCGGTGGTGGTTCTCGATCCCGGCCACGGCGGGGCTGATGCAGGCGGGCACAGCAGCGATGGCGTGACGGAGCGCGATCTTATGGCGGCGCTGGCGGAGCGCGTGCGGTCGGCGCTCACCTCGACCGGCAAGGTTCGCGTGGTGCTCACGCGCACAGGATCGAGCGATCCCAACCTCGACGACCGTGACAGCCTGACCAATATGGCGCATCCGGTGGCGTTTGTGACCTTGCACGCCGGAGACCTGGGCGGTGCGTCACCCGCCATTGCGGTGTACACGTATCAGGCGCCGTCGGCGCCGGGTTTGTCCGCGGCGCCTCGCACCTTTTTTGTGCCCTGGGACGAGGCCCAGCAGGCGCAGCTTACGCGGAGCCGCGATTTCGCGGGCCTGGTGGCGCAGCAGTTCGGCCACGTCCAGGGTCTCGAGGTTCGAGGTCCGACGGCGGCCCCGGTGCGGCAACTCCGCAGTGTCGATGCTCCCGCGTTGGCGCTGGAACTCGGGACGCTCGCCCCGCGCCAGGAAGCAGCCGCCCTCACCGCTGCGTCCTTTCAAGATCAACTGGCGAACGCCATCGCGCAGGCTGTCCTGGCCCTCACGCAAGGAGCCTCCTGACGATGTCGGCCCGAACCAAAGTGCTGCTTCTCGTGATCCTGCCGGTGCTGGTGATCGGGTCACTCTACCTGCGGTCGCTCGTACGATGGGCGTTCTTCGAGCGGCGGCATTCTGCCGACACGGCAGCGCGCGCGCAACTCGACCAGGCCGCGCTGCAGGCTTCGGCCGGTCCCGCGCAAACCGTCACGCTCTACTTCCCGTCCTACGCCGAAGGCAAGTTGCGCGGCGAAGCGAGGCCGATCGCCATGGCCACCGATCCCGCGGATCGAGTGCGGCAGATCGTGCTGGCGCTGATCGAGGGTCCGAAGCAAGGCGGCGGAAGCGCCCCCGCTCCTTCGGCCGAGGTGCGCGGCGTGTTCGTCACCGCCGACGGCACCGTGTACCTCGATCTTTCGAGCGGCGCCGCCGGAGACTTTAACGCCGGCATCGAGAGCGAGACCCTGGCCATCTATTCCATGGTCGATTCGCTGGCGGCGAACCTTCCCGAGGTCAAGAAGGTCCAGTTTCTCATCCAGGGCCAGGAAGTCGACACCCTCGACGGCCACGTTGACCTGACCGCTCCTTTTGCGCCCGACCCGGCGTGGATCGAGTCTGGAACCGGCACCGGGCAGGCACAGCCGTCGGCGCCGCCACCCGTTGAGGCGCCGAGCTTCGGATCGAGCGGCCCGTCGTAACGATCCGCGATTGCCATTTCACGCCGCTGACGATCGCGGCCAAGGAGCGATGATGCCAGCGAACACTCCCCGCGTGGTCAGCGGTCTGATTTACAGTGGAGGCAAGCTTGTGCGGGCCGGCGGACGCGCGCCCGACCAGATGCGCGAGCTCGAAATTACTCCGCACTTCATTTCGAGCGCCGAAGGCTCCGCCCTGATTCGCCTCGGAGAAACGCAGGTGATCTGCACCGCCTCGGTCGAGGACGGCGTGCCTGCGTTCATGAAGGGCTCGGGGAAAGGCTGGATTTCGAGCGAGTACGCCATGATCCCGCGCGCCACGGACACGCGCACGCCGCGCGAGGTGACGCGCGGGCGGCCGGGCGGGCGCACCATGGAGATTCAGCGGCTGATCGGCCGTGCGCTGCGCGCGGTGACCAATCTGCAGGCCCTCGGTGAGCGCACCATCTGGATCGACTGCGATGTGATCCGCGCCGACGGCGGCACCCGTACGGCTTCCATTACCGGGTCGCTCGTGGCGGCAGGGCTCGCGATGGAGCGTTTGATCGCGCGCAAGGCGCTCTCGCGTTCTCCGCTCACCGATTATCTGGCCGCCATCAGCGTGGGCATGGTCGGCAACGACCTGCTGCTTGATCTCGAATACAGCGAGGACTCGAACGCCGAAGTGGACATGAACGTGGTGATGACGGGCTCCGGCCGGTTGGTGGAGGTCCAAGCCACGGCCGAGGGCAAAGCGTACTCGCGCGAAGATCTGAACCGGCTGCTCGATCTCGCTGAACCCGCGATCGAAAAACTCATCGAGGCGCAACGCGTGCTGGTGAAGATCGGCCAGGCCCAGGGTTGACCATCCATAACCCCGCGGCAGACGATGCGAACAACGCGCGTGCGCGTCTCTGGCTGGCCTCGACAAGCGCCGGCAAGTTGCGCGAGTTTGCCGGTGCTGGCCGCGCCTGCGGGGTGATGGTCGAGCGGATGCCCGGAATCGACGGCCTCGAACCTTGCGTGGAAGACGGCCGCACTTTCGAAGAGAACGCCCGCAAGAAGGCGGCGTATTACTCGAGCCGTGCGGACGGACGCGTCTTCGCGGATGACTCCGGAATCGCGGTGGACGCGCTCGGCGGCGCGCCCGGAATCTTCTCGGCGCGTTTCGCCGGTCCCGGTGCGACCGACGCCGCCAACAATGCCAGGCTGATCCAGGAACTCGGCCGTGCGCTCGACCCCGAGACCCTGGGCACGGGCACGGCGCCGAATCCCCGGGCGGCTGCCCATTACGTCTGCGTGATTGCGCTTGCGGAACGCGGGCGCGTCATCGCGGTCACCGAAGGCCGCGCCCATGGCGTGATCGTCGCGCCTCCTCGCGGCAGCGGCGGATTTGGCTACGATCCCTACTTCTTCTTTCCCGCTCTCGGCAGGACCTTCGCTGAGCTCGGCGCCGAGCAGAAATTCGCCGTGTCGCATCGCGGCGAGGCTTTTCGCAAGCTCCTCGACATCATCCGCCGGTCAAGCGAACAAATCGCCCTCCCGGCCTCCCGGACGCCCGATCAGCCGTGATATGCTGGGCGCCATGCCCACCCGAAATCGCAAGAAGGCGAAGCCGGCGCCGGCCCGGAAGCGGACGGCGCAGGCCGCGCGCAAGCCGAACGCGCGCAAGCCGAAAAAGACCGATTACACTTCGCCCGCGCGCCTCGGGAAGATCTTCGCCGCCCTCGACGAGCTCTTCCCTCACGCGCACTGCGCGCTCCTGCATCACAACGCCTTCGAGCTTTTAGTGGCTACGATTCTCTCCGCGCAGTGCACGGACGAGCGCGTGAACAAGGTGACGCCCGGCCTGTTCGCGAAGTACCCCACGCCCCGCGACTTCGCCGCCCTGCAGCAGGAGGTGCTCGAGCAGGACATCCGCTCCACGGGATTCTTCCGCAACAAGTCGAAGAGCATCATCGGCGCGTCGAAGAAGCTGGTGGAGGATTTCGGCGGCGAGGTGCCGCGCACCATGGAAGAATTGCTGACGCTGCCCGGAGTGGCGCGCAAGACGGCCAACGTGGTGCTCGGGACCGCCTACGGCATCGCCGCCGGAGTGGTGGTGGACACGCACGTCTTCCGCATCGCGCGCCGCCTGAAGCTTTCGAGGTCTGACACGCCCGAGAAAGTTGAGCAGGACCTGATGAAGATCGCGCCGCGCGAGCGCTGGATTTCCTTCGCCCACCAGGTGATCTGGTTCGGGCGCAAGGTCTGCTTCGCGCGCAAGCCGGCGTGCATCTCGTGCCCCCTGGACCCGATCTGCGACGCGCCGGACAAGACCGCGTGATGTGAAGTGATGCGATGCGATACGCTAGTTGTGTAGCCTATACTATCGGCGGGCCCGCGCCAGTTCGGCGGGCGGCGCAAACGTCACCCGCTCTTCCATGGCTTCCACTTCTTCGACCTCCGTCACGCCCAGGGCCTTGAAGTAGTCCACCACGCCTTCCACCAGATGCTCGGGGGCCGAGGCGCCCGCCGTCACGCCCACGATCCGAGTGCCTTCGAGCCAGCGCGCATCGATGCGGGACGCGTCGTCAATGAGGTAGGATCGCGCTCCGCAGTCCACGGCCACCTCGCGCAGCCGCTGCGAGTTCGAGCTGTTGCCGGAGCCGATCACCAGCACCAGGTCCGCGCGCTCCGCCAGGCGCTTGACCGCGATCTGGCGGTTCTGGGTGGCGTAACAGATATCGTCGCTCGCCGGTGTCACCAGGCTCGGGAAGCGGCGCCGCAGCACCTCGATGATGGTATTGGCGTCGTCGACGCCAAGGGTGGTTTGCGTGAGCACGGCCACGCGCCCGGGGTCAGGCACCTCCACCTGTTCGGCTTCCTCGGGGCTCCCCACCAACTGAACGTGGCCCGGCACCTCACCCATCGTGCCCGCCACCTCTTCATGCCCCTTGTGGCCCACCAGGATCAAGGAGCGGCCGTCACGGTGAAAACGCAGCGCCTCCATGTGAACCTTGGTCACCAGCGGGCAGGTGGCGTCCACCACCTGCAGATTGCGCTCGCGGGCGGCGGTCCGCACCGCCGGGGAGACGCCGTGCGCGCTGAAGATCACGAGTCCGCCGTCCGGGACTTCGTCGAGCTCGTCCACGAAGATCACGCCCTGGGCGCAGAACGACTCGATGACGTGGCGGTTGTGCACGATCTCTTTGCGAACGTAGATCGGACCCTCAAAAAGCTGGAGCGCCCGGCTGACGACCTCGACGGCGCGCTCCACGCCCGCACAGAAGCCGCGCGGCTTGGCCAGAAGCAGCCTCTCGGGCCGGACTCCGGCGCTCGCTTTGTCTCGATTTTCAGCCATCGGCGTTTCGTAGGTCAGAATCAGCACCTTCTCTTTCGCTTCCCTGCCCGGGGCGATCATGCCTCGGACTCCCGCTCTGCTCGTCCGGCCTCGTCTGCCCTCGTCCGCCCTCGTCTGACTTTAGGCGCGGGTCATGAAGATCGGCAGCCCCAGCTTGTGAGTGTAGACGGGGCGATAGCGCTTCGTGTTGTACATGGTTTCGATGTCCACCTGGCGCGGCCCGAGTTCAGGATCGGGAATGGGCACGGCGGCGTAGCAGCCCTGGCTGATGGCCATCATCATGCCGTGCTCGCCGTTTTGCACGCAATCCATGGCCATACCGGCGAAGGTCGAGGCCAGCATCTTGTCTACAAAGTCCGCGCTGCCGCTGCGCAGGTCATAAGTCAGGTCGCTGACGATGGTCTCCTCACCGGTGGCCTTCTTGATTTCGTCGCTCAGGTCCTCGCCCACGTTGGCCTTTTTGCGATGCCCGAAAGCGTCTGCCTCGCCGTACTCGCGCATCTGGTAGCCTTCCCATTGAGCGCCCTCGGAAACGATCACGAGCGCGTAATTGCTGGGGTTGAAGCGCTTGTCCTTCATCAGCAATTCGATGAGGTGATTCAAGTCGAACTTGTACTCCGGGATGCAGCAGCGAATGGAAGTGACATAGGCGGCGTAGAGCGCCGTGTAGCCGGCGTCGCGCCCGAAGATGCGGAAGATCCCGAGACGCTCGTGCGATCCCACGGTGGTGCGTTGCCGGTCGATGGCCTCCATGGCGCGGGTGACGGCCGTCGAGAATCCGATGCAGTACTCCGTGCCTTGCACGTCATTGTCCATGGTCTTGGGAATGGCAAGCACGTTCACGCCTTCCTGGTCCAGCCGGGCGGCGTAGCTCAACGTGTCGTCGCCGCCGATCGCGATCAGGTAATCGAGGCCCAGGTCGCCGATGTTTTTGAGCACCTGGCGCGTCAGATCGTAAACCGTCGAAGTCTCGCCCTTCTTGGTAACTTCGGAGGTCGGAAACTCCTGGCCATCCACGGCCGGCGGCAGCTTCTTCATCTTGGCGGGATTGGTGCGCGAGCTGTGCAGGTATGTGCCGCCCGTGCGATCGATGGTGCGCGTGTTTTCGCGGTCGAGCATTTGGATGTAGCGGGTGCGGCTGCCCGGGTCATCCAGGTCAACGTGCGTCAGGCCCTCCCACCCGCGCCGGATGCCGATCACTTCACAACCGAGTTCCCCTCCCCGATAGACCACTGTCTTGATGACGGAATTGAGCCCGGGGACGTCGCCGCCGCCCGTGAGAATACCGATTCGCTTGATCGACATGAGCGCTCCTCATTTCAAGGCCGAGCAGCATCTATTTTGAGGCTTGGACCGCCCGCGAGTCTACCTGCCGCCTGCCTAAAACGGCACGTTTTTGCCCTCTTTTTGCCGCCTTTTGACACCCAAGACGCCGAAAATGGGCCTGTTTTAAGGGGTTAAGTCATTTTGAATCAGATACCTCTTGGCTTTGACGACGTAACTACATTATTTTTCAATAACCTAATGGCTTTCAACAAATATGGAAAATGGAAGTCTTTTGTTTTGAATAACCTAATGGCTTCGTTCGTAACATTTTTAAATTTCGCGGGTTTTGGGCGCCGTCGAGGGGTCCGCCCTGGTCCTTTTTCAGATCGATTATCCACGGCTTGGTCATGACCACCGGACACCGGAAAGCAGCAACAAACCTGCGACGGGCACCTTCACCGATAGCACAGAGACTAGGATCGTGTCAAGCGCCGTAGGTACCATGTTGTAGGCTAGCTCACATCTGGACGCCGAATCGAGCCAGCATTTCGCGCCGTCCCAGGCTTGTGATCGCGAGCGCCCGGCTATCCAGGTCCTGCATCACCCATTTTCGCTTCAGGGCGAGATTCAGGAGAGCGGCCCCGATGGCCCCGCCCAGATGCGACCTTCGTTCGCTCCAATCCATGCAGGCGAAGGCAAAGCGCCGGCGCAGCGCCCGGGTGGCGGCCACGTCAACGCGCAGCGCTTCGAGGGCGCTGGCCCCGTTCTGGGTAAGGTCGTAGGCGTCATCGCGGCCGCCGTTCTGCCCGGCGGAACAAGCCGAGAGCCACCCGAGCGCCTTCAACCGGTCATGGAGCAAAACGCCAAGCGTCCCGGCAATGTGGTCGTAGCAAGTCCGCGCCGCGCGCAGGTAGCCCGGCGTGCCGGGCATGAACTTCTCGCGCGAACCGCCGGCCAGCACGCTGAGCGCTTCGAGAGCGCTCGCCACTTCGGCCCCCCGCAGGCTGTAGTAGCGATGTTTTCCCTGCGCCCACACCTTGACGAGCTGTTCGGTCTTCAGGCGATTCAGGTGAACGCTGGCGGTTGACGGGCTGACCTCCGCGACCACCGCGAGTTCGGTGCTGGTTCGCGCGTGGCCGTCCAGAAGGTTGTAGAGGATGCGGGCTCGCGCCGGCTCACCGATGGCGGCGGCGATTCTGGATACGGCAAGGTCGGTCTGCGGTTCTGCATTCATAGTTTGATCGTAGACGAAGTATCGACGGTTTGCAATCGCCATACTGCTTGGCATGAGACCGGCGCGGCGGTCGCGTCCGGCGAAGGCGACCGGGCGATAGGCCCGGGCCGGGAGAGGAGAGCAATGACGATCACCTGTTTGATCCGCTATCAAATCGACCCCTTCCAGCGGGACGCGTTCAAGAAGTACGCCGGGAATTGGGGCCGCATCATTCCGCGCTGCGGCGGCGATCTGATCGGGTACTTTCTGCCGCACGAAGGCACCAATGACGTGGCCTGGGCGCTGATCTGCTTCGAGAGCCTGGCCGCTTATGAGGCGTACCGGGCACGCCTGCGATCGGACGAGGAAGCGCTCGAGAATTTCCGCACGGCGCAAAGCCAGCGCATCATCCTGCGCGAAGAAAGGACGTTTATTGAAGGTGTCGACGGGACGCTCGGGATTCCTTCGTCGCTCAAAAAGTCCCCTTCGCCAGCGTAGAGGCGGCTTCAGGCCGCAGGATTCTGGAGGTGCAGGGAATGAAATCTTTTGAACATACAACGATAGAGGCGAACGGAGCGAAACTGCACGTCACGCAGGGAGGGCAAGGCAAGCCCCTCCTGTTCCTGCACGGCTGGCCTGAATTTTGGCTGATATGGGAGCCCGTGATGCGCCGGCTGGCGGGCCGATATCGGGTGATTGCACCCGATTTTCGGGGATTTGGGGATAGTGACAAACCATCGGGTCCCTTTGGAGCTAACGATCACGCCACAGATGTCATCGCGCTTCTGGACCGGCTCAGGATCGGGACGATCGGAGTGGTCGGGCATGACGTGGGTGGCGCAGCCATGCAGCCTCTCGCACGTAAGGCGTCACACCGGATCAGTGGTCTGTTCTTTTTCGATTTCGTCTATCCCGGTATCGGGCCGCGCATGGGCGCACCGGACCGTCTTAACGAGATCTGGTACCAGTCATTCAATCAAATGGAAATGGCTCCAGCCCTGGTCGGCGCAACGCGGGAGAGTTGCACGAGATACTTCAGTCATTTCCTCCGGCATTGGGCTTACCGCAAAAACGCTTTCGACGATGTTCTCGACGAGTTCATCGACAACTTTCTCAAGCCCGGTAACCTGGAGGGAGGCTTCGCACACTACAAAGCCGCTCACGCGGCACGCATCGCCATGATCAAAGGAGAAGCGCCGGCCCAGCCGCCGATCGAGACGCCTAGTTGCGTTCGCTGGCCTGAGCACGACCCGCTGTGTCCCTACACCTGGACCGACCGGCTTCGAGAGACTTTCAGCAACCTCGACCTGGCGCCATTCCCCGGCGTAGGCCATTTCGCGCCACGCGAGAATCCTGATCGTGCCGCCGAGGAAGTAGCCGGATTCTTCGGGCGGATCGGCTGGTAGCCTGAGGATTCGTATGCACAGCGGTCAAGCGCACCAGGTCGCACTTCAACGAACGGCGGGCCACGGCCTGAAGCTGGTGGAAGGGCCGCCCGGGCCGTCCGGGTCCCACAGGCAGTCTCCAAGGCAACCCGTAAGAATCGCGATCAGGAACCAGGGCAGGATTCTTCTCATCAATCCGGGCGACGTGGTCGCGGTGGTGGCGCAGGGCAACTATGTGTTGCTGCAGCGTGAGTCGGGCTCATTCTGTCTGCGCGAATCGATTGCGGAGGTGGCGGAGAAGCTCGAGCCTTACGGGTTTGTGCGCATTCACAGGTCGGCGCTGGTCAACAGATTCTGGGTCGAGGAGATCGGTCCGCATCTCCCCGGAAAGCCTTTCGTGCGTTTGAGGAATGGGAAGAAGTTCACGGTTTCGCGGACCTACAAGCGAAACCTGAAGTCCCTGGCAGAGCTTTGGATCGGTACCGACACGCTGCTTCGCGGATGAGCCGGGTAGCGTAGAGTTTGTGCACTTCAAACTCTGCGGTTCTTCGTTCGGCGTTGACGAGAAGCCGCAGAGTTCCGGACAGCTCGAAACTCTGCGCTACCCCGCTCCGTCAGGGCTCTCGGCTTGGCCGGTGCCTCACTCCGGCTGTGTCAGGCTGGCGTGATACATGGCCTGGAGCAGGTCCTGCGACTGGCCGTCGTAATCGGCGTCGAGGGACCACATGAAGCTTCCCCCGAGACCCTCCTGCCAGACCGAATACCACACCCGGTAGTATGTGGAGAACGAATCGTCGTAAGTGATGTAGCCGGGCTGGCCGTCCGAGCGCAGCATATAGGGCACGAGCGCCGACGGGTCATAGAAGGTTTCCCATCCGAGCTGGTTGATGCGCGGTTTCATGTAGGTGCCATAGTTCTCGGAGAGCACGGTGTTGCCGCAGTTCGCGCAGGGGCCGAACAAGCGCGTTACATTTTCGTAGTAATAGCCGTAGAACGGCGTCCCCATGTTCAGCATGTTGGCCGGCACGTGGAAAGTGTTCAGATAGATGTTGATGGTCTGCTGGACGCTGCCTCCGGGCTCGCATTCATACTCCTCGGGATTGTGCGGGTCAGGAAAGATCATCGAATTGAGCTGGCCGTCGTCGGTCCACGGTCCGGCGCAGTCGTACATAAGGATGCTGAACTGGTCCACGACGGGCTCAAGCTCGGTGTAGCCGTAGTAGGTGCTCCCCCAGGGCGCCACGTAAAGGGAGAGCACGTAATTGGGGCTCGGGAAAAGCTGCCGCAGGCCGGTCATCAGCTCGTAAAGGGTGCGTCGGTCGGTGTCGCTGCCGGGATACTCCCAATCGATGTCCACGCCGTCGTAGCCATGCGTGGTAATGAAGCTCTGCAGGTTTCCGAGCAACTTCGCGAGCACGCTGGCCTTGGCCAGGGAGGGAAAGTCGCCGCCGAGCAGAAGCAGAACCTTGTCGCCTGCGTCGTGCGCCCGCGCGATCAATTCGGGTTCCAGGAATCCTCGCGGGACCACCAGGTTGCCGGAACCATCGAAGCTGACTCCGGCGTGATTGATCTGCGTCAGCATCGTGTACGGAATCTGGGCCGCGGTGTACGGCGGGTTCTGCGAGCGGCTCCAATAGCCGTAGTCGCCGATCACGCGCTTGGTGAGCTTGCCCTGGCCCAAGGCCGCCGGCGCGACGCTGATCGACATCAAGCCAAACAACATAACGACGCTTGCTGAGATCCGAGGGTGCCTCATGACAAGACCTCCGTCGGGCGGCCAGCCGCCCCTGAATTTCCCCTGACCGCCGATTATATGCCACTTTGGGAACCGGCAATACGGCTCGTTCGGCCGCGGCGGTGTCCTGGTTTCGGGTGTAGGGGCGGCCCGCGGAACGGCCCGGCGCCGGCGTTTTGCCCAAGCGATGATAAAATCGACTTCATGCGAAACTCAGACGCCGGGGAATCCGGCAGACGCCGAAACTGGCCGCGGCTGGCGCTTCGCGCCGCGCTGGTTTCCGCTGCATTCCTTGTCGCCGGTCTCGTCACCCGGACTCGCCCGGCGACGGTTGCTTCCGCGCGCCCGCTTTCGGGGATCGGCCGCGACGAGCAGAAGCACGAGACCCGCGAGGTGACGGGCCTTGTGACGGACGTACGGCCGCAACAGATCACCTTGCAATCGAAAGACGGCGCCACACTGATCCTCGCCACATTCGAGGATTACGGCGACCGCGTGGCGGTGGGGTCACAGGTGACGGCCTCGTACTATCCGCAGGACGCCGGCAAGGCTGTGCTGAAATCGCTCGACTATCCTCCCGAGACGCTGTTTGTGCCGGTCGGCGAGATCACGCGCCGCGTGCACCGCGTCATCCTGCTGCCCAACTCCCAGGTGCCGGATGCGGACGCGCTATACGACGACATCCGCGAGTATCTGCACGGCACTTTCGGGTGGTACGTCGCTCCCTCGTATCTCACGGACGAGGTCCGCAAGCGCGCCCAGCAGAGTCACTCGATGCTGGATGCCATGGACTCCCGCACGGGCAACTTTGACATGAGCGGTTACCTTAGCAAGACCGAAAGCGTCATACCGAAGGTCGCCGCGGAGAGCCGCTCGGACGCCGTGCTCGAACTGCACGTGATCCAGGTCCAGGCTCCGGTCGCGCGCATGGTGGCCTCATGGGATGGCATGGATGAACCGGTGACCGGGGGCGCCATGCGGGCGCTGGCCAAAATCTCGATGTTCCCACATCGAGGCGAGGTGACGGCGTCGACGGTGGAATTGAAGCTCTGGGACGCCAAGGGTACCCTGCTGTGGAGAAAGCGTCGGGGTCTGGCCTTGCTTGAAGTGCTCAGGGGCAAGGGAAATCGGCTGGAGGAACGGCCGCTGTCGGAGGCGCTGTCCGATACCGAGCGTACGCAGCACTGGATGCAAGCGACCTTCAACCTGATCGGACCCCAGGCGCTGCCGGCGTCCAGTCGGTGAGCGCCCGGTCCGTGCGCTCCCCGGCCGGTTTTGGACTGTGCCGGTTTTGGACTATGATGGTGGGAGTTGCTCCAGCACGAGGGTGGGCCGTGACGCGGAGCAACGGCGGAACTAAGAGCGGAAGCAGGTTGGAGGCATGACGCGCGGGGACAATTGGGCCGCCCTGGCGCATGAACGGTTCGGGGGCTCATCGACCAAATCAAAAAAGGAGATCATCATGCATAGGAAACTACTGATGCTCGTGGCGGCCATGTTGGTTTTTGGATGCCTGTCCTGGGCCAAGACCATCACCGGCACGGTCAGCGACGCGATGTGCGGCGCAAAGCACGACGGCGACCCGGTCGCCTGCACCAAGAAGTGCGAGGACGGCGGGTCGAAGCTGGTGGTGGTGGCCAACGGGAAGGTCTACAACACCGACCAGCAGGACAAGCTGAAGGGTCACGAAGGCGCAGCGGTGAAGGTAACCGGAACCGTGAAGGGTGACGCCATCACCATCACCGACGTTGCCGACGCGTCCGCCGGGAAGTAAGTCGAACGGGCTTCTTGCTGAGATCGAAAACAAGTGACGGTGAAGGCCGCCCCCCGTGGGCGGCCTTTTCGTTGAAAATGATGACTCCAGACTCTGAAGCCAGCCTCGCCTTCCCCGACTCCGTCTTTGACCGGCGCCGCGACGCCCTGCGCGAGCGCCTGGGTCAGCTCAGGTTGCCGCATCTTCTCGTGACCAAGCCTGTTGACATCTTCTACTTGTGCGGTTTCCACGGCAGCGCCGGCGTTTTGCTGCTGGCCCCCAGGCGCACCCGGCTCTGGGTGGACCCGCGCTACACCCTTCAGGCCCGCGAGCAGTCCCGGGGCGCCGAAGTGATCGAAACGCGGCAGGCCTTGGTCAAGGCCGCAGGCGCGTGGCTCCGCCGCGCCCGTGTAGCCACCCTGGGATACCAGGATGCCCACCTGACCTGCGCTGAGTTTTCGCTGTTTCGCCGCGAAGCCAGGGGCAAGGGTTCCGGTCCGCGCTGGCAGGCCGTGGCCGCGCTGCTCGACGAGTTGCGAATGGTGAAGGACGCGTGGGAAGTGGCACGCATCCGGCGAGCCGGGAGCCTGACGGCGAGCGCTTTCCGCGAGATCTTGCCGCTGGTCAAGCCCGGCGTGCGCGAATGCGACCTGGCGGCCGAACTGGAATACCGCATGAAGCGTGGCGGCGCCGAGGGTCCGGCCTTTGAGACGATCGTAGCCTCGGGGCCGCGCGGGGCATGGCCGCACGCCCGCGCGTCCGGACGGCGTCTCGGAGCCGGTGAGTTGGTGATCTTTGACCTCGGTGCTATACTCGCGAGCTATGCCGCGGACATGACGCGTACCCTTTACCTGGGGACGCCGACGCGCCGGGCGCGCCGGCTTTACGAGTCCGTGGCGGCAGCTCAGCAAGAGACAGTTCGAAGCCTGCGGCCGGGGTTGCAGGGTGGCGAAGCCGACGCCATCGCGCGCGACGCGCTCACCCGGAGGGGCCTGGGGGAGTACTTCACGCACAGCACGGGTCACGGCGTGGGCCTGGAAGTGCATGAGCGCCCCCGCCTGGCACGCGGTGACCAGACCCGGATGCCTGCGGGCTCGGTCGTGACGGTCGAACCTGGGGTGTACGTCGAGGGCTACGGCGGCGTCCGCATTGAGGATACCGTCCTGATTGCGGAGAGCGGCCCCGAGATTCTGACCCCTGCCGCCCACGAGCCGTGGTTCACCGGCTGAAGCCCGCCCGATCAAGATTCGGCGCGACGCCTCGAACCACCCGGCGACACTCCAAGACTAGGGAGGCAGGCCGCCGGCGGAGCGAATCCGGAGACGATGGTTTAATGGCTGAGAAGAGTCGCACAACAGGCTCGGAGGATGGCTGGCACCTCAAAGACATCCAGAAGCTGATCGATCTGCTGATCGAGCGGGATGTCGCCGAGTTTGAGATGGAGAAAGACGGGGTGCGCATCCGCGTCCGGCGCGCAGAGAACCGCGCGGCGGCACCGGCTCCCGCGCCTGCGGTCCCTTCGCCGGCCGTTCTGCCCCTGACGATTTCCATGGCTCCCGCGACGCCTGCCGCGTCCACGCCAACCTCAGGGGCGGCTGCCGCGGAAACGGCCACGCCGACCGCCCGTTCGGAGGCTGCGGAGCCGGCTTCGGAATCCGGCGATTCGCTTTACATTATCAAGTCGCCGCTCGTAGGCACGTATTACGGGAGCCCGTCTCCGAACGCGGAGCCGTTCGTCAAGCCAGGTGACGCCGTGCGCGTGGGACAGGTCCTGTGCATCATCGAAGCCATGAAGCTGATGAACGAGATTGAGTCCGAAGCGGGCGGCGAGATCGTCCGGATCTATGTTGAAAGCGGGCAGCCGGTGGAGTATGGCCAGTCGCTGTTCGCCATCAAGCCTTCACTGAAGCGCTGACCCTCCAAAGGCGCCGGTTGCGGAACCTCGGATGTTCAAAAAGATCCTGATTGCGAATCGGGGTGAAATCGCCCTGCGGGTGATCTGCACCTGCAAAGAGCTCGGCATCGAGACGGTCGCCGTCTACTCGGAGGCGGACCAGCACTCGCTGCACGTTCGCTTTGCCGATGAGGCGATTTGCATCGGTCCGGCGCGCAGCTCGGAAAGCTACCTCAATATCGCCAGCATCATCTCCGCCGCCGAAATCACCAACGCCGAGGCCATCCATCCAGGCTACGGATTTCTCTCGGAGAGCGCGCATTTCGCCGAGGTGTGCCGTACGTCCCAGATCACTTTCATCGGTCCCACCCCCGAGGCCATGCGCCTGATGGGTGACAAGAACGCGGCGCGCAAGAAGATGGCGGAGCTCGGCCTGCCCGTCCTCCCGGGCTCCGGCGTGCTGCAGTCGGAGGAGGAAGCCCGTGAAGCTGCGGCCGGGATCGGCTACCCGGTCATGGTGAAGGCCGCGGCCGGCGGCGGCGGGCGCGGCATGCGCGTGGTGAACGCCGCCAAGGACCTGGCGCATGCGATCGAGACCGCCCAGCAGGAGGCTCAAGCCGCTTTCGGTGTGTCGGATGTCTATCTCGAAAAGTATGTGTCGGCCCCGCGGCACATCGAGTTTCAGGTGCTGGCCGATCAGCATGGCAAGGTCGTACACCTTGGCGAACGCGAATGCACCATCCAGCGCCGCCACCAGAAGCTGGTGGAGGAATCGCCTTCCACGCAGGTGGATGACGACTTGCGCCGCGAGACGGGACACCTCGTGGTGGAGGCGCTGAAGCAGGTGGGCTACACGAACGCCGGCACCGTCGAGTTCCTCATGGACGAGAACCGCAAGCTCTACTTTCTGGAGATGAATACGCGCATCCAGGTGGAGCATCCAGTCACGGAAATGGTAACCGGGCTCGACCTGGTCAAGAAACAGATCCTGATTGCGGCGGGATTACCCCTCGAGCTGCCCGGCGAAACGGTTCACCTGCGCGGGCATTCCATCGAATGCCGCATCACGGCGGAGAATCCCGAAACCTTTGCGCCGTCGGCCGGCAAGATCACCGGATTCAACGCGCCTGGCGGCACGGGCGTGCGCCTGGACACGGCGGCCTACGCCGAGGGCGTGGTGCCGCCCTACTATGACTCCCTGATCGCGAAACTCATAGTGCACGGCTCCAATCGCGCCGAAGCTATCAGCCGCATGCGCCGCGCCCTGGATATGTTCATCATCGAAGGGATATCGACTTCGATCCCGCTCCATCAAAAGATCATGGCGGACCCCGATTTCCGCGCCGGCAACTTCGACACCCACTATCTGCTGCGGTTCGCGCGCAACGGGGCCGGAGCCAGGGCGCTCGAGCTGTGAACGAATCCCGCGCGGCCGTGCCCAGGCTTGCCCTTCCGCGGCTTTACGCGATCCTCGACGTGGAGCAATTGGGCGGCCGGCCGATCGAGGAAATCTGCGAAACGCTGCTGAACGCGGGCGTCCGCTGGTTCCAGTATCGCGACAAGCCGGGATCTTCGCGGCGAATGTGCGAGGCGGCCGCGAATCTTGTGGGAATGGTTCACGCTCAAGGCGGCCGGCTGATTGTGAATGACCGGGCGGACGTGGCGCTCGTTGCCGGCGCCGACGGGGTACACCTCGGACAGGACGACCTTTCCGTGGAAAAGGCGCGCCGGGTCCTCAAGCCGGGGCAGGTCGTGGGCTACTCGACGCATGATCTGGAACAACTGCGGCAGGCGGACAACTCCACCGCAGACTACGTTGCCTTCGGCCCGGTGTTCGCGACCGGCAGCAAAGCCGTGCCCGACCCCGTCGTGGGACTCGATGCCCTGGCGCGCGCGCGCGAGGCAACATCGAAGCCGCTCGTGGCCATCGGAGGGATTACGGTCGGGACCGCGCGCGCCGTGATCGAGCATGGGGCGGACGCGGTGGCGGTGATTGCGGGGTTGCTCGGCGCGCCTGACCTCGCCGTGCGGACGCGGCAATTCCTGGAGACGTTGGGCGAGTATCAGGCGCATCCGTGAGCGGCATCGAACGTAATCCCCCTCCGTGAACTCCGTGTTAGAAGCTTTTGGCATAGAGAACACTAACTCGGGCTTGCCGCCACCATGAAGGCGCGAATGTCCACCACCGTCAACGGCAGCAACGCGGTCAAGACAGAAAGCGACCTCGTCACAGGCCTCGGCCTTTACGACGCCACCACCATTGTGATGGGGTCGATGATCGGCTCCGGCATTTTCATCGTCTCGGCGGACATCGGCCGGGAGGTGGGATCGGCCGGGCTGCTGCTCGTCGCCTGGCTGATCAGCGGACTCATGACGGTCACCGCCGCGGTCACCTACGGCGAACTTGCGGCCATGATGCCGCGCGCGGGCGGGCAATACGTCTATCTGCGCGAAGCCTTCGGTCCGCTCTGCGGCTTCCTGTACGGCTGGACCCTGTTTCTCGTGATCCAGACGGGCACCATCGCTGCCGTGGCCGTGGCCTTCGGAAAATTCCTGGGCGTGTTCTTTCCCTGGGTCTCCGCCTCCAATATCCTGCTGAATTTCGGTAGCATCACGCCGGCCGGGCACTCCATCGCCCTGACCGTTTCCTCGCAGCAATTGATCGCCATCCTCTGCCTGCTTGGCCTCGCGGTTCTGAACGTCTTCGGACTGCGCACCGGCGCCTTGGTGCAGAATGTCTTCACCACTCTGAAGGTGGCGGCGCTGCTGGGCGTGATCGCCATCGGATTCCTCTGGCGGGGCGGCCACGCGCTCGCCGAATCGGCTCCGCAAAGCTTCTGGCAGGGCGCACACTGGGATCTGGCGACGCTCACCATCATCTCGGTGGCGCTGGTGGGTCCGCTGTTCTCCTCCGACGCTTGGAACAACGTCACCTTCACCGGCGCGGAGGTCGTCAATCCCAAGCGCAATCTTCCTCTCGCCCTTTTTCTCGGCACCGCGACGGTCTGCGGATTATACCTCGCTTGCAATTTCGCGTATCTGCACGTGCTGTCGTTCAGCCAGATCATCCACGCGCCCGAGGATCGCGTGGCCACGCTCGCCGCGCAACTGGTGCTCGGCGCCAAGGGCGCGGGAGTGATGGCCGCCGCCATCATGATCTCGACTTTCGGATGCATCAACGGCCTGACACTGGCCGGGGCGCGCGTCTATTACGCCATGGCCAAGGACGGCCTGTTTTTCTCGTCGGTGGGCCAGGTGAACCGCAAGTATCACAGCCCGGCCGTCTCGCTGCTGTTTCAGGGAGTCTGGGCGGCGCTGCTGACGCTGACGGGAACATACAATGACCTGCTGAATTACGTGATCTTCGCGGTGATGCTGTTCTACATCCTAACCATTGCCGGCTTGTTCTGGCTGCGCCGTACGCGTCCGGACGCACCTCGGCCCTACCGCGCCTTCGGTTATCCGGTAGTGCCGGCGATGTATGTTCTGTTCGCGATTTTCGTGGAGTGGGCGCTGCTCACGCACAAGACCACGCAGAGCATCGCGGGCCTGTGCATCGTTGCGGTGGGGATTCCAGTGTTTTACCT
>DASZIG010000019.1:0-7951 GCA_035949375.1 Terriglobia bacterium | reverse complement strand
CGTTATAGTCGATGAAACCGAGTTCCCTGAACTTGTTCAGGAAGGAACTCACCCGGGAACGGCTGGCGCCAACCATCTGCGCCAGAGTTTCCTGACTGATCCTCGGAATCACAGGCTGAGGTTTCCCCTCCTGGCCAAAGTTGGCGAGCAGCAGGAGAACGCGGGCAAGCCGCTTCTCAGTCGAATTGAAAAGCTGATCCACCAAGTCTTCTTCCACTCGAACGGTGCGCGCCAGCGTGTATGACACGAAGAGGTCTGCGAATTCGACGTTCTCGTGAAGCAGACGCACGACGGCTTCTTTCTCGAAGGCGAGTACGGTCGAACGGCCGACTGAGGTCGCGCTCGCCATGCGAAGAGGGTGCCCGGCCACCAGGCTGCTTTCACCGAAGAACTGGCCAGGCTCAACCATACCGATGACGGCTTCCTTGCCGCGCTCGGATAGGACCGTCATTTTGACTCGGCCCTTCTGAAGATGAAACACCGTGTCCGCCTGCTGTCCTTGCACAAAAATAGTCTGCCCGCCGCGGAACTCCTTGATGGAGTTCCCATTCTGCAGCTTTGTAAGGAACGTTTCGGGAGTGACGGAATCAGTTCGTTTGCTTCCCATAAACCGGACTTCCGCTTTGAGACTTTTCAACCTTACCGGCAACATACACCCGACCACCTCGAAATGCAAATCGGGCCGGTTGCTTGGTGACGTCAAGCTGCTTGTGTAAAAACCCGGAAGAGGCGGTTTCGCCGCTCTTCGTTAAAACGGTTAAAGATCGAGAAAACAATCCGATCCACGCTCTGCACGTTCACGAAGCAGACCATGGGCCGGGTCCGCCGCCGCACTTCCACAAAACAGCGTTCGATCATGTTGGTGGTGCGCAGGCTGCGCCACAGATGCCGGGGCAGGCTGAAGAAGCTGAGCAGTTCCGGCAGATCGCGTTCCAGGCGCTTGACCATCGCCGGGTAAGTGTTCAGCCAGCGCGCCCGAAATTCCCGGAACGCCGCCTGCGCCTCCTTCCGATTCTCCGCCCGGTAGATCGCCTGCGCGTCCCGCTTCACTTCTTCGTAGTCCCGCTTCCGAACCTTCTCCAGAATGTTCCGCATCTTGTGCACCCAGCAGCGCTGATGCTCCGCCTGCGGATAAACCACCGCAATCGCCGCTGCCAATCCCTCACAGCCATCCGTCACGATCAGCCGCAGATTCTTGCCTTCCAGCCCACGCCGCCGCAGGTCCCCCAGCAGCCCCTCCCAGGCTGCCTGGCTCTCCCCTCGACTGCGCATGAACCCCAGCAGCTCTCGCCTCCCATCGGCCCGCACCCCGTAGGCCACCAGCATCTGTACGCGCTGCCGTCCCGCCGGCCGTCGTACCCGCAGGCTCACCCCGTCCAGAAACAGGTACGCCCATTCGTCCCTCAAGGGAGACTCGTGAAACGCCTTCACCAGACGGTCCAGGCTCCGGCTCACCTTCGACACCGTCTGCGCGCTCACCACTTCCTCCGTCACCGTCGCCACCACCCGCCCCACCTGCCGCGTGCTGATCCCCCGCAGAAACGCCTCCCGGATTAGCATCAGCACTTCCTCGGCTCGCCGTTGAAACTTCTCCACCCCCGCCGGCAGGAAGCTCTTGCCCCGCGCCCGCGCGATCCGCAGCCGCACCGTCCCCAGCCGGGTCACAAAATCCCGCTCGTAGTACCCGTTGCGGTAGTCCCGCCGCTTCTCTCCAGCCCGCTCGTGGCTCGCCGTCCCCACATAGCGATCCCGCTCCCGCCGCGATTGCTCCTCCCAGAACCCCTTCCACCCCAACCGCGTCTTCCCGTACAGATCTCCCCAAAAACTCTCCCTCAGCTCCCGCACATAATGTTGGTACTGCTCCGTGATCGGTGTTACTTTCCCCATGGGGTGTAAGTCTCCTTTTCAAGGATTTGGTCTTCGCTTGCTAGGCGAAACCAACTTACACCCTCTCCCTTTTACACACAGAAATTTACGTCACCCGGTTGCTTTTTTGGCCGAAGCCCTAGCTGCCGAGGCTCGGCCCAGGTCTCGTTCCTTGTCGAGCTATCCTTGCAGGGACCCGAGGGCGGTCCCGGCCCGGCGGGCCCAGGAGGGGGGTACCACTCCATGGACTGTTCCGTGAAGGCACGAAGCAAGGCACCGCCGAAGACCCGTTCCTTACGCTGATCGCGAACTACGTCGGCAAGATGGACGTTGCCGGCCGCGACGTGTTTCTGCTGCTTGCTAATCGGCTGGCCAAATCAAAAACCGGAATTGAATCGTGATTTGAAGCCGAAGAGAAGGCGTCGGAAAGAGCGGCCTACACTCTTGGCTCAACCCTCGTTAATGCCTGGGTCCGTTCGAGCCGGGGAAAACCTAGCAATCTCAGAGTATCGGTGGAACTCGTATATGAAAGACTCCAGCCGCTCGCGATTGGCCAGCTCCTGAGCCAGGACCTTAGCCTCATCGAGATCATCGAAGAACCCCTTCCATAGGGGCCCATTTTCGCCTTGGCTGAACACCCCAAACTTGCCGTCACTCGGCATCGCGCACCCCCCGAAAAGCAAGTTGCCCCTTAAGCGCCTACTCTAGGGGCACCCTGCGTCAATTGTCTGTTCCGTTTGGAACATTTGGCAGGCCAGGTCTGGTAGGATGATTCGGGGGTGGAGGGAGAGCCAAGTGGAACGCACCATCAAGTGCTCAAACGAGCATTGTCCTGAGACGGTCAGAGTTTCTGGCTCCAGCGAGCCATCCCTGGAAACCCCCGAGATTTTCCTCAACGTTCAGTGTCCGTCATGCGGAACGCATAACGTCGTGAAATGGGCAGCCGGAATTAAGTACGACACATCGTTGGCCGACAGCTCAAAGTGAACTGCGGGCCGAAAGGTATCGTCCGGCGCGCTGCCTCGGGATCAATGAGCTTGACGCGATTCGAGAATAACCTGAGAACGTCCGAGCCTCCCGGCTGTAGCTCATACCAGAACGTTGATGTTCATCGCTCACGCCATCCAGCTTTGTTCCCGGCTCTCACTCTGGTACTGCGGCCGCGGCGTCTCCCTGGGCTTCGCTTGCATCTTGACCGCAAACGTCATCGCCAGCATATCGCCGCAGTCCGGCGATGCCAGCCCGCGCTTTTTCATGTCCTCTTTACGCTCAAGCTGAATTTGCTGCTTGCTGTTTATCGCATACTGCGGGCCTGTCAGGTCCGCCTCAAGCTCTGGATCATCGCCGATCTCAGCGCCGGCTTGCAGCCAGTCGCGACACAGGCCCCAGCATTCGGTCCGCTTGTTGGCGTACATCGCCGGATCGTTAGGAGCGGCTGCCCCGTGGAACTCGAAGCATTGAAACCCGCGGAACCTGACTTGATCGACGGTCCCGGCACCAAGCCCGTCGCCGTCGATGACCATGGCGTCGCATTGCTCACGCTGCTTGATCTCGATGGCCCTTTCTGCCACCTGAACCGTATCGAGCCCCCTTAGCTTCGCGCATATCTTAGCCTTGCGCCCTTGCCGCCATCCAATCACGCTTTGGTCATCGCCAAACCTTGCCACGTCCACAGCGAGGATCTTCGGCAGCGACTCGTAGCCGCGTGCCTTGTATTCTCGCCGGCACCTGCCGACCGTCTCAGAGTCGATAAACTGATTCAGGGACGAACGCGGGAGCTCGCCACGAACGCGAACGCGGGTGATGTCGTGATCCTCGCCCCAGCGGTCCACGACGCTCTGGCACCAGTCCAGGTCGGCGCCTTCAACCGTTCGCGAGTCAATCTGGTGGTGATACCACAGGTTCTTGAATCGTCCAAAGCACTCGGCAAAGCGACCATCGACTCGCTCGGGCTGTCCGAACGCCAGCCAAATCTTCTCGGCGTGGCCGCTCATCGTTCCCTCAACGGCATCCCACACTTTGTCCGCAATCGTGCTCGCCTCATCGAAGATAATCACGATGCGTTTGCCCTCGTTGTGCAAGCCGGCGACGGCCTGCGGGTTATCCTCGCTCCAGGTGATAAAGTCCATGCGCCAGGTTTGCTCATGCGTCGGCTGCCTGGAAATGACGGATTCAGTTCGGAACTCGAACCAGTCACGGTTAATCATCATGCGCGCCCATTTTGCCATCTCGGGCATAGTCCTGGTTTTCAGTTGCTGCCCCGTTCCGGCCGTCACATTGATTCGGGCATCAGCGCACGACGACAGCCCCCACTGGGAAACGAATGCCATCAGCGCCGTCTTTCCGATATCATGCCCGCTGGCAATAGCCACGCGGCACGGCTTGAAACGTGTCTCCGGGTTCTGCAGGTGATCGCGGAGGGTGGCGAGGACTTGCTGTTGGAACTTGCGCGGACCAGGGGAGTTCTTCAGTTCCCCGGTGCCCCACGGGTAAGCATAGCGGGTATACCACAGCGGGTCGCGTGAGTGCGCGCCGATCTGCTCGATATCGAAGTCCGTGCCCGAGATTTCAGTGACTGCCATCGTCGGTTGGCGCCCTCATTCTTCTTCGCTTGCTTTCCGCGCCCTCTCGATGCGCTCTGCCAGCCCAACGGTGATCCCACCGCTCACATCCACCGGTTGGCGGGCCCTGCCTTCGAGCCTGTCGGCAATCTCCCGCGCAGCGTCCGTCTTGCCTTTGACGGCGGAGTGCAGTTGCCCAAGGGCCATGGCGTCGGCCCAGCTTGCGCCCTTGCGGAGCCGGAGCTTTAGGCGGATGGTATCGGGCAACGGGCTGTCGATGTGCCGGGCGTAGGCGTCCGAGACCGAAGTCTTCCGCGGCCTGCCGCCGGGGTTGCCCGACTGGCCGGGCTTCCACTTGTAGGGCTCGGCTTCCTTCGGTAACGTACGTGTTCTAATCTTGTTCTGAGGCTTCATTCGCGTCCCCGAATTCACACTCCCCGAGCACGTCCGGTATCCCCTTCGGCTCCCCGTTGTAAAACACCAGCACGTTCTGGTGGGTCTTGCCGAGCTTGCGATAGCGCCCGAACTGCTTCCCTATACGGATCGGAAGCGAGCCCACGGCCGTTATCAAAATGGCTTCGTTGTAAAGCCGCATCCCCGCGGACTCGAAAGCCGCAGCCGTATGGCTGGGGAAGTCCCGGTAAAAGCCCTTGCTGTCGCGGAAGTCGCCCACGACGAAGCAGGCGAAGCGGTCCGGCTTGAGCATCCCAGCGCAGCCGCCGATGATCGCCCGGTAGGCCGCGACGAAGTCGGCGTGATCCAGGGTTGATAGATCCCGTTCGTCCTCGGAGTAAATCTCAAGGTTGCCGTAGGGCGGGCAGGAGAAAATCAGGTCGTAGCTACCGGGGGCTAGCTCTGCGGCCTGCCGGCTATCGCCCACGATCCAGGCCGGCGGGTTATCAGGGCAGATTTCCTGGGCCTGCTTCCGGTTCTCCTCGATTTGCCGCTCGGATAGGTCAATGCCCGTGTACTTAAGGCCGAGCTTCGCCGCCACGATGCCGCGCACGCTACCGCCGGCGAACGGGTCCAGCACGGCCCCACCCTTGGCGCAGAACCAGCGGTAAACCAGCTCGCACAGCACCGGGTCGAAGATGCTGGTGCCGCTCGCCTCGGTCGTCTCCCGCGTGCCCTCCTTGACTCGGTAGTGATCGAACTCAGTGGCGGCCCCGGTCCACGTCAGGCCGTCGCTCCTTCCGAATTTTTCCGAGCTCTCGGTCACGCGTCCCCCGAACCACGCGCCGGCGCCACCACCGCCCGGCGCCAACCTTGGGTTTGCCCGCCTGCCTGCCAGGGGCTTGCCCTCGCCACGCATCAAATCCTGCCCGAAGGTTCGCGCATTCTTACCCATTTTCACGCTGCCACGTTGCAGGACAATGCTCCCGGCGCGGCCCGCTGCCGGACGAACCGCCAGGCCTTGGCGTCGAAGTTGCTGCAGGACGGAAACGGCGGCCTGAGCCTCGCATCCTGCTCAAACTTCTCCGGCGCCCTGATGACCTGCGCGCAGCCGGCATTGGGAACTGCTCCCACCTGCACGGCGAAGAACCGGGCAGACGGCCACGCCCGCTGTAGCGCCCGCGATAGCACGCCACTGCCGGCGACGGTCCAGACCTCGCGGGGGTTCGCCTTGAGGCTGCGCGCAACATCCGCCAGGGCCTCAATGAAGGCCGGCGTATCCAGGCCGAAGGGCAGAAGCCGGGCGCCGGTGACAGCGCAGTACTGGCGTGCCCTCGCCTTCAAGACGCTCATATACCCGCAGGGGACCTCGATGATGCGCGCCCCCGCGGCTTCGGCCTCAAGCGTCCTCGCGTGCCTTATGCTGCGCTTAGCGCAAAACACCGTGGCCCGCCTGCCGGATTCGTGGGCTACGTGGGCCAGGGCGACCTGGGCATACCCGTAAACGGGCGAGGCGTAGACATACTCGCCGGCGCCGTTCATCAGGACGGGCAATGCCCGCCGTTTGGTCCCACCCGCCAGCATGTCGTCGCGTACCACCAGCAGGTCGTCGATCTCCTGCAATACCGGCCCGGCATGGTTCATTCGATCGCCTTTCCGGCGCCGTCACCGCGCTGCTGCTTGCTGTAGTCCGCAGCCGGCCGGGCGCTGCCGCCGGGCGACGACTTCCAGCGCGCACGCGCCTGCTCCGCGGGCTCAAGCCCCAGCAGGTTGCCCTCGCCGCCCCGCCCTAGTTCGCTCTTGATGCCGAGGGCAATCCAGGCCCGCTTGCGGTCCTGCCAATATCCTTGCCGTGCATCAAGCACCGAGAACGGCGGGACGCCGAAGCGCTCCACGAGAGTTCGGCGAGCTTCCTCGGGCGACACCGGCCCGCTATCGTCGTCACCCGACATGAGGGCCGCGAGTTCCTCCTCGTCCCAGAACTGCCCGAGGTCAATATCCAGGGCAGCCAGCACCTCGGCGTTCCAATCGAGATCAATCTCAGCAACGCGGTTGTCGGCCACCGCAAGCTCGACGGCCCGCTTGTCGGTCGTAAGGTCCAGATCCCCGCGCCGCACTGCGACCAGCGTCTCGCCGTCTGTTTCAATGACCGCGATTTCCTTGAGGCCGAGCTTCCGTGCCGTCTCGATTGTCTTGTTGCCGGCAATGACCCTGCCCTCGCGGTCCACGAGGACCGAGCGCCCGGCGCCCAGCTTGCGCAGCGAATCCTCGAGCATCTTCCGCCCGCGGGCGCTACCGCGATTGGCGTTCTTCTCATCGAGGGTCAGGCTCGACAACGGCATCACCCGGACTGTCGGTTTGCTTCCCTTGCGCGTCATTCTTGCGGCTCCCGGCGGCCAATGTGTTCCACAACCCACTTCACTTGCACCGGCCCGCCGTCCTCGCCCCCGATCGGCTGAAGGACGCGGCCCTCGACCCGGTCTGCAATCTCCCTGGCGGCCACCGTATTACCCTTCACTGCTGAGTGGAGTTGGCCGAGCGCCATCGCGTCAGCCCACGTTGCCCCCTCCGGCAGCCTTAACCCTGAGCGAATAGCCTCAGGCAGCGGCGTCCCGACGTGGAAAGCGTAGGCGTCCGAGATAGGGGCCCGTCGCGGGCGCTGCCCTTTCTTCCACTTGGTGGCTTCCATCTCAGGCGTCTGTCTTGCTTCGTATTCATCGGCTGTTCCTCCGCGTTAGCACGCCTTGGGGCTTCTTGGGCTACCGCGTTCCGCTTATCGAGGCTCACGCTTAATCAGGGCGGCATTCTGACCGCCGGCTTCCTTCTCATCCGCCGGCTCCTTGCAATCACCCCCAATGTGAACGACCTCAATGCGAAACCCCTCGCCCTCCGGCGTTTCGACTGCTACCGGCAAGCGGACGCGGCCTTCGATCCGGTCCGCGATTTCCTTCGCTGCGACCGTATGGCCCTTTAGCGCCGCGTGGATTTGTTTAACCGCAATAGCGTCCGCCCACGTCGCGCCCTTCGGGAGCCTGGACCGTCTGCGGATCTCGTAGGGCAAGGGCTCCGTGACGTGGTGCTCGTAGGCTTCGGAGATCGGAGCCTTCTTCGGACGCCCGCCGGGGTTGGGG
>DASZIG010000018.1:0-45071 GCA_035949375.1 Terriglobia bacterium | reverse complement strand
AGTATTCCATTTCGCTTTTCTTTCCCTTTGGGTTCGGGCCGCGCCCCGGGACCCTAAGCGTCCGAAACGTTGAATTCTCTCAATGGAGCCGACCACTCCGAATCGCAAGGTGCGTTAACAAGCAGTACTCATGCCAAAACTCTTATATCACTCCTAAGTGATTTATCTACTGGTTATTAAGCTCGCCATGACGCCCCTGCCATGGGCTTTCTCTGTGCCAGTGACGATGGCGACATGCCGTCACCCGACGAAATACGGTCAAGAAGGACATTCGGCAAGAGCGCGAAGGCTGTGGATACGCCTTGCACGCCCGGTTCAATTATCCGGATTCCGGATGTGCTTGTGACCCGCGCCAGAACCAGTCGGGGAGGCTAGTTTCCACATTGAGGCGATCGAGAGCTGGGAATTTGCGAAGGTGATTGACGATTTGCGATTTTGGGATGTGATTTTGCGGGAAGGATGTCTGAAGCCCTCGAAAGCGGCTTGTAAGCCGGCGCTAACAATCATCCGTCAAGGTCTCCGTCAACACCCTGGCGCCACTCCGTAAGGCTTGGGTACGCCTTGATGCGGCCCTCCTCCCAATCACGTCGCCAGCGGGCGGAGTAGCACATCACGCGCACCCAGTGGGGGTGAAGCTGAGCGTAGTAACGAACAGCATTGAGCCAACCCTGGCGCGTGGCGCCAGAAAAAAAGTGGCCACTGATCCAGTCGACCAGGCGCAGCCAGCTCGCGCTGCGCGCTGGAGGGTCCGTTTTCCGCAGCGGTGCGTCGTACTCAAGGAAGCCCGGACAGCGACGTCGCAGCTCTCCTCGAACGGTTTGAGGAATGGCCGAGGGTTCTTCCAGCCCGGTTCGGGCCCAAGAGGCGATCTCGTCCCAGTCAACGCAGCATTCCACCACCTTAGCGAAGTGATCGGCGCTGATGTGATCGGCGGGACCCAGCACCTCTCGGAGTCGCGGCTTGACGATGCCGAGCTCGCTGCATCTGAAGGCTGCCTGGCGCCACCGTTCGAAGGAAGGGTAGGAAGACGGTTTCTTCTCTCTCCATTCTTCGGTGCACTTCAGCCAGTAAGCTTCAGAGCGAAGATAGCGGCGATCCCGAACGGCATAATACACGACCGCGTCCATCCAGCCCTCGCGGCGGACTTCCGCAAATACATTCGCGAAAATCCAGTTCTCCAACCGCTTCCAGACATGGCGGTGCGTGCTTCTCCGGCGGGACGACAAGTCATCGTCCAAGAAGACCGGATACTCACGCTCGATCGCCTTGCACACCGAGTCCGGCAGGCCCCCGGCGGACTCTTCAATGGATCGCAGCCAGAAGAGAAAATGCTCGGATTCGATGTATTGGTTGCGGAACGCAACCAACATGCGCCACGGGACGCGCTTCGCCTGTTCTTCTGCGCGCTTCTTTGCCACGCGCCCGACGCTACGCAGCGTACTGGCAAGAGTCATACGCTTCTTCTTCGGCACTTGCAAGTCACCCCGCGAGGTAGTCTTTGCTGACACCGTTCGGTTCTGCCAAATGTAGCCGTCTTCAGGTTCCCGCGCAATGGGCCACGTCTTCTCATCCTGATGGTCATACGGCGGTTGGGGCTTTGGCCGGAACAGCCTGGCGAAGCACACCCACGAAACCAGCGCGGAAAGCGATCTGTTGCTGCCCACCACGCATGGTTCGGTTGCAGGCCGCCTAGCAGAGCCCCGCTAACTGGCAGACGAAAAGCGTCACATTGTAAGCCGAATGCATGAGGCCGGCTGCGGCCGTGGATCGGGAGCTCACGCGCATCCAGCCGTAGGCCACGCCGGTGATGGTGAAGCATACCCATTGCGCGGGCGTCGGGGGTTTATGAAGGGCGGTGAACAGCAGGGCCGCGAGACCAACCGCGGCAGGCACGCCTGCGGTGCGTGCCAGGACCGGAAGCAGGCAACCGCGGAAGAAGGACTCCTCAAGGGCTGGACCGAGGATGGCGCCGAACAGCGCCAGGTCCCAGAAGCGGATGGGCGGCATCACCCACCTCGACCAGTGAATGAACAGTACGACGGGCATCGCGAGGGCTGGGCCCACGACCAGAGCGATGACCGCATAACGGAGGCTTGGCCGAGTCCAACCGAGTGCGCGCCACACATGGCGTCGGTAGCGCACCTTCAGAATGGCGTAAAGACACGACAGCAGAGAAAGCAGTACGACTGTCTGGAGTGTGCGTGTCGGTCGATTCAATGACGCGGCATTCAGGAGGTGAAGGCGAACGGCGGAATGAAGCAGCACTCCAAGGAAAAGGGCCGAAAATAAGAACAGGCCGATATCCTCGTAGCTCCAATAGGTTTGTTGTGTGTGGATCGTGGGATGGTGCTCAGACAGAGCAATCTGCGATTGGGGCGATGCCCGGCCGTTCTCGTGTTCGAAACCGCTGAGAGACAAGAAATCGCCACCTTCATGAAGCGAGTCAGGCGCCTCCCTAAGAGCGAGTAGCCTAGCGGTCCCGGGTCAGGACCCGGCTATGCGGAGGTACTGAAACTCAGGCACGACGTCGAAAGGAGCAGCCGGAACTGTGACCGGCTCACCCAGCTGCTCAATAGCTGCGGCCGATGAATTCCCGAGGAACTTCGCTGCCTCGCGGATGTGAGGAACCCTCTCCGGCGTCAAGCCCATCAGGCGAGCACACGTCGCATCTGCAGCTACGGGATCGTCGGCAAGCACAACCCGGCCGAGCCGGCGTGGGGTGCCGTTGAGTGGGCCGTCACCTTCCATTGCCATGATGCCGTCAGCGATGACGAAGTGAATGGGCACCGTGGCACAAATGTCCACGATGGACTGCTGGATACCCCTCCAATGCAACAGGTTCTTCGGCCATCCGTATTTCGTCCCAGGAACAACGCCGAACATGTTCTTCATGCTCAGAGTTACTCCCGCCCAATGGTGGGCTTTCATTTTCGGCATGGAGACCACGAAATCGGCGCTTAAGACCGTGCGCGGAAGCCAGAGGTGATTCAATCCGGTGTAGGTCGAGCGTAGTTGGGTCTCGACGAGTTCATCGCGGTTGAGGTCAGTGAACGGAAGGCCTTGTTTCTTGAGCTCCGTCTCGAAGCCACTTTCTGCCAAGACAAGCTGCGTGTCCCGCTGATGGCCCGGACCTTCGGCGACCGTCACGGATGCGCAGCCAAGGCGCCGGAAACACTCCGCGGCAGCGGCGACCAGAAGGGGATGAGTGTTGATGTAGTTTCCCGGGATGTAGTCGACCAAGTTGGGTTTCAGCAGCACGGACTTGCCGTGGATATCCAGGTTGAAGAGTTGGAGAGCCTTCCAGAGTTCCCGCTCAAGTTCCGGCGTGTACGACTCCGCGATCAGGACCGCGACGCGGGAGCGTGCGGGCTTCCGCACTTCATCGTATCGCGGCAGCAAGAAGGGCGCCGCGGTCGCGCAGCCCGCGGCGATACCAACGGAACCAGCAAGCACAGCTCGCCTCGTCATGACGTCACCCGAAAAACGTTTCCTTCAATTGAACAACCGAGAGCCAGCAGAACAACTGCGATTGTCGCGCAATCGTCGATCGCATCCGTGCCTGAGATTGCGGCAAGCGTGGCGATCGGTGCTTCCGTGGAACGGCCATGCGCATCAAGCGCCAGGATTGACCACGCGAGGCTCCAAGGAGCAGAGCACGTTCCGGTCCGCTGTTCGAGCCAATCGAGACTCGTCGCGATAATCTCGTTCGGTTGTTCTCCTCGCAGGGCGAGCAGGGCCGCGGCAGTCGCATCAAGGTGCGGTGCGAGCGGGACACCGTAGACCACTCCGTTTCCGGCATTCCATCCACCGTCTGGGCAGGCGCGATCGAGGAGCATTTCGACTCCGCACTCGATGCGAAAGCTCACTTCGCGTGTTGGGCAGCACACGGAATTGTGCTTGAGTGCCAGCAGCGAGAAGGCTGTAGGCACAACCCAGCTGCAGGTACCCGGGATCCATGGCCAGCCAAATTTATCGGGATTGAAGCGGACGCGGGTATCTGCCGTGCGGAACTTCCACTTCCAAAGCCAATGGGACTCCCGGCCCCTCGATTTGAGCAGCCAGCCCAGGCCCCGGTCAATGGGAGGAGTCACCTGTGCGCAGTTGACGAGCGCCGTGACCGCAAGCGCCGTTGCCCAGCATCCGTCGCGGTCGTCACCGCCAAACGCGGGCCAGCTGCCATTGGGGTTTTGGGCATGCAGGAGAAATCGAAGACCTCGTTCGGGAACAGAATCAGGACGAGCGCGGAGCGCCAGCAGGGAAAGGCACGTCGGCTCGAGAGCAGGCTGGGACGAATGTCGTCCGAAGCCCCAGCCACCCGAAGGGAGCTGGCAGGTGACCAGCCGTTGCTCCAGGAAGCGGAGGAGGGTGCTCTCTCGGTTCATGCGCTTGTTCTAGTTGAGCTTCGGGCGGCTTGTCAAAATTGGCGCGACGTCGGTACCGGTGGCGGATCGTACGGGTGATTGACTGCGGCAAGTGGCGCTGAATTGCGGGTCTCGTCTAGCTGGAATCTCGGTCACAACCTTTCCGGGCAGCGAAATTTCTTCGCTCGCTGGCCCGGGCGTCGGAAGCGAGCCGGGTGCCGGCGCTGGAATCTCAGTCATAGGTTCCAGGCTGTCGATTTTTCTCATCTGCCCCGTTCGGGCGAAACGTTTGGCGACGCCCGATCCAATACGGAATCCCGGTCACAAGTCTCAGGCCGCAACTTTCCCGAGGGCAGAGCCCTCCGTGGCGACCGCCAAATCGAGATTCGGGAATCTCAGTCACAACCATTCCGGGCAGTGAAAATTTTTTGGGCCAGGCGCCCTTCAGGCGATGGGAACCAGTCGCCCTTCTCTGCGCTGGAATCTCAGTCACACGTTTCGGGCAGTACATGTTCTGACTTTGCTCCCATCGGCTGACCGACCGGTTGAGGGCGCTGCAGGGTGGAGTCTCCATCGGGAGGGCCCGACAGCTTTCCAGTGGGTAGGACACGTAGCGTGGCGACGACCGGAATCCGGACTCTGGAATCTCAGTCACAACCATTCCGGGCAGCAAACTTTTTTTCACTTTCTCCGGGTATTGACCTGGCCGCCACGAGAGTGCGTTAGGCATATATGGACAGATCGGACCTATGGCGTTCAGCAACCGGTGTCAGGCTGCTCCTGGGCGATCTCGGACGGTTCGGGAAGTTCGTCGCTTTGAACTGACTGCGCTGACCCTGCTGTAGTCTTGGATCGCCGGGAGGCGCATAGCGGTGTTCTCATCTTCTGAAGAGATGGCGTCAAAACTCCGGTCGGCTCGATACGTCATCGACTCCGTGACGCTGCAAGTGGTCTATCTGGCGGCACGGTTGCAGAAGCCGCTGTTGGTGGAGGGACCCCCCGGGTGCGGCAAGACGGAACTCGCTTACGCCGTGGCTCAAGCCGGCAATACCGTGGTCGAGCGGCTCCAATGCTACGAAGGCATTACTGAGGACAAAGCGATCGGGAAGTTCGACGAGGCGCTCCAGAAGCTGTACCTCGAGACGGGAAACGACCGCCTGGGCAAAGACTGGAACGCCATCCGGGAGCGGCTTCATAGTCTCGACTTCTTCAGTGAAGGGCCTCTGTTAAGGGCGCTCCGCCGCAAGGGCAGGCCGTGCGTCCTGCTGGTTGACGAACTGGATAAGGTGGACCACCAATTTGAGGCGCTGCTGCTCGAAATCCTCTCGGCTTGGCAGATCACCGTACCGAAGCTCGGCACGATCCAAGCCGAGACGATTCCCTTTGTCGTGCTTAGCTCGAACGAAGAAAGGCGGCTGGGAGACCCTCTGCGTCGCCGGTGCTTTTACCTGCGCTTTGAGTACCCCACGGTCGAGCGGGAAAGAGAGATCCTCGAGATTCGCAGCACGACGTCGAAGCCGGCTCTGCGAAGCCAACTGGCCGGGCTTTCGCAAGCGTTGCGCGGCTACAGCCTGGAGAAGCCGCCGTCGATCGCCGAGATGCTGGATCTTGCCCGGGGCCTCGAAATTCTTGGCGTCAGCGAAATCCAAGCCGAACAGAGGGACGTGCTTCTACCGTTGCTCGCCAAGACGGAGGCGGACCGGAGGCGGCTGTTGCTCCGAGCGGCCTTCGATGGCCTCGTGGCCGACTCCAAGCGATATCGCGACGAGCTGACTGGAACCGCTGGGGCAAGGAGGGTGCGATGAAGCAGTTAGCGGCCATGGTTTTGCTCGCCGGCTCGACAGTGCGGGGAGCTGTGCCGGTGAGCACGCAAGAGTCCTGCAGCCGGTGGGCGGATTACTATGCCCACGTCTACCAAGTGCCTGTCGAACTGGTCGATGCAGTGATCGAGGTCGAGTCGGACTGGAATCCCGATGCGGTGTCATCCAAGGGAGCCGTAGGACTGATGCAACTGATGCCTGCGACCGCTGTGAGGTTTGGGGTGTGGAACCGGTTTCACGTGCAGGAGAATGTTCGCGCCGGCGTCGCTTACCTGGCGTGGCTCATACGCCTGTTCCACGGCGACCTGCGGCTGGCTACGGCCGCTTACCTGGTAGGGGAGTCTCGGGTCGAGTCGCGAGGATTGGCATATTCTTCGCCGGAGGTGTACAGCTACGTAAGCCGGGTTGCACGGATTTACCGAGCCCGGCGGCTTAACTCAATGCGGCGTCTTGAGACCGCGGAGGAAGTTGAGAGGTGAGAAATGCGCAGGTCAGCTTGGCTTCTTGGTCTGCTGTGTTCGGTTGGCATGGCGATGGCCCAGGTCCGTGATATCCAACCGGAAGTGCTGAACAAGCCCGGGCCTGGAGGAAGAGTCACCGAGATCGACGTGGCAGCACACTTCGTCACCGCGATTCGCATGCCCGAGCCGGTCAACTCGGTGGTCGTGGGCGATCCGGAGTTTTTCCAAGTCGAGCACTCGGACAAGGAGCCACGGCTGGTTTTCATCAAGGCTGTCACCACGAAGCCAGCCGAGACGAACCTTCTGATTTCGACAACATACGGGCACGAGGCCAGCCTGCTGGTCATCAGCCGTGGTGAGTCGCAACTCCGGCCTAATGTCGACTTTCTGGTGAGGTACGAGACAGGAGGCGCATTCTTGATTGAGCCTAGCGCATACCCGTCAGCGCTGATTGGCGAGACGCTAGCGGCAGGGCAGCCTGCACCGCTGCCGCCTCCCAACTCCCCGGCTTCGAACCGATCTTCGGGCGTCTCGACGGCGGCGCTCTCGGCGGCCGACCCGCTCAAGGGAACCCCTGACCCGCCAGTGAATGGAGCGAGTCGAGGCCTCGAAGAGTTGCTGAACCGGCAAGAGGGCGCGCCACTGCCTGAACTGTATGGCGAGCACATCAGTGTCGAGAATCCTTCGGGGGATCATGTTCGAGCGGGGGTCAGCGAAGTCATCGATGGCGGCCAGCAGGTGATCGTGTTGTTCTCGGCTGTGAACCCGACGGATCACAGCATCCTGCTCATGCCACCGCAAGTACAGTTGGGAGGGAAGACGAAGTCGGGCAAAATCATCAAGCATTCCCGCTGGTCAACCGCGGAGCAGTTGCCAGTCACGGACTACCGTTTGAGCAAGCGTCGGCTTGGCCCAGGGGAGCGGTCGGACGGCGTGGTGGTATTTGAGCGGCCACCGTACAAGCAGTCCAACGAGACACTGCTGCTTCAGATGGCGGAAGCCGGGGCCGTGGACCGGCCTGCCCTGGCTCCGATCGGGTTTGGTATCAGTACGTTCCGGGAGGCTGCAAATGGAAGATCAGGAAAATAGGTCGAGTCTCAAACAGGGCGCTGGAACTCCGAGCGTCGACGAGGAAACGCTGGGGCCGAGCGAACAAGAAACGGCTGGCCAGCCGGGTTGGCGCGAGGTCTTCCGCCAGGCTTTCGCGAAAGCCAGGAAGGCTCAGCAGCCGGTCAGGAGCCAACGCGAGCTCGGCAAAGATAAGAGCAAATCCCTTCTCGTGCTAGCCGGGGCTGCTGTGATGGTGATCCTCCTATTCCTGGGCGTCTTCTCCGCCCCCAACAAACCGAAGCGTCTGGACACCAGACGCGCGGGCACACCGGATCTCGGACGGCGAGTGACGCCGGGCCAGGAGAACCTGGAGGCTGGAAAGTCAGCTACGCCGCTGCTCGACGCAGATGTGAGAGCCAGTCAGAGCACGAGCAGCGGAGTGGTGACCGCCGCAGACATAGACCGCACTGCCAAGCTTCATGGGCCGACCTCCCAAGCCGCGCCTGCGGCAGCGGCGTCCGCTTCGTCCGCCCAGAAGAGCCCGTACGCGCTGAATCGCGTCGACTTCTCGGACCCCGACCTGAAACAACAGCCCGGCTATGGGGCCGGCGCCGCCTACCAACAGATCCCGCCAGTTCCTCAGCCGTCAAGCTCCTCTCAGGCCGACCCACTGCGCAAGCCTTCCCTCGTGTTTGTCCGCTCCGCCAATCAGAGCGACGGTTCCGCCGTGGTCGCACAACCGGCTGTGCTGGAGCAACGCTCGGAGGGACCCGATCTGCTCCCAGGCACCAGGCTGGTAGCGCGGCTGGAAGCGCCGGCGAGCACGGCGGTGAAACAGCCCGTCGTCGCGGTGGTGGAATACAACTACGAAAAGGACGGGGAGATCGTTTTGCCGGCGGGCGCCAAGGCGGTAGGGCAGGTGCGCCAGGCGGACCACAATGGTTTTGTCGACATCAAGTTTGAGAGCTTGGAAATGCCGGACGGCTCAACCGAAAAGCTCGACGGTGTGGCGATGGGACTCGACTTCAAGCCCTTGAAAGGGACCGTGACGGGCAAAAAGACAGCTACGAGGTTTCTGGTGGAGACGCTGACCGGCGTGGGGAGCGCGGCAGCTTTTCTGGCTGGTGGAACCAGCACTGCATCGTTTTCCGGATTGTCCGAGGATGCGCTGCTGCGCGAAAGGATTGCCAATAACATCGGGGTCGCTGGAGATCAGCAGCTGAACGAACTGGCGTTCAATCAAAACATCGTGGTCACCGTGCCGGGTAACACGCGCTTTTACATCGTTCTCGAGAACCCGGATTCTTCGATCCGTGGTCCGGAAAGGCGAGGGGAATCACCTGCTGCAACCGGCTCGCAGAACAACCTGCCGACTGCCGATGAGTTGCGGCAACTGATGCAACTGAGGCAGGGGCTGAGCCAGATGTACCAGCAAGCCAGCCCTCCCGCCCCGGCGCCGGAAGGGTCACAGCAGTAGAGAGAGTCATGCAACCAAACTGGAAGCCTCTCGAATCCGCGCTTGGCCGCACACGCTGCGCCGGCTTCATGTACATGGGCCGAGTGAACGGCGTCAACCTGTACAAGCACGGGATCGTGAGGCTCTACTTGGCCCTTGACGACGGCGGGAGGTGCTACAGGGACTGTGGCAGCGGCCGTTATGAGCCCGCCAAGTTTGAGGCTGAGCTGGCCAGAATCGAATCCGCGCTCCGGGTACTCGACGAAACCCTGGAGAGCGTCTACGACGAAGCGTACATCGCCCGAAAGCAAGAGGCCTTCCGCCAGGCCGGGATTCCGCTGGTCCGGATTGAGATCGAGCCGGAGGAAGTGACCGTCCACTAAGTATCCGGAAGCCGTAACCTCCAGCGCCTATCAGCGCAATCTGCGCTTGGATGCCGTTGGTCAACCGTTACGTCGCCCAGCACGATCTTCAAGTGGTTGAACAATTCATGATCGAGATCTCGAACCTCCAGCCGGAACACAACGTTTTCCTTGTGGGAGCCACCAACGACGTCGAGAATATCGATCCCCGCGTGCTGCGCGGCGGCAGGTTCTCGGAAAAAATCTCGATCGGACTTCCGGGCCGCGACGGAATTCAACGGTTGCTTGGAAAGTACCTCGACGGCGTACGCCTGGAGTCAGGCTTAAGCCTTGACGGCATTGCCGAGCATCTTGGCAGGTTGGCCCCAGCTGACCTCGAAGCAATTTCGAAGGCGGCGAAGAGCTTTGCTTTCAACCGTGCCGGCGAGGGCGACCAGCTACCTGCCCTCAATTTGAACGACTTCAAAATGGCAGCGGCGCGCATCCGCGGCGCCGCCTGAGCCTGCCCGCACTCTGAGTCTCGACATCTTGCCCATCCTCCCGTCTGCCGCAGCAATCCCAATCCCTCCTCCACACCAGCCATGGTCCAGAAGGTTCGGAGTTTTTTGACAACCTCGCAGCCGCGATTTTAGTTTGCCCTTGGCTTCGGTTCCTCTCTCGCCGGAACTACAGCAGCCGAGGGGACGGGATCGAGCCTGAAAGGAGAAGACTGATGCGAATCGAGTGCGACAGGACGTTGAAAAAAGGTCTCGCGGTCCTCGGAATCTGTTTCATTCTGATGGCCCAGTATGCGTGGGCGCAGAACCTGGGGTCCGCACCACAAACTAATGTCGCGGTACAAGGCGAAACGGGAGCGCAGCCGGAAGGAGCGTTCCTCAACCTCATCAACTGGGTAGGCAATGTGATCGCACCGGTGGGCGCCGGGGGCGCGGTGCTTGGGGCAATTGTGTCATGGCTTACGGGCCGCGGCTTCGGCCGTTGGCTGTTCGCAGCCGGGGCTTTGCTGGCGGTCTCAGGGCTCACGCGGCTTCTCGAGTTCTGGATCACGAACGGGACGGGAGGTGTGACTTAACGTTGCATCGCCGCGGGAGCGCGAGCCGCCGGTCGACGGCAGGCGGCCTGACTGCAATCAGGCGCACAGCCCAGGCTGCCTGCCCCAGACTTTAGTCGCTTCGGCGCCCATCATAGAGACCCAAGAAGCGAGCGCAGATCATGGCTGTACCACAGTTGCTAAACGACATCATCAATACCCTGCTATCTCTGGCAGCGCCGGCCGCGCTGATCTCGCTGGTGCTAGCGGGGATCAGTTTGCGCCGCGAGGGTGGCACTACCTTTCTGATTGGCGCGAGTTTCACGAAATGGATGTTCTGGTCGGTCCTGTTCCTCACGCTGACGCCGCTCCTCAGCTGGTTCAGTTCGTTTGGGGTGGGTGTGCCGCTGCCCGGCAGGGGAATCGGCACATCGTGGCTGAACTCGTTCCAGGCAGACGTTTCGAGCTTTGTAAACACCTTCGTCATATCGCGCCTCGCGACGACGCTGGCCGCGTACTTTGTTTTGCGCGCGATCCTGGACACCGCCTCGGGCGGGCATCCATTGCCTTCGGTGATCGCTGCCATGTTCCTTCTGGGAGCCCAGGCCACCTACACGCTGATGCAAGGATACAACACCGGCACCCAGTACGCCACTGCCGATACGCTCGACAGCCTGTGGAATTACATCGCCGGCACGCTAATGCCGATTACAGCTGGCCTGGCGGTTGTGGGGGCCATCATCAACTTCGCAATGAACAAGCCTGCCATGCGCCTAGCGAGTGTGGCGCTGGCCATGCTTTCGGTCTCCGCCCTCTGGTACCTGGTGGTGGCCATGATGTCGTAGAGGAGATAGTCTTCGTGTCCTTTCAGAACGGCATTCTCAATCTGACGAACTGGTCGGCCAACGTGATCTTGCCGACGCTCGCCGGGCTGTTCATCATCATCGCCATCATCCAGTTTTCCAGAGGCGCGGACTACTCGCGAGCAATGTACGGCGGCTTTCTCTGCCTGATGGCTTCGGGACTGCTGCGCGCCCTCGAAACCTTCACGGGGCAACGGGCGTGGAACAACCCTGACCAATACTGGATCGCACTGGTCACGCTGGTGGATTGGCTTGGCAACGTCATCCTCCCTCTCTACGCGGCCGTACAAGTCGCCGCCGGGGCGGTCGATCTCATGACGGACGTGCGGTTCCACTATGCGAGTGGCTGGATGCGGCACTTCGCGGCGGCGGGGCTGTGCTTGCTGGTGTCAGGCTTCCTGCGGCTGGGAGAGTTTTTTGTGAGCCAGGGCAAGGGAGGAGTTACTTAGCGAGGAGGAACAGATGGCTCTCGAGGTCACACCCTTTTACCGCAACCTGCGCACGCGAGTCACCTTCCTGGGACTGGAGGCCGAAGACCTCTTCGCTATCCTGGCCATCGCGGTCCTCGCAAACATCCTGGGAAGATTCCTGAACCGCGAGATGTTTGGCCTGCCCATGAACATGGTTTTGCAGTACATCGTTCCCCTTCTCAGTATCCCAGCGCTGATGCTGTTCAAGTACGGCAAGCAGCGCGGCTACCTGCTGGACTGGGCCCTGTTCCACGCCAAGCCGCATGTGTACTCGGGACTGGAGCAAGACCGCGAGTTCAGGTCTGAATACATCCACTCGGAGGATCCAGCGTGCCGGTAACCACGAAAGAGTACGAACGGTCGGTCGCTGCGGCACCGCTGTGCGAGCAGTTGAGGATCCGCGACCTTCTGGACAACGTCGCCATCCAGGTTGACGGGTCATTCGTGGCGGGCTACGAGCTGAGCGGCATGAACTCCTACTATGCGAGTGACGAAACACGCAACCGCACCAAGAGCGCCCTAGAGGCCCTGGTTCGCTCGCTCTCCGAGCGCTCGATGCGGATGCAGATCCGGCGTGAGATCTCGGAGGGCACGGCCGGCTTGATTGCGCGCTACAACCAGGAGCAACGGAACAGCAGCGCCGTGCTTCAGTGCCTGGACCGAGTACGCACCGAGGCATGGCGCCGCAAGGAAGCGATCGGCTTTTACCTGCAGCACCATGTCCACGCTTACTTCATCTGGAACCCGCGGATACACCACCAGTCCCCGGACTTCGAATGGAAGCGGAAGATGCGCCAGGGCTCTAGCTGGAGCATGGCCGCGACGAAGTGTATTGAGCGGACTCGGCGCGAGCACGAGGACCTTCTGGCGGAGTTCGAGAGCCTGCTCAGCGGAGTCGAGAGCAGTCTGGAAGCCACAGGCATGCGCAGCCGCCGGATGACTCACGACGACATCTTTCTCGAAGTCAAGCGCGCACTCAATCCGCTGGGCGAAGACAGGCTGCCCTACCGCGGGCCCGAGCGGTCGATCTGGTACGAAAGCGCGCGTAGCCAGATGGCCAACGTCAACATTGAGGACGAGCAGGACGATTATCTGAAGCTTGGCGGCCTGCTCTATTCCTGGATCACCCTGAAAGATCCGCCCGATGCCACCTTTCCCGGCATCTTGCGTGAGCTGGTGGTAGTCGACTTCCCGTTGGTCATCAATGCGGAGGTGACGCTGCCCGACCAGGCGAAGGCGGTGAAGCAGTACAAGGGCCGACTGCGAAAGATGATGGCGGCCCAGCGTGACATCCACGGAGGGTTTCGAGTCAACGTCGACGCACAGGTCGCCGAAACCCAGCTCGTCCGGATGCTCCAGGATCTGATCTCGAGCTCGCTGAAAAGTTGTCAGTTGAGCCTGACCGCCGCCGTGCGAACCTCCAAACCCGCGCGCAACCGTTTTGAGCGGGAGGAAGCGGAACGCAGCCTTGCCGACCGGCGGCAGAGGACATTGCATGCCATGGCGCGCATGAACGGCGCACGTGGAATACCCGAGACCCTGGCGCAAAAGCGCCTCTTCTTTGGAGGCCTGCCAGCGATGGCGGGGGGAAACAAGCGCGAGATGGACGCTCTCACGTTGCACGCCGCCGACCTGCTGCCGGTCGAGATGCCGTGGCTGGGCACTCCAAATTCTCCGGCCATTCTTTTCGAGACACCTTACCGGCAGCTGCTTCCGTTCTCACTCTTCGACTCCGGCCTCAGCAATGCGAACCTCCTGATCATGGGCGCGAGCGGCAGCGGCAAGACCTTCCTGACGCAACTGCTGTTGCTGATGCTGGCGCGGCTCAACCCGCTGATTTCGATTCTCGAGAGCGGGGACTCGTATCGTCCTCTGGTCGAGCTCATGGGAGGCCGCGTAATCGATGTGGATCTGGCGGCGCACGAGACACTCAATCCCTGGGATCTGAGGGGCGGAGAGATTACGCCCAGCAACGAAAAGGTCGCTTTTCTGAAGAACCTGACCTTGCACATGCTCGGGGACAGCCCCGCCTCCGACCGCTCGTTGTTGGAGAACCTGCTGAGTGACGCTATTACGCGTACTTACAAGCGTTGCGCCATCCGCTACTCGAACCCCATCCCGACGTTCAACGATCTTCGCGAAGAGCTGGCGCAGTGGCGGGACGAGGAGCGCATGCAACGCACGATTGACGAAGCGCACCTGGCCGCCATCAAGCTCCGTCAATGGACGGGTGAGAAAGGCATCTACGCCAGGCTGTTTGACGCACCGACCACCATGCGCCTCGACAGCAACTGGCTGTTCTTCAACGTGGAGGGGCTCCGGTCAGACGCAAAGCTTGAAACCGCGATGAGCATGCTGATCGCGTATGCGATGGCCACACGAGCGGTTGGCAGAACGGGCCAGCCGAGCATCACGGTGCTCGACGAGTGCTGGTCTCTGCTCGATTCGCCGGCCCTGGCGCCAGAAGTGGTGCAACTATTCCGGACCGCACGCAAGCGGAACTCGAGCGTGTGGGGCGTCAGCCAGACGGTCGAGGACTTTGTCGGGACGGAAACTCAGCCTCGCGAGCACGGGCCGGGGATCCTTAAGAACGCCACGACCAAGATCATCGGGCAACAGCCGGGCGATATGACGCCGCTGATGAATCATCTCTACCTCAATCCGGTGGCCCTCGACGAGATCAAGCAGTTCAGTGCGCCGAGAAAGGGTCAGTATGCTGAGGCGCTCCTGGTGCTCGGAGAGAAGGCCGACACAACTCAGACCATTCGGATCGTGCCCACGGCGCTCGACTACTGGGTGTGCACGACGTTTCCGCGAGAGCGGCGATACCGGACGTGGTTTCTGGCGAAAAACGGCGGGCGGCCCCAACTCGAGAATTACCAGGAGCTCGCCAAGGCGCTTCCCACGGGACTGGCGGACATTGCCCCTCTGCCCGAAGAGCTTTCCGGGGAAGTGAATACGGTCTTCGCAGAGCAGACACGGTAAGGAGGAAAGGGTTATGACCGCTGTTTTCTTTCTCTTGTTCTCGTGGTTCATGGTGACCGCCAAGACCAGGCGGCGCGTCTTCGCTGTCGCGCTGGCGGGGACCGTCGCGGCTACCCTCATCGCCCCGCCACGGGTGCAAGCGCAAGGAAGCCTGTGGGTGGCGATCCAAGGCGTGCTGAACGTGATCAACGGGACCATCCATACCGCGCTCAATAGCATTAACAGCGTGAGGTCGACGATCAGCTCCTTCTACCAGGGCGCAGTCTGGCCGGTTCAACTGATTAATCAGGCGAAGGCGCAAGTCACGCAAATGATCACTCAGTACCGCAATCTGATGGAGGGCATCTTCACCATCAATCTGAGCAGCGCCACCTTGCCTACCCCTCAGGCCCTGGAAAGTGTCATGCGGAATCACCAGACCAGCGACTTCGGCACGCTCGCGACCAACTACACGAACAATTACCAGGCGGTCCCAGGCGCAACCGGGGCGAGCTCCGACGACCGCAACCTGACGGACATGGACGACGCCCTCGCCATGGACAACTTGAAGACGCTCAAGGCGACCGATGATGCGGATGACCTCACGCTGAGTGTGGCGGACCAGATCGAAGACGGGGCCGGTGAGGCCGCGCCTGGCTCGGCTCCTTTCCTGACCGCGACGGCGATCGCCGCCAGCGTTCAGAGCCAGGCTCTCACCCAAAAGATGCTGGCGGCCGAATTGCGCCAGGAGGCTGCTGCTTTGGCTCACGCGAATGCTCTGCGAAAGAGCGGAGCCACGTCCACCGGCCAGCTCGGAACCGAAATCCAAAACCTGTTGAAACACAACTGAAAGCGGGAGGAAACATGAAGAAGATCGCAAACCCGATCAGGCATGGCATCCGCATCGTTCTTGATTGGACCCGAGGGCACAAGGCGCGCGTTGCTGTCCTGGTACTCGTTCTCGCGCTGATTGCGCCCCGGCCGGTCAAGAGCCAGTTCTTCGATCCCTGCTGCGCCATCATGGCGGCAGGGCTCTCGACGATCTCGAGCACTTTGAGCAGTGTCATCGGAGGCGGGCTGAACGGCATTCTCTCGATCGAGCAGACCATCTCCAGCTTCGAGCAAACGGTGGTGTGGCCGCGAAGTCTGATTGCTCAGGCCCAGGCTCTGGTGGGAAGCCTTCAAGGTACCAACAATCAGATTCAAGGCGTCATCCAGATCCCCGTCAACAGCGCAACCTTGCCGACATCCCAACAGCTGGAAAACAACCTGCTCTCGGCGAATTCAGGTCAGATCGGCCAGACCGGTGCGGACTATGTGGCCGTTTACGGGCCTGTGCCCGCTGCCAATGCCGCACCGACTGAGGTGCGGAATGAAGTCGACATGACGGACGCCGCGGCGCAGGCGGCCATGAAGCGGGCCATCGAGATCGACCAGCTCGCCGATCTCGAAATCCAGGCGGCCAACCAGATCAATCAGAGCATCCAGACGGCCGCACCAGGCAGCGCCCCTATCATCGAAGCGCAGGCTGACGCCTGGCTGGTGAGGGCCAATGCGTACACGCAGGCGGCGACCGCGGACCTGATGCGGGTGCGGGCCATCGCGCTCGCGAATAACGGCGAAGACGTCAAGTCCGGATCGACCAACACGGCGGCGCTCGGGCAACAGCTGCTGAACCTGTTGAAGAGGCAATGAGGTATGGGGAACTTCTACTTCGAACAACTGCTTAGCACGGCGCTCGGAGGAATCGACAGCAGCAACATCATGACGAGCGTGCTCGCGGTGGCGGGGTCGATCCTTCTGTTGAGTTTTCTGTATAGCGCCTACGAGGCTTTCGCAGGCGGCGGGGACGTGCGGGTGCTTGCCGCGTCCGGCGCCAAGTATCTCGTCCTAGGTCTGATCTTCGCGGCCTATGGAACTGTTTTCCGGGACTTGATCGGAATGTTCAGTTCCGTCGCTGACTTCATTTACTCGTCGACCGGAGTGGGTGACCTCTTCAGCAATTGGTTGAACCAGCTGAGCAGTTACGCCGGGACGAGCGGATGGTCCTCGATGTGGGGGCTCATCAGCGGCGGCATCTCCGGCTTCCTGAGCATGCTCATCATCATGGCGGGGTTCATCATTTACCCGCTCTCTTATCTGCTCTTCACCGTGTTTTATGCCCTTTACGGTTCGATCCTGTATGTCGTAGGCCCGTTTGTGCTCGCGCTCCTGCCCAGCCGCAGCCTCGGCGTGTTGGCGCGGACGTACGCGGTGAACCTCATGATCTTTGGGGCCTGGAGCATCATCTACGCCATCATCCAGGTGCTGATGTCGGCCATCAATCTTAACAGCATCGACAGCGTACTGAACGCCAACGGTGTCCTGAACAGCTTCATCGGTTCGGGAAGCATGATTCTCCTCGCGCTGGTGAGCGTTCTGTTCTCCATTTGCATCGCGTTCATACCATATTTTGCGAGCCGAATCGTGCGTGGCGAGGTCGGAAGTACGATGCTCGCGCTGGGCGGCGCGGCGGTCACCGTCGCCAGTACCGCAGCCGCGCTCGCGGGTAAGGGCCTGAGCGGAGGCGCGGGGTTTCGCTCTGGGTCGCAACCACCTGACGGTCCACCCCCGCCGCCGCCCCCACCCACAGGCGGTGTCGGAGCTGGCGCCGCCTCGACCGGCTATGCGTCCAGACCACCCAGTGCCCTGTCCGTTGTGCCAGCCGCGAGTGCATCGGCTGAGCACGGTGGCACTAGCAGCTCTGGCAGCAGCGCGCCACCAACCTCGCCGTCCACAGAATGGCGCCGCAATGTCACAGCGGGTCGGCCCCAAAGCCTCAGTTTCGCCGGCTCTGCCTTTTGGCAAGCCGGGTACACCTTGGGCAAGCTCATGGGACCGAGGAGGAGTTCATGAAGCCGACGGAGGACGTGCGCCAGCCGCCCGAAATCGCGCGCTACACGCGTTACTACGAGCACGACGGAATGCTCCGTGCCTACGCCAATCGCGCCATGGCGCTCGCCATGATCTTTGGGGGAGTCGCGCTGGTGGCGCTCGGCTTTGCGGTCTACGTTCGCGTCCAGCCGCCCACCGTCATCCGGGTGGACAAGGATGGGAACGCCGCAATCGTGGGAGCGGCTGCCCATTCGTTAACCGGCCCCCGCTTCATGTTGTCCGAGGAAGCGGCGTCCGAGGCAGCACCCACGGACCTCGAAGGTAAGGCGGAAGTGCGTCGCTTTCTGCAGCAATATCTCTCGTACACGCCGGATTCGGTTGACCGCAGTCTCGCCGACTCTTTGAATATGATGACCAACAACCTGCGCGTCTACAGCCTGAACAAGCTCCGGGACGACGACACCGTTGGGAAAGTCAAAGACGACCATATCATTGCCGACTTCGAAATCCGGTCGATCGAGGACGTGAAAGGGACGCCGTGGAGCTACGTCGCTTTCGGAGTGAAGGAAGTGCATCGCGTGCATAACGGAACGGAGGTGACGGATCGCATTGTCGGCCGTTACGACGTACGGCTGGTCGAAGTGCGACGGTCAGAGACAAACCCGAGCGGACTGCTGGTCGCGGAGTACTCCGAACGGCAAATGGTCGGAGACCGAGACACGGGATTGCTGCAGCAGAGCGCGATCGAGAGCCAGAACCCGTGAGTTGTTTTCCGCTGCTGCGGCACCAGCCTGTGCCGGTGGCGTGGCGGCGAGCCTGTCAGAGGCTATCTGGCGAACACCGACGACGCGCTCCAAGAAGCGCGATGGCGGCCCCAAGTGGTGCTGACGTGCCGGTGATGCTGGCACGTCGAGCGTCGTAGGGCCGCCAGAAAGGAGAAGTATGGCGGTAGTTGTTGCAGAGGAAACTCCGGAGGGGAAAGGCCCTCAACCTGTCCGGCGAGCAGAGAACCCGAGTCGCAAGCCAGTCTCGGCCGAACCGGCGGGACCGATGCCACGGTTCTTTCTGGCTAAGCCCGGTGCAAACGGCAGCACGCCTTCTTGTGACCGAGAGCTAGCCAATGAAGCGGAGGCGATGATCGAGTCCCTGAAGAGCGGCCTCAACTACTACAGCGTGGTCGAGTATCGCGCGATTTCCGACTGCTCAGGGAAACAGCCGTTGGTGAAGAAGGAAGCGGTCAGGAGGAGCGCTTAGCTCATCGCGAAATGCTTGCCGTTCCACCACCTTCGCCCAAAAGCGTGGCCAAGGTCGCCGTCGTGGTCATGATGGCCGGCGCGGCAGAGATGGCGTTCGAGCGGTGCGAGCATCGATCGTTCAGCGGCCGGGGTGCACTGGTCGCGGCCTTGCTCTTTCTGGCCGTCGGCACGGCTTATGCCTTCCTGTGGGCGCTCTGGAAGACCAGGAAGGAATCGAAAGGGAAACGAGTTTCATAGCGTCTACGAACATGGCTTCATTGCGATAGACAGAAGCCCTCTGCAAGCTTATTGCAGCTCAGTGCTGGTCCGGTTCCCGAGCGAACTTGGCCGGAGACCTCAACCGTTTTCGGTACAGGACAGCTTCGAGACCTACCGGCGGCCTCCTTTCTGTCCTGCGCTTATTTCAGGAGAAAGGGAGGAACGAATGCTGAAGCGATCATTCATCGAGAAGTGGAAAGCGACGATGAAGATTTTCGCCGCCATGCTTGGGATGGGAGTCTTCAGGATGGTGGCGGAGCACTACGGATACGGACCCCTTCGAGGCGCGGACATCTTCTTATGGGCGTTGATTTTCTTGCCCGTGAGCGCGGCCTACGCCTTCCTGTGGGCGCTGTGGAAGTGGTGGAGAGCGTATTGGCAACGAGTGCGCCTGTTCTGGACAGCGTGGCGCAGCTTGCCTGTTGGTGTCTGCCCGGTCTGCCGGAAACAGACACAATCCCTGACTGAGGAGAGAGTACGAGCGTGATCTCGATCTAAACCCATTCATGCTGGCCCGGCTCTTCTGCAGCCCGGCCGGAAACTTTTACCTCGTTTTCGGCAAGGACGGCAGGGAGACCGGCAGGAACGGCCTCCGAGACTGTCTTTGCCTGACAGACCAAGGAGGATGATATGACACCCAACGTTCCGGACAGCGTATTACGAGTCGTCACGTTCGATATCAACGAGATGGGCGAAATGATACGGAAGGTTCCCAAACTGGACAGGGAAGAGCAGCTGGAAAACACCATCCTTCAGGGGCTCTATCCCGACATCCGTGTCGCGCGCCTCAACATTCCATCTGGCCGCCTGGAAGCCTTCCAGGAGGCTTTGGTGGAGCATTCGATGAGCAATTTCGAAGCGGATGGCGTGCGCTACCGCTTGGTCGGCGCGAGCGCCTCGGCGAAGAGCGGCAAGTTCTACGCCGTGGACGAACGCTACGAGCGGGCGATCGGCGCGCGCTTCCAGCACTGGCCCCAGGCGGCGGTAACCTACTTCGGCATCCTGGCGGGTCCTTGCCAAGTCCGCATCGAGTTGCCGGAGGCTCGGGTCATGGTCGTCAAGGACCACGACCTCGGGACCAACGATTGCCGGGGGTGGCTTTCCCACTCCCTCTTCCTGAGACTTCGCGCCCAGCACCAGGCAGCGACTCTGGCGCGAGAGGTCGCGAGGCTCACCGGTACGCGAGGGCCTCTGACGCCGCGCGAGAACGACTTCGTGGTCAAGGAGGCACAGCAGAACGTCCGGGACATGGCGTTGCCGGCTCACCGGCTGTACCAGTTCCGGCTCGCTTTCGACAGCACTCAGGCCAAAGGTTCGTTCAAAGTGATGGCGGACGACGTCGCTGAAAAGCTCGGCGCCGACATTATTCTTCCTGAATCGAGCGTCAAGCCTGAATACAAACGACCCAGCAACTTCCTGGACCTGTTCCGCACCCAGCAACGGAAGCTTGAGGTTCGGACATCGGCCGGACCGGTCGTGCTGGGCATTCGGGACGTTTCCCGTCCGCTCCAGTTCCAAAGCAGCTACACCCTTGTCGTTCACGCACCATGGGATTCTTTCCAGCTCGAGATCATGCCCAAGGCTCTCGCCGAGGCGGAGAGGTTGCGAGCCGCCGTCAACGAGGGGCAGTGGGATCAGATCATCGAGATCCTGGGCGGATCGATGGCGCAGACACCGGGGGAGGACGGGAGCGAGGAGAACGCAGAGTACACCTCGTACGAGCACACCATCGTTGAAGCGGCTTTGAAGGTGGACTCAACCGGTTCGATAGCCCTGCACCCTTACGTCAACGATTCCCTCAACCGGTTGCTCGCCCGCTGGACCTTCAAGCTTGCCACCGGGGGCGGGTTCAGAATGCCGGCGTTCGCGCTCGCGGACGACGGATTCCTGGCTCTCTGCCAAGGCCAGGTGGTTTCAGGGTCCGATTGGATCCCCAAGGACCGCGCCATCACCTCGCTCCCGTGCGAACGAGGCTTGGTAGTTCGGTACCCGATCCGGATGTTCGAAGACTTACTGCCCTACCAGCCACTATCCACCGACGACGCGGTGGCACTGGCCTGGAGCAAAATCGAAGAACAGACCGGGGGGCCGATCGATCCGAAGTTTGTCGTCGACCTGGTGCAGCGGCAACTCAAGCTCAAAGGCACGTTCACACTGCACTCAGAAACGGCGGCGAGGAATGGCGGAGACTTCGACTTCGACCTGATTGCCGTGGTCGAGGGAGATGAAGAGCATTTTCCGCGGTTCGTCAACAGCCGCTTTAACCACCAGGAACGCCAGATCACCCGCAAGAGCAAACCTGCGAAACGACGCAGCCCATGGCTAAACCTGGCGCACGTTGCCAGCGAGGCCAAGGGAAACAGAATCGGCTCCATCACCAACCAGATGATTTCCTGCTATCCGGCAGGAAAAATTGACGAGGCCTACCAACTGGTGGACCAGCTTCAGAACGAGCTGGACAGCCTGAAGTGGGGCACCGAGGTCGATCAGAACGTCATGACGGAGATCCGGAAGAAGGTCCCGCTCGCGCCCTGGCTGCGATTGAAGGACGAAGAGAGGGTCAGCCGGATGCCTCTGCATGTCGATGTCTTGGAGACCGACAAGGTGGGCCTGCTTTACAACCACGTCCGGAAGCAAGTTGAAGACTTCTTCGCCGCCAGACTTGCGGTCACTGACTTCCACGGGCTGATCATGGGAGAAAGCTTTACCCGTGAGATGTCCAGGGAGTGTCAGCTGCTGGCGAGAATGTACGGCAAGCAAGTCAAGGAGTTGATCGAGGAGCGGGAACGCCTGGAGAAAGCGCTCGAGCAAGCCGAGGCCGAGCTTCAGGCCAAACGCGACGATCCGGACGCTCGCCACGAACTCTATGCACGCCGGAATGGGGCGCGGAGTGCGGTCTACGTTTTCAAGGACCGCTTCCGAGCCGACTTCAAGGCGTTGAAATCGGTCATAGGATCCTGGGCGGACGGCAAGAGAGAGAACCGCCGAGGCTGGTGCCAGGCGCTTCACGTCGTGATCTGTGGAGGGCACGGCAACGGCTCTCTGCTCTTCTACGCTTTCCCCCAGGAGGTGATCGACAAGATCGGGGAACGAACCGGGAGCAGTCCCATTCAAGTCAAGGTCCCCGAAACGATCGACGGTCAGGTTCGGCTGGACGAAGACGGTCGTGTCTTCTTCGTCACGCCACTTCCCAACGGCGACGGTACGACTATGCCCCACGAGGTGCTCTTGATGGAAATCAAGGACAAGGGGCATATCGTGCGCGACGGCCGCGAGGTAGGCCGGATCCGGCCCTTTCCCCTCCGAGCAGGCACCGGGGAAATCCGGGACGGGAAGCTGACTTTCGAACATATACGGCAGCGGGCTGGCGTGCGGCCGCCCAAAAACAGCCAAACGCGGGCTGAGGCAGTTGCATCGGTCCCGCCGCTGCTTTGCGGACTCTGCAGCCGCCCACTCATGTTGGAGCCTGCCACGGGTTGCGTCCACGACCGGTGCGCAGCGCAGGCTTCGAGAGAAGGGTGACCGCTGGTCTTGCCTGGGAGGCCCGGTATTCAACCGGGTCTCCTGGGCTTTGTTGTTTAGCAGAGACTCCATCGGAGGCGAACCAATGAGAAGGATGTTAGCGGCGCTCGCGACCCTTGCCACGATCATGGGCTCGGCCATGGGCCAGAAGATCGAGACGCAGAAGCCTGACAAGGACCGGATCGTCCAGGTTCAAACCGCGCTCAACCACTTGACAATCATCGAGGTCAGCGAACCGGTGACCATGGTCGCGGCAGGCAGCGAGGCCTTCAAGGTCGAATGGCGTGAGAACAAGGTCTTCGTGCAGCCGACAGAGCCGAACGCAGCGACGAACCTGTTTATCTGGACTGCGTCGGGACGACTCAACTATGAACTCGAGCCTGCCGGCCCGATCACGGGAATGGACTTTGCCATCGATCAGCCGGCGCGGCCCAAACCCCTCAAGCCTTCCGTCGTGACCCAAGGCCAAGAGCAAAGGGCTCCAGTCGATGTCCTGCTGAGTGGCCGGCCGGTGCGCATGGACAAATTTAAGGAACCCAAGAACCGAGTGGTCGTGCTCCTGAAAGACACCTTCCGAAAGGACAACGAGCTGTTTATTCGCTACGCCGTTCGCAACGACAGCAAGGAAACTTACGACCCCGGAAGGCCCAAAGTGTTCACGCTTGAAGGTCAGGACTCCGCGAAACTCTCCCGCCGGGCCAACTCCCAATTGACGGATGACGAGGCGGAAGGGCTCGAAAAAGCCCAGGAAAATCCGGTTGACGTGATGGACACGAGCTTACGCTCGGTGCATGTCGAGCCCGGACAAGAAACGGTCGGGGTCGTGGGCGTGGAGTTGTCGGCGGCAAAAGCTGGCGCCCCGTCCGTCCTCCGCTTGGTGTTCCCAACCGACGGAAACGGTCCGGTCACCGCCACTCTGGTGCTTTAGCCATGGCAAAGGAACTCACGACAAGAGAGGCACACACGGCGCTGGTCGGGCACGTCAAGGCGCGCCGTGACCTCGGTTTGTGGAAGGCGTTTCTGGACTTGGTGCTCGAACCTCAGAACCCTTTTGAGCCCACCAAGCGCCGCGAACCAAGAAAGGCCTTTGTCTTGGCAGCTGTCCTGATCGGCTTGCCCCTGGCGGCGTTCGTCTATTTCAACTTCTGGCTTTGAGGAACCTTCGCGTGAGAAACGAGGGAATCAAAACAGCCGAGTTCCACTGGCGCCACAAGCTCATCCTGCCGACGGCGAGGGAAGTTGCCGGCGCCTCTCGGGCCGCTGTCGGCTCCAGCCCGTGGGAGTGGGCTTTTCTGGTCGTCACCGTGGGTCTTCTCGGGTACGGTGTCTACCTCGCATGGGATGCCTGGGGCAGACTCTTGGCAGCGCTGGTAAATCCCGGATCACCCGATTTCATCATTATCAGCCTGGCGATCCAGGTTGTCGCACCTCTACTTGCTCCGCTGGCATATCTGGCCGTGTGGCTGAGCAGCCACCGTGAGGAGCCGTGGTTTCTCGGCGTCAGGGCCCTATGCGTCTTAGGATTGCTGACCACCGCCATCGAGGTGTGTGCGCATGCTCTCAGGTAACGAAGTCATCGTAGGGTCAAACCGATACGACACACGCCATCCGGTGCCTGCAATTCCTTCGAGGTGGGACCATGCTTAGAAAGTTCGAGACCTCCGCGCTTTTTCTCGCGGCGATACTAGCGCTCATCGTCGAGGGCAGCTTTGTCTACTGGATCTGGTGGCGCCCGATTGTGCCCGAGGCGCCAGAGCCGTCCCTGGCCTATGCGGGGCACTGGATGAGCCCGGTGCTTCCCCAATACTGGCTCATCGGTGCCCTGCTGGCACTCCTCTACTACCTCGTTCCCATCGCGCATCCGGCTGTCAGATTGGACCCGGACGATCGCGCCGTCTACCGCCGCACTTTCCTCCGGATCTGGTACTGGTTCCTGGCGCTCGCCGGAGCTCAGGGTTGTGTGCTCTACCTCGGCTATTCGGGAGTGATGCATCGATGAGAGCCCACGATGAGCGAAACGTTCACACGTCGATGCTCGAAACCATGCCGGCCGTCGTCGTTGGGCTGATCCTAGCCGGTTTCGCGCTGGGCGTTTACATTGGGCACACCCGCTATTACTTCACGTTCGCTCAACTCTTCGAGATGTTTTGCTATTTGTGCCTCACCATCGCTGGAGTTGGAGTGTCGATCTGGTACGTCGCGACCCGGCGGTCGCGGCGCGAGAACGAGTGGACTCATCCGCCTCTGGTCGTGCCTCCCGAGAAAGACGAGCGGGCGGCCCGCCGGGCCTGGGAACAGAACGCTGTCATCCTGGGGTACAGCGTCCATGGAGAGCCCTGGCTCTGGCCCGACAAGGTGCGGGTCATGCAGGGCATCGTGCTGGGGATGACCGGCGCAGGCAAGACGACTCTTCTCAAGAACATCATCACCCAGGACCTGATGCGAGTGGTGGGTCCGCCCAATGACCCGCACCGGATCCCCATGGTCATCTTCGACGGCAAGGGCGACCTCGATTTCTTCAACGACCTTCTGCCCTACATCCACCGCGCCGGGCGCTTCCACCAGTTGCGGGTGCTCAATCCCGCCCGCCCCGACATCTCGGTCCTCTACAATCCCTTCCACTGCACCGACGAGGACTACATGGCCGTAGTCAACATGGTCTTCGGGTCGTTCAACCTCCACGACGAATTCTTCGCCAAGCACCAGCTTAACTATCTGGCCGACATTGTGAGGGTGCTGGTTTACACCGGACTGCCGTTCAACTTTTACGACGTCCTGGTGATGGCCATGGACGAGCAGGTATTGCGGGAGCAGGTCGAGAAGGCCAGCCAGCGTATCGACCATGACCTGAGTGTCTCCACCCAACGCCGCCTCAATTTCGAGATGTCGGTCAAGAACCTCTACCAGTCCTTTCAGGACCGGGAGCGCGTCCCCAAGATCCAGGGGCTCCTTAACGAGTGCATGACCTTCCTGGACGACGAGCTGTCCGTCATCACCGGGCCCTATGAGGATTTGCTGTCGATCGACGAGGTCATCGACCAAGAGTTGATCCTCTTCATCACGCTTAACGTGAACAAGAACACCGAGCCGGTACGCGCGCTCGGCAAGATGCTGCTTCAGAACCTGCAGCTCATCGTCGGAAAGCGCTACGAGAGCGAAGACCTCCGGCGTCAAAGCGGGTGCAGGCCGATGTTCAGCGTCGTGCTCGACGAGTTCGCGCCCTTCGGGTACAACAACTTTGCCCAGATCCTGCAGACCGCCCGGGGCACCAACACGGCCTTCCTGTTCTCGATGCAGTCCCTGCCCCAGCTCCTGCGGGTGGGCCGGGCTTTCAAGGACGAGGTGAGCTCGGCTCCGAACACAACCATCACCCTCCGCACCCGGGACGAAGAGACCGCCAGGTACTTCCTGCGCGCCTCGGCCGAGCACGTGGTCACCCGGCGCAGCCGGACGGTCGAGAGGTGGAAGCTCTTCGGGTACGAGAAGTATGAGGACACCGGCCGGGCGGTCGAGCGAGAAGACCGGGAAACGCGGGCGCTCGACGAGCACATCAAGAACCTGCCCAAGGGTCAAATGGAGATCCTGATGACCGATGACACCCGCGGCACCTTGCACAGTCTGCTGCACGTCCGGCCGCCGGGCGACATTCGCATCCCGGCCTTCGGTGCGTCAGGCGGGAGTGAACGGGGCCGGGCTTGGTGGACACCGGAGCTCTATCCCCGCCTCCGGCACTCACGCGCGGAGTCGATCGGTGCCCACCTGCGATTTAAGACCCCCAACCTCGCGGCGAACGAACGGTACCGCCGTCCACAGTGGGGAACCCGCCCATGAGAGCCGCGGTGGTTTGTCTTGCCCTGGCGACCGGGCTCGCCTTGCCCCTCGAATCCGCGAGGTCCCAAACTCATGAGCCGTCCCGCGCCCAGTACTCGCCCCTGGCTTCCGAGCAGGCTCGGCAGCCCCACGAACAATCCCAGACTTGGTACGAGTTCGCCTTGAGCCGCCTCAACCCCGGCAATGTCGACTATGGCCGTGCGATGGAGGAGCGGCGGCGGGCTCTTCTGGAGGCGACGGTCAGGAACGAGTCCTTCAACTACTCGCTGGCTACCACGGCCCTGCTCCTCCTGCTGATGGTGGTCTGTACCAAGCTGGTCATCGATCTGAAGCGAAGGAACTGGTTGATGGCGGAGATGGCAGCCGACCTAGTCAGCCACGACGAGCGATCGCGTCAGGCCGCCCGCGATGCCATCCAGAGACACAACGACCACATGGAGCGCTGCAACCGCGTGGTCGAGGCGCAGGAGTCAGGGCGGCCGATTCCCGGGGCCAGTTCCGAGACAAACGACCTGAGGGAGAAGCTGCGGGAGACTGCCGACCAGCTCGACGTCGTGACCAAGGAACGCAATAAGCTCAAGGCGGACTTGGACGAAAAGACCCGGCTAGTCACCGAGCTCTCGCTTCGCATGGACGAGGTGAGCAGGAAGACTAACGGCCAAGGCGGACCGAATCGCCGAGGGACAGCCGTTCCGTCGGTGGCTGGTGAGGCGTCCGAATCGGCTCGCCTCATGACGCACATCAATCTGCTACAGGAGCAGTTACAGGCCCAGCGCAAGGAGAACGAGCGGCTTCGAGGCGGATAAAGAATGTTAGTGACGGTCACGGGCTTCGGCAGCATCTGGCGGCGACGTTTTGGGAGTGACCCTGCCGGTCGCAGCCTGTTCGCCCACGCCGCCTACTACAACACCACCGGAGTTGAAGTGAACGGGACCCTGCGTACCCGCCCCAGGGTTATTGGACACGCCCGGTTCAACGGGGCCGGTGGCTTCAACCCCAACCATCCGTCGCGGATGATCAACCGGGTGTTCGAGTGTGACGAGCCTACCGTCTGGCAAGGTCAGAACAAGGTTCTGTTCAAGCGGCTGCTCAGGACAGCGCAGCAGCCGGATCGGTTCCTCGTCGTGGTCAATCCCGTGGAGGCCGGCCACATTGAACTCGCCCCGGGGACCTGGAAATCCGAGGACAGTATGCTCATCTCCGTCAGCGAGAGCCGGGATCAGCAGGAGGCCATGCTGCTGATGCCGGCCTACGGCTGGGTGCGCTCGGAGCTTGGCACGTTCTTCCTTGAGCCGTCGCCCCTCAGACCCTGGACCGCCCAGCTCCGGCTGGAGATCTCCCCGGGAGGCCGCGTATGCGATACGCGAAGGGTTCCATCCAACTGAGTGTCTGCCACGACCACCCCCTGCTGCGGCAGGTGCTGCGCTGCGGGTTTGTGACCCACGACCAGCTGTTTGAGTTTCTCCGGTTGGGTTGCTTCGAGCGGAGCCGCAAGACGTTTGACTGGCGAGTGAGACGACTCGTGGATCACGGGCTGGTCGTGAGACAGGCGCCGGCGACCGCCGGCGGCAGGGTTGTGTACTCCGTCGGTGCGCCCGCCGCGCTCTTGCTCCAAGGCTTGGGCGAGTATTGCCTCATAGGGCCGCGCCGGCTCGCCAGCGGCAGCAGTGAATCCAGCATCCTGCACGCCCTGGAACTCAGCGAGATTCAACTGAGCCTGCTGCGCGGCGCGCCGGGCGCACGATGGATGTCGTCCTGCGAGATTCGGTCCCAGAATGTCCTGACCCGCCTTCGCTACGCCAAAGACTACGACGCTGTGGTGAGGGTCCGGGCGGACACGGTGGAACGGTGCTTCGCCATGGAGTATGAGCGTAGCGCTAAGGCGAAAGAGCACTATCTTGCCATCGCCGGTCGGCTCGATGAGGAAAGACAGGTACGCTACCTACTGTACCTGGCCTCCAACTGCGATGTGCTGAGCTACCTGAGAGAAGTTTTCCGGCCCACGCCGGTGAGCCTGTGGTTCGGGTTGGTTCAGGACTGGCACGCTCAACTGCTCAACATGCCGGTCCTTGACGCTTCCTCGCCCGTGCCCCGGCGGTTGCACGAAGCACTTCAGCTGGGTCGTTCTTATCTCGGAGCGTCCTAAACCTACCTCTTTGACCTTTCCGCTCCTTTACGTTGCCTAGCTTTTGACCGGCTTTGCGTGGAACCGAGGCTTCCCAAGTCATTGGCGGCGCGGGAGTAGCTCAATGACTATAGTACAGCGGCGTGTCGTTTTTGCTGCGCAAAACGACACGCCTGTTGGTGAGGGCAACCGGAGAGGCCGCAGAGCTCGGAGGCATGGGCGAGTAGAATCGCTCGGGTGTCGCGCGACGCACTGGACGCATGGGTCCAACGCCGATGCCGGCGCGCGCGCCGTCGCCGCCGGGTTCGGCTGTGTGTAGCGCGGAGTGGCGAGCTTAGTCATAGGAGGGGACCAATGCGCGGCGCGGGCGAGCTGGATCGCTGGTAACTGAGGTTCATGGCCGGTGCGAAGCCGGCGAACGGGCGGTCGGTTGGCGAAGGGACCGGGAATGTCAGCGGTCAGACGCGAGCGTCAGCACGCGAGGTCGGGAGCATGGCTGGGTCATACCAGGGAAGCGGGCGAGAGGGAGTGCTTGGCACCGAGCACCGAGATCCCGCTGTCGGGACCGGGAAATGAGGCCGGGTTGGACCTGCGCTTTTCGGGGCAGCTGATCCGCGATGGGCTCCGCTCCAGGAGGGGTGGCCAAGCTTGGCGGTCAGACTAGCTCTGATGGAGTGAAGCACATCATTCGGCAGGACAACTGCTCGCTGACTGAGCCGGCTTGTCCTCCTGATACCGACTCGGCGCCTACCATGATGGTGCGGCCACGTTCTCGAGCTGAGAATCGAGCAAGGGCACTGCCTCCGGCCCTCCTGGGTGGGAGGGGTTGCTCATCATTCGATCCTGTCACCGGTGTCGGCCCTTTCTCGCATGATTGCCAACAGCTGCCGCTCGGTGCTCGTGCCTGACTGGCCCGACGACGTGTCTGCGGTGACAGTCAACGTGGGACCGAGTACATCGCCGCCATGACGTTCCCGCGTCATGCCAATGCCGGCATGTAGGACTTGCTGGAGGCCTTCGGCACAACGCAGCGACCAACCGGTGGGTTCCGGTTGCAACCCGATGACGACGATGGTTTTCGGCAGAGCCATTGCGGGGCACTTCAACAGGGGCAGCTCGCCCAGGCACGCTTCCTCCTCTCACGCACTCCCGTCTCCTTCTTGATGCCCTGCAAACGGAGCTCACAGCCCCGATTCGGAGACGCCTTGCAAGTAGTTCGGCAGTTTCGTTCACGCAGGAACGGCGGAACGTCGATCCGAAAAGCGCCGGCAGGTTGGACAGCATGCTCGGTCGCGGTGCGCCCGATCACACACTTTTTGGAAAGGAGAAACTTCGTATGGAAACCCAGGTCAAGGAACACGTGCCAAGCGGGCCGGGTGGTCAACCCGTCCCGAGCGTTGAGCTAAGGATGTTCAGCCGGCAGGAAATCGAGCAGCATGTCGAGCGGCTGAGGGAGCCCTTTGATCCCCACGTTGTGCAGTGGGTCGTTACAGCTACTGCCCCCGGGAAAGATGGCCATCGCCGCGGCCTTCTAGCAGCTTACGCCGACCCGAGGGCGTACATGGACCGGTTGAATGAGCTGTTCACCCCGAGCGGGTGGACGCAGGAGTATTCAACCCAGATCATTCCCAACTGCCCCCGCAAGGTTCGGGACAAACAGTTGGCATCGGCGAAGCTCCTGGTCATTTGCAGGCTGACCATCTTCGGTCTGGGCGCGCATTCGGGGACCGGCGAGGGTTGGGCGGACGACGAAAACGCGCTCACCAGCGCCGATGCGCAAGCCTTCAAGCGGGCAGGAGTACCCTTCGGTCTCGGCCGCTATTTCTATGACCTACCGCAGGAATGGGTGGATCTGGACGAGCACGACCGTCCAAGGTGGTTGCCCGACTTGCCCGTGTGGGCTCTGCCGCGGACGATTCGCGGCCAGGCGACTGGAAACGGCGGAAGTTCTGCCAAGAACGGAAGAGGTCCCGCTGGCGGCCGCCCCGCCGGGAATGGGCGTGGCGCCAACGGGCATGGTGGCGCGGGTGCGGCCGGGAACGGCAGGAATCAGGCACTCAGCGAGATTGAGACCCTTTCGAAGCAGGTGGGGCGCAGCATCTTCCGCAGCACTGTCGTCAGTGTCGCGGGACTCGACAACCCTGTCCAGGTGGGCGATGTCGGAAAGCTGAAGGAAATTGCCGAGCGCCTTGCGAACGCAGGGCGTGGCGTCCAGCGGCTGAAAGCCGCAGTGGGCAAGGTCGGGCTCGAAGCTCTCGCGGCGGCGTGCCGTGAGTTCAAACTCTCCAGCACGTTGACCGACGACATCCCGGATACCAAGGTCCTCCGGCAGCTTGTGGACCGGCTCGAGCAACAGAGTCAAACTCCGCCGCCAGCCAAACTCCCATCCGAGGGCGTCGGCGCCCCCAAGGAGATAGGTAAGAACGGCGAGAAGGGCACCACACTGGCGACGGACTTTGGCGGACTCCGCAACGAGGTCCTTACCTTGGCGCGGAGCTTCGCGAGCTCGTCGAAACGTCCGATCGTTGAAGTGATTACTTGGGCGAGCGATGGGGCCTTTCAATATGCGGATATCGGCAAGCTGACCTCGGGAGACGTTCCGAAGCTAGAGGTGGCAGTGCGGCGCCTTCGAGAAGCAGCCGGCGAAACTCAGTCGGAAGGAAGGAGGTGTTGAAGATGAAATCCGTACGTCTCATCGTTGATGGTTCGGCGCTTGGGAACCCGGGCGTCGGCGGTTGGGCTTGCATCATGCAGTACCAGGCGTGCGAGCGCATTCTGACAGGGTCGGAGCGGAATAGCACGAACAACAAGATGGAAATGCTCGCCGCCCTTCGCGGGCTCCAGGCCCTCAAAGAGCCATGCCGCGTCGAGATTTTGACCGATTCGGAGTACTTGCAACGTGGGATGACTCAATTTCTTGACCGGTGGAAGGCCAATGGGTGGCGTTCGAGTTCCGGACGGCCCGTGGTCAACCGCGAGCTGTGGGTAGAACTCGGCAGCGCGGCGGCGCAGCACGAGGTGTGCTGGACGTGGGTCCCCGGTCACGGGGCGGAACAACCAGACCACAACCGTGCCGACTCACTGGCACGACGGGCCGCGATCGCCGGTGCCGCATGAGAAGGCCCTATCATTATTAGTTAGAAGTCGCTGGCGCGCGCCAGGTCAGCGTTGCGCTTGCTACATCGTCTCACCTTAAGTTGAACCCCCAACACAGCCATATAAGGCCCACTGCCTGAGAGACCGCGGGCCAAATCCAAATCCCGAAAGGAGAAGTTGTCATGTTTGGCCAGATGAGCTGTACCCCTGTCCTTCGGCTCGGACCCACGGACGGTGGCCTGGAATGTGCCGTTTCGAGGCTGGTGGAAATGACCGACTGCGGCCTGGATGGCAGAGTCGAACATCCGCAAGTAGTTCGTTGGATTCAACTTCCCCGGACTCTTGTGGTTCTACAGATGACCCCGGATGACCCACAGTCGGGCGAGATCTTCCTCTACGACCGGCGCAAGAGCACGTGGTTCCGGATCGATTTCGGAGACCAGAACTACGGCGGCTACACCCAGGCGCAATTCGACCTCCTGGTGACACGGCCGCCGTTTCTCAAATTGGCGGAAAAACCCTGGCGGCTGAACTGTGGCGGGCAGTGGTCAGTCGACCCTGGAAGCCCTCTGCGGTGTAGGTTCGCCGAAATTTGACAGGGCGATTCTAGCGGACTTATTCAGACCCTATGCGCGGTGCGCCGGAGTGGCGTGCAGAAAGGAGGTGAATTCATGGAGCAGCTGTTGAAGACCGGGCCGGAAGTCGTCGGGCCGTACTTCCGACTGTTCGTCAACCGGCGCGCATTCACCATTCAAAGCAAGAAACCCCATGCGGAGACCGGGCGCCACTACTACTTTCGCCCGAAGGAGAAGGGTACGGAACAACCGGTCAGCCTGACTGTTGACATCCTGAAACAGCACTTGGAAGGGGCCATCACCATCGGGTTGTACGCCCTCAACCCCTCGACCCAGCGGTGCAAATGGGTGGCCATCGATGCGGACTACAAAGAGTCGATGGAGGATCTTCTGAAGCTCCAATATCACCTCGCTGCCGACAAGGTTCAGGCGGCGCTCGAAATGAGCAAGCGTGGCGGCCACCTCTGGATCTTCTTCGAGAAGCCGCTGCTGGCGAGGGAGTGCAGGATCTATATCTACGACCTCGCCTTGAGGCTGAAGGTTCCGGTCAAGGGCGCCGGACTCGCGGAAGGTATCGAGGTGTTTCCCAAACACAACGAGTTGAGGGCCGGCGAGTTCGGCAACGCAATCCGCGGACCTCTGGGCATTCATCGCGGGGCCAAGCGTCGCTTCTGGTTCTACGGTGCCGACTACACGCTTGACCGGCAGATGGCGTACCTGAAGCGCCTCCGCAAGGTGACCGAAGACGAGTTGCGCCGTTTCATCGCCGGCAAAAGCGTTCCAGACGAGTTGATCGGCGTGCGGCGGCAGGCTGATCATGCGCCGGTACCGTACCGATCAAACGGGCAGGAGTTTCGTATTCTGGACCGCATCAGGACCCCGCTGCGCAAGGTGGGCCGGAACTATGTCACGCGCTGCCCGGCGTGCGCTGACGCAGGGCACGATCGGGGCGGTGACAACCTGGCGATCCGGATCGAGGATCCACGGTTTTACAAGTGCTGGGCCGGGTGCACCAAGGAGATGATCCGAGACGCGCTGGGTTGTCCGATCCGTTTCAGGGCGTCGGCTTGAGGAAGTGGCTTTACCGAGGAAGGGCAAGGAGGCCGTCATGAAGCAAAAGCATCGGATCGTTCGCGCACCTGGACTGATTCTCCCGAGGCGTGTGATGCGGCTTTTGATGGATGCCGGAATTTACGCCGAAGCGGGCGTCACGATGGAACACCAGGACTTGGCAAAGCGATATGTGGTGAGGGGCGTCGAATCGGGTGGCGCAACAGAGGAGATCGGGAGGTACGTCACGTTTACGGACGAAAACGGCCACCAGCTTTCGTTCTTGCACCCGTTGGACTCGATCGGGCTCAACGGCGTCCACGCGGTGGTCGTGGCTCCTGTGCTGGTGCGGGTGGAGATGTTTCGCGCGAGGCGTACATATCGGCTGTTGATCTCCTGCCACCGGCCGGGGACTGCTCACGACGGCCGCCCGCCGTCGCTCGAAAGCAGAGTGGTGTTTGACGGCGCCGACGGCTACTTGGACCTTGAGCTCTGGAAGCGGGATCGGGCGCTCGCCGGGACGGTACTACCGCGGTTCTATTCGCGCGCCGGCGAAGAGACTGAGGTGCCCGAGGTCTTTCGCTCGGCCGTCATGGCAACAACAAAGGGCGCGGCGTGCGTTCGCTGTACCCACGGTCATTATCTGCTGCCGCGAACCGAGCCTGTGGCTGCAGCGCTCGTGACCGCTCCGCTGCAGGGTTCCGGTTTGTGACGACGATGGGATCCGCTCTCGCCAACTCGGAGGTCACTCCCGCAGAAGGGGCGCGCCCGACCGTGGGCGTGCGCAGGGTGCCTTCCGGGACTGCGCTTGCCTTGATTGTGCCGGCGGCTCTGCTGTACTGGCAGTTGGGCGGCCCCTCGTCGTTGTTAAGCGATCCCAATACCGGCGTTCACGTGCGCACCGGTGAGTGGATTCTGGCCCAACACGCTGTCCCGAAGCAGGACCTGTTCTCATTCGCGATCGCGGGCCACCCGTGGTGCGACTGGGAGTGGTTGAGCGACGCTCTTTATGCGCTCTTGTACCGCTGGCACGGCCTGGCAGCGATCGCGGCGTTCAGCTTGGCGCTGCTCTGTTTGACCTCATGGGTGGTTTATCTTACCGCACGCCTCCATACCGGCCGGATAATCGCCTACGCCGTCACTTGCTTGGTGATGGCAACCACAACAATTCACTGGCTCGCTCGCCCGCACCTGTTCACATGGTTGCTCGTCGGAGTGTTTAGCTGGGTGATCGAGAGAGCTCGCGTGAGCGCGGTTCATAAGCCGCTATTGGCGCTGCCAGTCTTGACGCTACTCTGGGCGAATCTGCATCCCGGGTTCCTCGCTGGAGTCTTGATTTTGATCGTCTGGAGCGCGACCGAGCTTGTGCAAACTCGCCTGCGATGCAGCAAGAAAGAGTGCGTCGCCCATTCGCAATGGTCGCGATGGTTTGGCTTCACAGCAGTCGCGTGTCTCGCTGCCACCCTCGTCAATCCCTACGGTCTTCAACTCCATCGGCACATCGTCGAATACCTCCTTTCGCCCAGGAGCGTAACCTTGCAGGTCGTCGAATGGTTGTCGCCTGACTTTCACAATCCCCGCCTGCACTGGTTTGAGCTGTTACTGCCTCTGTGCGCCGCAGCCGGGCTGTGGCACGGGCTCCAAGGGCGGCTTGCGTGGTGCATGCTGACGCTGGCCGCGTTGCATCTCGCGCTAGTGTCGGTGCGCAATGTTCCGCTGTGCGCCATCGTCTGCGCAGCGCCCGTTGCCAACTTGGTCGAGCACCTGATCCAACAGTGCGGGCTGCAGTCTCGGTTTCGCGTTGCCGAGGCGTCGTTGATCCACTCGCGAGTGGGGACATTCGCTTGCTGCGCCCTTGCGGGCGGCGTCGTCATCGCGGTGGGCTGCCAGACGGCGCTTTGTCTCGGCCCGCCATCGTCTCTTCCCGTCGAAGCGCTCGCGCACCTGCCGGCTGGCCGCCTGTTCACTACGGACCGGTGGGCGGACTACGTGATTTATGCGGATCCTGGACGGCAGGTGTTCTTCGACTGCCGGAACGATCTGTATGGCCCGGGCTTCGTGAAGGATTACCTGACGCTCATCCGAGCTCGACCGGGTTGGCAAGCCGTCGCCGCCAAGTACGCGTTTGCGGCCGCAATGGTGCCAGGCGATAGCCCGATGGTCGCCGCGCTGGCGGCTTCGGCGGATTGGCGGCTCTTGTGCCGGGACCGTAGGGCCGCAATCTTCGTCCGATTGGAGAACTGACAACAACCGGCTGCGGGCAACCTTCCGGGGCCGGGCACTCCAGAGATCGTGGTCTGCGGAAAGGATACGGAAGTGCGCGTAGGGACGAAGAGTGTGCTTTTTGGCGCCCACTTCTGGTGGTTGCACCCGTTCTTCGTGAGCGTGGCTTGGTGCCGCCTGTACGGTTTCCCATGGGACGTCCGGGTGTGGGCAGCCTTCGCCGTTCACGATTTAGGTTACTGGGGGCGGAATGACATGGACGGCTTGGATGGCGAGAAGCATGTGCTCCTAGGTGGCCGGATCATGGGGTTTCTCTTTGGGGAAGCTTGGCAAAGCTTCACGGTCCGCCACTCGAGATACTGGGCGAAGAGGATGGGCTTGCCCGTCTCACGGCTGTGCGCCGCCGACAAACTGGCCTTCGTCCTTATGCCCGCCTGGCTGTACCTGCCGATGACCCGCGCGACTGGGGAGCTTTCCGAGTACATGCAAAGGTCCGCGGAACGGCAGGCGGGTGGGGAGCGATTCACGGCAGAGGAATCGGCCATGATCTCGTCCTCTGACCCGCGAGTATGGCTCAAAGGACTACAGAGCTACACGCGGCGGTGGGTGGACCGGCACTGGGACGGTGGTAAGGACAACTGGACCGTCGCCGAACAAAGGGATGTCGTGGCGCTCGACAAATAGGGTCTGCCCGGTTAGCAGACAGGGTCAAGGAAAGTAACGGAGGCGCAATGGATCAGAGTCAGACTGAACAGGCGGCCGCGACCGCGGCTGCTATCCACGGCGACGGCTCGAATCGAAGCGAGCCTGGCGAGACGTCGAGGGAGAGTAGCCAGGAAGCGTCGACGGGTGCCGCCAATGGGCTGGCGGGAACAGCCCCGGCGGCTGTTACCGAAGGCGCAGCTGCGTTGGATACCACGAAGGACCGCCAACCCGTCCGGCGCCGGCTGCCCGACGAGAGAAAAGCCCTCGTTCACCATTTCTCCGTCGGTGGCCACGAAGGGTACGTCATGGTGGGCCTGTACGAAGAGGGCCAGCCGGGTGAGATCTTCATTCGCATGGCCAAAGCCGGCTCGACGATCGCGGGGCTCATGGATTCGTTCGGCATTGCGGTTTCGATGGCGCTGCAATACGGCGTGCCTCTCAAGGTGCTGTGCGACAAGTTCAGCCACACGCGATTTGAGCCGAGCGGCTGGTCGACCGTGCCAGAGATCGGTTATGCGAAGTCGCTGATGGATTATCTCTTCCGCTGGCTGGCATTGAGATTTTTCCCCGCCGTGTCTCCTCCCGAAACGGGCGCCGGAACCAGCAGCAAGGGCCCGGCGCCCGCCTCCCCTCTACCCCTCGACACCGTGGGAGACGGAGACGCGCCAGCCTGCAAGGAATGCGGATCCATCATGACCAGGAACGGGTCGTGCTACCGCTGCGGTAATTGCGGCTGGACGAGTGGTTGCTCGTGAGACCTGGAGCGCTGGACTGGACGGACTCGACGTCGTGAGACAGAGAAGTCAACGGCAAGAACTGAGTTCGCATCCTGGGCCTTTGGCGAATCACAGACTGTTTGTCGATGCCCGATTCGGGCGCGCGGCTGTTGATTTTACGGAGGTGACCGTGCAAGTGCTTGGGCTTTTGTTTGCCGCGTTTGCTGTCGCGTTCGTTGCCGGACTCGGCTGGTACACGGCACAGCACGTTGTACAGGGTCTCGCCGGAAAGATTGGTGGGACCGAAATGAGAGTGTCTCGGAAAGTCGCCGGGCTGATGCCAGTGGCTGGTGACACGGGCGCGAGTGACCCGCAGTAGTGATTCGGGGAAAACACCGACGGCGCATATGGTGGTCTGCGTGGAGGGATGAATCATGGGCGTAACCGTTGAAGAAGAAACGCCGGACAAAGGCACCGCGGAAAGAGTTCGCCGACGCCAATCCCAGAAGCGCAGGGCTTTTGCAGTGCTGCTTATAGCGACTCTCGGGAGTTTGCTGGTGTGGCGTTCGCGGAATCACACCGCAACATCGATCGCCTTTAACGGACCGCGCGCTTTCGAGGACTTGCGAAACATCGTCAGGTCCGGCCCTCGGCCGCCGGGCTCGGCGGCGCTCGCCGAAACGCGCCAATACATCAGCGCAGAGCTCTCCGAGGACGGAGTCGATGTGTGGCGCGACAGCTTTATCGCCGCGACGCCGGTTGGGGAAATTCCCATGACGAACATCATTGGCGTCATCGCGGGCCGGAGCCCCTCAGTGGTGATGATCGCCGGCCACTACGATACCGCGCGCCTCGACGGGATAGAGTTCCACGGGGCGAACGACGGGGGCTCGAGTACTGCCGTGTTGCTGGAACTCGCCCGAGCGCTGGAGAGGCCGAAGAACAAGCTGACGTATTGGCTGGTGTTCTTCGACGGCGAGGAGGCTCTCACACGGTGGTCGGCGAGCGATAGCTTATACGGCAGTCGCCACATGGCTGAGCGGCTAGAAGCCGACGGCCGGCTGAAGCAGATCCGCGCCCTTGTCCTCGTGGATATGGTTGGCGACCGCCATCTGGCCATCCTGCGAGAGTCGAACTCAACACCGTGGCTCAGTGATATCCTCTTCGAGAGCGCCAGAGACCTGGGCTACGGGCGCTATTTTGGAGGCGGCGAGTTTCCAGTTGAAGACGACCACCTTCCGTTCTTGCGTAAAGGCGTGCCCAGCGTGGATGTTATCGACCTTACCCCCTTCAAAAGCTACCACCACACAGCGCAGGACACCTTGGACAAGTGCAGCCCTGAGAGCCTGACCATTGTCGGGCGGGTGATCATGAAAACCATCGAGCAGCTCGAAGTCAAGTTCGAGTGACCGAGGCGCCTTCGTCCGATGTTACGCCTCCAACTCCTGCGGAACGCCGTACAGGGGAACGGGCCCTGCAAGACCAGCCCTCGTTGGGTTATGCCGTGCGCGTCGTTTTGCTCTGCAGGCTGATCAGGCTACGGAACCGTGCCTACCTGACGATAACAGGAGCGTACTATGTCCGTGCAAGGGATCGACATTCTGCGGCCTAGCCGCAGTCCAGTTTACGGCTCAGAGAGATGGCCAGCCTTAACTGCCACATAGGAGACATGCTGTGACCAAACTGGTGCATCGAAAACGTCTGCTGGTCCTCGAGACCCCATATGCAATTCGCGGTCGGGCGCTGGTTGTTCAAGTCGAGGGGTACGGCCTGAAGCTCAGGGAAAAGGGCCGCCGCGACCACTTGGAAATCACGTGGGCGCAGGTGCACAACCGCGCGGCGGAAATTGCAGCAGAGCGTGCGCGGCAGGAGCGGCAAAGGACGCGAAAGAGCCGGAATGCAACGTCACGCTGAGCGCGCGCCTCGCCCCCGCGCTGAGTTCAAATCCCCGACGCAGAAGGAAGACACTCATGGAACTGCTTACGCCGCAGCTGCGCAAGGTTCTGCCGCCGCTATATGCGCAGGAGAACGTGGCAGACCCTATCGGACACATCAAGTTCTTCACACCCGACTCCAACTGGACTTGGTACGCAACCGAGGGCTCGGAAGAAGATGGCGACTTCGTGTTCTTTGGCTACGTATGCGGGTTCGAGAATGAATTCGGTTACTTCCGCCTCTCAGAGTTGCAAGCGGCCCGAGGGCCCATGGGTCTGCCCATTGAGCGGGACCTCTACTTCGAGCCGACGCCACTGAGCAAATTGCAGCACGACTGCTGCTAGGGGCAGGCTTGAGTTCACCCACCCACCGCCGTTCTCCGTAGAGTGTCGCAGGTCAGGCCGTCTGTCCCGCCACGCTCTCTAAATCCCAACACAAATCACAAATCTCACACCTTCAGGAGGTGAAATCGTGTCAGAAAGCAGCACACTCATCGGTTATGAGGGCAGGACGATTCCCCGGGAAGCGCTTGCCCTCGTGCCAACTCCCGCGGCCACTGAGACTCATCGGCCGATTCCTCACCACGAAGTCGTTCAGGCCTTGATCGAAACCCTCGGCTTCCGTCACATTGGCGTCGTGCACGACGAGTACGCCGTGTCTCCGGATGGCATGCGAATGTTCGGAGTGCTGGACCTCGAAACCGAGATCCAGGGATGCCGGTTCTCCATAGGATTGAGGAACTCGCATGATAAGACCATGCGACTGGCCCTCGTCTGTGGCTATCGCGTCTTCGTCTGCTCGAACATGGCGTTCAGCGGCGATTTCACGCCTGTCTTGGCGAAACACTCGAAGTCGTTTTCGCTTGTGGACGCGATCGCGGTTGGCATCGATCGCATGCAGCGCAACTTCGAGCCCATGCGAAGGCAGGTGAAGGCTTGGCGGCAGTCCGAACTCACGGACGTCACCGCCAAGATCATCATCTACCAGGCGTTCATCGAGGGTGAGCTGGACGTTCCCAAGCACTTGGCGCGACGGGTGCACGACCTCTACTTCGAGCCGTCCTTCGAAGAGTTCAAGCCTCGAACCGTGTGGAGCCTGTCGAATGCCTTCACTTCGGCCTTCAAGGAACTGGATCCGATTCCGCAGTTCAAGGCGACGGCCCGGCTCGGCGGTTTCCTGGATGGCCGCTTCAAGGCAAGCTTTTAGGTCAACTTTGAGTCAAAGGGGGCGGGCGCGAACTTCTCAGCGCCCGACGCCCTCGCATTTGAAACCAGTGAATGGGTCGGCCTTCAGTAGTCATGGTTGATTCGGAACGTACTTATCGATTTTGGAGCGATTAGCATTTCGGCTCTTGCCTACCTTCGACAGCCGGCGTGGAAGGAGGCAAATTGTGCGCTTCTTAGACTGCGCGCGCTCGGCACAACCCGAAGAGGATTCTGCTGGGGAAGTAGCTTTCATGACCAGATGGGCCGGCTCGATATCCCGGCCCTCACTTCTGCCTGAAAAGCAGCACTCTAAGCTACATCAGAACCGGCCTTCAAGGTCGCCCGGGCCACAAAAATCGATATTGGCAACGAAAGGAGCGTAAGGCATGAGTGGCAGTGGATCAGTCAACAAAGTCATCCTGGTAGGTCGGCTCGGCAAGGACCCGGCCATCCGTTACACGACCGATGGGACCCCGGTGGCCAACTTCAGTGTCGCGACGGACGAGACGTTTACAGACCGCGCCGGAGACAAGCAGAGTAATACCCAATGGCACCGCGTTGTGGTCTGGAAAAAATTGGCGGAGATTTGCGGGGACCACCTGCACAAAGGTCGACAGGTGTATATCGAAGGCAGCCTGCGCAGCCGAAAGTGGCAGGACCGCCAGGGCAACGAGCGCATATCCTTCGAGGTCGTAGCCACGCGGATGGTGATGCTTGGTTCCAAACCTGGAACGCAACAGGGGTCGAATGGGTCGGGCGGGAACAGCCATGTGGCTGGGCAACCTACCACCGAGCCCGACATCGGGGCGGAGGACATTCCGTTCTGACGTATGGTTTTTCGGTGTGTCCAGTTATCCTGCTCAGGGCTGAGTCCGGTTGTTCTTTACCTAAAAGCGACCACGCCGAATCGTGTCAGGGCAGTCGTGAGTAATGTATAGTGTGGAGTACGCGCGATGCGTTACGCGAGGTGCGTAATATGCGAAACCCTTTTCAATACGGCGGCGTGGTTGGCGGCCCCGCCTTCTGTAACCGCGTCCAGGAGATCGCTGATCTGCTCCGAGCCGCCGAGAACGGCGAGAAGCTGTTCATCTACTCGGAGCGGCGCATGGGCAAGACCTCATTGGTGCTACACGCGTTGGGAGCGCTGTCCAAGCACGCCTACAGCACCGCCTACGTCGATCTGTGGCCCAGCGACGGCGCCGTTTCCTTCGTGACCGCAACGGCGAAAGCTATCGCGGAGTCGATGGGCAGCACGGCGGAACAGGTGCTGAAGGCGGCCAAGGAGTTCTTCGGACAGATGACACCGTCCGTGACGATCGACGAAGAAGGAAAACCCAAAGTCACGTTTGGGGTGAGTCGGAGCAGTTCGGCAAGCCCTGAACTTGAGCAGGTGCTCGCGGCGCCGGCCGAGATCGCAGCTCGCGGCAAGAAGAAAGTGGTCATCGTTTTCGACGAGATCCAGCGGATTCTGGAGTATGAAAGCGATAAAGTCGAAAGGCAACTGCGCAGCATCATCCAGAGGCATGGGACGGTGTCTTATCTTTTCCTGGGCAGTCGGAAGCACGTAATCCAGAAGATGTTCCTCGACCGGTCCCGACCGCTGTACCGTTCGGCCGGACACTACCCGCTCGGGCCGATTGAGGCCCGTCATTGGCTCTCCTTCATCCGCAAGAAATTCCGGGAGTCGGGAAAGGATATTCCGGATGAGGTGATCGCGGCCGTGTGCGAACTCACAGGAGGCCATCCCTTTTACACCCAACATCTGTGCCACGCGCTTTGGGAGCTTTGTGACCCCGGAAAGGCGGCGACGCCAGTGATGATGCGGGAGGCCGTCCGAGTCCTGCTCGAGCGGGAGAGCTATGCGTATACGGCGCTGTGGGAGTCCCTCACGTTGAGCCAGAGGCGCCTTCTCACCGGACTGGCTTCGGAAGAGGAGAAGCCTGCCAAGGTGTTCTCGTCGGCCTTTCTGCAGCGTTACGGGCTCGGCTCAGCCTCCAGCGCTCAGCGGGCAGAGGCTACCTTGATTGACCGGGACGTGATCGACCGAGACAACGGATCCCTCGTGGTCGCGGATCGGTTCTTTCGCATCTGGATTCAGCGAATGCACATTCAATGATGCGGAGTGAAGGCCGAAGGGCAATTCTGCGTGATCGTGGCGACGTTGTGTGCGGGGGACAACATCTGCTACTGTCGGGGCGGCAGTTGACACGGGCTTTGCCCCTGCAACCATGGAAATGCGGATACATTTCTGGAAGGCCGCAACGATAGGCCTCATCGTCATCGGTGTGATCGCTGCTCCAAAGCTCGTCCGGAGACAATGGCTGTCAAACGGGGACGTAGCGACTTTGGCCGCAGGCTCGTTGGCTTTTCTGGCGGTAATGATCCAATTGGAGGCGGAGCGCAACGCGAGATTGGCAGAGGCCGAAAGGCAGAATAGGGCTGTGGCAACTGCGTTGGCTTACGAGATCGATTACGTTTATCGCTACTTTATCAGGGACGTGGGCGAATTCCTGAAGGCGACGGATCGATCTGAGCCCCTGCTTGCTAAAGGCTATGAGACACCGCCGTTTGCCGTTTACTATGGCAATACAGCAGTGCTTGGACGGCTCCAAGAGAAACTTGTGGGACAGATAGTCCACTTCTATGCCATGGCAACCAACCACGTGGCGACGATTCGAGCATACTCCGAGGCAGTTAGGAACTCACTAGGGCAGCCGCAAGCCTCAGAGGCGATCGACTGGGAAGATATGGCGCAGCAGTACAGGCAGCACACCGAAGGGCCCCTTCCAGGCTTACGGCTGGTTGCCTACGATGTTAGTGCTGGGCTCTGCAACATAGGCGGGATAGAGTTCAAGTCACCCGACATCGCGGTCGCGGCTGAGGACAGAAGCGCCCTGGTAAAGGAGGTGCTGGCCATGGAGAGGAACACCCGCTGAGCGCCGCGCGGACGTACAATAACTGCTCGACTGAAACATAGGCTCGTCACATGCCCGGTGAACTTATCAATTTCTGGCTAAGATGCGCGTTAGCTTCGGCCCCCTTTGCCCATCCAGAAGATCTCCCCATACTCAGACAAAAGGACGGTAGGTTCATTGACACGGAACCGGTGAATTTTGATTCCTTCATTGCCGGTCCACGATTTGGCGACTTTGACGATCATCGATTGCATTTATCGTTACTGCCGGTTCCCTATGGAGGCAATCTCAGTCACGCCGAAATCGTGATTCTGCTTCTCAATCCGGGGTTCTCGTATACTGACTATTGGGCGGAGACCAACATGCCAGCATTCCGGCAGCGGCGGAAAGACACTCTCCGACAGTCATTCAAAGGAATCGAGTTTCCGTTCTTGGAGCTTGATCCGCAATTCTGCTGGCACAGCGGCTTTGTGTGGTGGGAGAAAACACTCCGAGCCGTGATCACCGAAATCGCCGCTAAGAAGTTCAAGGGCCGCTATTCCGAGGCGCTACGCGATTTCTCACGAAAACTCGCCTCCGTAGAGCTGATTCCGTATCATTCGCCATCGTTCCGCGCTCACGCGCTCATCGATCAGTTGCCTTCTGTCAAAATGGTGCGGAAATTCGTGCTTGAATCCCTGGCTCCGGCAGCGAACGCGGGAAAACGGACGCTGATTGTTACCCGGCAGGCAAAAGCATGGGACTTGCCGTCTGGCACCAAAAATCTGGTCATTTACAAGGGCGGAGAGACAAGAGGGGCTAGTCTCGGCCCCAACTCGCGTGGGGGCAAAGCCATTCTTCGGCATTACGGCATCGCATGATCCGCGGGCGCCGGCGCGTGACGCGGAAGATGGTGGAACGAATTTCCATGTGATCCGTAAAGTGCTACGATGTTGGGCGTTTCGCTCCTCGACAAGCAAGGCTGCCGACGATAGCTCCGACGACCGCAACCGTGATCAGCAAGGAGACGCGACAGGCGCGCTTGAGATTGGCTAGCTCCAAAAGCGCAGGCACCAAGCTGACAAGCCCCAGCCATGCGCCCAAAACTCCCAACCGTGTGCCCACCCGCACTGCGATGTCGGGGTGGTGGCAGGAAGCGCGGAGACTTCTCCAGCCTGGGATTTGCGCCGGAGTGATCTCAAGCTTGACCTGGCTTCCGCTCATCCTGGTGGTCGGAAATCCACCAAGGGCGTCGCGATACCACTCGCTAATTACCAGTGCTTCGTCTGGCTTTTCTATCTCCTGTGTCTGTTGCTTGTATTGCGTGAGGAAATTGGCGTCGATCTTGCGCGATTCGCAAAAGAGGACACGACCAGTTTGGGGATGGCGCAGTCTTACGATGGTGCGGGTGTCGAGCGCTGGATTGCTGAACCAGACCCACCCTTCGTTCGTCTGATCAGACAGGGCAGCGAAGATTGTGTAAGGGTTCTCCATCCAAGGCTCCCGGACTGATCCCGTTTATTGATTTACGCCTGACGTTCAGCGAGCGAATAGCGCCGCTCTCTTTTGCGGAATGCGTCAGAGCCGCCTTCCAGGATTCGGCAAACCTGCTGTCTGATGCCGCGGTCTTCGGGAATGCTGTTTTCCAGTGATCCCGAATGATACGTGATGTGCGGAAGACCGTTCTCGCGCCTATCGCAGGAAGCAACAATAATCTGTTCAGAATCGCCGTTTACAACCAAGTTAGGGTTGTGCGTGATCAACAGAATCTGGCGCCGGGTTTTGGCGGTCTTGAAGTAAGTTGTCAGCAGCGTATAAATCGATTCATTGTCGAGGTTCTCATCAGGCTGATCCACAATCAAAGGACGCGTGTCGCCCGTATCCATACCGAGGTAAAGAATGAGGAGCACGATGCCCTTCGTGCCAGGAGATAGCTTTTCCAACTCTACGCCATTGTATGTCAGACCAT
>DASZIG010000017.1:0-33793 GCA_035949375.1 Terriglobia bacterium | reverse complement strand
TGGTCGGGCGATCAGATTGTCGGGGGGAGTACCGACGTCACGCTCGGCGTTAACGGATTGCCGGGTTACTGGCTTAGCTTGGCCGTCGGTAACGCCTTCACGTTCTTTGGTGGTGACTTTTCTTCTAGCCCTCAAGGCGAGGGCCAAGCCTCAAATAACGCGCCCACCAAGATAGGGACACCGAAGACCAGTGCACAGTGTTCCATCTATCAGGATGGTTCGCCCACTGGCCCTGCGCTTTATACACTTTGCAGCAAGGTCTTTCCCAACGGTTCGGTCTCAAACCAGATCCGGGGATGTCTTCAAAGTTTCTATGCTCCTGGGTCGGGTTATGCTCCGATCCCAGTCATCCTACCGACGACTCCAGGGTCTTACGTCGATGTCAACAGCATCCTTCCCGCAACCGGAGCTCATCTCACATGCTTTGCGAATGCTGCTGGGCTATTTTGACCTGATGGGGGCAATGCGATGAAAAACAGACTGTATTGGATCGCAGTGGGCGGGCTTTCGTTCTGGCTTCCGGCCATCGTTGTCGCTGCTGCCCTCCATCAAAACGTGAGTCTTTGGACCCTGAATCTTGTTCCGCTGGCAGGCTTGACGTTACTGGCAGGGGCGAGTTGGCTAGCCACAAAACACCTGCCTAAGTGGGGATGGGTCCTGACGGGGATATATATTCTGGGTCCCGTCTCTATGCTGGCCCCGTCGGTGTTTCTCCACGTTCCGTCGTCCCCGAATATCCCTGGAGAGAATATGTGGATGATCCTATTTTGTTTATTCCCTCCAATGACCCTCTGGATGGCGGTGCTGAATGGAATGATCCTCTCGGTACTAACCGTCACCGTCGTCCTACCCTTTCCCGCGGTGTATCTGAGGGGATGCGGCCTACGGCCTAGCTCGTCGGTCTCGCAGTGAGCCAGGCTGCTCTTCTGTGTCGCATGTGGCGACGACATCACTCTTATGTCGTTACCACTGCCAGCCCCCCCTTGCAAGGCCTCAAGGCATTCTGTCCATCACCAGAATCGAAGCGCCTTCGATATGGTGAAAACCGGTGATTCCGAGCTTTCGCGGCTTGCCGCCCTGCGCCTTCCATCATTCGCATCGCAGCGCGGCCACGGGATCGATCCTGGTGGCGCGTCGCGCGGGAAGGTAACTGGCGGTGAGGGCCACTGACTCCCAACGGCGCCGCTCCCTCATAAATACGTCAGCCGTAGCTTTGCCATTCTTTTCGGTCTCACCAATAGAATTTCAGCGCCAGTTGCACCTCGCGTTGATCGTTCTGGCCGTCCCGCGTTGAATTGATCACTCCGAAAGTGCTGGGCGAAGTGTAGTCGAGCGATCCCGGGGCCGCGACGATGCCGTTGCCGCTGAAGCCGGGCGGCGAGAAATTGGGATGATTCGTCAGGTTGAAGAATTCGGCGCGGAGTTCGAGATGCGTGCGCTCGGTGGTGCGGAAGCTCTTGAACATCGAGAAGTCGAGGCGGTGAAATCCCGGACCATAGAACTGCGTGGGAGCGCCGCCGAGAGGCGAATAGTCCGACTGTCCGATGGTGGTGGCTACGGGCGGGCTGGTGAAGGCGTTCGGATTCAGCCACTGGTTCACGTTGTGCGGTCCCGCGGTGATGCTCTGGCCGGGCACCAGCAGGGCGGTGCAACCGAAGCCCGAGGTGGTGCTGATCACGCAGCCGACCGTGCCCGGCTGCCCGTCTTCGAGCGTCAGAATCCAGTTCGTGCTCCAGCCCCCGAGCACTCCGTTGACCACGCCGCGGCTGTTGCCGAGGAATCTTCGGCCCGATCCGACCGGTAATTCGTAGGTCCCGCTGAAGTGCACCACTTTTGGAATGTTGAAATCGCACAGCGCATAGTCGCCCTGAATGCCGAAGTTCGGCAGCAGCGGAGCGCGATAAAAGATCGCCGTCTCGTTGAGAACGTCGGAAGCGTCGGTGCGGCATTTCGCCCAGGTGAAATTGGCGAGCACGCTCAGGCCGGCGCTGAACCGGCGCTCGTAATTGAGCTGAAGCGAGTTGTAGTAACTGTCGCTCGCGAAGGTCGAATAGGTGCCGCCGGTGGTGAAGTCGGGCCAAGGCGAATACTGAAAGGAATTGAGTCCGGGAGGCAGGATTTCGCTCGGAGAGTTCGGCGCGATGTAGCTGCCGAGGTGCCGCACGGTGTTGCCGACGAAACCGGCCTGCAGCGTCTGGTTGGGCGTCACCTGATACTCGAGGGTCAGGTTGTAGCCTTCGGTATAAGGCGTCTTCATGTGAAAATCTTCGCCGGTGAACGACACTCCGGCGGGCTCGGCGGCTGCGGCCGTCAGCGGTGTGATGGCGGAGAGGCCGGTTTCGAGCGTGCCAATGGCGCCGTTCGAGAACGTGATGGGCTGGGCCGGCGTCAGCACCGGGTAGTCGAGCTGGAATTGAAACGGAAAATCGACGTAGGTTTCTATGGTCGAATTCTCGAAGCCGCCGTAGAAGATTCCGAAGCCGCCGCGAGCCACCAGTTTCGGCGTGATCTGGTAGGCGAATCCCACACGCGGCGAGAAATTCGTCAATTGCGAGTGGCCGAGGCCGGGGACGCTCGAACACGACACATCGATGTTGTCGGCCATGGCGGCCGCCGTAAAGTCAGCGGAAAGCGGCGTGTTGCAGCGCTGCTGGCTGATCAGAAACTGCGCCGGCGCGCCGTCTGCGCCCGGCACAAAGTTGGACTGCGCTCCGTAGCTTTCCCGGATCTGGCCGAAGTACTCCCAGCGCAGGCCCAGGTTCAGCGTGAGCTTGTCCGTGGCCTTCCAGTCGTTCTGGTAATAGAGGCCATAGTAGCTGCGCCGCATGTCCGTGTTCGCATAGTTTGAGGCCGTGATATCGTCAGACCCGCCCAGCATGTTGAAGCCGCCCGGGACGGTCGTATCGGTCGGGGTCAGAAGCATCTGGGCCAGGCCCGTGTTGCCCCCGCTGGTCTCGGGGACTTCAGTAAAAGCGCCGCCGAAGTCCCAGCTCCCGCGGCCGGAGGGAGGCTGGAGGATCGCGAATCGCAGGCGCTGCATTTCCACGCCCATCTTGTGCGTTACACGGCCCTGAATCTTCGTCAGGTTATCCGTGAACTGGTAGGTGGAATTGTACTCCGCCGAGGGCAGATACTCGTTGCTGCCGAGCGTATTGAGACCCGCGATGAAGATCGACCCCAGCCCGCCGTTCAAAGGCACCTGGGGCACGCCCTGAATGCCGAATTGGCCCGGTATGTTGCCGATATCGGTGGCAAACGGCTGCAGCCGGGAGGCCCCGATCCGCGTGAATCCGGCGCGCGCCTCATTCACCAGCGTGGGCGCGAAGCTGTGGGTCTCGCTCACCACGGTGTTGAGGGAGACCGCGGTCTGGTCTCCATCGGAGAATGATCCGCCGTCGGCGATTCCCGTAAAGGGTCCGGGGATGTACTCCGGATTGTCGGAGTAGCTGAAGCGCGCGAACATCTGGTCCTTGCCGCTGAAATTCTGGTCCACCCGAACGTCAAACTGGTTGACGGTGTTGCGCAGAATCGGATCGCTCGAAAAGTTGTTGAACAGGCCGGGCCCGTTGGCGGCGGGGAAAAGATCGAGCAACTTGACGGCGTTCGGGTCGAGGCGGTTGGCGGGAATCATGTTGTTCTGGAAGGGCTCGCGCACATATCCGATCAGGGTGCCGTTGGCCGTCTGATAGCAAGGGTCGCTGGCAGTGGCGCCCGGCGGCGTCAATCCGGTCACCGGATCGGACTGGCCGCAGTACACCGCGCGCGTGGTGGCGGGATCGAACACCTGGCCGAGCGCGGTGGTGCGCCCGAGGTCGTCGGTCCGCGTTCCGCCCTGGGTCAGCAACTCCGAAAGATCGGTGTAACCGCTGCCGCGCTCGAGCGCGGTCGGAACCGTGGCCACCCAGGGCGTCGCCTGGCGGATGCGCGTGCCCTCGTAGTCGCCGAAGATGAACGTCTTGTCCTTGCGGATGGGGCCGCCGGCAGCCACGCCGAACTGGTTCTGGCGATACTCGCCCTTGGCGGTCGGCACCGGCGAGTTTTCGAAGAAATTGGCCGCGTCCAGGGCGTCGTTGCGCAGGAACTCCCAGGCGGTGCCATGGAATTGATTGCTGCCGGACTTGATGGTGGCGTTCAGGACCGCGCCCGCGGAGCGTCCCATGTCGGCGCTGTAGTCGTTGGTCTGAATCTTGAATTCCTGGATTGCGTCTACGGGCGGACGCACCACGTAAGCCGTGCCGTTCAGGAAATCCACCAGGTCAGCGTTATTGTCGATGCCGTCGAGCAGGTAGTTGTTCTGCGCCGGGCGCTCGCCGTTGGCGGAAAAGCTGCCGCTCGAGCCGAGTCCTCGCGTGTCCTCCTGGCCCTCGGTGACACCTGCGGCCAGCTGCGCGAGAAAGGTGAAGTTGCGCCCGTTGAGCGGAAGGTCGTTCACCTCGCGCGCGCCGACGACCTGGCCCACGGAGGCGTCCTGCGTCTGCAATTGCTGCGGAGCGCCGGTGACCTCGACGGTTTGGGTCACGCGGCCCGGATGGAGCGTGAAGTCCACCACCACGCGCTGCTGCACCTCGACGGTGACGTTCTCCTGGATCGCCTTTTCGAAGCCCGGGGCCTGGGCTTCGACGCGGTACGATCCGATCTTTACCGGGGTGAAGATATAAGCGCCGCCCTGGTCGCTCGTGGCGGCGAGCTTAAGGCCCGTCTGCTCGCTGACCAGGTTGAGCTGAGCGCCCGGTATGACGGCGCCCGAGGCGTCCTTCACTACCCCGAGCACGGCGCCGGTATCGACCTGCGCCAAAGCAAGCGGCGGCAACACGAAGGCAAACAGCAGACCGAGGAAGCACGGCGCTCTTTTCATCACAACCTCCGCTCAAAGTAGTCGCGTAACTCGTTTTCCCCCGCTCGCGATGTTCCGACCGGGCGACGCGCGCCAGACCGGTCAAAGCTCGCAATATGTCGCAGCCGGGTTGCGTTGTCAAGAGCCCTTCTCTCGGCCAGGGCTGTTGCGGCCTGTGTCGCCGGTGCCCGGGCCTCGTCTGATCGGACGTTCGCGTCCGGGTGGAACCGCCCGAGCTTCCTTCTCCCGGGCTTCCTTCTATAGAATAGGAGATCGCTGCCGGCCCCGATTAGCGGCAAACCGAAAGGATAACGCGATGCGCATGGTTTCGATCCGCCTCATGCTGATTCTGCTGGTAACGGCAGCGCTCGCGCCCATAGTTCTTACGATCGCTCAGGACCGTGGCGCGTCGGCCGCGGCGCCTGCCCCGACCGATCCCGTGGCGGCTGCCGCGGCGCGTCTCGCCTTCATCCGGGAGAATTACACCAAGTTTGACTACCTCATTCCCATGCGCGACGGCGTGAAGTTGTTCACGTCCGTCTACATCCCCAAGGACGTCTTCAGCGACAACGCCACTTACCCGATGATGATGCAGCGCACCGGCTATAGCATCGCTCCTTATGGAATCGACAAGTACCCGAACAACCTGGGACCGTCGGAGCTGTTCGCGCGTGAGAAGTTCATCTTTGTTTACCAGGACGTGCGCGGCCGCTATATGAGCGAAGGCGATTTCATCACCATACGCCCCCAGAAGGCGGTGAAGAACGGGCCCAAGGACACGGACGAAAGCACGGACACGTATGACACCATCGACTGGCTGGTGAAACACGTCCCCGGCAATACGGGAAAGGTTGGGGTTTGGGGAATCTCGCAGCCGGGGTTCTACGCCACGGCGACCATGGTGGACGCGCATCCGGCGCTGGTGGCCGTCTCGCCGCAGGCTCCGGTTACGGATTACTACATGGGCGACGACGTTTACCACAACGGCGCTTTTATGCTGGCGCACCGCTTCGGCTTCTACATGAACTTTCGCGATCGCGAGGATGGACCGGAGCCGCCCCAGCCTTCGCTGCCTTTCGACTATCACACGCCAGACGGGTATGACTTCTACCTAAGACTAGGACCGCTCGGGAACGCCGATGAGAAATACTTCAAGCATCAGCAGCCGATGTGGGACATGAACATCGGGCACACCACCTATGACGACAACTGGCAGTCGCGGGCGATCTGGAAGTATCTGAAAAACGTGAAGCCCGCCGTGATGCTGGTGGGCGGCTGGTATGATACCGAGGATCCGCAGGGCTACCTGCGGCAGTTCCACTTCATGGAGGAGAATACGCCGCCGCCGGTCATGCTGGTGGCCGGCCCGTGGAATCACGGCGGCTTCGCATTCGGCGACGGCGAACGGCTGGGCAACATCAATTTCGCCTCGAAGACCGCGGCCTATTACCGCGAACACATCGAGCTGCCGTTCTTCCTCTATTACCTCAAGGGCAAGGGCGACGGCAAATTCCCCAAGGCCTGGGTGTTTCAAACCGGCGTAAATCAGTGGCGCAAGTTCGAGGACTGGCCGCCGAAGGACGCCAAGCCCACAGACTTGTTCCTCGATGCCGGCGGGCATCTATCGTGGGACCGCCCGGCGCACGCCGGATTCGAAGAGTACTTGGCCGATCCGGCCAAACCGGTCCCATACGTTGGGCGAATCGTGCAGGGAATTCTGAACACCTACATGACCGAGGACCAGCGCTTCGCGGCCGAGCGCCCCGACGTGCTGGTGTTCGAGACCCAGCCGCTCGATCATGACGTTTCGGTGTTCGGACCCGTGCAGGTGGACTTGAAAGTCTCGACGTCGGGGACCGATTCCGACTTCGACGTGAAAGTGATCGACGTGTTTCCGGGCGATTATCCCGATTACAACAATCCGTCGCCGCCGATGGGTCCCGGACCTGCGGGCCCTCCGGGTGGCGCGGGCTCCCTGCCGATGGGTGGATACGAAGAGCTGATCCGTGGCGAGCCCTTCCGCGGCAAATTCCGGCGGAGTTTCGAGAAGCCCGTGCCCTTCGTGCCCAATCAGCCGGACCGGATCACGTTTCTGCTGCCGGACATCGCCCACACCTGGCGGCAAGGACACCGCATCATGATCCAGGTGCAAAGCTCGTGGTTCCCGCTGACCGACCGGAACCCTCAGAAGTTCCTCGAGATTCCGAAAGCGCAGCCGGCTGATTTTCAAAAGGCAACCGAGCGGGTCTACCTGGGTGGCGAGGACGGTTCGAAGATCCAGTGGCGGGTGATCGAATAGGGTGAGACTTTGATTTGCGGATGTGCCTGTGTAGCCGTGAATCGCGTAAATATGTTGGCCACCGCCCAACCTTTCGCCCCTGATTCCGTTGCTTCCAACACGGCGCTACCTTGGGGAATCGCATGTGGCGCAGCGGTGCCAGCCGGGCAGAGTTTTGCTTCTCGGAAACCCTGCGGTTGTTGCTGATTCGCGAAGAGAAGCCGCAGACTTCGAAAGGCGCGAAGTCTGCGCTACCTCGCTCTTGTCCTTCTCTGACAACCTGCTGTAGCCTATATAAGCCTACCTACTTGGCTTGACAATATTGCTAGCCCTGTGCTATGGTCTCGGTGTCGTTTTCCGGAGGGCGGATTTGCCGCCCGGGAGACTCTTGATGCTCCGCAGTCCGTCACCGATGCTTCGATCCAAGGGCGGCCCGGCACAATCGAGCCCGCCACCACACCAACGTAAGCCCATGCAAGTAGCCTCCGCAATGCGGCGAAATCGGCCCGCCGCTACCGACTGCGACGAAAATCTCGCAAAAAGCAGAAAAAAAAGAATCTAAAATTTTGCAAAACGAAGCCACTAAGCCCAATAGAATCATCAAATCGACCCGAAAAATAGGCCAAAACGAAGCCAAACGAAGCGAAATAGGCCAAAGCGCGGATCGGGCTAAGTCTTTTGGAATCAGCCAGCCGCTCTAAGCGGTGGCTTCGTTCTACAGATTCAAAGCCAGACTCGTCCTGCAGCAGCCGACGGGATGATGGGCACTTTATTACAGTTGATTTGCAGGACCGAACCTCGCAAGATCGCAAGGTGAGGAGGCGGCGACATGCGGATCTGCTCGTTTCTGCCGTCGGCGACGGAGATACTATTTGCCCTGGGTCTCGGCGACTCGGTCATGGGCGTCACGTTCGAGTGCGATCATCCGCCCGAAGCGCGCGGCAAGCCCGTTGTGGTGTGCAGCAACCTGGCCCAGGGATTGTCCGAGCGCGAAATCGACCGTCAAGTGAAAATGATCTCCGGCGCCGGTCAATCTCTCTACCGCCTGGACGTGGCGAAGCTCCGCGAGATCGGGCCGGATCTCATCGTCACCCAGGACCTGTGTCACGTTTGCGCGGCTTCACCGGCGGACCTCGGCGCCGTGCTCGCGCAGTTGCCGGCTGTGCCTGAGGTGATCGCACTAAGTCCGCGCACCCTGGCGGACGTGTGGGGCGATATTCTGCGCGTCGGGCAGGCCACCGGACGCGAGCGAGAGGCGAGCCGGATCGTGCGCGGGATCGAGGACCGCATCCGTGCGATTCAAGAAGCCCGGCGCGAAGGCGATCCGCCGCGGGTTCTGTGCCTGGAGTGGCTTGATCCGCCCTTCGTTGCCGGGCATTGGGTTCCCGAGATGGTGACGCTTGCCGGGGGCATTGATGTTCTCGGCCGCGCGGGCGAGCCGGGTTACGAGGTCGATTGGCCGGCCGCGATCGCGAGCGCTCCGGAGGTTGTCCTCGTGATGCCTTGCGGCTATCACAAGCCCGAGGTGGAAGAGGAGCTTCGCAAGATCCTTTTTCCCGCTCGGTGGCAGTCGATGCCTGCGGTGCGCAATGGCCGGGTATTCGCCGTGGACGCAAGCGCCTATTTTTCGCGGCCAGGTCCACGGCTCGTGGAGGGCATCGCGGTCATGGCGGACGTGTTCGCCGGAGTAACCTCGGCCATTGCGGGCAAGACTGCATGAGCGCTCCGGGCTTTCCCCAGATGCCGGCGGGTACACAGGCATGAAGCGCATTCTACTCTCCTGGAGCAGCGGCAAGGACAGCGCCTGGAGTCTTCACGTGCTGCGGCAACGCGGCGAGTGCGAGGTTGTCGGTCTGCTCACGACGTTCAATGAGGCCGTAGACCGGGTTGCGATGCACGCCGTTCGTCGGGACCTGGTGGAGCGGCAGGCTGCAGCCGCCGGAATCCCACTTTGGGCGGTTCCGTTGCCGTGGCCGTGTTCCAACGAGCAATACGAGTCACTGATGGCGCAGACCTGCGCGAAGGCGGTTGCGGAGGGCATTGAAGGAATCGCGTTCGGCGATTTGTTCCTTGAAGACGTTCGCGCCTACCGCGAGCGTCAGATGAAAGGCACGGGCATCGAGCCGATATTTCCCGTGTGGGGCCTGCCCACGCGTGACCTGGCACGGCAAATGATCGAGTCCGGCCTGCAGGCCAAGTTGACTTGCGTTGACACCGATAAACTGGCGTCGTCATTTGTGGGACGCGATTTTGATGAAGCCCTCCTGGGCTCGCTGCCGGAGGGAATTGATCCTTGCGGAGAGCGCGGAGAGTTCCATTCGTTTGTGCACCAGGGGCCGATGCTGAACTATCCGCTGCCGGTCACGGTCGGTGAGACTGTGCTTCGCGACCACTTCGCTTTTGCGGACTTGATTCCGGGTTGAAAGTCGGCCGGCCGATGATCGTGCGGGCACACCCGGAGAATGTGGCGGATCACATTGTCCGGGTGCGCCGCGGGTGCGCAGGCTTGGTTTCCTTACTTGGATCGCGTCAGCGAATCGAGGAGATTGGGACCATCGAAGCTGCCCCATCCCGTGACCAGGTCGAAGCCCACGACGGACTTGTACTTTCCGTTGCTGCCGCTGGTGATGTCATGGAAGTCGCTGTCGTAACTCGCTCCGACACCGATTCCATAGAGGGTCAGGTTTATGAATCCAAGTGGCGCGCCGCCATTGGCCACAGCCTGCTCGTTCACGAGCGCCATAAAGCCGGCCCATTGCGGAGACGCGAAGCTCGTTCCACCATTTCCGCCGGAGCAATAGCCGTCGTAGCAGCTATATTGGTTGGTGTCGGCTTCCGCCGCCACGTCGGGGTAGTTGCGCAGAGTTGTAGACCCGTCGTTCGACGCATTGATCACGCCTGGCAACTGCTGATAGGAGGGAATCGGAATGTTGTTTTTGGAAGGGCTGCCGGCGCTGCCGCTCCAGCCGGTCTCCGATTTCCAGGATCCCCCGGGCCCGTTGGTCGTCAAGTCGGTCCCACCCACGGCGACCACGTAAGGATCATCCGCCGGCCACACGACATCACCCGGAGTACCAGAACCGTCATCACCGGTGGCCACGAACACGGTCTGGCCCTGGGCTTCGAGTTCTTTGAAAATCGGGTCCAGGCTGCTCTCGTTGTCGCTCCATCCCCACGAGCAGCTTAGCTGTTTGGCGGTGTTGTCGGCCGCCATCTGGTTGAATATGGAGACGTCCTTACTTCCCACATAGACCACCACCTGGCTCAGGCCTGGCGCCATCGAGATGGACATCTCGATGTCCAGGGCTTGTTCGCTGTCGTCGCAGGTTCGAGGGGGACAGTTGACGGACACGCCATTCAAAGACACACCCTTGATGGGCACGTCCAACGGCTCATTCACATTCTTGAAATACTGCTGGACATCGCTCACCTCGTAGCCGGCGAATTCAAATAATCCCACCGACTGGCCCGTGCCCGTAAGCGTGCCGGTACCGTAGTAGGCCGCTCTCATGTCGCTCCCGATGAATTGGCCGCCGGGACCGGAACCAGTTGTCTTGCCGTTTCCACCGCGTGCCTGCGAAGACTTTATATTCTTGGCGCGCGGGAGGGTGAAGTTATCCAAGCCGGAGATGTGCAGCACCGGAACTTCGAGATCGGATGCGGGCTCCTGGTCCGGCGCGTAGAATGTGCGATTCTCCGTCGGATGCCGATAGACACCCAGGGTTACGTGGAAGGCCTTCTCGATGTCCGCCGCCGTTCCGTCGACGTCCACAACCAAGCGATTGACGGGAGCGTCAGTCACCGCCAAACCATTGGCTCTTGCGAAGCGGAGCACCGCATCGTAGTCATCCTGCGTCGGGCCGAACCGCTCGGTAAACTCCGGCACGCTGAGGTACTGACGGTAGCTCAGGCTCCCGGGATCGTAGATCTGCTGCAGTAGATCGTCTAAAGCGGATTCGTTGCGCAAGGGCAACGAGATTGCCAGGCTCAAATCCTGGGCGCCGGGCAGCTCGCCAACCCGCACTGCCTGCCCGCTCGCCACGAGCGGCGGAACGTGACTCGTCAAGGTTGAATGTTGTCCGGCGCGCGCCGCCGAAGAAAAAAGCAGTGCGCCCGCGAACAGGATCGCAGACAGCCGCTTCGAAACCTGCACTCCCGAAATCCCATTAGTCCTCATCATCCGTTCTCCTTTCAGATCTCCATGAATGGTCCTGTGGCGGAGCCAAACGCCCCCTCGTTAGGCGAAACCGATAACCTGCCGTCGTCAACGACTCCAGCACCGGCGATGCTGACACATTTGGGCCGTGATTGGGAATGCGAATCTTTATGTGTGAGGTAACCTACCGAGGATACGCGGCGAGAATGGTGGAGGCGGCGAACCCGACTTTGCCGTGCATTGTGGCGAACTCATGGCTACAATCTTCAGTCGTGTAGGAGGACGGCTTATCAGGCGGCTGCGCCGTAAGGGATATTGCCGAGGCCCCAGAGCCTGGCGGTTCTCTGTGAGGTGGGCTCCGGGCTCCCTCATGCAGTCGCCAGAGTTCGTCCTCGCGACTAAGAACTAGGATGAGGTGAGGATGCGTCGGCGACAGTTCTTGAAGGACGGCTTGGTCTGCGCCGGTTTGATGGGTGTTTCCCCTCTGGCAGCGTTCGAACAGGCATCTGCTACCGCAGGGTCTCAGGGCCAGCCTTCGACTGCGAGCGAACTCGACCTCAGCAAAGCCGCGGTAGTCGCACCTCGGGCTCTTTCGGCCCGTGAGCGGAAGGCCGTGCAGGTGTTGGTCGAAGAGGTCGAGAAGCGCACGCAATTTCGCTGGACGGTGGTTGAAGATTTGACGCCGGAGCAATCCTCAGTCGTGGTCGTGGGTTCCTCGCGAGCCTTACGAGCGACCCATTCCGAGTTGTTGGGGAGGTTGGTCGCGGCCGGCGCGGTGGCAATGCCGGCAGAGGGCTACCGGCTCCGTACCGCTGGCCCTTCAAATGGCTCCCCGATTCTGGTGGAAGGAGCCGACGAGCGAGGTGTGTTGTTTGGAGTCGGAGGCCTGCTGCGCGCGCTTCAAATGTCCAGAGGACGGGTCGTGCTGCCCGGTCCCCTGGAGGTCGCGACGGCGCCGAAATATCGGTTGCGCGGTCATCAATTGGGCTATCGCCCCAAGACTAATGCCTACGACGCGTGGAACGTTGCTATGTGGGACCAGTACTTCCGCGACCTGGCCGTTTTCGGAACCAACGCGATTGAGCTCATTCCGCCGCGCTCAGACGACAAGCCGGACAGCCCTCTGTTTCCTCTTCCGCCCGTGCAGATGATGATTGAGATGTCGCGGCTTGCGGACGAGTACGGCTTGGACGTCTGGATTTGGTACCCAGCCATGGACGGATCGTATGCTGATCCGATGACGGTGGAACATGCCCTCCGCGAATGGGCGGAAGTTTTCGCAGCGTTGCCTCGCATCGACGCCGTCTTTGTCCCTGGCGGCGACCCCGGACACACAGAACCGAAATACCTGATGGCGCTGCTCGAGAAGCAGGCAGCCAACCTGCAACGCCACCATCCGCAAGCCCAGATGTGGATGTCTCCCCAGTCCTTCGACGAAGCCTGGATGAATGAATTCTTTGAAATCATGACTCATGAGCCGTCCTGGCTTTCGGGAATCGTTTATGGGCCCCAGACACGAATCGGCGTATCCGAGCTGCGCGACAAGCTTCCCAGTCGTTACCCGATCCGCCTTTATCCTGACATCACTCACAGCGTGGAGTGCCAGTTTCCGGTTCCCGACTGGGACGTCGCTTATGCCCTGACCGAAGGCCGGGAAGTCATCAATCCGCGGCCCCTGGATTATGCCAACATCTTCCATCTACAGGCGCCGCACTCGATCGGTTTCCTGACCTATTCGGAAGGGTGCAACGACGACGTCAACAAATTCATCTGGAGCTCGCTCGGATGGAGTCCTGAAAAGCCCGTCATTGAAATCCTACGTGAGTATAGTGGGTACTTTGTTTCCGACCGCTTGCGGGACGATTTCGCCCATGGAATCCTGAGCCTCGAGGAAAACTGGAAGGGTCCGCTGATCGCGAACGAGAGCGTTACGACGGCACTCGAGCAATTCCGCAGTATGGAGAATAGTGCCCCGCCTGAGGAATTACTCAACTGGCGCTTCCAGATGGGCCTCTATCGCGCCTACTATGACGCCTACATCCAGGCGCGACTCATTCATGAAGTGGGCGCGCAGGGCAGGGCATTTCAAAGGCTCGACAAGATCCACAACTTCGGCGCCGCACTCAACCCGCTCGACATCGGAGAGCCCCCGAGCGGGCCTATAGGCAACGTCGAATCTTTGGAATTGCTGAATGAGGCCGAAGCAATCCTGAATGAGCCTTTGACTGACCCGGCTGCGCCGGGCTGGCGAGCACGCGTGCTGGAATTGGGGGAAGCCTTGTTTCAAAGCATTCGTATGCAGCTGGCCGTCGAGCGCTATCAGGCGGAGGCTGTTTCACGGGCAGCGAATCTGGATACCCTCGACGCCCCTCTTAACGACGCGTCCTGGCTTAAGGAGCAGTTCGAAAACGTCCGCGCTCTCACCTCTTACGCTGAGAGACGCCGGGCGATCGAGGAAATCATCGAGCGCACGAATCCTGGCCCCGGCGGGTTCTACGATAGTCTGGGAAATCTGTCGCGCCGGCGGCATCTGGTCCCTGGTGTCGGACCACTCAGAGACCCCGAGTTCAGAGCGTCCGCGTTAGTTGGACACGGCTATCCGGAATGGTCGGGCGCGGCGGTTCCACTGGCCTGGAAGTGTTGGGCGGAATCCCTGTACGATGCCCCTCTCGAGGTGCACTACTCAGACCTCGATGCGAGGGCCCAATACAAGATACGAGTGGTGTACAGCGGCGACGGCCCGCACATCAAGATTCGGCTCGACTGCAACGGAAACCAACAAGTGCATCCCTTGATCCCAAGGCCCTGGCCTCCAAGGCCGCTGGAATTTGATATCCCGGCCGAAGAGACGCGGACGGGAGATCTCACACTGATTTGGCACCGGGAAATGGGACGGGGTGGAAACGGCCGCGGATGCCAGGTTGCCGAGGTTTGGCTGACGAAGAAATAATCTTTCAACCGAGAGCGGGAGTGTCCATGCCTGACTCAAGTTTGCACCGCGAAATCCCCTGGGAAAATCCCGTCAAAAGAACTTTACGGGAGGGCAACCCGGTCTTTGGGATTACTTTGACGGTTGCGAGCCCAGAGGTCGCAGCCCAGGCGGCGGGCCTCGGTTTCGACTTTCTCTGGATCGAGATGGAGCACAGTCCCATCACGCTCGAGACGCTGCGCAACATGGTGCTGGCGACACGGGGTATGAAAGCAGTCCCCTTTGCGCGTGTGCCTGTTAATGAGCTTTGGACGGCGAAACGCGTCCTTGATGCCGGGGTGCTCGGGGTTGTATTTCCCTTCACGAGCACTCCGGAATTGGCCCGCCGCGCCGTGGCTGCATGCAAGTATCCGCCGCTCGGGCGCCGAGGCTCCGGAGCAGGACTCGCAATGTCTCGTTGGCCGTCCTCGGAAAGCTACTATGACTTTGCCGATCGGAACAATTTAGTCGTCGTCAATATCGAAGAAGGGGAAGCCGTGGAGAACATAGAAGCCATCGCGGCGACTCCCGGTATCGATGTTTTATTCGTCGGGACCAGCGACCTGGCCTTTTCTTTGGGTTTGCGTGGGCAACAGGACCACCCTAAAGTTCATGAAGCGGTGGCGAAAATCGTTGCAGCAGGCAAAGCGCACGGGAAGATTCTGGGGGCGCCCGCCGCAGATTCCGATCAAGTGCGAAAGCTCCTTGAACAGGGATTCCTGCTCTTTCAGAGCCGCACCGAGCTCGGATTGATGGCGCTGGGAGCACGGCAGATTCTCGAGCCGTTCGGCAAGACTCCCATCGAGCCCCATGCTCAGGCGCTTTATTGAAGGTGCCGCCCTTGCCTTTCCGCCTTCGGTGGGCCGCGACGGCCAAGGCCACTTGGAAAAAGCGATTTGCCTGCCGGCCTGCGTGCCAACACATGTCAAGTCGACGGTCCGCCCAACAAGCAGCTTCCCTCAAGGTAGCTGGTGACGAGGATTTGCGCGGTGAATAACAAGCGGTATAAATGGTACGTCGTGGGCATGCTGTGGTCCATTTCCTTCTTCAATTATGCTGACCGGCAGGCGATCTTCTCGCTTTTTCCACTGCTTCAAAAGGAAATGCGTCTCACTCCGATTCAGTTGGGGTTGCTGGGGTCCGCCTTTGCGTGGATGTATGGGTTGTGTGCGCCCTTTGCCGGCAATATCGTGGATCGGGTTCGGCGCAAAACCGCGATCCTTGGGGGGCTCTATGCATGGAGTTTGATCGCGGTAGCGACCTCCCTTTCGCGGACATTCCACCAGTTGTTCTCCTTTATGGCCACTGACGGGCTCGGAGAGACCTTCTACTTTCCTGCCTCGATGTCAATCATCAGCGATTATCACGGGAAGACGACTAGGTCGCGAGCCATGGGTTTACACCAGACCAGCGTCTACGTTGGAACTATCGCCGGCGGCTTTGTTGCGGGTTTGATTGGAGAACGCTACGGGTGGCGCTGGTCCTTTGTGTGGTTTGGCAGTCTCGGAACCCTGCTCGGCTTCGTACTGGTGTGGCTGCTGCGTGAGCCTCAACGAGGCGCCGCTGATGGGCAGGACCGAGCGACGGCCGGAGGAGTGGTCACAGAAAAGAGTATCCGGATACGGGAATTTCTCAGGCTTGTGTGGGGAAGGCCCAGTGTCTTGATGCTTATGGGAGCGTTCGTGTGCGCCAATTTCGTGGCTCTGGTTCTGCTCTCATGGATGCCGAAGTTTCTCTACGACAAGTTTGGCATGAGCCTGGCGATGGCCGGCCTGTCGGCTACCATCTTCGTCCAGTTCGCCAGCCTGGTTGGCGCGCTCGTCGGCGGATGGGTCGCAGACCTCCTCGGCAAGAGGAAGGCAGGTGGACGAATGCTCGTTCAGGCGATCGCGCTGCTCTGCGGTGCGCCCTTTGTTTTTCTCTGCGGAGCGACAAGCTCCATGCCTTGGGTAATTGTGGCGCTGACGGCGTGGGGTCTCTTCAAAGGCTTTTACGATGCCAATATCTTTGCTTCCCTCTTTGACGTGATTCCGCCCGGCGCTCGCGGAACCGGAGCGGGCTTCATGAATATGGTGGGATGGCTGGGCGGTGGCGGGCTGGCCCCGATCGTCATCGGATTTATCGCGGAAAAGGAAAGCCTGAGCCTCGCGCTTTCCCTGGCATCGCTCGTTTATGTCGCTGGGGGCATCTTGTTGGTAGCTGCCATCGTTTGCCGTGCCCGCGGAGGCGTGGCCCGCCATGGCGCAGGTCCGGGCCAGTTGTCGTCACCGGCGAGCCATTAAACCTTCCCGGACGTCACGACCCGATGATAAGTCGTCCATGCCAGAGATATCTAGAGCACGACGAACTTGAAGCGAAAAGTACGTCAGAGGCACACGGCAAAGTCATCGCGTCAACTGATTGATGCACGGCGGCTTAATATGGTGGAGGCGGGGGGAGTCGAACCCCCGTCCGAAAAGCTTTGCTCTTAGAAGCCTACATGCTTGTCCCGTTCGCTTACAGCTTTTGCCAGCGGTCCTAAGGAGCGGGCAACAACGAGCCGCCGGCTAGCCTGATCCCCTCGCTTGCGCGAGAGTCTCGCCCGAAGTTTTCAGACGGGAAACTCCGGACCAGCCCGCTAGAATGACATTTCGTTCCGCCCGGCGGGCCAAGCGGAGGAAACGTCGCTACCTAAGATTAGGCAGCGAGAGCAAACTGCGTGTTGGCAGTTGTATGTTCCACGCCGATTACGGGTGGTATGGACCCCCGGCATGCCTTCTAAGCACAAAGGGCTCCCGTCGAAACCGGTACGCCCCCACAATCTACTGCACATCCATGATAGCACGTCGCGCGGGAGGGGACAGCAAGCCCCTGGTGGAGAGCTGGAGACGGCAATATGCGCAGAACCGTTCAAGGGGAGGGGACAGCAAGCCGTCCCCCTACGATGGAAAACGGGTTGGGGTGAGCGACGGGATTCGAACCCGCGACGTCCAGATCCACAGTCTGGCGCTCTACCAAGCTGAGCTACGCTCACCACAGGGATGGAATCGAGCCGGGCTGAGACTCTCTCTTTGTAACATCCGGCGCAGACGGGTGTCAATGAACCCGTCCGCGGGCAGTATCCTGACTGCGATCGTGATGTGAGGGCGCGTCGCGGGGATACTCAAGGGACAAGGACCATGTCGTCCGTGACTTCGCTGACTGGAATCTCTTCGAGGTCCGTCCAACGCTGGCAGCACACGCAAGGACCAGGTTCGGTCGCGGGAATGTTACAGACGTGGCAATAGAAGCGCAGCCGGAACACCTTGCCGTCATGAACGGTGAAGACGTGCGCCACATCGATCGAATTCGTGGCGCCCGGCGCGTTGCCGGCGTGCCCGATGAGCCGCACCTCGCGTCCGCTCATGCGCGGGTCCTGCAAGGTGTGCAGGATGGAAGGATCGCTCGAAGTGACAGCGATCTCGCCGGACGAGGTGGAGACGCTGAGCGCCCCCGCCGGACCGATCTCGAGCTTACCCTGGACCGTGCCCGGAGCGCCTGCCACTCCCGCCGCAGAATCGGCAGAATCGGGAAGTGCCCAGTTTCTGAAGCTGCGCGCGCTCGCGACCGATGCGGCGGTGCTGCCAGCCAGGGTCCAAGCGGCCAGGCATGCCCCTGCCTTCACCGTTACTGTGAGCATCGTGCGGCGCGCTATCGGGCGGCTGGGTTCAGGGCCACGCTCAGAACCACGCTTGGGGCCGCGCTCGGGAAACAGCATGCTCAATCACTCTTCGGAGCCGGCACAATCACCAACGCCACCGGCGTCTCCGTGGTTCCGGACCCTGACTGCTCGTGCAGGTTCACCTGCAGCGCTCCATCGCCGGCGTCGTCGCTCACCACGGCGGGCAGAGTCTTAACACTCGAGCTCGCCGGAATCAGGCTCATGACCGCCGGATGTCCGGTGCCTGCGGTTTTGCGGCTCAGGTTGACCAGATCGTCGAATCCGGGCGCGGTGTCGAGCTGCGTGTCCGCAGCCACCGGGCTCAGAAGCAGGAAATCGCGGTACTGGCTCACTCCCATATGGTTGCCGTCCTGGGGGATCTGGCCGTAACGGAGGGTGTAAACACCCGGCGGGAGCTTCTGATGACGGAAGTCTTCGGCGGGCGCCAGGATCTGGATCACTCCGACGAAAGTGCCGATCTGGAGATTGCCATAAAGAATGTCCGGTGACGTGCCGGTTGATTTGATCGTGGGCACGCCCTTGACCCACCACAAATCACACAGCGGATTTCCCCCGGACAGGAGACGCGTGCCTTGCGGGTCAAGACGGCCGGCAAGCGTCGCCGGAACGCTTGCCGAGGATAGCGGCGGCGAGGGCTGCGCCGTCAGGTTGGCCGGCTCCGCAGCCGAGGCCAAGTGCGGCGCGGGCAGGGCAACGAACACCCAGACCGCCAAGACGACGATTGACAGAAACAGACGCCTAGGCTTCATTCAAGGGCTCCCGATGGGGTTGAGAGCGTGGCGCCGCAAATCGCAGTTACAGCGTAAAGCTGCCCACGTATGCGCTGCGAGTGTCGGCACGCGTCCATTCCATGCCGAGTCCGGTGCCGTGAAAGGCATCTTCCAGAGTGAACGCCGGCATGGCGTGGGAAGTGCTGACGAGCGGCGGATAGTAGACCTCTTCGTTGCCGCAAATGTGATCGCCGGCGCAGAGGCTGCGGGTCCGGACGCGCACCAGCCGTCCGGCCGCGAGGCTGATGCTCCCGTGATTCTCGCCCTCACCCACCTCGAGCCGTATGGGAGCGCTCTCCACGCCCACCACGTGCCCCACGAGCTTCCCGGCCTCGGCACGAGCCAGACCCTGGAGGGCCTGCCGCTGCGCGGCGCTGGCCTGCTCATCAACAATCAGCACCGACTTCGAAGGGTAGGGGTTGTGGTAGGGATCGCCGAGCGTGGCGCTCGCGCCCACCACGGCCACCACGCTGAGACCGCTCAGGTCCACGCCCTGCCAGCTCCCCTTCTGGACGTGCCAGGCAAGGATGGCCTGCTTCCCCTCCAATCCAACCTGGGAATTGGCGAAGCAGGGGCCGGTGTAAACGTCCGCACTGCGGACCTCGATGTAATCGCCCGTGATGCCCGACGCAAATGCCGCCGAAGCGCCCCCAAAACAGGCGCTGCAGATGATCGCAGCCACGATTTTCTTCATTGTTCCAACCTCCTCAGAACGCGGGCTTGTTCGCCGGAACGCCTCCCCGGTATTCTACCGCCCGGTTCCGTTCACCTCAACACAACCGGGGCTTTATTCTGTAGATGCTCCAACCGGGCCGGGCGTCGCTTGTGCGGACGACCGGTGGGTAACCCCGCACTCTTCTCTGTCGTCTACTGATAAATCACGGCTCGCCGAAGGCAACCAACCCGGAGGCGGCGAGGCGCGGTCAATCGGGTAACTGTGTGCCGCGCTGAGGCGCCCTCAGTCCCCTCGAAAGGGGATCGAGTGACATCCGGGTACGATGAGGATTCGGCAACCTGGAACTAGAACACGACCAGACGGCCGTGCCGGAAGTTCTTCGGATGTACCAACCTTCCGGCAGCGTAAAACCTCGCGCATTCGGAAAACACTACCCCGTCGAGCGGCGGCAGTGGTGTGCATTCTGTCTCTTTCGGCAGTGGGCCTCCTCGCCCAGTCAGCCCGGAATACTCCAACACCCGACGCCAACAAAGAATCTGCGAAGCCCGCTTTCCGAAACACGGCTCCGGGCGTGCCTTATGTCGGATCGAAGGTCTGCGGAACCTGTCACTCCGACGTTTACCAGCGGTATATGGAGACCGGCATGGGCAGGTCGGCGTCGCTCGCGATCGATCCCGCCCAGCTTGCGCTCGTTTCTTCGCCTGTGACTGTTCAGCAGGGCAGCCGCTATTTTGAGGTCTCCCGAAAGGGCAATGCCCTATACCAGAGCGTTTATGAACTTGGTCCGGACGGGCAGCCCGTGTATCGCCATAGCGAGCAGATGCTTTACGCCATCGGTTCGGGCACGGCAGGCTATACGTACCTGGTTCAAAGGGGCAACCGGCTATATGAGGCGCCGCTTTCATATTTTTCCGCATTGGGCTCCTGGGCCGTTTCGCCGGGTTATGAATTCAAGAACCAGGTTTTCGACCGTCCCGCGATATTTCAATGCATCGTTTGTCACACCGGCCGGGCGCGCCCGTTGGCGCAAACCGACGGAGCTTACCGTGATCCCCCGGTAGTTGAGGAGCAGATCGCCGTCGGTTGTGAAAACTGCCATGGGCCTGGCCAAGTGCACGTGCAACAGCGCCTGCACGGAGCCTCTCTGACCTCAACCATCGATGCCTCCATTGTGAATCCTGCCAAGCTGCCGTCTTGGCTCGCCAACAACATCTGCATGGAATGCCACGAGGGCGGCGATTCGCGGGTGTTGCGCCCCAGCAAGACATTGTTTGATGTCCGGCCTGGAACGCCGCTTGACCGAGTTGTCTCGATCTTCAGGGCAGCCCCAACTCCTGCCTCCGTGGCTGAATCTCCCCACCTTGCCTACTACTGGTCGCTAACCATGAGCCGTTGCTTTCTTGGAAGCGGGGGCAGGATGACCTGTTTCACCTGCCACGATCCGCATACCCAACCCTCAACGGAACAAGCGGTCGAGTTCTTCCGCAACAAGTGCCTGACGTGTCACAACAACCTGAGCTGCAAGCTGCGGCTTGCGGAGCGCGAGGCCCGCACGCCCCCCAACAACTGCTTTGGCTGCCACATGCTTCAAACGAAGGCTCCTCCCGGCACGCACGCCGACCAGACCGAGCACCGCATCGTCGCTTCTGAAGGCGAAGCCCCGCCTGACAGCGTGTTCCATTGGGCCACGGCCGAGCTGCCCGATCTGGTCCAGGTCAACGCAGTTCCGGACGACATCCGCTCGATCCCGCCCTTAACCCAATTGCAGGCCTATCAGGATCTGGCCACCTCCGACCCTCAGCGTTATCAGCGCACCCTGCTGAGTGTGCTGCAACGGACGGCCGGCGAGTTTCCGGATAACCCGCTGGTGCTTCGAGCGCTCGTCAACCAGTCTCACGCGCAGGAAAACGAGGCCGGCCGCGCTGAGGCGATTCAGGAGCTTGCCCGGGTGATTGAGCTTGGCGCCGGTACCCCGGACGATTACTTCAAGCTGGGCGGCCTGCTCGCAGTATCTGATCTCGTCACACAAGCGATTCCAATGGTGGAGAAGGCCGTACAGCTTAACCCCTACGACAAGGAATTCTATCCTTTGCTGGTGCTCTGCTACTTCTCCCTGCACCAGGACGCTACCGCCCGTCTCACGATCCGGCAGTGGCTCAAACTGTTTCCCGAAGACCAGGCCAAGGCCGCAGCGGTCGAGAAAGACGCGGCCACGGATTATCCTGCGCAATAGTCGATTCGAGCAGGGCAACACCTGCATTGGGCAACGCGCGGAGTCCACTGCGAGTGGGCGGGCCGCGAAATCCGCTTAGGCACCCGAGCGGCCTTTAGGAGTGCGGTCCTTCCAGGGCGGGATTCAGCTGGAGGCTTCGCAATCCCGATGATGCCTGACGACCGGAAGACGAAGAATCAGCCCTCGGAGCGGCGGCTTGCCCTCGGCAGACATGGGCAGACAACGGGGCACCTAGGAAAGCAGGGGACTTTGAGGCTATACTGACCGCAATGGGAGACGAACTCATCCAGATTCTGCCAGGCGTGCCGAGTGCGCCCGTGCGGCCCCTTGGCGAGGCTTGCGCGGACGTCGTCGATGAGGGCCGGCACGAGGCTGCGGCGAACCCGCTCGGCCGCAGGTTTTACCTCGAGACCATCGGCTGCCAGATGAACGTGCACGACTCCGAGAAGGTGGCGGGCGTGCTGATGGGCCGTGGTTTTGAGCCGGTCGAAGACCCTGAAGGCGCCGACATCATCCTTTACAACACGTGCAGCATTCGCGAGAAGGCGGTGCACAAGGTCTTTTCGCGCCTGGGCGCGATCAAGAAGAGGCACGGCGACAAGATCATCGGCGTACTCGGGTGCGTGGCGCAGCAGGAAGGCGAAAAGTTCTTTGAGCGCGCGCCGCAAGTCAGCCTGGTGTGCGGGTCCGCGAGCTACTCGCGGCTTCCCGAGCTGCTGGACCAGCTTGGGGCGGGGAACCGCCGTGTAACCGGCCTCGGCCTCGACACCGATGAGTGCTTCGAGACCGAGCTCACGCGCCGCGATAATCCTTTCCGAGCCTACCTGACCATCATCGAGGGCTGTGACAAGGCCTGTTCGTACTGCGTCGTCCCCACGACGCGCGGTCCGGAGCGCAGCCGGGCCGGAGACCGCATCCTGGAAGAGTGCCGGCGGCTCGTGGATGCAGGCTACACGGAGATCCAGTTGCTCGGCCAGACGGTCAACTCCTGGCGCGATTCGTCTGCGCTCGGGCTCAGCTTTGCGGGGTTGCTCGGCCGGGTGGCGGAGACTCCGGGCGTGCGGCGCGTGCGTTTCACCACGTCGCATCCCCGCGATTTCACGCCTGACATCGTGCAGGCCATCGACGAACACCCGGCGCTCTGCGACCAGATCCATCTGCCGGTGCAGTGCGGGTCGAATGCCGTGCTTCGGCGCATGCTTCGCACCTACGCACGCGAGGAGTATCTGGAAAAGATCGATTGCATCCGGCGCGCACGGCGTGAGATCAGCATCTCGACGGATATGATCGTCGGCTTCTGCGGCGAGACGGAAGCGGACTTTGACGAAAGTCTGTCGTTGCTCGACCGCGTGGAGTACGACCAGGTGTTCGCGTTCAAGTACTCGCCGCGTCCGAGGACTCCGGCGGGCGGCTGGGTGGACGACGTGCCTGAGGAAGAGAAGGGAAGGCGCCTAGCCGAACTCCAGGAGCGCCAGCGCCAGATCCAGATCCGACGGAATCACGCCCTGATCGGGCGCGAGTTCGAAGTGCTGGTGGAAGGCCATCATCCGAAGCTGGCGCAAGCCGTGGGCCGCACGATGAGCAATCGGGTGATCAACTTCGCGGGCGCGGAGGACGATGTGGGGCGCTATCTCAACGTGCGCGTGACTGCGGCGGCTCCGAACAGCCTGGTGGGCGAGCGAGTGACGAAAGAGTGAGACGGTCATGGACGTTGAAAAGACGATGCAGTTCATCGTGGAGCAGCAGGGAAAGTTTGAGGCTAACCAAGCGTCTTTGAACGAAAGCCTGGTGCGGTTGGAAAAGCGCCAGGAGGGCACAGAACGGCTGATTAATGCCTTCGCCAAGGCAGGCCAGGCACAGATCGAATTACACACTGCCCGGCTGGACGGGTTGGAGGGCCGGCTCGAAATTCAGGAGCGTGAGTTCAAGGCTTTTCTGGATCGCTTTGATGCGTACCTGCGGAGGGCAGGGAACGGCAACGGCGCTTGAGGCGCTCGCTGGAGAATCGAGGGACGCGATGGAAGTCGAGATGAAAATCCGGGGCTTGATGATGGACCCTGCCACCAACATGCCCATCGTCATCCTGAAGGACGCCAGCGGGCCGGCGGTGCTTCCGATCTGGGTGGGCATCTACGAGGCCAACGCCATCGCGCTCGAGATCGAAAAGGTGAGCACGCCCCGCCCCATGACCCACGACCTCATCAAGAATCTGCTGCTCGGGCTGGAAGCACTGGTCCGCAAGGTGGTGGTGAGCGAACTGAAGGACGACACCTTCTACGCCGTCATCTGGCTGGAGCGCGATGGACAGACGATCTCCATCGATTCGCGGCCGAGCGACGCCCTGGCCCTCGCCTTGCGCGTGGATTGTCCGATCTACGTGGAAGACGAAGTTCTGAAGAACTCCAAGGTCGCGGGCACGACTGCGGACAAGTTCCAGAGCGAAGAGCTGCGCCGCTGGCTCGAAAATCTGGGGGATGAAGACATGGGCCGCTACAAGATGTAGCCGTTGCCTCGGAGGCCTCGGCTTTATCGTTCGAAGGCTCTGCTCCGGGTTGTTCGGAAATTTCCGCCGCTTTCGGTTCCTCAGCGTGACACTCAACGGACGGGGTTCGACAAACCGGGAGGCCAGTGCGCGATAACGGGACGGTCGCAGACCGGGGGAGCAACAGGGTGCCGATCATCGCCATCGCAAACCAGAAGGGCGGTGTGGGCAAGACCACCACGGCGATCAACCTGGCCGCCGCCCTCGCCCTCAAGAAGAAGCGCACGTTGCTGGTCGATCTCGATCCGCAGGCGAACTCGACCCTCACCTTTTTTGATCCCGCCGAAATCACCGCCTCGATCTACGAGGTGCTGGCTGACCACAGCGCGGCCCTGGGCCAGGTGGTGCTCGCAACCGCTTCGGCCCACCTGAGTCTCGCGCCGGCCAAGCTCGCTTTGGCCAAGCTGGAGGCGATGCTGGCGGGACAGTTTGACGCCCCCTTCCGGTTGAAGGACGCGCTCGCTTCCTGCCGCTCCGACTTCGACTTCGTGGTGATCGACTGCCCCCCCGCGCTCGGAATTCTGACGGTAAACGCGCTGGTGGCCGCCACCCATCTCATCGTCCCCATTCAAGCCGCGTACTACGCCATGGAAGGGACCGACGATCTGCTGGAGACTCTCGAGCGCATCCGGGCGCGGCCCAATCCCGAGCTCGAGCTCATGGGCGTGGTGCTGACGCTGTTCGACCGGCGCACCAACCTGGCCCGCGACATCCAGAAGCAGATCGAGAAGGTGTTCGGCGACAAGGTATTCAAGACGGTGATTGGCAAAAGCGTGCGCCTGGAGGAGAGCCCGGCCTACAAGGAGACCATTTTCACCTTCGCGCCGGACTCCTCCGGGGCCGAAGACTACGAACGCCTGGCGCGGGAGGTCTTGCAACGTGTCCACTAGACGCGGTCTGCCCCTGGTTATGAAGATGCGGCACGACGCTCATTACGTCGAGGAAATGTCGGCGCGCAGCGGCGCGGCCATCGGGCGCATGATCGCCCTCGAGTTGCTGCATCCCAACGCGGAGCAGCCGCGCAAGGATCGCGGCGATCTGCGCGGTCTGACGGATTCGGTGCGCGACAAAGGCGTGCTCGAGCCCCTGCTGGTGCGCCCGCTGCGCGAATCGGGGAAATACCTGATCATCTCGGGCGAGCGCCGGTATTTCGCCGCGCGCGCGGCCGGCCTGGCGGAGGTTCCCTGCATCGAGAAGGACGTCGGCGAGGAAGAGACCCTCGAAATTGCGCTCATCGAGAATCTGCAGCGCAAGGACCTAACGCCCTTTGAAGAGGCCGACGGCATTCAGGCTCTGGCGGACCGCTTCAGCCTCACGCACGAACAGATCTCGAAGCAGATCAGCCGCGGGCGCTCGTCGGTGACCGAAGTCCTGAGCCTGCGCGCCATTCCTGATGAGATCAAGGCCTTCTGCATCGAGAACGGCGTGCTCTCCAAGTCACAATTGCTTCAAGTGGCGCGGCAGCCAAGCGAAGCGCGCATGCGGGACGTGGCGCGTCGCTTCGCCGCCGGCCTGCTGAACCGCGACGAGGCGCGCGCCGAGCGACACGAGACCAAACCGCAAAAGTCGGTGTTCCGATTCGTGGCTCCCGAGCGCGAGTTCAGCTTTACGCTGAGGTTTCCCGGCCGCAGCGCCGAGCGCGAGCAGGTGATCCGGGCCCTGCGCAGTGTGCTTGAGAGCCTGGAGTCGGGCGAGCGATGAGCGCGAGCGGCCGCCGCCCGTACGGACCTGGTGGCGCATGGACCTGACGCCCTCCCAGGTCGCCACGCTCGAAAGGCTGCTCCAAGCCGGATTCCGCTTCCTGACCCTGCCCCGCTATGAACGCTACCTCGCCGTGGAACGCGAAGGGTTCGCGGCCCTGATCGATTCGAGCGGCGGCGCGGTGCGATCGTTCGGAGAAGCCGGATATCTGCTCGGCGACGGCCTCGCCATGCTCGTCGAACGCGGAGCAGGGAAGGCCTTTGTCTGGCATCAGCAGAGCATCGACGCCACTCCCGAATTACTCGCCGCCTACGAACGCTTCCGCGCCGAACTGGGAAATCTGCTAAAAAAGGAATAGCCCACCCTGCGTGTATCCAGGGCAAGACGGAGCGGGAATGCCAGACACAGTCGACGTGCTGATCGTTGGCGCCGGACCCACAGGACTCGCTTGCGGAATCGAAGCGACGCGCGCGGGCCTGAAGACTCTGATCCTCGAGAAGGGCTGCTTGGTCAATTCCATCTTCAGCTATCCCGCCAATATGACCTTTTTCACCACGCGCGAGCGCCTGGAGATCGGCGACCTGCCCTTCGCGTGCACGAATTTGAAACCCACGCGCGCCGATGCTCTCGAGTACTATCGCGCGGCCGCGACCTTCTACAAGCTGCCCACGCGCCCCGACCAACGAGTGACCGCGATCCGTCCGCTCGACGGCGGATTTCACTTGACGGCCGCGAGCGCCTCCGGCAGTGAGACCGAGTACTCCGCACGCAAGGTGATCATCGCCACCGGGTACTACGATCGGCCCAACTTCCTGGGAGTTCCCGGCGAGGACCGGCCGAAGGTCTCGCATTACGCGCTCGAAGGTCACGCCTTTTACGGGCGCAAGGTCGCCGTGATCGGCGGCGCGAATTCCGCCGCCATCACGAGCCTCGATCTCTACCGGCACGGCGCCGACGTCACCCTGATTTATCGCGGCGTCGAACTCAGCCGGCACATCAAGTACTGGATCCGCCCCGACATCGAAAACCGCATTCGGGAGAAGTCCATCCGCGCCTGCCTCAACTGCCGCGTCACGGCGATCGGCGAGCGCTCGATCGAGATGGAGAACGCGTCCGGCGAGCGCTTCGAGATTGAGAACGACTTCGTGTTCGCGCTCACCGGCTATCATCCCGACATCGACCTGCTGCGGCGCGCCGGGGTCGAGGTTGATCCCGCGAGTTACCGGCCAGTGTGCGACCCGCAGACGCTCGAAACCAACGTGCCCGGGCTCTACGTCGCCGGCGTGCTGATTTCGGGGCGGCAGACCAACGAGATCTTCATCGAGAACGGACGCTTCCACGGCCGGCAGATCATGGCCGATCTTCGGCTTAAATTGAAATAGGCTATGTAAGTGGCCTACTCATCGGAAACGCCTGCCCGGTCGAGGCGTTCCGGCGGCTTAGTGGGCGTCGGGCACCATCAGGACGCCCGGGGCCGTGCTGGTCTTGGTGAGGGTGACGTCGTGCGGAACCTCAAAAGTCATATCCGTGCCGGCCGGCAGCACCGCCGCGCCGTGATGCTTTGCCAGGGTATGGGCCACGCCCACAATCGCCCCGGCGGCCGCGCCGTAGAGCGCTCCGGGGCCGCGGTCCGCGATCGCGCCCACGCCCGCTCCTGCCGCGGCGCCGATGCCGGCCTCTTTGGCGGCTGACTTCAGGCTCTTGCCCGGACCCTCGACCGTGCCCTCGTTCTTTACGGTCACGCCTGCCGCGTCGGCGTCCTTGAGCGCCGCCGCGACGGCGTATTTCTGCCCGCTCGGAGTCTTGATGGTGTCGAGCACCAGGCGCATCTCGGCCTTGCCCTTGGCGCGGCCGGGCGCCTGGATGAAGGTCACGTGCCCTTCCACCACGCTGCTCTCGGGCACCACTTCCTCGCCGTGGAAGATGAGGGGTTCGTTGATTTTCCCTGTGAAGAAATCACCGGTCTGATTGCTTTTGGTGCTCAGCGTACTGGTGAGTTCAACGTCCAGCGTGGTGCCGGCGGCGATCGTAAACGTGTCGTTGTCGGCAGCGAGCGGCCCGAGGACGACGAGCGTCCCCAAAAGGATTCCGGCGATGCGTGCGGCCCACTTCATCTCTGTGCTCGGAGTGACAGATTGCGGGAGTGTTCCTGGCAAGCTCCTAAGACTTGTCCTGACTGCTGGCCGGAGTGTCCGACGGCTGTTGCTCCACGGTGCGATCCACTACAAAGGTGAGATCGGAGCCCGACACCAGCACCACCTGCTTTTCGTGGCGCAGCAGGCTGTACATCAGCGCCGTGCCGCCGCCGATGGCCGCGCCGATACCCGCGTCTTTGAGGATGTTCGGATCCTGGCCCGGGCAGCCATAATACCGGCAGATCATGTCTTCCGTCGCGCCAATGCTGGCTCCGCTGGCCGCGCCGATTCCGCCCGCAATCCCCGCGGCCTCAGCCGCGCTTTTCTTGCTCTTGCCGCAGCCCTTTATGGTGCCTTCACTGTCGCCGATCCCCTTGGTGCAGGTGGACGTGGCGAGGTCCTGGAGGTCGGCATTGAGCATGAAGTTGACGTCGTCCGGGGTGTTGATGTGGTCGAGCACGATGCGCATGGAGGCGCGGCCGGCGACGCGTCCTGACGACTTGACCATCACCACGTGGCCGTCCACGATGCTTCCCTCCGGTACCAGGGTCTTGTCATTCGCCACCACGGGCTGCGTGACCATCCCGGAGAATTTGTCGCCGCTCTTGTTCGTCTTCGAAGTCAATGTGGTGCTCAACTTCACGTGGAGCACGCTGCCGCGCGGCAAAATCACCAGCTCCTTGGTGGGATCAAATGGAGCCGGCATCTGCGTGAGGCTCTGCGCTGGAGCGCCAGCGGGCGTCCCCTTGCCGGTCGCAACCGGAGCGGCCGTAGCCGCGCCCTGGCTCGAGGCGCCGGAGCCGGACGGCGGGGCCGGGGCGGCGCTTGCCGGGCTTGATGCGGTCGATGCTGCAGGAGTCGTCGACGCCGCAGGGGCCGTCGCCGGCGCACTGGAGCCGCTCTGGCCGCTCTGGGTTGAAGTTGCGGCCGGGCTTGGTGCGCCAGTCTGGGCGGTCGAGCCCGATTGCCCGCTCGCGTTGCTTTGAAGCTCTGCGCCGAGAAGCGCCAGACTTCCTTGAAATAGAATTGCGGCCAGTAAGAAGTGGAGTGCTCTCTTCATGCGGTCTCCTCGCCTGCACGGCACCGGGGGTGTGCGGCCCCTTTTTCCTCGGCGGTCCCCCGCCTTGCTACGCCTAGTCTACATCCGCGCACGGCCTTCGGCAATGGCGATGCATTGAGCTTGGTTCCTGCACGTTCGATTCGCTGCTTCCGCAAGGGGTTGCACGCGATCAGGGTGCTCGCGCCGGCTCGCACTCGAAGGCGGCGGCGAGTAAGCGAGTGTTAAGAGCCCGCACTCGGAGCAGGCCGACGGCCGCAATCAAATGGAAGTGCCTTACCACGGAGGCCACGGCGAGGCGACTGACGCTCGCGGAGTTTTTCTCCGTGTTTCTCCATGCGCTCCGCAATGAGTTTGTTTTTTGTGTGCGCGGCGTGCTGAATTTCTTTTTCGCTTCGTTTTGAAAAACGAAGCCACCGCCGAAACCGTCTTACTGATTCCAAAGGGCTTATGCCGAACCGAGTTGGCTTCGTTTCGCTTCGTTTTGACCCATTTTTCGCATCGATTTACTGATTATATTGGGCTTAGTGGCTTCGTTTTGCAAAATTTTAGATTCTTTTTTTTTGCATTTGGAGGGGTTTTGCCATTTCCTGCCGACGAGCTGAGTTTCCCGCTCGCTTGCGACATGCAGCAACTGCTTCGAGAGATACAGGAGGAAACGGCCAGCAAGGCGGAACGCAAGCTGCCCGGACAGTGGCCCGATTGTGCCGGGTCGCCCTTGAATCGCAGCATTTTGAATCGCAACGTTGAAGCGCGGCGAAGCGCGGCGCGAGATTTCTGCGGAGCATCGAAAGCCTCCCGGGGCGGCAATGCCGTCCTCCGGAAACGACACCGGGAACGTAGCACAGGCTAGCGATATTGTCAAGTTATGTAGGTAGGATTATATAGGCTACATAAAATTGTCAGAGCAGGCCGGGCGAGGAGCGGGCATCGCCTCCTCTCCTACTCTGCCTGGGCAGGCCAAGGCTGGAAGAGCAGGCGGAAGTGCCGCCCCGGCGCGATTGCTACAGTTTGCTGGGGCTTCCTTCTTGGCAAAAACTTACTCACGGTCCGAATACGTACGCCGCGCCCACACCGAGATGACCGGGCGCTCCGGCAACCGAGACATCGTTGCCAGCTCCCATGGAGGCTGCGAATACGTCGCCCGAAGACCCGTCGGAAGCGGACAGCTCAGTGTTGAACACCGATGTGTTCTGCCAACCGCCCGGCGGCTTCAAGTACAGGTACGCCGTGCCTTCGAGGTTGTTAGCGCGCCAAGCGCCGGCCGATAACACGGTTCCACTGAGCGACACGCTGCGACCTAACTGATCGCCAACTTGTCCGTCCGCTGCGGTCAATTTGGCTGTCTGGTTTCCAGCGGTCCAGCCTTGCGACGGCTCCACGAAAACGTAGGCAGCTCCTTGCTCGCTCCCTGGCGGGCCGGACGTGGTGTCGTAAGGGGCCCCGGCGACCACCGTGCTAGCATTGATGGCGACCGGGTAACCGAGCTGCTCGTCCGGCATTCCGTCGGAAGCATCCAATTGAGCGGTTTGCGTGGTGCTATGCCAGCCGTTGCTCGGCTTCACGAAAACGTAGATCGCTCCTGCTTGGCCCGGGCCATCAAGAATGGCGCCAGCCACCGCTGTGACACCGCTCACCGATACCGGCCAGCCGAGTTTGCCACCCGATTTACTATCTGGTGCTGTCAGCTTGGCTTGCTGGCTGATGTTCGCCCAGCCTCCTAGTGGCTTGGCGAAGACATAGGCTGCCCCTAAGAGCGAATCGGCGCCAGGGGCGCCGGCCAAGACGGTAATACTGCTGATCGATACTGAGAAGCCGAGACTGTTCTGGCTAGCTCCGTCCGAAGCGGTTAGTTTGGCGGTCTGAGTCATGTCCACCCAGCCTCCCGAGGGCTCGACGAACACGTATGCCGCACCTTGATGCTGATTTCCACCGACGGTGGCATTGGGCGCTCCAGCCACTACCGTATTGCCACTGATGGAGACTGACCATCCTAGCTGGTCACCCGCCGCACCGTCCGAGGCGGTCAATTTCGCAGTCTGGGTCATGTTGGTCCAGCCTCCCGCCGGCTTCACGAACACATAGACCGCGCCCTGCGCTGAATTGGAGCCGATCGAAGCGTTGGGCGTCCCGACCGCAATCGTGTTCCCGTTGACGGACACGGACCAGGCTAGATCGTCGTCAGTCGACCCGTCCGAGGCGGTGAGCTCGGCGAGTTGCGAAATCCGAAGATCACGTGACAATGCCGACAGGATGCCGGGTCGCGCCTCTGCGGGCAGGCTCGAAAGGGCCGTGGTCGAAGTCCGCGCCTTATCGCCGCTGGTTGGGCCCGAAGCCGTTGCGCCAGTCGCCGTCGCGCACAATGCACAGACAGCGCACGCTGTTTTCCACCAGCTTGGTTTGCTCACGCGAACAGCTTGCCTAGTTCGTTGCATGGCGAACGCCTCCTGAGTTTTCGGCTTAGATTTAGCGCCTGCAGTCTACACCGTCTCCCGGAGAACCCACGCAGGCTCACCGCAAGGACACAATCGCTCTACGCTGCTATTCCGCACGAGAGAGCTGGGCATTCATTCGCCCGGGCGCGATGTGGGTTGAAGGTTGAGAGGAATTGGCGGCGCAACCCGGTCCCGGCGGCAGAGGCTAGTCAGGATGCAGGAACCTGTGAAGACAGCATACGTCAAGCCCAGGGCCTCCGGCCCCATCGAGTGCGTCAAAATGCACTCTCCCATTCCCGTGCAAATCGTATATACTCCGTCGGTCAGGCTTTACGGCTGCTAAGACTCTCTAACGATCTTACGAGCGCGATGCAGCCTTGGGGGCGGGTAAAGGAGAAGTCCCATGCAACTCCACCGCATGAGGGCCATTGCCCTGCCGACGCCTCCCTCCTCGCTTACCGCGCCCTTCGCTATTGGGCTGTTGATCGGTTCTTCGGTTCCAGTTCTGCACTACGCATCGTTCCTCTTGAACTCTTCTCACCACATTGAGGATATATCCAGCAACGATTGCAAATTCAAGATTGGGAGGTGACTTCGATGGCAACCGAGATGCGGAAGACCGGTATCGAGGTCGTTGGCGACGTGGCGGCCTGGGGTGCCCACTTTTGTCTCTTCTACGAGACGAAAGACGATCTGCTCGACACGTTGATCTCATATTGCAAATCGGGTTTGGAAAGCGAGGAGTACTGCTTGTGGATTGTGGCCGAGCCCTTGAGGATCGAAGAAGCCAGAGATGCGCTGAAACGCGCGGTGCCCGCTCTTGATCGTTACGTCGCGGATTCCCGTTTCGAAATTGCGTCGGCCCGCGATTTCTTCCTCCCGGGCGGCACGTTTGATGGCAAGAAACTCACAGCCGCTTGGTATGAGAAACTCGCTGAGGTATCAGCCAGAGGCTATCCCGGAATCAGGGTGACCGGCGATACGACCTGGCTCTCGAAAAAGGACTGGGCACACTTTTGCGACTATGAAGATGGTCTCAACGAGGTGATCGGCAATCAGCGCCTTGCCGTGCTTTGCACTTACCCGCTTGCGGGGTGCGGAGGTCCTCAAATTCTGGACGTGGTGCGTACACACCAGTTTGTCCTGGCCAGGCGCTACGGGAATTGGGACGTTGTCGAAACCGCCGCGCTCAAGCGAGCCAAGGCCGAAATCGCGCGACTCAATGAGGAGCTCGAACAACGTGTGGTGGAACGGACCAACGAACTGGTGCGCGCATCGGAAGCGTTGCGTGAGGCGCAGTCGCAGCTCTTGCACGTCAATCGCGTCACGACGATGGGAGAGATGTCCGCTTCGATTGCCCACGAAGTCATGCAGCCGATCACGGCGGCCGTCACCAATGCCGGTGCCGCCCTGCGCTGGCTGCACGCCGAGCCGCCAGATCTGGAGGAGATCGGGCAGGCGCTCGGTCGCGTCGTCAAGGACGGCAAGCGAGCCGCCGACTTCATCGGCCGGATCCGCGCCCTAATCAAGAAGGCGCCCCCACGGAAGGAAGCCTTGGAGATCAACGAGCCAGTCCTTGAGGTCATTGCCCTGACCCGTGGCGAAGCGGCCAAGAACGGCGTCTCGGTACAGACGCAACTCGCGGAACGCTTGCCACTCATTCAAGGAGATCGAGTCCAACTGGAACAAGTTATGCTTAACTTGATCGCCAACGCCGTCCAAGCGATGAGCGACGTCAGCGAGGGGTCGCGAGGGTTGCTAATCAGCACCGGGAAAGTTGCATCGGGCGAGGTGCTCGTCGCAGTCCAGGATTCCGGCACGGGACTAAACCCGGAGGATTCTGAACGTCTGTTCGACGCATTCTACACCACTAAGGCTGGCGGCATGGGCATGGGACTATCGATCTGCCGTTCGATCGTCGAAGCTCATGGGGGACGGATATGGGCCTCTAGCAATGCAGGCCCGGGCGCAACCGTTCAGTTCACGCTGCCTGTAGGGTGAGCGTCGTCGCGCAGGGCTCGCTTCTGAAGCCCTGCGGCATTTCCATTGCCCTCGTTGCTTTGGCAGGGCCGGCACAGGCGCGCGACGCGAAAAAAGCCGCAGGGCCGAAGACGAGCCCTGCTACTGCAACACCCGGAAGGGCACGTTGCTCGTCAGCGTGCCGACCGGCGTTACGACTTGGACTTTGCCGCTGGTGGCGCCCGCCGGTACGGTGGTCGTGATTAAGGAACTCGAAACCACATTGAACGTGGCAGGCGTGCCGTTAAACGTGACGCTGGTCGCGGTTGTCAGATTCGTGCCCAGAATG
>DASZIG010000016.1:0-15834 GCA_035949375.1 Terriglobia bacterium | reverse complement strand
TGATAGCGTCACAGCGGGAGCGGTCCCGGTTCCGGAAAGAGATACGCTCTGCGGGCTGCCGCTCGCGTTGTCAGTGACCGTCAGAGACTCGTTCAGGGTCCCGAGCGTGGTGGGCGTGAAGGTCACGTTGAAGGTACAGCTTCCCCCCGCCGCCACCGTGCTGCCGCAGTTGTTTGTCTGCGCGAAATCCGGCCCGATGTTCACGCCCGTGATACTGAGAGCAGCGCTGCCCGTGTTGCTCAGCGTCACCACCTGCGCGCTGCTGCTGGTCCCCACGGCCTGGCTGCCGAACGCCAGGCTGCCCGGCGCAAAGCTCACCGCCGGCGCCCCCGTGCTGCCCACCTGCACGAACGGCATCACCGCCGGCACGCCGTTCATCAAGACATCCAGCATGTAGTACCCCGGAGGGGCTACGTTCCCGCTGGCCGGAGCCGTGCACGTAAGCTGGCCGCTGCCCGCCGTGCAGGCAAGCGTCACATACCGCGCATCAAACCGCGTGGCGTGCGTGGTGGATTCGGCCTTGATCAGCGCCACCAAGCTGATGCTCGCGGCGTTCGGGGTCGTAATCGTGAACTGCTGCCCATAGCTGAGAGACGTGGGCGCGCTGGTAATCGTCGGGCGCGAGCCTGCGCTCAGGTATGGCGGGCTGAATACCTCCAAAGTCGTCAGTTGCGTTCCGTTGTCTGACCCCGCCGATACCACGCGGCCATCCGGCAGAAGCAACGCCGTCGAGTGATAGGTGCGCTGGACCTGCTGTGAACTCCACGGGGTCCACGTATTCGCCACCGGGTCGTAATCCTCGGGGTAAAGCACCGGGTTGGAGTACTTGTAAGACCCCGTGCATGGCGCCGCAAGGCATCCCTGGCCGCCACCCTCAGCCATCACCGTTCCGTCCGGTAGCAGCACGAGGTTCAGGTTTTCGCGCTGAATCGACATCGGTGCCGGCCCGCCAGAGGTCACCGGCACGCACGTCGTATTGGCCGGCTGATTCAGACCGCAGCCGTCCACCCATCCGCCGCTCGGGTAGTTCATGATGCTGACGCTGTTCGTCGCCACGCGGCTATCGGTGTCCGTCAAGCCGCCGCCCACAGAAAGGACTTGCGTCAGGCCGGGGAGCAGCACCGAGCTTCCATAGAAGCGCGGCCAGATGCTCGCGTTTGTAACCGTTGACCATGTATTCGTGTTCGGGTTGAGCGACAGGTTATTCAACTCCTGCCCGGCCTCGAATACGTTGCCGTCCGTCGTGACAATCACCCGGGGATAAGTGGAGGTTTGCAGGGCGATATTGGCTGATGCCGGAAGAATTGACCACGATTGATTCGCCCATGAGAAGCGTTCAATCTGCTGGGTGAGATTCCAGCCTCCCGCGTCTATTCCAGAGACCGCCAGCACGTCGCCGTTGGGCAGTTCCACGTCGCCTGGATACCAGCGCCCGTAGGTCATCGCCGGACCTTGCTGCCACGTGCTCGTCGCCCAATCGAAGATCGTGATGTTCGTAAGGCCCTCGTCCGAGTCACTCCCGCCCATGTCGTTCTTGCCGCCGATCACCATGACGTTCCCGTTGGGCAGCATGATGGAGCCCGCGCAGAATACGTCAATCGGCCATGGGACATTTTCCTGAGTGATCGCGTTCGTCACCGGATTCCAGAGCAAGCCGATGGAGTTGCCCGTGTCGAACGGGTGCGGGTAGTACCAGAACAGCACGAGGCCGTTCGGCAGCAAGGCCGCATGGATTCCTACCGCTCCCATGTTGAAGGGCGCAGTCCATGAGCCTTCTCCTCCGGTCTGGGGAACCCGGGGTCTTTCAGGCCTGAGGGCGGCTGGTGTAGCCTGCACCCGCCTCCCAGGTCTCAGCGCAACTCCGACCGAGACCAACGCAACAACTACGAATGCCAGCGCCATGAAGCGCCGGCTCGACCTAGCTTCGTTGAACGATCTGCCTGTCACTTATCCCCCCTGGCAGCCTCAGAATCGGCCCGGCTCCACCGACGCGCTGCACAACGCATCCCCGCCATTAACGACCTCGCGGCCGCTATATTCTTCTGAACCAAACCTTAAGCCGGGTCTGCGGCTGCGGTGAGCCGCAGGCCAAGATCGAAGCGCTCCAACATGAGGGCAGGGGCTCTTCCGGTGTCTGCTTGCGGGACGTCGAGTCCCGCTGTATGGACGCAATTATCGTTCTTGGTCGAGACTACCTAATCCCTGAGTCGCTGCTTCTCAAAATGAAATGACAGATGTACTAGGAACGCAAGACCATGTCAAGTCTACCGCTGGTTATTAATCCCGTGCATAATTCAGCTTGCAGACTATGAATAAGCTTATAGACTAATACTCCTCTTGCAACTTTCCCCCGATCGGGCGGGCGAAGATCCAGCCTCGCACCGCCTGGGCTGTATAGCCCGTTTGCCAAGGCGTCTGTTGCAAAAGACAAGCCTCACTCATCGCCAGAGACGCGCGGTTGGACCAGTGGAGGCGGTATGGGTAGTGAATCCTTCCGGAAATTCCGCTTGAGATATAGTACCTGTCTGTTATAAACTGTCTCGTAATCACTTTGGGAGTCGCAGCCGCCATGTCACTTCGCAAGCCACCCACCATGACCGCCAGGCGCCTCGCGGCCAATCGCGCAAATGCGCAACATTCGACCGGTCCGACGTCCTTCGAGGGAAAGTTCCGTTCACGGTGGAACGCGTTGCGTACCGGGTCGGGCACGGCGGTTTACGATCAGTTGGTGGCGGCGCTGATGGAATGCGCGCCCGGGGCCGTACGGGCGACGGCCGCCGCCATCCTGACGCCCGAGGAACGTTCGCATCCGTTCTACGCCGGGTTGATCGAGCGTTTCTGCGCCGCACAGGAGTTCGCCTTCGAGTGCACGCCTGCCTACCGCAGCATGATGCGGACCTTCCGGAGGCGGAGACAAAGGCGGAAAGAAAGGGTGCAAATTCTTAAAAAACTGGAACGAAGCCAGAATGTCCTTTAGAATCAGCGCTATTCTCAGAACGAAGCCATCAGGTTATTGAAACCATTAAGGTTAACTCAAAGTAGCACTTAAGTTATCCACAATCAATAAGATACACAGAAAATGCCCTTCCACGCGCTCCCCAAAAACAAGCGAAAGCCATTAGGTTATTGAAAACAATAATGTTACACCTCTTAAAGCCAATAGGTTTGTGATTCTAATGGCTTTAGATGCTTCCACGGGTGCCAATTTAGGCCTTCGTGCGCCCAAAATGGCGCTTTATGCGGGGTTTTCAGCGGGCTCAGGAGGCCGGCTTGAGCCGGGCCAGGAGCTTGTCGATCCCTTCCGTAAAAACGTCAGGAACCGGGAGCAGGCTGAGCACGAGATGGCGGTCGTCCGGGAAGTCGTAGAAGTGTCCGGGATGCACCAGCACGCCGTCATCGCGCGCCAGGCTGACCGCAAGATCGTGGGCGCTGAGTGCAGGGTCGGTGAGCCTCAGAATAGCGTACCAGCCGCCCCGCAGTCGGAGCCGGATTGCGGTCGCGCCGGCGGCCGTCAGGCGGCGATCGAGGTCCGCGAGATTGTGCCGCAGACGGGCGATAAGCTGCGGTTGCAGGGCGCGGCGCGTTTCGAGCAATTCGGGCGCTGCCGAAGCCACCGGCGTGCTCACGGAGAGGTAGGTGTCAGCAATAATCTCGAGGCGTTCGACGGCCTGCCGGCGCAGGTGGGCGGGACCGCTCACCACGATCCACGCGAGTTTCATCTGCGGCAGCGCCGCGATTTTGGACAGGCCGCTGAGCGTGAACGTCAGCACCGCATCGCAAGCGGCGTGGCTCAGCCGGGGCTGCTCGTCGAGGGCATAATCGCTGAAAACCTCGTCGGCGATGATCGCAAGTCCGTGCCCGCGGCAGAACTCCACGATCCGGGCCAGTTCCTCCGGTCTCACGAAAGAGCCGGTCGGGTTGTTGGGATGGACCACGATCATGGCGCGCGGAACCTGCAGCGACCCGGCTTCGCCCGCCACGGATTCCTCGAGTGCGGCGACATCGAGGCGCCATTCCGAGTCGTAGGTCAGTGCGTAAGGAATGACCACCAGATCGTTCAGGCCGGCAAGGAAGTCAAACAAGGGGTAACTCGGCTGCGGCGCGAGCACCGAGTCACCGGAATCAGCGAGCAGCCGGAAAAGGTGCGAATAAGCCTCGCTCGTACTCGAGGTCAGGAAGATCTGCCCGGGCTCCACGTCAACGCCGCGCTCCCGATAATAGGCGACGACCGCGTGGCGAGCACTCAGCGGCCCGTGAGGCTCAGGCTCATAGAGCAGGGCCGCGGGTTGCGCCAGCGCCCGGAGGATCACATCGGAGTCGTAGTGGAAACCGCAACGCGTGGGGTTGGACTCGGTCAGGTCAAGCGCCGCGAGGCCGCGCGCGCGCCGGGCCTCAATCGCGCGGGTCAGGGCGTTCTGTTCGAGCGGCCATTCCGTGCGGTGAGCGAACATGCGGAGGTCACAGATCGGGACGGGATTCGGCCTTGCCAGGCGCGTCAGGGCGACCCGCGCGGTCCGGCCTTGGGGGCCGCAGGCGAAACGGCGGCAGCGGGCGGCGCCGTCGGCTTTGGCTCGAGCACCTGGGTGAGCCTGGCATTGTAGTACGCGAAGAACGGACTGTCGGGTGGCGCCACCTCCACCTTTTCCGCGAAAAAGCCGGGACCCAGCCGTGAGATCACGCGGCGAAAGAGGAATCCGGGCGGAGGATTTGGCCCGCCCTGGGGATCGAAGCTCACGCGAGCGTCGCCCGCCGTGACGTGATACTGCGTGATGAAGCCTGTGCTTGAAAACGTTCGTAAAATGAAGCCCGCCGCGAACGAATCGGCGCTGAGGAAGCCGGTCCAGGTTTCGTGCACGGCGGGAGCGGACGTGCCCGCCGGCAGAGAAACCTCCTCGCGGAGCAGGAGGAAGCGTTTGTCCAAAGCGTAGGACACCGTCAGATGCACGTCGCCTTGCGTCTCCTTGCCCGTCGGATCCGTAGTGTGGCCTGCCCAGTCGCCGATCAGCCAGTCGAGCGGGGAAAAGTCGGGGCGAGGCGGCAGCGGTATGGAGTAAGTGGCCGGCGGCTTGTCTTGCGGCTTGTCTTTCTGGGCGGCGCCGAGGGCAAGTCCTGCCGGCAGCGACACGGCCATTACCAGGGCGCGAATGAACCAGGCTCGCGGCATTCGAGGTCTCAACATCGACTCAACAGAAGACGAGCACGAGGACTACATTTCTATCATAAAGGCAGGCGGCAGGGAAATGTGGCAGACTTAATGACCATCCGCGCAGGGAGCCGGGCTTCAGCCTATAATGAGTGGGTTCGATGCGCATTCTGCTGGTCGAAGACGAGCGCAAAGTGGCAAGCTTCGTAGCGCGGGCGCTGCGCGAGCAGTCCTATGCTGTCGATGTGGCCGACACGGGTGCGCGCGCGCTGGCGCTCGCGTGGGAGACCTCCTACGACACCATCCTGCTCGACATCCGCCTGCCGGACACGGATGGTCTCGCGGTCTGTCGTGAGCTGCGCCGCCGCGACGTCAACTCTCCCGTGCTCATGTTGACGGCGCGCGGCCTGGTGGAGCAGCGCGTCGAGGGTCTCGACTCCGGCGCAGACGATTACCTCACCAAGCCCTTTGCCATCGCCGAGCTCCTGGCGCGGGTGCGGGCTCTCGTGCGCCGCGGGCTGCAGAAGAGCGATGCCACCCTGCGCTTCGGAGACCTGGAGTTGGACCGCCATCGCCGCAGGGCGCAGCGCGGCGGAGTCAACATCCCGCTCACGTCGAAGGAATTTGCCCTGCTGGAACTGCTGCTGCTGCGCGCTCCTGAGATCGTGCCCCGTACCGAGATCGTCGAGCACATCTGGGACACGCGTTTTGATAGCGGCACCAATCTAGTAGAGGTTTACATCAACCGGCTCCGCCAGAAGATCGACTATGATCGCCCCGCCAAGCTGATTCACACGGTGCGCGGCGTGGGTTATCGCCTGGGACTGGAAGAATGAAACGCGCACTGTCACTCCGATCCCGGATGATGCTGCTGTTCGCCCTGGTGGTGGGCGTGCTGCTGGCCGCCTGCAGCCTGGGTTCCTACGCGCTGCTCTCCCACCAGCTTCGCAGCCGGCTTGACCAGGAATTGGCGGCGACCGCAGGGCCCGTGACCGCGGACCTGGCCACGGACATGGACGGGCAGGACGTGAACGAGCTCAAGATTCCGGAGCAGTATTTTGAACTCCTGGATCCTGCCGGTCACGTGCTCCAACGCTCGGAGAACCTCGCGAGCGGGCCTCTCAATATCGGCCCGAAGCCCCTCGATCCGGCGCGGAAGCAGTTTCGCACTCTCCAGGATCTTCGATACGGCAGGCTGCGCCTGGTGCTGGCTCCCTTTTCCCAGGGCGCGAACCCCCGACTTCTCGGAATAGCCATGTCCACCGGTCGCGTGGATCAAGTGCTCGCTCTTTATCGCGAGGCCGTCCTGGTGTTCCTGCCGCTCAGCCTGCTGCTCACCGCCCTGCTCTCCGCCTGGTATGTGGGCCGAAGCTTGCGGCCGCTTGCCGACCTCACGGCCCGCGCCTCCGACATGGCCGACCGTGTGGCTTCTGCGGGGGGCGCCGGCGGCAAACCCCTCTGGTCACCGTTGCCCGCCGGAAATACTTCCGACGAAATCGGGCGTCTTTCACAGACGTTCAATCGCCTGGCGGAGCGCGTGGAAGCGGCGCTGGCGCAACTGCGGCAGTTCGTGACGGACGCTTCCCACCAGCTTCGCACGCCGCTCACCGTCCTGCACGGTGAGACCGAACTGGCCCTGGCTGAACCGCGCAGCCCGGCGTATTACCAGCGCACCTTGCGGCTGCTCGAAGACGAACTCGCCAAACTGAGCAGCATGGTGGAGGGGTTGTTCACGCTCTCGATGGCGGACGCAGGGCAGCTCCGTCTGGCGCGCGACCCGCTCTATCTGGATGAGGTGCTCGAGGAAAGCTGCCTTCTGGTGACGCCATTGGCGCAGGCCAAAGGAGTCAAACTGGAGCGCCAACTTATACGCGACGTTGCTTACCGCGGAGACGAGATCTTCCTGCAACAGCTCTTTCTGATTTTTCTCGACAACGCTCTGAAGTACTCGCCGGCCAGCACCGTCATTACGATTCGTCTGGAAAGGCAGAACGGACATCTGCGGGCGGGCTTCAGCGACCAGGGCCCCGGCATCGCGCCTGAGCATCTGCCGCATATTTTCAAGCGATTCTTTCGCGTGCCGCGCGAAGGAGCGGACGAAAGTCACAGCGGGGGGCTTGGTCTTGCGATTGCCCGGGCGATCGCTGAGTCCCAGGGCGGGCAGATTGAGTGCCGGAGCACGCCCGGGCACGGCTCCACCTTTACGATCACACTTCCCCTGGATAATGAGGGCTGAGCGGCGGGCGGTAGCCCCCGGACGGCGCTGCTCCGGGGCCACGCCGCCACAGGGACACGCTTGTAATTTTCGGGAAACCTAGCTGGGCAGCGACATGCGCAGGTTCGATCTGCTCAGGCTCTTCACGAGCTGAGTTTCCACCAGATCCTTGGCCCAGCCGCGGGCGATCGAGATCTCGTCCACCAACAGGACCCAGGCGCGATCGAACATGCGCTTTTCGCGGAAGGAAAGGGGCTTCGCCTGACTTAGAATCAGCAGAGTCTTGAAGACCTCGGCCACTTCCAGCAAGGAACCGCTCCGCATCTTTTCGGAGTTCTCCTTGAAGCGGTCTTTCCAGTCATGCGGGGTCTTCATGCCGCCCGTGTCGAGGTACTCGAGAACGGCCGATACCTCCCGCACCCGGGCCACGCGGCGCAAGCCCAGGTTCACGACATTACTCGTGGGAACCATGACGCGCAAGCCGTTGGAATTGAGCTTCAGCATGTAAAACATCTCAGCCTGGCCGGTCAAATTGCGGTTGGAAATCTGCTCGACGGTCCCTACACCCTGATTTGGATAAACAACCTTATCGCCTACCGTGAAGTGCATAATCCCCCCGGCTTCGATATACGTGCTATTTGTCCAGATTAACTCCGCACCCGCGTTCTGTCAAGGCGAAACGAATCTCGTAGCCCTCAAAGCCGCTGTTTTACGGGTCGATTCGGCCTCTAACCTGAGCGGTCGCGGCAGGGGGGAAGCGTACCTCGCGGTAGAAGTGGTTGAACACCAGGAACAGGACCCCGATGATGACGAAGACCAGGGCGCTGCCTTCCGGCCCCACGCTGCCGCCCGTCAACCAGCGCGCGCCGTGAAACGACGAATTCAGCAGGTGTCCGTTGACCATGGCGCCGCTGTCCGGAACCGAGTAGACGAAGCTTTCGGAAAAGTCCCAGCCGGCGTGCAACCCGATGGCGAACCAGAGGCTTCCGGTACGCCGCAGCGTGAGGCAGAAGAAGAGCCCGATCAGTCCCGCGCACAGCGCTCCCGCCCAATCTTCACCCGCGTTATTGAGGTGCACGGCGCCAAAGACCGCCGAGAGGACGGCTGCGGAGGCCCAGAAGCCCATGCCCGAGGTAAGCGTGGCCAAGGCGTAGCCCCGGAACACGTATTCTTCAGCGAAGCCGACCGCCAGGAAAGAGATGCCCCACAAGGCGGCATACCTCGGGATCTGGCCGCCGGCCAGGGCACGCGTCCCGAAATCGAAGCCGTTGTCGAGGTGGATCAGGACCAGCAACGCCGTGAGGGCGAGGAATCCCCACAAGAGCCCTGCCCAAAACCGCGGGCCGAATGCGCCGCGACCCGGCAGGCCATAGTCAGCGAGGGATCGATGCTCGATCCGGCCCATCACGAGCGATGCCCCGAGCGCCGCGAGAAAACCGATTGCTTCTCCTGTCAACACGCCGGGCGGATGAAACCTACGTACCAGAGGTCCGGCCAAGACGGCCAGGCCTGTTCCGATGAGGATGAGGAGAGCCACAAAGACCAGCAGCCGCCATCCGGCGCGCAGGCCGCTCGGCCCCATGAACCACCCCCAGTCGCGGCGGGGCGGGGGCGCCGGGGAAACTTCCGGCTCGACGGGCGGCGAAGGATTCGCCATGAGGTCGGGCTCATCCATGTTTCTGCTCCTTGGTCCGGGGGGGCGCTTTGTTCGGGCCCGCCAGACTGCTAAAATCGTAAGGTGACGGGCGGCCGCCGCGCCTTCAGGATTTCAAGCCACTCTCCGGGCGCCGCCTGCGGTGATTGCGCTGTGCTGTGTTCGCTCATACGGAAGTCCATCTCGGCCATTGGACTCGCTACGGTCCTTTGGGGTACAACGTCGCTCTGTCACGCGCAGGCTCAGGCTTCCAGTCCTCCGGTGGCAGCTTCGGGCGCCAAGCAGGCCAAGCCGATTCCGCTGAGCAAAGAAAGTGAAATCGCCCTCATCCGTGGACTCTCGAGCGAAGTTGCCGTCGTTAAGGTTCCACTTCCGCGCGGCAAGCACGGGATATACCTTGACTCGATGGGCAAGATCGATCAGGCCAAAGAGCAGCAGGAGATCAAGGAGAATGGCGTCGCCATCAACCCCGGATCGCCGGTGAAGATCACCAAGGTCGTCTTCCATGAAAGCCATCTGCTTTTCGAAATCAACGGAGGCGGCAAACAGGGAAGGCATTGGTACCAGCACATCGAAGTCGGCATGGGCACGTCGACGCAGCCCATCGCTCCGACGGACCCGAACCAGGCGCTCGCTTACGGCTCCTACATCACCTTGAGATTCCCGGGCCACGTCCCCAACCTTACCGTGGACCAGGCCAAGCTGCTGCTCGCCTACGCCCTTGACTTCGAACGCCGCTCTCCGACCGTGCTCTATTCGGCCTCGGTGCCGCCGCAGTTCAAGGAGGCGATCAAGAGTCACAAAGTGATGGTCGGGATGGATCACGACGCCGTGCTCTCGGCCAAGGGTCCGCCGGACCGCAAGGTGCGCGAGGACCAGCCGGATGGCAGTGAGAAGGAAGACTGGATCTACGGGTTGCCGCCCCACGTCCTCTTCGTCACCTTCGACGGCGACAACGTGGTTAGCGTACGGCAGTATTGACGGGCTCACCACTGAAACTCCACCCTCGTCCGATGGGTGGCGAATTCCTCATAGGGCGCCACGCTCAGCGTGCGGATTCCCGCCGGCGAGTCAGTGTAGGCCAGGACAATGGTGAGCACGTTCCCGGTTTTTGGACCCCAGGCCAGGCGAGGCTCCGGAAGGTAGAAATCCTTCTGCGGCCCGGCGATCACGTAGCGGCCCACGAAACGGCCGTTGAGATAGAGCAGCGCATCGCGATCCGCCTCGATGGTGAGCCTTCGAGGGATCGACCACCCTTCGGGACCCGCCTCCAGGCTGAATTCGGCACGGCACCACGTGAACGCGGGCACGATGCCCGACGAAGCGTTGCCGCCCACGGCGGACGGACCCTGCTCCCATCCTTCGCCCGTGAAATGCACGTCAAGGTTCCGCCCCTGCATGATGGCGGGAAAGCGCTGCACCTGCCAGTTCTGCACGGGCTTGGCGGACGATTCGTCCCGTCCCAGGCGCACAGCTTCAAGGCCCTTCATCTCGCCGATCCCCTCGCCGAAGTTCGGATTACCAAACTGCTCGTACGCGATCTCGATATGGTTGGCTCCGGGGCGGACGTAGCCGGCGAGCGCAAGATCAAGACTCTTCGCCGTTTTTGAAGCATCAGGCGCGAGCTTGCCGTTCAAGAAGACCTTTTTGCCGTCGTCCGAGAACGCCGTCAGAAACATCCGTGGCTCGCCCGCGTAGCTGAACTGGGCGCGATACTTGACGTAGCCGTAAGGCAGCGCCCCGAGATCGTCGAGCGGACGGAGCGGCGTGGCCAGCCACTCCCCGGCCGTATTTCCGAAGCGCTCCACGCCGATCAGTTCGGGCTTGAGCGCCTGGGCTTGAGCCGGCAGTTTGGGAACGCTCACGTGGAAACGGCATGTCTGCCAGTGGCGGTCGTACTCGAACTCGGTCTCGACGCTGTCCAGCCAGAGCTTCTCCGGCAGCGGCGGGATAAGCGCCGCCACGTCGTGCTCGCCCGGGACGAAGTCGAGCTCTGCCCACAGCGTCTTCTTGGTGCGCCCGATTTCTCCCACCATCGCGGCGTCTGTGAAGAACGGCACGGCGACCACGTCCTTCTGCTCCTCCTTCGGCAGGGCCGCGCCGCCGGGCAGCCAGGTGGCCGGCCACTCCACAGCCCAGCTTTTCAGGGCCCGCTCGCGAGGCAGCACGATCACCACAAAATGGTTCTCCACCAGAAGCATCTTTTCGGACGGCTCGACGCGCACGCCGAGGACGACGGATTCGTACTCCTGGTCCCAATACTGGTAGACCGTGTCGCCTTCGATGTGCGGCTCCTTTTCGGTCGCCAGGCCGAACTCCACCAGGCGCCCCGGCTCGTCGTAGAGCACCAGATAGGGACGGCGGCCCTCGTCGTAGGCGAGCACTTCGGCGGTGGAGTATCGCAGCACCGTGTCCCCGATGTGAATCTGCACCGGAAGCATCTTCATCTCGCGCGCGGCGAGCTCCAGTTCGCCTTCGCGTGGCACGGTGATCATGCGCTGTGTGGGTGAGTTGGGATCGCGAAAGCTCGCCTGATAACGCTGGTCGGCGTTGGCGTTCTCGCGGATGAAAACCGCCCCGCTTTTGCCGCTCGCGCGCAGCGTCACGCTGACCTGTGGATTGGTGGATTTAGTGGCGTCGGGTACGGCTTCGGCCCGGGCGATCACCCGGCCGAACACGCCGAGCGAGCCTCCGATGCCGCGCGCGGCATAATACTTGTCCCACAGTCCGCCCGGCTCGCGCAACGGCGCGGCATAGTCATAGCTCGTAGTCAGGTTCTGCGCGGCCCAATCGAAGTTGGTGCCGCCGAAACCCATGTAGTAGTTGAAATAGGTCACACCCTGCTCAATCACGGTCTTGCTCAGCATATTGAGCTGCGCGGCGCCCACGCCGGACTGGTCTACCGAAAGCTTGCCGCCGAATTCGCTGAACCAGCCCCCTTGCAGTTCAGTGACGCCCATGGGCGCGTCCGGCTGCTCCGCGCGCAACTTGGCGAGCGCCGGGACCGTCTCACCGGTTATGTTCCAGCGCGGATAAAAATTGTCCGTGTCGAGCATGCGCGAAAAGTCAGGATCCTGCCGGTCGCGGACCTGCTTGGTCCAGCAGGTGATGAGGGGAACGTCGATTCCTCCCTCCCAGGCCATGCGCGCGAGGGCGCACACGTATTCGCGCTTCTCGGCATCCGGGAGCTTCCAGTAGTCATACTCGTTCTCCACCTGCATCAGGATGATAGGGCCCCTATGCGTCACCTGGTGCCGCACGATCACCGGCAGCACCTGGTCAAACCAGTGCTGCGACGTGCGGATGCTCTCGGGATCATTCGAGCGCAGAGGAAAGCGGCGCTTGATGACCCAGCGCGGGAAGCCGCCGGAATCCCACTCCGCGCACACGTAAGGTCCGGGGCGCGCGATCATGTAGAGGCCCATGCTCGAGACCAGCTTGACGAAATCCTCGAACTCGGTGAGATCAGCGTGACCCTCCTCGGGTTCGTGATAGTTCCAGAATGCGTACGTGTCAATCACGTTGAAGCCCGCGACCTTTAGCTTCCACAGGCGATCCCGCCAGAGCTGGCGCGGGCAGCGCGGATAGTGAAAGCAGGCGCCGAACAGAACCATGTCGCGATCGTTGACCGTGAAGCAGTGGCCGTCATAGCGGATGAAGTGCGGCTGGGGGAAGTCGAGGGCCGGAGCCGGATCGGCGTCGAGCAGCGCGCGAGTCGAGGGCAGCAGCAGGCCCGATCCCAAACCCGCACTGAGACCGGTCACGAGCGGCCCCGACATCAAAGATTTTAGAAAGTGACGACGTGATTCGCCGCTCGTCCCGGAAGAACGTCCCATGCGAAATATTGTCTCAGAAGTCCGAGGCCCAAAGCGATAGGCCGCGTCGCGCTATTCTTTCCCGCGGCGCCCCGTGGCACTCGATTTGATGATGTTCAATCCAAGGAAACCCGGATGATCCTTTGACAATCTCTTTACAAGACTTTGACAACCGGGCCCGGCGCCTCTGACTATGATGGCGGCTGTCAAACCGAGTTTGCCTTGGGGAGGACAACTAAATGTCCACGATGAGAAAGTCCGCAATTGCCATAATGTTCGCGGCCCTCTGGCTGTGTGCGTCAGGCTGTCAGGCCGCAGCCCAAACGAATACTATCGGAGACCCTGGGCCGGCCTTCACGACCCTGCACAGCTTCCATAACACGGACGGCGCTCATTCCCAGGCGGCGCTGGTGCAGGCCACAGACGGGAACCTGTACGGGGCAACAGCCTTTGGCGGGGCCAATGAGGCCGACTGCATCGATGGCTGCGGCACCATCTTCAGAATCACGCCGAGCGGGACGCTGACCACGCTTTACAACTTCTGCTCCCAAAGCAATTGCACAGACGGCGCTAACCCGGAGGCCGCGATGATCGAGGCCGCGAGTGGGGACTTGTACGGGACCACGTCCGTCGCCGGGCCCGGCGGCGACGGCACAGTCTTCAAAATCACATCGAAGGGCGCACTGACCACGCTCTATGGCTTTGGCGGTGCAGACGGGGCCGACCCCAACGGGCTGGTCCAGGCCGCCAATGGGAACTTCTATGGGACTACGCAAACGGGCGGCGACGGCGTCGGCTGCCTCGGAGGCTGCGGGACCGTCTTCAGCATCACCCCCGCGGGCACGCTGACCACACTCTACAGTTTCTGCGCCCAAAGCGGCTGCAAGGACGGCGCCATTCCCGAGGGAGCGCTGGTCGAGGCCGCGAGCGGAGACTTCTATGGAGTGACTCGCAGCGGCGGAACCTATGACTGGGGGACGGTCTTCGAAATCACCGCGAGTGGCACGCTCACTACGCTTCACAGTTTTTGCTCGCTCAGCGGTTGCGCGGACGGCAAAACCCTCGACGCTGGCCTGGTCGCGGGCACCGACGGGGAACTCTACGGAACCACGGTCTGGGGCGGGCCCAACAACGCCTGCGCCTATGGCTGCGGGACGATTTTCAAGATCGCTTCGAGTGGCGGTCCCCTGACAACGCTTTACGCGTTTTGCTCGCAGGAGGACTGCGCAGACGGATATTACCCGGGCTCCGCGCTGGTGCAGGCCACCGACGGGAACTTCTACGGAACAACCGGGTATGGCGGATCCAACGATTATGACGGAACGATCTTCAAGATTACTCCGGACGGGAAGCTGACGACGCTGCACGCCTTCGACTCGACGGACGGCGCGAACCCCGCGGCGGCGTTGACCGAAGACACCAACGGGAGTTTCTACGGCACGACCCAGAACGGCGGATCGAGCGGCGCCTGCACGAGTGGTTGCGGCACGGTCTTCAGTCTGGCTGTAGGTCTCGAACCGTTTGTGGAAACGGAGCCTGTGTCCGGCAAGGTGGGAGCGACCGTCAACATCCTGGGAACCAGTCTGACCGGCGCCACCAGCGTCACCTTTAACGGCACCGCCGCCGTCTTCAAGGTGATCGCGGGCTCTGAAATCGCCGCCACCGTGCCCACCGGAGCCACGAGCGGTAAAGTCCAGGTAACGACGCCCGGCGGGATCCTTTCGAGCAACCTGCCCTTCCATGTGCTGCCCTAGCGCCCTAAAGGCCGCTTTAGGCGAGGCATAAGCGCCGCCGCGGCCGCGAAATGAGCCTCTCCCACGGTCCCACGGTCCGGTGCCAACACTCGCCCCCTGGTCTCTAGAATATGGTGGCAAATTCAACGTCCACTCGAAGGGAATGTGAGGCCATGAAGATCACAACCACCGCCGTTGTCGCCGTTATTGCGACTGCAGTTTGGTTTTCCTTCTTGCCCCGAACTTTACCGGCACAGACTTTCACCACGCTGCTCAGCTTCGACAACTCGGACGGCGCCAACCCCTGGGGCGGGCTCGTCCAAGCCGCCAATGGAAACTTGTATGGAACAACCGCTTTGGGAGGCGCCAATGACACCTGCGCGGGTGGGTATGGTTGTGGTACTGTCTTCAAAATACTCCGAGTGGCACGCTAAGCTGCCAACGACAACTGTGCACGGTTCGGCGATACTAGCGGCTGTGGTACGGTCTTCAGCCTGTCGCTGGGCCTCGGCCCGTTCGTGGAAACACAGCCGACCTCCGGCAAGGTCGGAAAGCTCGTCAAGATTCTGGGGACTAATCTGACGGGCGCCACCAGCGTCACGTTCAACGGCAAGGCAGCTACGTTCACCGTGGTTTCGAGTTTGTTAATCACGACAACCGTACCGGTGGACGCCACCAGCGGCAAGGTGCAGGTCGTAACGCCCGGCGGCAGGCTTTCAAGCAACGTGCCGTTCCGGGTCCTGCCATAAAGATCGCGCTTTTGGCCCACAAAGCGGCAGCCCCCTGGAAAGTGTTTTCATTTATTCGGGGCGCCGATGTGCTCCACAAGCCACTTTACGGCTACGGGCCGCCATCCTCAGCCGCCTTTGACGCGAGCGCCACCAGCTTCCCTTGCGTCTCCAAACCCTTGCAAACCTCTCTCAAGGCGACGACCGCGCCGCGTAAATCGCCGGTTGATTCCATGTCCGAGACCAATCTCCAAGCGTTTTGCCGGATTCGCTCGATTTCGGATAGAAGGCCGTCTCCCAGGTCTTCCTCGCGCTTCTCCGTGATCTTGGCGAGAGCAACCGAAACGTGCGCCTTATGCCTCAGCAGGCCCGCCGGGGAAATCGAAACGCGTTTCGATATGTTCCGCGACGGTTCGCCCCTGGCAATGGCCGCGTCAATGCCGGCCCGATTAGGGCCAAGTGTTGAGCGTGTGGGCCGCAAATTTCCCTGAGCGCACGCCGGAGCATTACGTGTTCCCCACGGAAAAGTGTGGGGCAGCCGGGGAC
>DASZIG010000015.1:0-11131 GCA_035949375.1 Terriglobia bacterium | reverse complement strand
CCGCAGACCATCATGTTGAGCGGCACCGGAATGGCGTCCGGGCCTGCGCTGGGCCTCTCGGCAACCAGCCTGATTTTCAAAAGCCAGCCGGTTGGTTCCACTACGGAGGCGACGGTGACCCTCACCGACACCGGGTCGGCGGCAGTCACGTTCACCAGCATCACCACCAGCGGGACGGGCTTCAGCCAGACCAACACCTGCGGATCCGGGCTCGCTTCAGGGGCGAACTGCGTGGTCACGGTCGTGTTTGCGCCGCAGCAGAAAGGCGTGTTGACCGGCAGCCTGGCGATCACGGACAACGCACCCGGCAGTCCTCAGACGGTTGCACTGCAAGGGGTAGGTGCTTCCTTGGCGGCAAGCCCGACGCTGACGGTTGACTTTGACGGTGACGGCAAGGCGGACCTGGCGGTGTGGCGCCCCTCGAACGCAACCTGGTACGTGATCCCAAGCGGCGGCGGCCCAAACATCACACAGTCGCAGGGCCAAACGGGTGACATTCCGGTGGCCGCTGACTACGACGGCGACGGCAAGAGCGATTTCGCCGTCTTTCGGCCTTCGAACGGCACCTGGTACATCATTCCGTCGAGCGACTCCAACTCGCCGATCACAACTCCGTGGGGAACGAGCGGCGACGTGCCGGTTCCAGGCGATTATGATGGCGACGGAATCGCGGACGTGGCTGTGTGGCGTCCTTCGAACGGCACCTGGTACATCATTCCGAGCAGCGATCCTGGCAAACCGGTCACCCAGCAATGGGGTGAGAGTGGAGACCTGCCCGTGATCGGAGATTACGACGGCGACGGTAAGTACGATTTCGCCGTGTGGCGTCCCTCGAACGGAACGTGGTACATCATCCCCTCCAGCAACCCGAGCACGCCGATCGTCACCGTATGGGGGCAGGCGGGCGACATCCCCGTGGAAGGCGACTACGACGGCGACGGTAAGACGGACTTGGCCTTCCTTCAGCCGGCTTCAGTGTTCTCGAATGCGTTTTGGAACGTGATTCCGAGCAGTAATCCCAACGCGCCCTTTAGCTACGGCTTTGGCAACGAGGGATATCTGCCGGCCGTCGGCGATTACGACGGCGACCACAAGAATGATTACGCGTTCTTTGTGTCCGGCACTGGCCAGTGGCCCATTGTTTATTCCTCGACCGGACTGAGCAACTCCCCGTACCCGGTCTGGGGCGAAGCGGCGGACACTCCGGCCGCTCACCTGCCGTCAACCTGGAGGGACAAGCACGTTACCAACATCGATGGCGACCGGAAGACGGATAACGGTGTATGGGACCCCTCGAACGGAACGTGGTACATAATTTTGAGCGGCGATGAAGAGAGGACCTGGCAGCAGTGGGGTGAAAACGGCGATCTCATCGCTCCCGGCGACTATGACGGCGACGGCATCACCGACTACGCGGTCTGGCGTGCTTCAAACCAGACGTGGTACGTAATCTACAGCAGCACGAAAAGGGCCGTCAGCCAGCAGTGGGGCTTGATCGGTGACATTCCGGTACCCGGCGACTATGACGGCGACGGCAAGACGGACTACGCGGTCTGGCGGCCGTCAAATGGCACCTGGTACGTGCTGCTGAGCAGTACCGGGAAGAGCGTGAGTCAGCAGTGGGGCGAGAGCGGTGATATCCCTGTTCCCGCCGACTACGACGGCGACGGTAAGACTGATTACGCGGTGTGGCGGCCGTCGAACGGTACCTTCTACGTGATCCTCAGCAGCACAGGCAAGACCGTCAACCAGCAGTGGGGCAAGAGCGGAGACTTGCCGGTACCGGGCGACTACGACGGCGACAGCAAGGCGGACTTCACAATCTTCCGGCCGTCGACAGGGACGTGGTACACGCTGCAATCGAGCAACAGAAAGACGGTGACCACGGTCTTCGGAGTGAGCACGGATATTCCGGTGGCCAAGGATTACGACGGCGACGGCAAGACGGACGTTGCCGTTTATCGGGCGTCAAATCTGACCTTCTACATTCTGCAGAGCAGCAATGGGGAGACGATGACCATTGGGCAGAACGATGGTGCCCCCGGCGATGTGCCGGTGAACAAGCCGACGGGGCAGTAGCTTTTCTCCACGTCCTCTTCGCGGTTTCCGTGATCTCTGTGTGAAGGCTTAACCACAGAGGCACAGAAGGCCGACGACCACTTCTGCTAAATTAGAACTCTATGGGACAACCTTCAGCGGCTCCAACTGCCCCGAAGGGGGCGCGCCCGACGGTTACGATCGAGGCGTCCCGTCTCGGGCAGAAACTTGGTGTAAGTCTCCTCCTCGCCACGGAGACCTTTCAGCACACCGGCAGCTTCAAATTCCGCGCCGCCTATCATCTGGCATCCCACGTTTCGAATCCGATGATCATTGCGGCCTCGTCGGGCAACTTCGGCCAGGCGCTGGCTTATGCCTGCTCGCTCGTCGGCAAACGCTCGATCATCGTCATGCCGCAAAACAGCGCCCGCGTGAAGGTGGACGCGGTGCGCGAGTACGGCGGCGAGGTGGACTTCGTGGACGTGCGCGTGAAGAGCCGCGCTACGCGCGTGGCGGAGCTTGCGGCCGTACACCCCGAAGCCTACGTGGCGAGCGCCTATGACGATCCGCTTGTGATCGAGGGTAACAGCAGTCTGGGCGAAGAGTTGGCGCGCCTCGATCGGCCGCTCGATTGCGTGGTCGCGCCCGTCGGCGGCGGGGGGCTCACATCCGGGATCATCACCGGACTTCGCAGGGCCGGCAGCGCACTCGAAGTCGTGGGCGCCGAGCCACTCGCGGCGAATGACGCCGCGCGCTCCCTGCGCGAAGGCCGCATCGTGGCGAACGAGGCGGAGCCGCAGACCATGGCCGACGGGGCGCGAACCGTGAGCGTCGGCGTCCACAATTGGGCGATTCTCAGGCGTGGCCTCAAAGACGGCTTAGCCGGCATTGTGGAAGTGCCCGAGGAGCACATCGCCCGTGCCGTACGGCTGCTCTTCGAGCTCGCCAACCTGAAGGCCGAACCCACCGGCGCGCTATCCGTCGGCGCGCTCCTGACCGACCCTGACCGGTTCCGCGACCGCCAGGTCTGCTGCGTAATCAGCGGTGGCAACGTCGATCCGGCGGTCTACCGCGAATTGCTAGGCATGTAGGCTAAACGATCCAAAGCGACGGCGCCAAACACCGAGCTACAGGTGGGAGCCTTCCTCGTCTTTGTCCTCTTCTTCCTCCGTGCCGCTTGCGGGAAACCGCCGTTCCAGGATTCGCCGCGCCACATGGCGGCCTCCCAGACCGAAAGCGATCGCGAGTCCCATCATGATGGCCCCGAACGAGACCGCGAAGGCGACCAGGACCACGCCGCGGCCGAGTCCGATGCGCTCAAGCGCCATGGTCACGGCGAAAAGCAGGATCAGGAAGCGCACGAAGCTGCTGAAGAGCCGCGGGGACCGCGAGTTCGCATTCACCGCAGCCAGCAAGGCAGCGCGCGAGAAGAAATTGGCGGCCACGAACCCAAAGAAGATGATGAGGAACGCAACGATGAACTGCGGCAACAGTGCGACAAAGTCCGAAACTTCCCGCTGCAGGGCGACGATGCCGAGCGCATTCACCCCGACCAGTATGAAACTCATCCACACAGCCCAGAAAACGACCCGGCTGATCATGTCTGCGGGAGAGGGCAGAGCCGCCCCGGAAAGGGCTCGCGTGACGCCCCGGCTCTCGAAGAGTCTGTTGACCCGCGCCAGCACAAGCAGCCGGCGCAAGATAACCTCGATCATCCAGGCCACGAACCACCCCGCGAGCACGATGATGGCCATGGCGAGCAACCGGGGCAACACCTCTGCGGTGATTTCGGAGACGGCTTCGAGCGCTCCGCGAAGGTTTCTAATGATCAGTTCCTTCATGGCTCACCTCACGTTTGCCGGTCCAGCTTTCGATTAAATAGGGCTTCAGGCGCTCGTACTCCTTCCGGAGCGACTCCATCTTGCCCTCAACCTCCTGCGTGCCGGCCCGGGCGTTCTCAAGAATGAAGGAACTCACTCTGCCCCGGTACAGCGGAGTCAAAGCCTGCAGGAGATGGTCGCGATTGATCACGGAACGGTGGTAGGAAGACGCGAATTCGTAGACGGTTTTCGTCCAAAGTTCATCAGGGAAGTGGAATTGCTTTTCTTCCTGCCCGGAGACCTCCTGGATGGCTTGGAGCGTGGGCGCCGAAAGAATTTTCTCAAGCACGGAGCTCAGTTGATCGACGCCGCTTCGGAACATCTGAAGCATGCGCTTCCGGTCGATCCGGACGGGATCGAGCTCAAGCCCGGGCTCGAAGCCAAACGTCGGTATGTCCTGGGACTCCTGCCGCGAGGTCCAGTACGCCTCATGAAGCTCCATGCAACGGAACACAGCTCCGGCAACCTCCTGAATGGTGGTGTTGAGGTCCAGTTCCGAGCGCCTGGACGCTCCCACCCGCGGCCCCAGGAAGGACTGGCTGACCCGGTACCCCGCGGCCATCGCGACGGTCGTGAGCCAGGCATTGGCGCCCAGACCAGGAAAGTCCTCTCGTCCCGAATCCTGCCCGAGAAAGTGAGCGGCGAGGCGGCCCGAGAACGCCAGTTCCCTTCCCACCGGCTCCTCGATCCGCCAGCCATACGCTGCCCGGACGAGGGGTTGCAGCATGTTCTTGACGAGCAGTCCGTCAAAGCGGCGGCGCTGATAAACCGGCGACACGAAGTCAAGGTTGTCTTTCAGAACCGGCTGGATCAGGGCATCGATCCACCCCGGCGTCATGCTCTCGAGGTCAGGCGAGATCAGAGCGCAGGCCTTGGCACCGAGGAGATCGGCGGCGGCAAGGATCGTCCGCAGCGCTCCACTTTGACCCTGAACTCCGGGATAACGGGTACTGACCACGTGCATCGTGCGCAGAGGGTCCGCGGCCAGAACCGCGCGAAAGTCCGGGATGGACGCCGCCTGCACCGCCTCGGTGGTTCCGTCTTTGGAACCCCCGTCGGGGTTGATCAGCACGGTGCGTTCTCTAGGATAGTATTTGACGAGACCGACCAGAATGGCATCGACCACGCGCTGGATCGTGCCGCGGTTGTTCAGGGTGGGGACGCCGACCAGAATATCCACCTCGCCCACTGCCGTGAGCTGGCGTACGAATTCATCGGAAAGAAGCGTCTCTTCGCTCAATGATACCTTCCGTTCGATCCACGGTCGTCGCCTCTACAAACATGGCGGACGGTCTCACAGGCGGCGCAGTCGAAACCAGTAGAACTGATACGGGCCGAGGGTCAACAGGTATGGAAGCTGGCCGATTCGCGGGAAGGGATTTCCGCCGAACATCTCAATGGGGATGTACCCTTCAAACGCGTGCAGGTCGAGTTCCACGGCCTGTGCTGACCTCGAAAGATTGTTGACCACCAGCGCCCGCTCGTTGTCCAACTGCCGGACGTAGGCAAACACCCTGTGGTTGCGCGGTTGCAGAAATTCGATCCGTCCCCTGCTGAAGGCCCGGCTGGATTTGCGTACGCGAACCAGCCTCTTCATCCAGGAGAGAAACGAGTGTTCGCTGCGCCGCTGGGCCTCCACATTCACCGTCTGATAGCCATAGACGAGATTAGATACCAGGGGCAGGTAGAGACGTTCCGGATCGGCGGTCGAGAATCCCGCATTCCAGCCCCCGCTCCACTGCATCGGCGTGCGGACGCCGTTCCGATCGCCGAGAAAAATGTTGTCTCCCATGCCGGTTTCGTCGCCGTAGTAGAGAATGGGGCTGCCGGGTAGAGACATCAGCATGCCATTCATCAGCTCCAACCGCCGGCGATCGTTCTCCATCAGGGGGGCAAGCCGGCGCCGGATGCCGAGGTTGAGGCGCGCGCCGCTGTCGAGCGCGTAGGAATCGTACATATAATCGCGTTCCTCGTCGCTGACCATTTCGAGGGTCAACTCGTCGTGATTGCGGAGGAAGATTCCCCATTGGCAGCTCTCCGGGATGTCCGGGGTCCGCTGCACAATGTCCATGATCGGTTTGCGGTCTTCGAGCTTCACGGCCATGAACATGCGCGGCATCAGCGGGAAGTGAAATGCCATATGAAACTCGTCCCCGCTGCCGAAATAGGGGCGCACGTCCGCCGGCCACTGGTTCGCTTCGGCCAGCAGAAAATTGTCCGCATAGTTCTCATCGAGCCGGCGCCGGAGAAATTTCACCACGTCGTGGGTTTCCGGCAGGTTCTCGCAGGAAGTGCCCTCCCGCTCGATCAGGTAAGGCACGGCATCTATCCGGAAGCCATCCACGCCCATGTCGCGCCAGAACTTCATGACGTTCCACATCTCCTCGCGGACGGCGGGATTGTCGAAATTGAGGTCGGGCTGGTGGCTGAAAAAGCGATGCCAGTAATACGATTTCGATATCGGATCCCAGGCCCAATTCGAGAGCTCGGTGTCCTTGAAAATGATCCGGGCGCCGCGATAGCGGTCGTCCTTATCGCTCCAGACATACCAATCCCGGCGCGGATTGTCGCGCGACATGCGCGCTTCCTGAAACCACGGGTGCTGATCCGAGGTGTGGTTGATGACCAGCTCCGTGATCACCCGCAGGTTCCGCCGATGCGCCTGCTCGAGGAGTTGCTTGAAATTGTCGAGCGTGCCGTATGCCGGATTGACGCCGGTGTAGTCTGCAATGTCGTAGCCGTCGTCTTTCAAGGGAGACGGATAGAAAGGGAGAAGCCAGATCGCCGTGACACCAAGGTCCTGCACATAATCCAACTTCTCGAGGAGCCCCGGGAAGTCTCCGATTCCGTCGGCGTTGCTGTCGTTGAAAGCGCGCACGTGAAGTTCGTAGATCACGGCGTCTTTGTACCACAGCGGATCGGTTCCAGACTGGGACGTCCGCGTAGCCGAGAGCTCGGCTGCGACATTTCTGGTGATCATGCACCCAACTCCCGCGCCAGCTTTTCGAGGAATCGACAAACTTCCGGCGGACCGTGCAAGTCAAATCTGGCCTTGGTCGGCTGGCGCGCCCCGACGCATATCGTGATGCCCCGGCGCAAGGCGGCAAACGCAGATTCATCCGTCGTGTCGTCGCCGGCGTAGATGGGCAGTGTCGCAGCCGGCATCCGGCGAAGCAGCGCACGCGCCGTGGCTCCCTTTCCTTGCAGTTCCCGGGGCATGACCTCCCAGACGTGGTTCCCGGGGAGCACGCGCAGTTTCGGCTTGAACTCGCTCATCACGCGACGCACCGCAGCGCCGGCCCGTCGAACCGCCTCCGGAGCCGCCCCGCGGACGTGCAGGGCAAAAACCGGTCCTTTCTTCTCGATCCAGACTCCGCGCAGGCCCCTCACGCTGTTTCGAAGCTCGTGCCGCGCGCGGCGCAGCAGCCCTCCGGCCGGCTTGGGGACGGCCGTTGCCGGCCCTTCCCAACCGTGCAGCCCGAAACAGAGTATCCCGCGGACCCTAACGCGATCCTTCACATCGGCGCGCCGGCGTCCGCTGAGCACAAACACCCGCACTCGGGGTTCACGAACCAGACGCCGGAGCGCGCGGCGTGTGCGATCGCTCATCCGGACCTGCTCGGGCCGCTTGCGGAACGGCGCCAGCGTCCCATCAAAGTCCAGGAAAAGCGCCACGCGCTTCGCGGAGCGTACGCGCCCGGAAACCTGCAGCCAGCAGTCCAACAGATTCTGACGGTCCGAGGGGACTTCATTGGCGCCTCCTCTCATTGGCTGGAAGCAGCGACCTTCTCGAGCTTCTCAATTCGAATCTCGGACAGTTCGGCGATGAGGGTCGCCGCCCAGCGATAAATGTTGTGCTCCTTCACCACCCGGCGCATGCGCTGCATACGGGCGGTCCGCTCCGCGGGATCCATATCGAGCGCCGTGCGAATGGCATCCGCCAGTTCCTCGGTGTCGTAGGGATTCACGATGAGGGCGTCGCGCAGCTCGCGGCTGGCGCCGGTAAAGCCGCTCAGGATGAGCGCCCCTTGCTCGTCGTCGCGCGATGCGACAAATTCCTTGGCCACCAGGTTCATCCCGTCGTGCAGGGAAGTCACCAGGCAGACGTGTGCGGCTCGATAGTAAGCTTCGATTTCCCGGTGGCTGTGGTGGCGATTGAGAAGCACGATCGGCTTCCATTTGCCGGCCCCAAAACGTTGGTTGATGCGCTCGGCTTCGGCTTCGGTCTCAGCCATCAGGTCGCTATAGCTCTTGATCCGGGTCCGGCTGGGCGCTCCGATCTGAACGAACGTGAACTTCTCCCGGTAAGCCGGGCACTTCTCAAAGAAACGCTCGATGCCGCGAAAGCGCTCGAGAATGCCCTTCGTGTAATCGATGCGGTCGACGCCCACGCCCAGGAACGCGGCTTCCACCCCGAGTTGCTGGAACAACGTCACCCGGTCGGGTAACAGCGGCCCGTTCTCGCTCTTCTTCTCCGCCCCTTCGGAAAACGCCACGCTGATCGGAAAAGGCTTCACCAGCGTGCGATGCCCCCCGCGATTGACTGCAAAGTGATCCCGGTCGATGCGGGATTCAAGGCAGCTATCAATCGTCTCAAGGAAGTAGTTGCAGTGCGACTGGGTGTGGAATCCGATCAGGTCGGCGCCCAGCAGCCCATCGAGCAACTCCCGTTCCCAGGGGCAGATGCCGAAGGCCTGCGGATTCGGCCACGGGATGTGCCAGAATATCCCCACGCGAGCGTCCGGACGCGCTTGTTTGACCATGCGAGGCACCAAGGCAAAGTGGTAGTCCTGAACCAGCAGAAACGGCTCTTCCGTCCCGGCCATTTCCTCGAGCACGGCGTCGGCAAACTTGCGGTTCACCGATTGATAGCAGCCCCAATCCCCTTTACGAAAGATGGGCCGGGTGTGCGCGATATGGCATAGCGGCCAGAGCCCCTCATTGGAGAATCCGTAATAATAGCCGTCTTCCTCGTCGTGACTGAGCCACACACGGCGCAGAGTGTACTGAGGATGATCAGGCGGCACCCGAAGGCGGTCGTGCTCATCCACCGTCTGGGTGTCGGCTTCGCCGGCTCCATGGGCGATCCACGTGCCGTCGCAGGCAACCAGCACCGGCTCAATCGCGGTCACCAGGCCGCTCGCCGGGACAACCACCTCAATGCCCTTTTCTCCGAGCACGTGCTCGTAAGGCTCCCGGTTCGACAGAACAAACAGTCGGCCGTTTTCCAGCTTGCTCTGCACGTGGACGCGCAACCGCTCTGCTGTCCAGATGGATTCGCCCGTTTCGCGCAGCCGGGCTTCTTCTTCCGCGGCCGCCCGCGCCACGACCAGACTATGCGCGATGTTCACTACTTCATGCGATAACGGCCCCATCAGGTCGGCGCTGCCCTCCGGCGGCGCCGATTTGCCTCCGGCTCGCAATTCCCGCATCCACTGCGCCGTCTTCGCGATGGGTCCGAGGATGCTCAAGCGCACGATTACGAGCGTGATGAGGGTAATGAGCAGCACCTGGATCAGCGCGCGCAAGACGGCGTGGCGCCAGATACCGACGGTTTGAGCCTGGATGTAGCTCGCGTCGTGAAATATGACCAGCTTACCCGTCGCTCCCTGGTCATCGCTGAGCGGCATCACGAAGACATTCATCGTCGTCGAGCCCACACGCAGGAAATCTCCGCCTTCGCGGTCCTGCCGGGCGATTTGGTCCGCCACAGTCGGGTTTTCCGTCAGCAGTTCGGCAAGCTTCGAGGATACGGCTAACGGTCGTCCCTGGGGGTCGTAGACAGCCACTCCCGCCAGGCGCTCCCGATTTCCAAATCGATCGACGATTTGCCGCAGGCGCCTTTCTTGTTGTAGGGTGTGGATGCGATTGGCTTGCAGCGGTCCGATGACCTCCGACAGGCTCTCCGCCAGGATCTCGGCTCGCCGTTCCAGGTCGCTACGCAGGCCGAGCTTTTCGTTCTGTACATCGCTGCGCGCGAAGAGAAACGTCACCAGCGTGACCCCCGCGATCAACGATAAGATGAGTCGGACGCTCACCCGCATGAAAAACGACCTCTGAAATGGGATGCAGGGGTCGACGACGAGGGTCGCATTCTTCTATCGTGCAGAGTTCCGGCCATCGAGATCGGCTCCGCAGCCCCCGAACTTGCCAGCGAGAATCAACGCAACCGGTATTATACCGCCTCACAAAGCAGACGCCACTCGGAAGGCCAGGTTGCATAATGTCTTGATTTCGAGTGGATGGGCAGGTCTATCCGTCGTTCTTGTGGCCGTTGCCATTTTCCGTGCGGAATCCCTTGCGAAGCACCATCATTTCCGCCTTCGCGGGAAGACTGCGCTCCCAAATCCCGCAAATGACGCGGGCACGCCCGGCGCCTGGACCTTCAGGAATCGCGCTGGCGCTGCTATACTGAAACTCTGCCACTGCGCTCGTCGAGCGTACGCACTTCCCGGAGAGGTGGCCGAGTGGCTGAAGGCGCACGCTTGGAAAGCGTGTTTGCGAGCAATCGCAACGTGGGTTCGAATCCCACCCTCTCCGCCAGTTCTGTGTATGTCATTCATGATATTATACTTAGCCGCTAGAACCGAATAGGCTGTGTCCCGGTTGTGCGCGTGACTGAACTGGGTCTCGTTGTTCTGATTCACGCGCATGGTCCAGGTAGGGAGCGCGGGACAACTTCCGAGTGGCTCGTGATACATCCAAAACACGTTCCAGGGTCAATCTGCATTCCCCCGGCCCCTGACGCCAGCGCCTCAACCCTGCCGGCTCGCGCTCCTTGCGCGGGTTGCGGTGTGCACTTTAATCGTCGGGTTAATGAGTTATTGCACGAGGAAGCCTATTTCCTAAACCATGCACCCAGCTGCGATGGCACCGCTCATGGGGAAGTATAAATTAGCGCAGGTGTCAGGGTTCCAACATCAGGGAACAGAAATCAGGAACGCAAAATTCACACTTGACATTGATCGGACAATCCACTACCATATGGTTGTGGATAAATTGGGTACAACATTTGCTGCTTTGTCTGATCCAACCCGGCGGGGGATGATCGAACGACTCTCACATGGTCCTGCCTCTGTGCATGGATTGACGGAACCGTTTGCACTCTCGCAGCAGATGATTTCAAAACATATCGCCTACCTGGTGCGGGCGCGGATTGTGATCAAGACGAAGCGTGGACGAGAGAGTGTGTGCACGCTGAGGCCAGAGGCGAT
>DASZIG010000014.1:0-7742 GCA_035949375.1 Terriglobia bacterium | reverse complement strand
AGGGCGTTTTTCGTTCCCGATCCGCCTTGGCTGTTGGGAGGCCATTTTTTCTTCTGGAATCGGCGTGAATTCCTGCGAGCACGATAGGTTGATCGTGGGTCATCGGCCTGGAGATTCGATACTCGAGAGCCCGTTGACGGCAACTTCCCAATTTCTGCCGCTCTCTGGCCACTCGCGGCATGCGCGCCGGCGCCAGAGGATGAAGACCAGAACCGCCGGCTCTGAAGCGGTCGCGCCAGTAGGAGCCGCATTTCCGAGCGCCAGTTTTGTTCGTGGGCTTCGGGCAGGATCACAGTGCTTGGCGGTTGCCGGTCCAAAAATAAGTGGCTGGATTGTGTTGAACCTAACGGTTTCGCTCTGCAATCTTTCCTCACCTTGTTAAGGTTCTCGACAGTATTCAGGATTACCTTATCTAGCCTAGCCTAGTCTCACTCCAAATCCTCCGCATCCGCGTCCGCGCACGGCCACCGCCTAAACGCCCGCCGGGATATCCTTCCGCGAGCTCGCCGATGACAGATCTTACGCCGACCCGCCTTTGGCGTATCGAGGAGACGATCGCTCCGAAAACCCTCGACCAGTTCAGCCGCAGGAAACCGCCAGAGCCATACCAGCGCCTTTGGCGAAGAGCGGAATACCAGAAAAAAATCCGACCTTCGATGGCAGTCGTGCGCCGGAAATTTCGCTTGCCGGAGTGGAAGAGCAACACAGCTACTAATCAACAGCCCCGAGCGGTTGAATTTAAAAAAGGAGATTTCTCATGCAAAACCCCAGTTACGAGTACGGCCATTGGGCGCAAGCAACTCAATCAGGAAAGCGAAGAAATGTAACGCATTCGACGAAGCAGGGTTTCAGGTCGGCATCCTGGGCGCTGCTGGTGGTGTTCGGGCTGGCTGGAGCCTTCTCACCGGGCTCTGGTTTAGCTCAAGGGGTGCAAACCGTGAGCACACAGGATACGGCTCCCGATTCCGTCGTACCGCGTCTCATTCAGTACGGTGGTGTTGTAAAGGACGCTGAAGGGAAATCGATCACCAAGTCCGTCGGACTCACCTTTTCGCTGTATCAATTCGAGGAGGGCGGCCGTCCGCTGTGGGTTGAGACCCAGACCGTGCAGCCTGACTCGCAAGGACACTACGCGGTGCTGCTCGGCGCGGCCTCACCAGAGGGTCTGCCTCAAGACCTCTTCGCGAGCGGATCCGCCCGATGGCTGGGTGTCCAGCCTGCGCTGCCGGGAGCCGGCGAGCAGCCGAGAGTACTGCTGGTGGGCGTTCCGTACGCATTCAAGGCTGCCGATGCCGAAACCCTAGGAGGCAAACCTGCTTCAGCCTACGTCACCACCGAGACCTTTAACGCCTCGGGAGCCACAGGCAGCGGGGCATCCGCCGGCGCAGCGCCGGTGACTGCCGCTGAACCGGATCGCTCGACGGCCTCTGCGCGGAGCAAAAAAGCCTCCAACGCCGGCCCCCTGACAACCTGCTTCAGCATCACGGCTGACGGCACCGCGACGGCCAACCAGGTTGCCAAGTTCACGGCTGGATGTACAATTCATCAGTCGCAGCTCTTCGACAACGGCACTGACGTCGGCGTGGGCACCACCAGCCCTGCCGCTAAACTGGACGTGAACGGGAACATCTCCGGCCGCGACAATCTCGGTCTTCCTCAGACCACCAAATCGACCATCGGTGTGATCACCTTGGGTGGCAGCCCCTTTATCCACGCCTGCTGCACCTCCTCGCATCCCAACACGTTCGTAGGGATCAATGCAGGCAATTTCACCACCGGATCCAACTCGAGCACCGCTGTTGGTTTTCTAGCCCTCGAATCCGACACGTCGGGTTTCTCCAACACCGCCGTCGGCGCCAGTGCCCTGCAACTCGATACCACGGGCTCTGACAACACCGCCCTCGGCCTCGCCGCGCTGACTAACAACACCTCCGGGGGCGGCAACACGGCTACCGGGGACGACGCACTTTCGAATAACACCGGTGGCGGCAACAATACCGCCACGGGTGAGAACGCGCTTGTCCTGAACACCTCCGGCACCGAGAACACCGCCAGCGGTGGCGGAGCACTCTCCTCGAACACCGCGGGTAATTTCAATTCGGCTCTCGGCTTTGACGCAAACGTCAATTCTGGCAACCTGACGAACGCTACGGCGATCGGGGCTAACTCACTGGTGTCGGAAAGCAACGCGATCGTACTGGGCTGCACTTTCAACTGCGCTGCCGGGACAGCACAGCCCAACGTGGGGATCGGCACGACTACTCCGCTTGCACCTCTCGACGTTTTGGCAAACGGCAGCAACATGCATACCCTGATTGGCAACGTCGGTTGTGGGAATTCCAACGCCGGCATTATTTTCGGGACGACGCTGGTCGAAAACTGCCAGACCTATGCCATCTCGGGCGACACAGGCGGCAACACCTACGTCGATGCTCCTGGCGGGGAGCTTCATTTGCGCATCTCCCCGAACACGGACGCGATGGTCATCACGTCTAGCGGCGCTGTTGGCATCGGGACGGGCTCGCCCGACAACACGCTGACCGTCAACGGCAGCGCCGACAAGCCGGGCGGTGGATCCTGGGGTACCTTCTCCGATGCCAGACTCAAGACGGTTGAGGGCACATACGAGACGGGCTTGGCTGCCCTTATGAAGCTCACCCCGGTTCGTTATCGCTATAAAGAGCAGAACGCGATGGGTATCAAAGATGGCCAGCAACATGTCGGCTTCGTAGCCCAGGACGTGGAAAAGGCCATCCCGGAGGCGGTGAGCAGAAACAATCAAGGCTACCGTTTGGTGAACAACGATCCCATCCTGTGGACGATGCTCAACGCCATCAAGCAACAGCAAGCAGAAATTGAGGCGCTCACCCGTTCCGTGCAGAAGAAGGAGGTAGAGATTCAGAAACTCTCGGAAAAAGCGCACCAACTGCAAAGACTCCAAGTCCAGATGACAGACCTGCAGGGGCGCTTGGCGCGAATTGAGAGCGGCAACGTTCTGGCGGATGCCATCGCCGTCACTGGCTCGGGCAGGTGAAGCATATTGACGGCAACTATGATGAACCAGGCGGGGAGCCGAACCAGTTACTGGTCACGCGCGGCGCCGGCTCTGACGCCGCGCGTAGCATCGATGAACTTGCAGGCTGCACTCCGAGACTTCCCCGGAACAAGGCCACCACAGACCACCCCAGTCGGCGACCGAACGCGCCGACTGGGGATCTCCCATGTGTTCCTGACGTCCGAAGGTGACTGCCGCGGGATTTATGTCGATCACAAACGGCGGGGCGCTTGCGTGCGGGGCCTCACTTCTTCGGCCACTCTTCTGCTTTCTGCGGCTTCTTCCAGGCCCGATGAAGTTGAACGACCCACTCGTGCGCGCGCTCGAGATGGTACCGGTCCGGCATGGCGATTCGCTCCTTCCGTGACAGCATCCCCTGATAGCCATCCACCAGCAGCGGTTCAGCGTCAGCGTATTTCTTCTGCCCAGCCAGGCTCTTACCCAGCAAGCTCTCGGCGCGAAATCGTTGCCAGTTGTCGGGCTGTTGCTTGCGATTAAACTCAAGCGCTTCGCGCGCCAGCGGCTCGGCCTCAGTAAACTTCCCCTGGGACAAATAGGCCAGGGCCAAGTCTTCCGATGCCGTCATGGTGTCCGGGTGGTCGGAGCCCAAAGCGTGCCGCCGGCCCGCCAGGACCTCGGTGGCATAAGACTCCGCCAACCCGAACCTGCCTTGCCATTGGTACATCGAAGCCGCGTACGAAGCCATGGCCAGAGAATCGGGGTCCTCGGGGCCGAGTACCCGGCGCGCGCTGTCCACGGCTTGGCGTAACAGCGGTTCGGCCTGTGCGTACTTGCCCTCTGCAGCGTAGGCTGCGGCCACACTGCCCATCGAGTCCAGCGTATAGCGGTGCTCCGGACCGAGAACACGACGCTCGATTTCCAGAGCCTGGCTGGACAGCACGACGGCCTCCGCGTACTTCCCCTGGGCGCGCAAGTCCTCCGCCAGATTGTTCATGGATATGAGCGTGTCGTGGTGCTCGGGACCTAACGTGCGGCGCTGGATCTCGAGAATCTGGCTCTCGAGTGACGCAGCTTGCACATACTTGTCCTGATCGGAATAGGCATTGGCCAGATTGATCATGGACTGCAGCGTGCTCGGATGCTCGGGGCCCAGCACCCGGCGTCGGATCTCCAAAACCTGGGTGTCGAGCGCCTCGGCTCGCGCATAATCGCCCTCATGCCTGTAAACGGTGGCCAGATTGTTCATGGACTGCAGTGTGGTCGGATGCTCGGGGCCCAGCACCCGGCGTAGACTCTCCTGGGTCTGGGTTTGGAGGGCCTCGGCCGGCGCGTACTTGCCCTCCTCCTGGTAGACAGTCGCCAAATTGCCCATGGACTTCAGCGTGTCCGGATGTTCCGGGCCGAGCACGCGGCGCCGGATTTCCAGCGTCTGGCGATCGAGTGTTTCGGCCTGCGGGTACTTTTCCTCCGCCCGGTAGACGGTCCCCAGGTAGTTCATAGAGAGCAGGGTGTCGAGGTTTTCGAGCCCCAACACGCGGCGCTGCATCTTAAGCGTCTGCGTGAGAAGAGCCTCGGCCTCGGGATACTTGCCTTGCAGGAAGGCAGTGTATCCAAGGCGGCCCATAGTCTTGAGGGTCTGCGGATTCTTAACCCCCAGCACCCGGCGACGCACCTCCAGTGCCCGCTCCAATTGCGTCCGAGCCTCCGGGTATAGCCCAAGGTCCATGTACGTCTGGCCAATCGTGTCGCGAACGGCAGCTTCGACCTCTGGCTGCCGGTCAAACCGGCCCTTGATCCGTGCAGCCGCCCGGTCCAATAACGTCCGCGCTTTCACATCCGGATCCGGTTTCCTTCCCGGCCCAGACTGGCTGGCAGCACTGGCTTGGGCCAGAAGATCGTTCTGCAGAAAATCGTTGACCGCCTGCGCCACCGCCGCCTCACTGCTAGCGCGGATGCTCTGCCGGATACTCACCGCAGCCGCGGCAATCAGGACCAGCGCGACCGCCGCGGCAGTGATCAGTGCCGCCCGATTACGCCGTGCGAACTTTCGCGCCCGATAAGCAACCGACGGCGGCATGGCCCGGACCGGCTCATCGTTCAGGTACAGCCCAATGTCCGCCGCCAGATCGCTCGGCGATCCATACCGCCGCGCCCGATCCTTCTCCAGAGCCTTGAGCACGATCGAATCCAAGTCACCGCGTATCTGCCTCGCCAGTGCCACCGGCTCCGTCTGCCGCTTCCGCGCCGTCTCCATCGCTATCGCCGCGTTCGTCGTCCGAATCTTCGTGCTCGGCTTCGGCGGCTCCTCTTCCCGCAGCCTCCGCAGAAATTCTTCGAACGTGACCTTTCGCAGCTCAATCGGCGGTGCACCAGCCAGCAGCTCATAAAGAATGACGCCCAGCGAATAGACATCGGTCCGCGTGTCAATATCCTCGCCCGACGAAAGTGCCTGCTCCGGACTCATGTACTCCGGAGTCCCGATCACCGCCCCCAGCCGCGTGAAAATCGTATCTGGCGTCAGCTTCTGAGTCAGCGCCTTCGCTATACCGAAATCGATAATCTTCGGCGTGGGCCGGCCGTCCACCTCCGTAACTAGAACGTTGGACGGCTTTAAATCCCGGTGAATAATCGCCTTCTGGTGCGCATGCTGCACCCCCTCGCACACCCGCGTAAACAGCTGCAGCCGTTCCGGTGTCGTGAGCCGGTGATTGTCACAATAGGCCGTGATCGGCACACCCGCGACATACTCCATCGCGAAATACGGCGTGCCCTGCGGAGTCGAGTCGGCATCGAACACCGTGGCAATGGCTGGATGATCCATCAAAGCCAGTGCCTGCCGCTCCGACTCGAACCGCGCCATCACCTCTCGCGTGTTCATGCCGGTCTTGACCACTTTCAAGGCGACGCGGCGCCGCACAGGCTCCGATTGCTCTGCCAGCCACACTTCGCCCATCCCGCCTTCGCCGATCTTCTGCAGGAGGTGATAGCGCCCAATTGTCGTTGCTTGACCTTCGGCCGGCGGCAGAAACTCCGAAGAACCCTGGCCCTCAGGTGCCGCCCACGCCGGCCGCTCCAGCGGCCCGCTCAACACGTCCTGCGCCAGCAGTGCCTCAACTTCCAATCGCAGGCCTTCATCGGATCTGCAAGCATCGCGCAAAAACGCCGCTCGCTCGCCAGCCTCGCGTTCGCGCGCCGCGTGGTATAGCTCTTCGATCCGCTCCAAGCGTCCGCCGTCCATCCTGGTCCCTCACATTGCGGCAATCGTAATCCCTCCGCCCCTCCTCCGCAATGCGCCGGTGCCCCCTGATACCCCTGTGATAAACTCTCCCCAATGGAGCCCGCGGAATCCGCAGACGTCACCGGCCTGTTAATTGCTTGGAGCCAAGGCAATCGCTCCGCACTCGACCGCCTCATACCCCAGGTCTATGACGAACTGCGCCGGATGGCACAAGGGCACATGAACTGCGAGCGCGCCGGGCACACTCTGCAAGCCACCGCTCTCGTCAACGAGGTTTACCTCCGCCTGGTGAACCTTGAACAGGTCGATTGGCAGCATCGTGCCCAATTCTTCGCCTTGTCTGCCGAAATGATGCGGCGCATCCTGGTGGATGCGGCGCGTGCCCGCCTGTCCAGCAAGCGCGGCAAAGGCGCGGTCCCGGTCACGCTGGATGAAGCGCTGGTAATATCCTCGGACCGCGACGCCTCTCTCCTGGCCCTGAATGAGGCGCTCGAGGCCCTCTCCCAGGTCGCTCCCCGCCAAGCCAAAGTCGTCGAGTTACGCTACTTCGGCGGCATGACCGAGCAGGAAACCGCCGACGCCCTTAAAACCTCCCCGAGGTCCGTGAACCGCGACTGGCATTTCGCCCGCGCATGGCTCATGCGCCAATTGAGCGGCACGAGCGCCGGGTAGGCTCAACCGCAAACCGCCAGGATTGAGCTTTCCCTGAACCTGTCTGTCGCCAAATGGCGTAGCGTTTACCGACGCGCGTCGGCGAGGAATCGCCATGTCGCCCACGGCCCCGACCCGATCGATAGCACGACCAACGGATTGGGAATGGAAAGTCGCCTTCCCGCCCTTTGAGCGCCGGGCGCGTTGACGAGAAACGGGCGACCCGTTCCTTAGACCAAGCCCAACCCGCCGTACGCTTGTGGCCAGCCGTCAGGAGGCGGCTGACCATGAAACGAAACAGAAAATTCCCCGCCAGGAAACCTCGCCGTCCGAAGATGAAACTCGGACTCCCTGATCTTGACCAGTCAAGGTCAGCGGTGCTCAACAGCCTGCGTTCGCCAGAGTCGCAACGCGGCTACCGACATTCGATTGATGAGTTCATTGGCTGGTACTGCTCCGAGCCCCGCTTATCCTTTAACAAAACCGTCGTCACGCCCTACCGAATTCACTTGGAGAGTCGTCAACTGGCGCCAGGGACCGTCAACGTCCGATTGGCAGCTGTCCGCCGACTGGCTTACGAAGCTGCCGACGCCGGGCTGCTCAGCCCCGAACTCGCCGCGGGCATACGTCGCGTCAAGGGGGCGAAAAAACTCGGTGTCCGACTTGGGAATTGGCTGACGGCAGAGGAGGCTCGTCGTCTTTGGCAGTCGCCCCGGATCGAGACCCTCAAAGGCAAGCGCGACCGAGCGCTCCTCGCCGTTCTGCTGGGCTGCGGACTGCGTCGTCGGGAGCTCGCCGAACTGACGCTTGACCTCCTCCAACGACGCGAAGATCACT
>DASZIG010000013.1:0-14634 GCA_035949375.1 Terriglobia bacterium | reverse complement strand
ACAAAACGGTCCGCTGGTGTTTGGCGCGACCTTGTTCACACTGGCGGGAATTCAGCTCTTGTTTCTGGGGCTGGTGTCAGAAATCCTTTCGCACACCTACTACGAATCGCAGAAAAAACCGATTTACGCCACGCGTCAGATCCAAAGCCACGTGCCGGACTTGACCCTTGCTGCCAGAAGATCGGTTCACCCGATACGCCCGGCTCGCCGGGCACTGCACCCGGCCCTCTATCTCGTCGAAGCTTCGAAAGTCGACCGTAGCGCATCCTTGGATGAAGCTGTGTAGGTCCGCCGAACGGCAAGGAAGGAACCAGGAAATGAGCCTCGGGACGCAAACGGATAGGGAACAATCAACGGACCTCCTGGACGACGCGCCGCCAGGCGGGCGCGGGCCAACTCGTTTGGGGGCCGCGGATGATCGAGACGAGGGCACTACATTGCGTGACTGGACTCTGCTGTTGCGTTCCAGGAGGGTTGAACACGAACTGCGTGACCGGTTGCGGATCGTCGAGCAGAGCCAACAAGCGTCGCGCACCGCAATGGCGGCCACCGAGAAGATCAGTCGCGATGCCTTCCGGCTTAGCCGCGCCCTGAAAAAGGGTCTACTGATGCTCGCGGTGGTAGTGGCCGCAATGGCCGCCATGTACTACCGGTTTTCCCGGCGCACCTCCGACGACACGCGGCGCAACTACGCTGCCGTCGCCGCCTTGAGCCGCAATCTCGCCAATCAGCAGGAATTGATCGAGCGGGCGCGTAGGCTCAATCAGCAGATGAGGGCCTCTGGTACTTCGGCGACTTTACAGAACCAGGAGCTGGAAAATTCACGGCAATTGCTCATGGGTCTGACCGCGGCGTCAGCCGACTCGTCCGGCGACCTCCGCAGTGAGCTCGCTCGTGCCGAGGCCCGCCTCCAACGACTGGAAGACGAGTCGTCGCTCGCCGAAAACATCATTAAGGAAGATGCGTCCAGTGTCTGCCTGATCTATGTGTCCGTCGGCTTTCGCGACGCTTCCACAGCGCGACCTCTGCGCCACGTCACCAACGCCGAAGGCCAGCCGGTCCTTGATACAGCCGGGAACCCCCGGCTGACGCTGGAAGGCACGGGCCCCGAATTCCATCTGGATGTCTTGGGCACCGGATTCCTGGTCGGGACGGACGGCCGCATTCTGACCAATCGCCACGTGCTCGAGCCATGGTGGCATAACGACGACCTCGATGACCTGACGGAACAAGGCTTGCAGCCCTCGGTCGTCGAAATGAGGGCTTACTTCCCGGGAACACCGCGAGCGTCTGCATTAAGCGTGGTGCACATCTCGCCCAAGGCTGATCTCGCGGTAGTGCGCGGTCACGTGGACACTCTGAAGCGCAAGGTTCTGGTTCTGGACGGAACCGCGCCAGCCTCGGTGCGAGGTGAGTCCATTGTGCTCATGGGCTACGCTACGGGCCTTGATGCGGTTTTGGCGCGTGTCGATGATGCCATGGTTCAGAACATCGTCATCGAGGGCGGCGGAGATGCTCGACGGATCCTCGACCTCCTGGCGGAGAAAAACCTGATCCGTCCCCTGATCACGCAGGGACATCTGGGCGACGTGCTGCCCGACCAGATCGTGTATGACGCGCAGACCGCGGAGGGCGGATCTGGCGGCCCGGTCTTCAATCAAGAAGGCAAGGTGATCGGGGTGAACCACGCGATCATCGAGGGCTTCGAAGGTTCGAATTTCGGCGTTCCCGCCAGGTTTGCGGAGCCCTTACTGGGACGCTAGGCGCGCAAACCGAGGGCATGTCCTGGCAGACGGCGAACTCGATCGAGTTACCTGAAGCTGCCGCAGTTTTTGAGTTATGGAATTCGATCACTTCCGTGGCGACGGCCACACGCAGCTCTTGGCACAGCGCGTGGGGCCAGCCCCGCGGCAAAAGGAGATGGTTATGTCTAATCTACTTCGGGATCTCAGAGTCACCTCGCGGGATTCATCAACCCACGCGGGTTTGCTCGCACTGTTGGCATTGATTGTCGCCTCGCCTCTTCTGGGGTCGAGCCGGTCCCTCACAATTCCCGATGACCTCGCACTTCGGATCCGCCTCGACGACACGCTGACGAGCACTGACTCGCAGGTTGGCGACCCCTTCCGCGCGACTGTGATGGACGAGGGGCCTTACCGGAGGGCCCGAGTCTACGGTCACGTGGCGGAGATCGATATGTCCGGGAAAATCAAAGGTCACACAACCATGATGCTGAAGTTTGACCGTTTGGTGATGCCGGACGGCCGTCGGGCGTCCATGAGTGCCGAAATCGTCGAACTTTATGACGCGCCTTCCGGCGAGAAGGTGGATGTGGAAGGCGCCATCCAATCGGGTGGGCGGGGCCGCAAGACCATCGAGCACGTGGCGATCGGTTCCGGAGCCGGAGGTTTGCTTGGCGCAATCTTCGGCGGCAAAGGGGCGGCCTTCGGATCTGTCGTTGGCGGTGTCGGGGGCCTGGGAACTACGGCCTTCAGAGGACACCAGAAGATTACGCTCGGCAGTGGTTTGGAGATGCTGATTCGCACGACGGGACGGTGAGCAAAGACAAATTGAGGGCACGAGTGACCGGCATGAGAGAGGGAATCACCATGGCCATTCGATACCGAAAGCAACTTGACACCAGCGTTCTCCGGATGCGTGTGGCGCCGGACGAGCGCGTTGGGAGGGAGGCTATTATGCCAGAGAGGTTCAAGCGGAAACGAGCTGCGCCGACGGTGGTTCTTATGGGTCTGGCTGAGGGCCTTGCGGAGGACCTGCGGAAGGCGCTCTCTCAACAGGGCTGCGCGGTCCGCTCTGAACCTCAGGCGCCTCGCAGCCTGGCCCTGCGTCTGATCGACCAAGTCGAACCTGACGTGGTGTTCTGCCCGGCCGAGCGGGAGCAATACGTCCCATTTCTGGCCGCGGTGCGTGCGAAGAAGCCTGGGCTCCCGGTGGTGGTCGTCAGCCGGTTGCCTGAAGTGCCAGCGTGGTTGGATGCGATGGAGCTTGGGGCGGCGGACTACTGCGCCCCTCCCTTCGAATCAATCCAGATCCGGTGGATTCTGCAGTCAGCTCTCAAGACGCCGTGCTCGAAGCCGGCGTCAAATGCGAAGGCTCGTGCGAGGCTGTAGCTCGGCGGGGCCGCTGGCTAGGGGAGAGTCAGGTACTACTGGGGCCTTCGGGGTCATGCCTGCGATGGTCAGCCTGTTGGGGAGGTACTCGTGCGGAGCGTAGCTTCGCTGCTATTTTCACCAATTCGGCCAAAGAGCCGGCCTTCATCTTCTGCATCACCTTGCCGCGATGCGCTTTAACCGTGATCTCGCTGATGCCGAGCTCGCCACCGACCTGTTTATTCAATAGGCCGGAGACCACCAGCGCCATGACTTCACGTTCGCGCGGGGTAAGCGATGTGTAACAGTCACGAACTGCCTGCATCTCCGCTTCGTGACCGAGGGCGATTCGGCTGCGTTCAAGGGCCTGCCGGATCGCGCCCAACAGCACGTCATCCCTGAATGGTTTCGTCAGGAATTCGACGGCGCCCGCCTTCATGGCTTGGACGGTCGTAGGTACATCGCCGTACCCAGTGATGAAGATGATCGGCATGTCCGTTCGTTCGGCTGCGACGCGCTTCTGCAGCTCGAGACCGTTGAGGCCTGGAAGAGAGAGGTCAAGGACAAGACAATTAGGAACGAGTGCTCGTGGAGAATCGAGGAACTCTTGCGCGGACCCGAATAGCCCGGGCCGCCAGCCTTCGCAGCGAATCAACAATTCCAGCGACTCGCGCACTGAAACGTCGTCGTCAACGACGAAAACGATGGGGGGCTCGGACGACATGAGTGCAGATCCGGTCAGGGCTAAATCAACGCGCTAAAGGCATAGTATATCCTGGGGCGCGTCAGGGTGGAAGGTCGCTCAGCCGGCTCGGAGTGCCGTGTTCAGCGCCTCAAGCAGAGACGTGTCGCTGAACGGCTTGAGCAGGACTCTCACAGCCCCTTGCTCGAGAGCTCTCGCCCGGATGGCCTCGTCCTTCTGAGCAGTGATAAAGATGATCGGAATCTTCTGACGACGACGCTGCAATTCTCGTTGGAGATCAAGTCCGCTCATGCCGGGCATCGCGACATCGAGGACCACGCATCTGGTTTGGCCAATGTCGTCGGAAGAGAGGAACGCTTCTGCAGACGAGAACGCCGAAGCGGCAAACCCCAACTCCCCGAGCAAGTCGGGCAGCGACTCACGCACGGATTCATCGTCATCGACCACCGCCACCAGGGGGCGTTCGATGCCGGCCCCTCCCTGAAAAAACACCATGACACAACAATGCGGCAGGCTGAACGCAGTGTCTATTGGACCTTGGTATTGGTTCCACAAGGAATCGAAAATGAAAACGTAGCTCCCGGACCATCATTCGCCGCCGCCCACAGACGTCCACGATGAGCCTCGATAATGGAGCGGCTGACCGATAAGCCGATTCCCATGCCGGTGCTTTTCGTGGTGTAGAACGCTTCGAAGAGCCTCTCCGCAGCTTGAGGTTCGAAACCGGCGCCCGAGTCCTTCACGCTAAGGCGCACGTGATCCCCCTCCTCCGGTTCGGTTCTGATCAGCAACTCTCTCGGACGATCGTCGACGGTGCGCATGGAGTCCGAAGCATTCCGAAGCAGGTTGAGGATGACCTGCTGCAACTGGATGCGATCGCCCGTGATGGACGGCAGGTCGTCGGCAAGCTCAGGCCGCAGAATCACCCGATCCCTTTGAAATTCCCTCAACGACAACGAAATCACTTCGCGGACCGCCTCATTCAGGTCCATCTGTTCCGGTGAGAGCTCCTTCTTGCTATAGAGCGTGCGCAGCCGCGAGATCACATCCGACGCTCGGTTGCCGTCACGAATCGTGCGCCGTGCGGTTTCGCGGGCGCCCTCAACATTTGGGGGATCGGCAGACAGCATCCGGAGGCACGTACTGGCATTGGTGATGATGCCCGACAGAGGCTGATTCACTTCGTGGGCGATCGACGCCGTTAACACTCCCAGGCTCGTGACCCTTGCCACGTTTGCGAGTTCCGATCTGGCCTTGGCGAGAGCCTCCTCTGAAAGCCGGCGTTGTGTCACGTCCTGAACGGCCCCGATGTATTCAAGGCCGCCCTTCTCGTCACGCGTCCCGTGTGCTACCAGGTGCAGATGCTTGACTGAACGGCCGGGCATCAGCAGCCGGTGCTCGCATTCGAAGTCGCCGGCCGAACTTCGTGCCTTTTCGATGGTGTCATTCAGCAGCGCGAGATCGTCCGGATGAACGCAACCGCCTATCAGATCGACTGTCAGAGGCACGCCCGGTTGGAACTCGAAGATGTGATAGATCTCGTCGGACCACGTGATTTCGCCGGTTTCCACACGCCAGGAAAAACTGCCGGTTCGGCTGAGACGCTGGCCCTCTGTGAGAAATGCCTCGCTGCGCCGCAACTCCTCTTCCGCGCGCTTGCGCTCAATGCCTTGTGCGATGCCCTCGCAGAGGAGCGACAGGGTGTCAACGGTGCTTCCCGGGATCGGCTTTGGGGAGAACATACCCATGACGCCCACGGTCCTACCCTCGACAACGAGGGGGTAGCCCACAAATGAGGTTAATTTTTCAGCCCTTGCCCAGTCCTTGTCATTAATCTTCGGATCGTTTTGGAGATCATTCGACAGATACGCTTCTCTTGCTTCGGCAATATAGCCGATCTTGAATTGCCCCAGCGGAATTCGACTGTAGCGGCCGCTAAGGCGAGTGTACATTCCTGCACTTGCTTGCAACTCTAATTCTGTACCGTCGTTGCTGAGTGTCCAGATGCGGGCAAAGGCCGCGTCGAGATGCTGAACTAATGCCTCGGCGCATGCCCGCAAGACTTCCCGCAAACTGCCCTTGCGAGCCAGGGCCATGCCGATTTCCGCACGAACTGCTGACAGGCGCGTTCTCTCGTCTATCGCCGCGCGGAGCCGGTGCTCCGCCTCTTTACGCTCCGAGATGTCTTCCACGATCGCCATGAGGAATCGCGGGACTCGCTCGCTCCCCGGCACCAGAGAAACGTTGCTGCGCACCCACACCAGGCTGCCGTTCTTCCGCCGATACTGCTTCTCGATCTGGAACTGACGGCGCGCTCCTTCCAAAAGCTCGCCGATGAGCGCCCTATTAGGCTCCCGGTACTCTTCAACGGTGATGTCGAGGAAAGAGAGATTCCGCAGTTCCTCCGCTGTGTAGCCCAGCATCTTCTGGAACACAGGATTCGTTCCGATAAACCGGCCGTCCAAATCGACGAGCGCAACTCCGACCGCTGAATTCTCGAAAACGGACCGCCACCGTTCCTCGCTCCCCGCGAGCAGCATATGCGCCTCGCGTAAGGCCTCCTCGTTTCGCTTGCGATCGGTGATGTCGCGGAGGTAGCCAGTGAACGACGGAGGCCCATCCAGTGGAATGCGCGTGATGGCGAGTTCGACCGGGATTTCTCTTCCGTCGGCGCACAGAGCGGTCATTTCGAGACGTTGGCCAAGCACCCGTGACTCACCCGTAGAGCAGTAACGTGCGAATCCCGCGCGGTGTCTCCCTCGGAGTGACGGCGGGATGACGACGTCAGCCAGAGGCTTGCCGACAACGTCGTTCCGTCGATAGCCGAGGGTTCGCTCCGCGGCCCGGTTAAATTCGGTAATGGAGCCCTGGTGGTCGATCGCGATGACACCGTCGAGCGCTGAGTCCAAAATCGCACCCTTGTTCACCTCGCTTCGCTTCAATTCCGTCTCCTCGTGACGGAGTTTCTCTTCCACGAGCTTGCGCTCAGCAATCTCTCTTCTCAGCTCTTCATTAGCTTCCGCAAGCTCCCGGGTGCGTCGCACGACTCGCTCGTCGAGTTCATCGGCGAGGCGCCTTTGCTCGCTCCGAAGTCGCGCCTCCTCGAGGCCGATCGCGCCCTGATTAGCCGCCACGCTCAGAATCAGCTTCTCGATCTCGTGCGGGAAATCATCTCGTCGAGACCCCGCGAGCATGACGCCGATCTCAGCGTGAAGCCCGAGTTGCAGGGGAACGAGTGAGATGTACTGGTCTCGAAAGGCGTGGCGTACCACCGGGGGCCATGTTTGCGGGTTATCACCGAGCCTTTGGCCGAGCATCTCACCGATGTCTCGCGGCTCGGGCGTTGGTTCCCACGTTGGAGCGACCCGTACCACTTCGAGGGCCGCCGCACCGCCAGAATCTCTCAACCGCACGTAGACGAGATCCAACCGGAGAAGGCGCATGAGCGCATCCAGCAACCCGTGAACAATCTGGGGCCGCCCGCTGCCCCTCCAAGCCGCAGGCAGAGCCAAGACGCTCACGAGATCGTTGATGCAACGCTGAAGGGTCTTGATCTGCCCGGCAGGATCGCTCGCTTGTGCATCCATGTCAGACCGCCGCGGAGGATGTGCTACGTGTAGACCGCCGCTGGCGAAAGTCGCGCAGGAACTCATCCGGCGGTACAAAGAACGGATTGTGAGCGCACACATGCCGGCTTTCATCAAGCGTGGAGCCGGCAAAGGGAATGGCGGGAGTGATCTTGCTCATGGTGTGCTCCTTTCATAGGGACCCTGCGGACGTTTGCTCCGAAAGAGCAAGAATGCACCATTCCCGCATGCAATGTCCATCAGTTCGTTTAGCATCGCTTGCTCAATCGATTGGCAGGATCAGCCACGCTAAGGCGCCAATCTCGCGATCGCAAGTAAGACGCACGAGTTCAGGACGACATTTCACCCAAAATGAACCCCGGTGCCTGATCTGTCGCGCCGCGATCTAACTGCGAGTCGTCGCCTCCCAATACCAAGGTATCGACGATACCATCGTCTAATTGATTGGCCCCGGCGCTTTTGGTGTAATCGCCTCGTCATTTCCGGCCATCTGCAGGCGGAGGACGGCTTCGGCGATTACGACCGGGGGCGCTGGGGCGATGCAGGAAGGAGCGAAAACCATGGCAGACTTGATTGGGTGCAGTGCCAAATTTCGGGCCCTGCTCGACGAGATAAACATCGTTGCGGCGGTGGACTCCGCCGTCCTGATTCAGGGCGAAACTGGCACCGGCAAGGAAGTGATCGCCCAGGCGATTCACGAAGCCGGCCCGCGCCGCCAAAACCGTTTCGTTGCCCTCAACTGCGCGGCGATTCCGGCTGCATTGCTGGAGAGCGAACTCTTCGGCCATGAACGTGGCGCCTTCACGGGAGCGGTGGCGCAAACCACGGGACGCTTTCAGGCGGCGGACCGCGGAACGCTGTTTCTGGATGAAATCGGAGATCTCCCGCTCCAACTGCAACCCAAATTACTCCGGGTCCTTCAGGAAAAGCAATTCGAGCGTTTAGGGAGTGGCAAGACCCTCCGCACCGATGCCCGCCTGATTGCAGCCACGAACCGCGACCTGGCCTCCATGGTCGAGGAGGGGAAGTTCCGTGCCGATCTCTTCTACCGATTGAACGTTCTTCCCCTGCAGGTGCCGTCGCTCAAGGAACGCTCGGAAGACATCCCGCTGCTGGTGCGGTATTTCGCGCAGGTGTTCTCCCGGCGCATGAGCAAACACATTGAAACGATTCCTTCCGAAACCCTGCAGGCTCTGACTCGCTATCACTGGCCGGGCAACATCCGCGAATTGCAGAACGTGATCGAGCGCGCCGTGATCCTGTCTTTCGGGCCAGTCCTTAACGTGCCGCTGTCGGAGTTGAAACGGATGGCCGTAAACGGTCCCGCCAGCCCCGCCCTCCAAGACACGCTTGACGGAGTTCTGCGCAAGCATATTCTGGAGGTGCTCGAAGATACCGGCTGGGTTCTGGCCGGGCCCAATGGGGCGGCCGCCCGGCTGGGTCTGAAGCGATCCACGCTGCAGTTCCGCATGCGCAAGGCCGGGATCTCCCGGACTTCCCCATCTAAATACAACGCTTGCAGTCCTTAAAGGATTTCTCTTGAGTCCGCATCCACCAGCCCTTTCATGAGCCCCTGGCTTTCGTCCTTCTCACTGCCCGGCCGACGCCGGCCGGATCCGCGCGCGACGCACTATTCGTGAATGGCGCGTTTTTCGTCCAGCCAGACTGCTTCATAGATCGACGACCACATCACTAGCCGGCTGTGAACAGCAGACCAGGAGGTTCCCATCGGCCGGCTTGTCGAGCGGCTCTGGGTCGTAGACGACCGGCCCCGAAACCAAACCACTCTCACAGTTGTGACAAACGCCGGTTCGACACGCCCAACGCACCGGGACGTCACACGCCTCGGCGATTTCGAGGATGCTCCCGTAGCGCGACGCGTTCCAGTGTGCGGAAATGCCACTGCGCGCGAACGATACCAGCGGACCAGTGCTTGCCTCGTCGCGAGGCGGATGCGGAACTCGCGTCACGGCGCCGACCACTCCGGGGGTCATGGACTCGCCGCCGTTGAAGATCTCGATGTGAATGCGCTCCGGCGCCACACTTAAGGCCGTGAGCGCCCCTCTCATGTCCGCCATGAATCGGGTCGGCCCACAAAGGTAGACATCCGCATCTCGTGGCAGTCCGAGTTCAATGAAAACCGATTGGGAGAGGCGACCCGTCGCGTTGAAGTTTTCACCCGTCTTGTCCATTGAGTCTGGCCTGGTGTAGGAAACGTGGCTGCGGCCGTTCGTTAGCGCGCGCATGAGGCTGCGGACTTCGCCGGCAAACGGATGATGCTGGCCATCGCGCGCTGTGTGCAACCACATGACCTGGCGTGTTGAATGTGCCGTCGCGAGTGCGTGCAGCATTGCCAGAACAGGTGTAGCCCCGATCCCGGCACTGAGCAGCACGGCCGGTCTTTCTCCCGACTGCAAAACGAAACTTCCGCGCGGGGAGCTGACGTCGAGGCGATCACCCACGCGGAGGCGTTCTTGCAGGTAATTTCCAGCCGCTCCGCTCGGTTCGATCTTCACACTAATCCGATAGCGCTCCGTTGAGACTGGACCCGAGAGGGAGTAGCTGCGAAAAAGTGTGGGGCCGTCGGTGGCGGGCTTCAGACGCAGAACAACGTACTGACCGGGCAGAGCCATGGGAAGCTGGTGACCGTCAGCGCTCTCGATGGTGAACGAGAGGACGTCCGCGGATTCGCGATCAATTGAGGTCACGGCGAGCGACTGAAATCCTGGCGAGGCCGGATGGGCCGCCGCCGCAGGCGCTAGTCCGGCGTTCCCCGTTGCCGCCGCATTTTCTTGACTCTGGAGCAGCGCCTCAAACGAGCCGCGCCACCCGGACGGAAGCGCTTCGATCCGCAACGCCCGCTCCAGACGATCGCGTGCATGATTGGGCAAATAGAGGAGCGCGTTAATCTCAGCAACGGTCATGCGCTCTCCGGCCTCTCCCACCTTCACGATTTCGTCGCCCTCACCCACCTCGCCTTCGCGTAGAACGCGAAAGTAGAAGCCCGGCCGGCCGCTCGATACGAGCAATGCCGCCATTCGGGGTTCGTTCATCCGAATGCCGACGCGAAAGCATGTGACGCGAGGTTGAGTGACCTCGAAGAGTGCGGTCCCAATTTGATAACGGTCGCCGATGCAGACGTCATCATCAGCCAGTCCTTCTATGGTGAAGTTTTCGCCGAACTGTCCATAAACGAATTCGGTCCTCCTCAGCTGCTCCTGCCAATAGCGATAGGATTCAATTTGATAAACGAAGGCGGCTCGGTGTTCGCCCCCGTGTCCGGCCAGGTCGCCTTGACCGTCTCCCTCGAGATTTAACCGGCCGACGCGACATTGACCATGCACCGGACTCTTCCAAACCCCGGTGTGTACCATGCGCCCGTTCCACGCGATGTCGCGTGGAAGACCGACGTTCACCGATAGCAGCCGGCCCATACTGTTAGGGTTTCTCCCCCATGCAACTTCCTATCGCCGAAGCAGAGCCGTGCTAATCGTTGGGTATGCCGGTCGCTGACGTGTGCCAGTGCAAATTCAGGGCCGTACGGATTTGTTCCTCTTCCATGGACTGCTCTGGCTGCGTCTTCGCTTTCATGTTCATCTTCCTTGCGGAATGAAGCCCGGGACGCCGGTTTTCACTACTTCATTCAGCCTCTGCCTCGTCTGAATTCGATTGATTTCCTCGAGCGCGCCTTCCGGGAGGGGGGAGATATCGAAATTCTCCCTCGCGCGGGCTGCAGTCCTGGGGGTGGTAAGTAAAGCCGTGCCGCGCTGCACCGCCCAAGCCAGCAGTACCTGTGCCGGCGTCTTCCCAACTCGCGCGGCGATAGCCAAAATGACCGGATCTTCGAGCAGCCCAGGCTTCATTCCGTGACCTAATGGTGCGAAAGCCAAAAAGACAACGCCCTTCTCCTTGCAGAATCCCAATAGCTCCGTTTCCGGCAGATACGGATGCGATTCTACTTGGACCACTGCTGGCTTGATTCTCGCTGATTCATAGATGGGCTCGAGCTCGTTTAAGCTGACGTCTGAAAGCCCGATGGCCCGGCACTTGCCATGATCCACGAGACTTTCCATCGCTTTCCAGGTGTCGAGCAAAGTCACGTCGTGATCGTAAAGAACATTGCCGTTTTGATCCCGCGGATCCTGCTCGTCGCCGGGCTGAAATGCGAATGGAGTGTGAATGAGATAGAGATCCAGATACTCGAGGCCGAGTCTGTTCAGACTTGCCTCGAAAGCCGGTTCGACGCGCTCGGGCCGGTGATTGGAGTTCCACAGTTTTGTGGTAACAAAAATGTCTTCGCGTGAAATCCCTCCCGCGGCAAGTCCTGCCTGCAACGCCGTGCCTACCTCGCGCTCATTCCCGTATCGTTCCGCACAATCGAGGTGTCGAAATCCGGCTTCCAGTGCGTCTCTGGTCGCAGTTATCGTCAAGGCTGCGTCGGGAATTAAGGTGCCAAACCCGAGTGCGGGCATATGGCCGGCCCCGTGCCTGAGTGGAATTCTCGTCATCCGCAGATCAGAGGATTCAATCATGCTTACACCTTCAAGCTATCTCGCGTCCGGCATCCCCGCCCAAATTCAAAATTTAGATGCCGGGTGCCGCAGGCTGGGTCCCAGCCCCCGACTGGCAGAACGCAGTACAGGCCCAAACGTGGGTTGCATAACTTCTGATTAATGAGTAAACCGAAACCTGGGTTCGACGAAGGTAAGCGAAAAGGCCACGAACGCCGATCGAAGGGCACATTGTCGGGGGGGCAATCACATCAGGAAGTACGTGGTGGGCCCACCAGGACTCGAACCTGGGACCAACGGATTATGAGCCCGTTCTGGGCAACGTCAGCCTACAACCCGCACCGCCTAACTACAAGAGAAGTCAAGCCAAGGCGCAGGGAGCTTTCGGCCTGAATTGTAGCCTGTTGGCGGTAGTTTTCGGACAGAACTCGGACATTTGCAGCGACGCGGCCGACATGAACCGATCTCCGCCGACGCGCAACCGGAGGATCGATGGGTGGGCTTACTGCGCGAACCGAAGTCGGTGAGGACGGTATGAAAGACGAGCGAGACGACGCCGCTGAGAACAGCGGGGAAAACACCGAGAGCAGCGGTTGCCCGGAGAATTTGAAACCTTACCGGTGGCAGAAGGGTCAGCCCAGCCCCAACCCCGGCGGGCGTCCGAAGAAGGCTCCGATCTCCGAAGCCTACGAGCACCACGTGACGGAGAAGTTGCCCGACGAGATCCGCAGACGATTTAGGCTCTGGAAGGGCGCTACGTGGGCGGACGCTATTGCGGTTAAACAAATCCACGCGGCGCTAAAGGGCAATACGGTCGCAGCGAAGGAAATCGCGGACCGGATCGAGGGCCGCGTCCGCTTGCCGGTGGAAGTTGAAACCCCGGAGGGCAACGGGTTTCGGATAGAGGTCGTGCACATTGGAGGCGGCTGGGAGCCGAATGACGATGCCTAAGGCAAGCAAACCGACGGTCAAGATTCTTCCGCTATCAAGCCTAAGTCTTGATGAGCGGAACGCCAACCCGGGGCAGTGTGCGCGGACGGAAGATGCTGGAAGACTCGCTGCGCAAGCTGGGCGCCGGCCGCTCTGTTCTGGTGGACCGCCAGGGCAGGGTCATTGCCGGCAACAAGACGGTCGAGACCGCACGGAAGCTCGGGCTGAAGGAGATTGCCGTCATCGAGACCGATGGAGAGACGTTGGTCGCTGTGCGGCGCGGGGATCTTGACCTTACGACGGACAAGCGCGCCGTCGAGCTTGCCGTGGCCGACAACCGGGTGGCTGAGATTGATCTCGATTGGAACGCCGAGGTGCTGGCTGCCCTGGATATTGACCTCGGGCAGTTCTGGGACGAGGAGGAACTCGCCGAGCTCATGTCTGACGACGGCGGCCCGGCGTCGCCCGAGGAAGCCCGCCGAACTCTCGTGGAGCGCTTCGGCGTCCCGCCGTTCTCGGTGCTTGATGCACGGCAAGGATATTGGCAGGACCGCAAGCGGGCCTGGATTGCGCTTGGCATCAAGAGCGAGTTGGGGCGGGGCGGCGAGGGCAACCTGCTGGGGCTTGAGCCCGCGGAGCAGGCGCGTGCGCGGTGGAAGGCGTCGCCCGGCGGCAGCCCCCGGCCGGCTGCAGACTACAGCAAGCATCAGCGCGGCGACGGCAGCGGAAAGGCAATCGAATGAGCCACAGCGGTGGCGAAACGTTTGAGTACTTGGGCAAGAAAAGGTGCCCGACTCCCGGAGGGGAGTCTAATCCCAATGAGAATCGGGCTGCCCCCAATTCAATCTTGCCCCCAGGGATGCCTGGCGGTGCTCAGATGTTACATGGTTGTCATGTCGGACCGCAACTACAGGAGATCGACGACGTGCTGGTGGTACGCGACGACCTGCTGGCGGGCGGGACCAAGCGGCGGGCATTGCCGGTCTTGATGAACGGCGCCGGTGAGTACGTCTACGCCTCGCCCGTTTACGGGTACGCACAGGTGGCCCTGGCGCACGTAGCCCGCGAATCTGGCCGGCGGGCCACGGTGTTCTGTGCCCGGCGAAGCGTCAAACACGTCCGAACGCTTGAGGCCGAGGCCGCAGGGGCGCGCATCATCGAGGTCCCGTGCGGTTATATGAGTGTCCTGAAAGCGCGGGCTCGCCAGTACTGCGCTGTCACCGGGGCCAAACTTCTGCCCTTCGGCCTGGATACGCCGGCCTTCATTGAGGCCCTGGCGGATCTTGCGCGCAGCCTCAAGGCGAACCCCCGCGAGGTCTGGACCGTTGCCGGCAGTGGTGTGTTGTCACGGGCGCTGCAGCGGGCGTGGCCGTCTGCCCGGTTCTTCGCAGTGCAGGTGGGAGCAGTTCCCAATGCCGGCTGCGCCGAGGTCATCAAGGCGCCGGAGAAGTTCGAGCAGGATGCGAGGCTCAGGCCGCCGTTTCCCTCCTGCAGCAACTTCGACGCCAAGGCCTGGCGATTCGTCCGGCAGCGGGCAACGCCGGGCGCACTGTTCTGGAACGTGGCAGCGTGAAAATGGGTAAGAATGCGCGAACCTTCGGGCAGGACTTGATGCGCGGCGAGGGCAAGCCCCTGACGGGCAGGAAGGCGAAGACACGATTGGTGCCGGGCGGTGGTGGCGCGGGGGCATGGTTCGGGGGACGGATGAGCGAGAGCTCGGAAAAGTTCGGAAGGAGCGACGGCCTGACCTGGACCGGGGCCGCCACTGAGTTCGATCACTACCGCGTCAAGGA
>DASZIG010000012.1:0-31420 GCA_035949375.1 Terriglobia bacterium | reverse complement strand
GCAGGAACTCCCCCGGCGGCACGAAGAACGGATTGTGCTGGAGAATGCCGCCGACGATGACCAACGGATGCGTGCGCATGATGTCAATCACAGCGTCTCCGCTGAATTTCGAAAGGTGGTAGGTGCAGATGACCGCATCATCGTGGCGACACCACACATCATTGACCCTCGCTTCAAACCCAATCAGATCGTCGATGTGCGACTGACCGTCAGGCACCCAGTCCATGCGGCAGACAATGCGACTCAGGGGAAATCCTCCCTCGGCATTGCCGCTCGCCATCTGCTCGAACGACTGCAGCATGCGATCCTGATCGAACCGACCGTCTTGAAGGTAGGTTTCAGTGCTGCTCCGAAGTTCGAATTGGCCGCTTCGTTGGACAGCGGTCGAGTCGATTCCTATGCCAGCTAATCGTTGTACGTGGTCACGGTGTTGATGTGGACTAAGGACGTGAATCGCCTTGTCTCCACGCTCGAACCCATCCTTAATGAACGGCAATAACACGCGATACTCTTCTTCATCGCTATTGAAAAATGCGCAGACATGACGTGTTTGGCCGAGTTGCGACCCAGCTAAAGAGATGGGCGCCGAGATTTTTCTCATAGTGGCTCCTCACCTTACGCCTCGGCAGTGGCTCCCCGCGTCAACTGCCAGCGAAGGATGAGCCGCCCCGTAGGTGCATGTCCATTGTACTTTGGTATCAGTTTTCAGAGTGTCTCACTCCCGCCGGCTGATACGAAGGTGTGGTCGATACCATCGTCTAATTGTTTCTTCCCAACGAATCTGGTGTGATCGCGCCTGTGCGAGCCGTCTTTAAACGGGAGTTTACATGCCGGACCACAAGACTGCAATCATCACAGGAGCATCGCGCGGAATCGGGGCCGGTGCGTTCACACCGGCGCGCCGTCTCCAATGAGTGCAATCCATTCAAACAAAGGAGATAAGAGAATGAGTACGATCAAAATATCCGAAGGAATTAATCATGATCGCCGCCGTTTTTTTGGCGCTGCGGCCTTGACTATTGCAGCCGCCGAGTTCGGCATGATCGGTTCTTTGGATGCTCAATCCAGCACAGCGAAACCGGCCAATGTTCCCCAGATTAAGCCGGGCACAAACGCATCATTCGGCCCGCTAAAGCACGTCAACGCCGGCGTACTCAGCATCGCCTATGCAGAAGCCGGTCCGGCGGATGGCCACCCGGTGCTGCTTTTCCACGGCTGGCCTTACGATATTCACAGCTTCGTCGATGTCGCTCCTATCCTCGCAGCGGCTGGCTACCGTGTTCTGGTGCCATATTTGCGAGGCTACGGCGAAACGCGGTTTCTCTCCGACGCGACGCCTCGCAACGCTCAGCCGGCCGCAGTCGCAGCCGATGCCATCAGCTTCATGGATGCACTCAAGATCGATAAAGCGGTCATGGGGGGATTTGACTGGGGTGCCAGAAACGCGAACCTTCTGGCTTTTCTCTGGCCTGAGCGCGTCAAGGCCCTGGTCTCGGTGGGCGGCTATCTCGTTGGTAGCCAGGCTGCCGTCCAGATGCCACTGCCGCCAAGCGCTGAGAACCAATGGTGGTATCTGTTCTACTTCGCCACAGACCACGGTCAAGCTGGTTACGCCAAGTACACCAAGGACTTCAACCGGTTCATCTGGCAGCAAGTCTCACCGAAGTGGGCGTTCGACGATGAAACGTTCGATCGCTCTGCTACGGCGTTTGAAAATCCGGATTTCGTTCGTATCTCTCTGTACAACTACCGCTGGTATTTGGGCCTGGAGTCCGGCGAGCGAAAATACGATGAACTGGAGAAAAAGATCGCGACATTTCCAACGATCGCTTGTCCGACAATCACGCTGGAAGGCGACGCGAACAGCGCAGCGCATGCTGACCCGAGCGTCTATGCCAAGAAGTACGTCGGTAGGTACGAGCATCGCAACCTCACCGGCGGCATAGGGCACAATCTGCCGCAGGAGGCTCCGGAAGCCTTTGCCAACGCCATCATTGATGTCAACGCCTTCGATCGACCTTAACAGGCACAGAAATAGAGGTCACGACTATGAGACGACATTCATTTACCTCGGATTCGGCGCGTCGCGCACTTGGCGTGGCGGGCATCGTCGGACTTGTAGCACTTGCTTTGTGTTCCAACGCGAATGTACTCACGAGGTTTCACATCATCAATACTGCCAAAGCGGAAGACAGTTTGATCGGCGCATTCCACCCCCGAAAGCTAGCTGCTGACGCGACCTCACCGCGCGGATTTCACTCTTTGCGCGGCGACGAAGGCGCCATGATTGACTTGGACGACGCCATCGGCTGGCTCAATTCAGTTCCCTTGAGCCGCAAGTCGCTTCGCGGAAAGGTTGTGCTGGTTAATTTCTGGACTTACACCTGCATCAACTCTCTGCGGCCCATGCCCTATGTGAAGAGCTCGGCCGCAAAATATAAGGATGCGGGCTTAGTTGTGATCGGTGTGCACACGCCGGAGTTTTCATTCGCGCACGAACCGGTGAACGTAGAAAATGCCGTGCGCAATTTTAACGTTGCCTTCCCTGTCGCCATCGACAGCAAGAATAAGATCTGGGAATCGTTTAACAATCAAGCTTGGCCCGCCCAGTATCTCGTCGACGCCAAGGGACGAATTCGGTACCACCACTTTGGGGAAGGCGATTATGGCGAAATGGAGCACGTTATCCAGGAACTTCTGATGGAAGATGGGGTCACGGACCTCGCTTCGGACAGGACGAGCGTATCCGCTGTTGGAATCGAGGCCGCTCCCGACTGGACGGATGGTCGATCTCCCGAAACATATATCGGATTTCGCCAGGCCCAGAATTTCGCTTCACCCGAAAAAGTGCACAAAGATTCAATTCAGATTTTCAGTGCGCCCGGGAAACTCTCTCTAAATCATTGGGGATTGAGCGGGTCGTGGAACGTCAATGCCGAGAGCGCCGTGCTCCAGGCAGTGCCTGGAAAGATCGTGTTCCGGTTCCACAGCCGCGACCTGCACTTGGTGCTGGCTCCCGCAAAGGACGGAAAGCCCGTTCGCTTTGTCGTCAGATTGGATGGCGCCGCTCCCGGGGAAAACTGCGGCGTTGACATTGCCCCGGACGGCTCCGGCGAAATTCGGGAGCCCAGGCTTTACCAGCTCATCCGGCAAAAAGGACCTATCGTAGACCGAACTTTCCAGATCGAATTCCTCGATCCCGGCGTGCACGCCCTTGACTTCACGTTTGGTTAGACATTTTCAGGGACGAAAGTATCGACCATTTCTCTCGACCACAAAGCGGACACGGAGATGACACAACCCAAGGAGGCAGCCATGAGCGCGAACGAAGTCCGTAGTAATGACGCCAGAGAAGAGACCGTTGCAAGAGTCGACCTGAAGCTCGAAATCGTCGTTATCCCCGTGTCGGATGTCGACCGCGCGAAAGAGTTCTATGGGAGGCTTGGGTGGCGGCTCGACGCCGACTACGACAGCGGTCACGACTTCCGCGTGATCCAGTTCACTCCTCCGGGGTCCGGCTGCTCGGTCATCTTCGGCAAGAACGTCACCGCGGCGGCACCCGGCTCCGCCCAAGGCTTGTATTTGATCGTCTCCGATATCCAAGCCGCACGCGCCGAACTGCTCGGTCATGGCGTCGCGATCAGCGAGGTGTTCCACGACGCCGGCGGGGTGTACGCCGGCCCGGACGAGCCCTACCTCTTTGGGCGGCTCCGGGTCAGCGGTCTCGATCCCGAGCATCGTACCTACCGATCATTCGCCTCCTTCAGCGATCCCGACGGCAACGGCTGGCTGCTGCAGGAGATCACGATCCGGCTTCCCGGGCGCATAGATTCTGCCGCGACTTCGTTCAGCTCCGCAAGCGACCTCGCGAGCGCGCTTCGGCGTGCGGCGGCCGCCCACGGCGAGCACGAGAAGCGCATCGGCACGGCAGATCCAAACTGGCCCGCCTGGTACGCCGAGTACATGGTGGCGGAGCAGGCCGGTACAGGGCTCCCGCAATAAACGGCTACGACATGATCGTCATCGGAGGGGGTCTACGGTATAACGCTGTGCTGCTAACAGTCTCCTCGGTTCGGGCCGAGAACCCGCTGAAGGCGAGTGGGGGACGCTCGCTCGGGTAACGTTGAGCGGGTGGCGTCGGCCGTCGGCGAGGGCGCGATCAGCGTTCAGATGGTTCACCGGGCTCTAACCGAACTGTGAGGCGAGGCGGGTGCTCCCCTTGGAGCCTCATCTGCAACGTCGCGCAGTAACCTGGCTGGTTCAGCGTTTCACTGATTAATTCTCCAAAGAAATTCTCCGTTTTCACCACGAAGGTGGTTTTTCTCGGGGGCCGAGAGTCCGGCTGCGGTCGCGCGCGCTTGAAGCGCGCTGGGCCTGCGTGCCAGACACAGCGCTCGACCGTGACGACCAGCCCTTGGACCGGGCCAACAATCGGAATGCTGTGTTTTGATACGTAATGGTCCAGGAGGGCCGGGTCCCGCGGCTCCTTATTCGATGGGAGAGCGCGATTGGTCCGCTGAAGGCTGATTGCCGGCAGCGTGTTCAAGAGAGACATGGCTCAATGGCGCGAGATGACAAAGGAACGGCGCTCAAGATAACTTTGAGTGTGCCACAATACTGGATCTGAGCGAGTCGATCTGTTTTCCGTTGACCAACGGAGACGGCCTCTCGAAGGATGACGTAAAGCTCTTGACGAACGTTCAGCGCAGCAGCCCTTCCCAATTCAATTCAGGAGAAGAGCGAGTAATTTGACCCCCATCATCAATGCCCAAGGAGTATCGAAGCGTTATGGAATCACCTCGCTGTTCCAGAATCTCTCCTTCACAGTCTCGGAAGGCGACCGGATCGGCCTGATTGGGCCGAATGGTTCGGGCAAGTCCACCCTGCTGGAGATTCTCGACGGTCGCGTGAGACCTGACAGTGGCGATGTTGCGACACGCAAGCGCAGCCGGCTCAGCTATGTCGCGCAGGTGTCCGATTTTGCGCCTGGGGAGACGGTCAGATCCGTGGTGGAGAAAGCCCTCGAACGGGCGGCAGTCCCTTCGGCGGAGCGCCCGGCCCGTACTGCCGAGGCGCTTGGCCGCGCCGGTTTCATGGACTTTGAAACTGCCGCCATGGCCTTGTCAGGTGGCTGGCGCAAGCGTCTCAGGATCACCGAGGGGCTGGTGCAGCAGGCGGATATTCTGCTTCTCGATGAGCCCACCAACCATTTGGATTTTGCCGGCATTGAGTGGCTCGAATCGCTCCTTCAGGATGCAAAGTTTGCCTGCGTGGTGGTGAGTCACGATCGGTACTTTCTCGAAAACATTGCGACCGAAGTGGTCGAGCTGAATCGCGTCTATCAGGATGGCTTACTTCGTGTCAAAGGGAACTACAGCAGGTTCCTCGAGAAGAAACAAGCGCACCTCGAGGCGCAGGGAAAGCGGCAGGATTCCCTCGCCAATCGCGTGCACACGGAGCTGGAATGGCTGCGCCGGGGTCCCAAGGCCCGCCGCACCAAGGCCAAAGCGCGGATCGACAAGGCTCACGAAATGATTGGTGAATTGGCAAACCTGAACGCCCGAACCCGCACTGCTGCCGCCAAGATTGACTTCTCGGCATCGGACCGCCAAACAAAACAGCTGATCGAGCTCGATGGCGTCGGCTACGCGATCGGTGATCGCACCCTGTTCGAAGGCCTGAATTTCACCGTGAGGTCGGGAATGCGGGTGGGGCTGGCTGGACAAAATGGGAGCGGCAAGACCACGCTCCTCCGTCTGCTGCGAGGCGACATCCAGGTCACTACCGGCGAGATTCGCCGGGCTGAGGCATTGCGGATCGTGTACTTCGACCAGAATCGCGAGCTTGACCCTGAGCTGAGCTTGCGTCGCGCCCTGGCGCCGGACAGCGATTCGGTGATTTATCAGGAGCGGGTGATTCACGTTGTCTCATGGGCGGCAAGGTTTCTCTTTGCCACTGATGATCTGAATCAGCCGGTCGGCCAACTTTCCGGCGGAGAACGGGCGCGCGTGTTGATCGCGCAACTCATGCTCCAGTCGGCGGACGTCTTACTGCTGGACGAGCCCACCAACGACTTGGATATTCCGACCTTGGAGATCCTGGAAGAGAGCCTGCTCGAATATCCGGGAGCTCTGGTGCTCGTAACGCACGATCGATACATGCTGGACCGTGTCTCGACCGTCGTCCTTGGCCTTGACGGTCTGGGCGGAGCGGAGCGTTTTGGCGACTACTCACAGTGGGACCTTTGGCAGCGCACCCAGCAGGCAAAGGCCGTGCGCAGCATCTCAGCCGTGGCCCCGCGATCACCTTCCTTAGGGGACATCGCCCGGCCAGCGGCGGCAAAGAAGAAGCTCTCGTATCTGGAGGGTCGCGAGTTTACGGCCATGGAAGAGAAAATTGTCGAGGCAGAGCAGGAGCTCAGGAATTTACACATGGCGCTGGAAGACCCCGCGGTCATGAGCGACGCCCCCCGCCTTCTGGTCACCTGTGCTCAGATAGAGGAAGTCCAGAGGACGGTCGACAAACTGTATGCTCGGTGGGCCGAACTGGACAAGAAACAGGAGTAGGCAGCACCCCTGCTCCCTCTCTTGGAGGTCCTGCGCGTTACGGGGTATCGCGCGAAAGCGCCTTCCTTTCGGCCCACATTCCACAAGGGGCGTTTCCCGTTCCCAATGAGGCCTTGACTGGTGGGTGGGGCCGTCCCCAACACCTATCCAGCGGCCCTGATTGGCGAACGCCGGCCCGGAATGACGGTCTTCAGGCCCGCGTTGAGAGGCGAGGCTGCTCTGACTTCAGTCTGTACGCAGCGCAACCATTGGATCGATCTTCGAAGCCCTTCGTGCCGGCAGATATCCAGCGAGCAGCGCGACAGTTGTTAGGAGGAGCAGCATCCCGGCAAATGTCAGCGGATCAGTTGGAGCAGTTTGAAACAGAAGGGAGGCGATCAGGCGCGCGACCGCAAGCGAAGCGACGGCTCCGACCGAGATGCCGATCAGCGCAAGTCGCAGCGTCTTCCAGATCACATCAAGTTGCACACGGCTTTCCGTCGCGCCAAGCGCCATGCGGATGCCGATCTCCTGGGTCTGCCGCGTGACGGAATATGAGATCACGCCATAAATTCCCAGCGACGCCAGAAGCAGTCCGAGACCGGCAAAGATGCCTACCAGCAGCACAAAGAAGCGACGTGGAGAAGTTGCATGGTCCACGAGTCCTTGGATCGGCTTGAATTCCGTCGCGGGCTGTCCCGGATTGATTTGCCGCAGCGTCCTCATCACGCTCGGTGCCAGCGCGGCCGGAGGCAGCTTCGAACGCACCACGAGATTGCAACCTTCCGGACCAAACTGCTTCGTCGCCGGCAGGTACATCTGCGCTCCTGCGCTATCCTCGGCGCTACTTTCGCGGACGTCGGCAATCACACCGATCACCTCCGAATCCATTCCGCCGGCGATGGCTGTGCGTCCAATCGGGTCCCGGCCCGGCCACAGTTTCCGCGCCACCGTCTGGTTGATGATCGCCACGCTTCGGTTGTCAGCGAGATCCTCCCAGCTGACGTCGCGGCCTTCTAACAGGTGCATCCCCATCGCTTTCAGGTAGCCCGGCGACACAATGTAGACAAATACCCCAATGAAATCGCCGTTGGTGGGCTTCTGCGCACCTTTCGCGGCGATGCCCCAACTTCGGTTCCGGCTCATGGGCAGGTTGTCGGATATGCCCGCCGCCTCCACGCCCGGGATCGTCAAACCGCGGCTCACAACGTCCTGCCATATCGCGACTCGCTTCGAAGGATTTCCGCCATCGTCATAGTCAACACTGAGAGCGGCTGCGCGGCTGGGCTCAAAGCCCAGGTCAACGTCAAGAACGCGGAGAAAGCTCCGGAGCAACAAACCCGCGCCCACCAGAAGCACGCAAGCCAAAGCGATTTCCGTTATCACCAGCGACGAGCGTGTGCGCTCATGTTTTCTGCCATCACTGGCTCCGTGCCCGCCGTCTTTCAGTGTCTCCTGTAAATTGCCACTCGACATGCGCAGGCCCGGCGCTGGTCCGAAAAGAACTGCCGCGCCCACGGCGATCAATAGCGTCCATGCCAGTACCGTCCCGTCCACGCGCACCATGCTGAGGAGCGGCAGCGCGATCGACCTCTGGTGGGCCAGATACGAGATGATGAGGCAGGCAAATCCCAGCCCCACCGCCGCTCCAGCAAGCGCCAGCACCAGGCTCTCCGTCAATAATTGACGCACAAGGCGGCTGCGGCTTGCTCCCAAAGCGCGCCGCATCGCAAATTCCCTGCTGCGCGCGGCTGCCCGTGCCAGCAGCAAGTTGGACAGGTTCACGCAGACGATCAGCAGAATCAGTCCAACAGCGCACCACAGCACGATCAGGGGTCGCCTCAGCTTGCCGCTGACGTATTCTTTCAATCCCGTAAGCTGGCCTGTGTAGCCCTTTCCGTAATCCGGGTGTTTATGCTCGAAATAGAACTGTGGAAAGAGCTGATCTGCCTCGCTCTGGGCCTGCGCCAGTGGCACTCCCTGTTTGAGCCGACCGACCAATGCCAGGTCGTTCCCGTCCTCGCGGAAGTCATCCATGATGTACGTTGCGAACAGATCGACCTTGGCGCCCGGCGAAAAGACCGAGCCAAAATCGAATGTATCCGGGAGCACTCCGATAACGGTCGCGGAAGAATTGCTCCGCGAGAGAGACGGGAGATCGAAAGAAGAGAGGTCGATGGACCGTCCGACAACGCTGGTATCACCGCCAAACTGTCGCTTCCAGAACGGGTAGCTCAACAGGACCACCGGCTGGGCGTGCTCAACGAATTCCTCAGACCTGAACAACCGCCCGAGCGATGGCTGTACACCGAGTGTCTGGAAGAAGCCTTCCGCCACCAAGAGTCCTGTCGCCGGAACGGGCTGGCCCTTCCCAACAAGCTTGAAGTTGTCAGGACCGGTAAAAGCGAAGTAGCCGCTGACAGACTCAAAGGAGTGGTTCTGTTGCTGGAAGTCCTGAGTCGCATCCGCGGTATACGTCTTGCTGGATTCGCCGGACTTCGGATCCTTCTCCACAATTCGCACCAGGCGCTGTGCGTCGGGAAACGGCAGTGGGCGCAGCAAAATCGTATTCACCACGCTGAAGACGGCAATATTTGCGCCGATGCCCAAGGCAAGAATCAGCACGGCGACAATTGTGAAGCCGCCGTCGCGGTTCAAGGTGCGGAAGGCGAAACGCAGGTCGTGCATCAGGACGTCAAGCGAGGGCAGTCCGCGTGATTCGCGGTGCTGTTCATGCGCCTGCGTTACCCCGCCAAATCGGACAAGCGCCTGGCGCCGGGCTTCTTCGGGAGACATACCGCGCGCGATGTTCTCCTCGACCGCCATCTCGAGATGTGCGGCCATCTCCTCGTTGAGTTCCTGATCGTGCGGGTGTTTGCGGAAGAACGAACGAACCCGGTTGAACGCTTCTCGGAAAGAACCCCTCATTTTTCACCTTCCTGGCCCTGCAGCGCGAGGACCCGCCCCATGACTCCCGCCAGCCGTTGCCAATAAGCGGCATCCTGCGCCAGCTGCTTTGACCAGCCTTTGTAATGGAGTAGAACTTCGCCTTGCGATTCTTGTCTGACGTGCCCCACTTGGCCGCGATCCATCCACGCTGCTGCAATCGCACCAGTGACGCGTAAATCGTCCCCTGGTTCAGAAGAACTTGGTTCCCGCTTACCTGCTCAATGCGGCGCGCAATGCCGTATCCATGCCGCGGACCCATTACCTCCAGAGTCTGCAGGACCATCACGTCCAGCGTTCCTTGCAAAAGACCGAGTTTCGATTCGCCCATTATGGCTCCTGTGGTAGAACCACACGATTATCTCACAACACATGTGGTACTACCACAGAAAAATCTCTGAGCACGCGAGATTTCGGCTGCATCTCCGTCGCCGTAGTAAACGCAACAGGTTCTGGAACCGATGACTGTCAGTGTTCTGTCAGGGAAGTGGGTCAAATGCGCGAGACCGTGAAACCGGGAGAGGCAAAACGGCTGCATCTTGTTGGGAGGAACCAGGCAGGAGGCGCGGAGTGCTGTGGAAGTGCAGGCCATCCACAAATGCGCTGATGCTGAGGACAACGACGTCCAGGGATTCATCCCGGTTCTGTTTGCCGTGGCCAGCCCGGCTGGATACCACTCCCCTTGCGCGGCCTGACACACTACCAGGTGGATACCCCAGAAGGATATGAGGACCTGTACCGCACCTCACCCAGCAGCCTCGCTACGAGGTTTGCTTCTAATTGCGCGAGATGCTGCTGTGAGGATCGATAACGAACTTCTTGGCTGCTCCCTTATCGAAGTCCTTGTAACCCCGGGGGCCGTCGTCAAGGGTGATTACCTGCACGTTGACCGCCTTCGCGATTTTGATCTTGTCGTATAGAATCGCCATCATCAGAGCTCGGTTGTACTTCATCACCGGGCACTGGCCGGTCATGAAGTGCAGTGATTTGGCCCAGCCCAAGCCAATGCGAATGCTCAAATTGCCTGATTTCGCGTTATCGTCAATGCCGCCGGGATCGTCTGTAACGTAAAGCCCCGGAATTCCGACAGCGCCGGCCGCACGCGTAACCTGCATCAGGGAGTTCAGAACCGTCGCGGGAGCTTCCTTTGAAGAGTGCGCTCCGTGACCTCGAGCCTCGAAGCCCACGCAATCCACGGCGCAATCCACTTCCGGCACTCCCAGGATCTGCTCGATCTGCTCGCCAAGCTTGTCTGTTCCCTGCAGATCTACCGTCTCACAGCCAGAGCTTCTAGCCTGGGCGAGGCGGTCAGCATTCATGTCACCCACAATCACACATGCAGCTCCAAGCAAATGGCAAGCGGCGGCGCATGCGAGGCCCACGGGCCCGGCACCCGCCACGTAAACCGTGGAGCCAGTCGTCACTCCGGCGGTGACAGCACCGTGATAGCCCGTCGGCAGAATGTCCGAAAGACAAGTCAGGTCACGGATCTTTTCCATGGCTTGGGCTTTGTCCGGGAATTTCAGCAGGTTGAAGTCGGCGTAAGGGACCATCACGTATTCTGCTTGACCTCCGACCCATCCGCCCATATCAACGTAGCCGTAGGCCGCGCCGGGCCGGGACGGATTCACATTCAGGCACACGCCGGTGTGGCCCTCCTTGCAATTGCGGCAGCGCCCACAGGCGATATTGAACGGCACGGAGACTAGGTCGCCGACCCTGATGAATTCCACATCACGGCCTCTCTCGATCACTTCTCCCGTAATTTCGTGACCCAGAATTAACCCCTTGGGCGCCGTCGTCCGGCCCCGAACCATGTGCTGGTCACTTCCGCAGATGTTCGTGGATACGATCTTCAGAATCACGCCGTGTTCGCACTTGCGGTCGCCGAGCGCGAGCTTGGGATAATCCATGCCCTTTACTTCCACGACTCCCGTCCCCATGTACGCCAAACCACGATTGCTTGACACGATTCAACCTCCTGATTGGATTACCCGGGAAGCCCGTCTGAAAAGGCACTTTCCCGGCGCTCATCGGCCAACGGATCGGCCATGCACCCAAGACCGCTTGCGATCCAGGGCCGTTCGCGATGCTGTCAAAGTACGGGCGCCATCAGAATGCTGCAGCCCCGGCTTCCGCTACCGCATGGTCCTGCTCGCCGGAGCCGCCGCTGACGCCAATAGCCCCCACGACCTTGCCGTCGCGCTTTAGAGGAATGCCGCCCGCAAAGATCATAATCTTCCCGTTGTTAGAAGCGTGAATGCCGAAGAATTGACCCCCGGATTGGCTGTGCGTCGCCAAGTCTTTGGTAGCGATGTCGAAAGCCCGCGACGTGTAAGCTTTATTGATTGAGATATCGATGCTTCCGATCCAGGCTCCATCCATGCGAACGTGGGCGACGAGGTTGCCGCCGGCGTCCGCCACCGCGATGTTCATGGGCTGACCGATTTCGGCAGCCTTCTTTTCAGCGGCCGCAATGACCCTGCGTGCGTCGCTCAAACTCACCATGTGATTCCCTCCCTGCGTCGTCGGGATTTCTTAACTCGTCTCCCGATGGAGACCGGCGACTCCGTCCCTTGGTCTTTTCGGGCCCGACCGGTAACGTAACACCTGACTGCACGGGAATGCAATCGCTTCTCTGATTTTTGCTTCTCTGATTTTTGCTTCTCTGATTTTGGGCGCCGAGCCCGCTCAGCGATCACGGGACCCACCTCCGAACCGTCATGCCTCAATCATGCCTCAATCACTGGACTTAGTTTCGCTTGTACGTGATCATGACTGCGCCTGGCCGCTCCCTTATCGAAACCAGCAGGCCGCCCTCCGTCAGTTCCCGCCCATCCATCTCCCTCCCCTGCGGTTGATCCAAGTCTCGAACCGTGTAGTGGGCGTCCGGGTCCAATCCTCGCAGTTTAAGACGTGCGGACTCAAACGGACTCTGGGGCCGGCGGAATGCCTGCACCATCCCTTCCCCGACGTCGGGGCGGTCAAACTGCCACGCCAACCACACGTCATTCGCAGGGGCATAGGGTGTCAACGGATAGTAGTCTCCATAGTAATCATTTGAAACAGCCCGCCACTGTGCGAGCAGCCGTAGATAGCGGCTGTAGTCGATTTCCTTGCTGCCCGGCTCGACGCCGACGCCCACGGCAGGCACCATCTGGCTGCGAAACGCATATGGGTCATCCGAATTGACGGCTGTTCCGAAGTAGGGAATCCAGAGCGCCATCCCGTAGGTCTGATCCTGCATGGCCGTGGGCTCGTAAGGATAGTCACTCCGCCACAGGGGCACGGCGCGACGCAGAGTTTCCAGGTCGTTTCGCCGGCCACCCGAAGCACAGGTATCAATCAACATGTCGGGGTGACGTCGTCGTAGCTCATCCCAGTATGCGAGATACCCGGTGACGTGACGAATCTCGGTGATCCCCTGCCGGTCCGGAGCGTCGTTGGATCGCCAGATGCCGAGAGGATCAAAATTGAAGTCTTGGCGGTAGAGGTCGATCCCTTGGTCTTTGATCAGACCGTCGACGTGCTCCACCAGCCAGTGCCATGCTTCCGGGTTCCCCAAGTACAGCAGCTTGTCCTTCCCCTCGGTACCCAGCAACCATTGCGGGCGGTTCTCGTATAGCCAGGAGCCCGGTGCCACGCGCTCCGGCTCAAACCAGACAATCGTCTTGAGGTTCTTCTGGTGGGCATAATCGCTGACGGCCCAGAGGCCATGGGGGAATCGCTCGGGATCGACTTCCCAAGTCCCGGTGGCATACCAATGGGATTTGAAGATATACCAGCCGGCGTCCATCCACCAGTAATCGAAGTGGAAGCCGCTCTCGAGATAGGCATCGATGAAGTGCTTCTGGTTGGCTTCGTTTGCTTCCTGCATCTCGATGGTAAAGCGGCCGCTGCTCGCCGCAGCCTGTGGCGGCGGCAGTTTGCCGCCCGGGCGGGGCAGGTTGTGGGCAATCATCCACCGTCTCCATGTGTTCTGTGCCCCGATCCAGTCACCCCGCCAGAACTGCAGCGCCACCAGCGGGCTCCGAACCTCTTCGCCGGGCAACAGCTTGAAGTGAGTCAATTCCTGCCCCGCCTGGACGCGAACGCGTCTTCCTTCATCTCGCCGGAACTCCGCCGCCCACTGCCCTGGCCACCCCAGCGCAATGATCACTCCGCGACCAGGCCACTCAACGTTGAAATAGCACAGATCACTGTTGGTGGGCCGGCCTCCTGTGGTCGTAATCCGCTCGTCCGCTTTCGGCTGGAGAGGCGTCTCAAGAGGCTCGTAGTCCGTCGGCGACGCTGCTGAACCTTTGCTATGATGCAGAAGGAACTCCCCTTCTGCGCTTCGTTCAAACCCCGTGTCCAGAGCCTGAATCTGCTCCAGGATCGGGCTATCGCTTGAGCCGTCGTTCTTGAAGGAAAGCGTCCACTCCACGGTTGGAAAATCGTGGTAAGCGACCGCCACACAGCGCGCCGACAATCCGGTCTTGGGATCGCGGTATAACAAAGTGTACTCGGTGCGGTCAGCGTCCAGCGATCGCTCGCTGCGCGTCAGCTTCCACGTCTTGAGCAGGTCAGCGGACCACTCGCCGCCGTAGCGGAATGAGAATGGCGGGTCGAGCGTGTAGGGTCCTGGCAAGGGTCCAATGGGCAGGTCGGCCAACCAGATCGTGCTGCCGTCTTGCAGGTCGATTCGAGAGTTCGCCCAATCCGCCTGGTCCCACTCCGGATCGTCCCAAGGCTTTCTTGCCTCTACACGCTTCACTTTCAGCGTGAATTCCGTGGCGCCGCCCAGGTCCACTTCAAGCGGAACTCCCTCCATGCCTTCGTGCAGCAACGCCGAAGCGAACGCCTGCTTGCCCGCGATTTCGACAGAGGCCACCACGCTTCCGCGCCCGGCATTCGAATAGTAACCAACGTCGTTGCTGTCCACGCCCACGACTGCTGTAAGACTCTTGCCAGGACCAGGCAGGTGCACTGTTACGGTCCCCTCGGAGGCGTTGATGCCTCGCTGGTATGGGGTGCTTGCAATGCGCAGAGTGTGACCCTTGATTCCGTTCTTGAGCACCGTACCGGAGGCTCTTTGAACGATCAAAAAGCCTTGCTTGACTCCAACTGGAGCCTGACCCGCAAACTTCGCGGCCACCCATTGCCGTGCATCGGTGTTCGCTGAAGTGTCGGATTGCGGCACAGTCGCCGGCCCGGCCAGCGCGCTCATCATCAACAAAGACGCGCCCATTTTGGAGAAGGTAGAGCCCAACATGTGACCTCCACGGAGTACGATTAATGAATCACTGCGCCCCGATGGATGGGGATGCCTGGTGTCCCGGGGAGTTGTTTTGGGCGGACCAGAACAAGCCGCTGAAGGTCACGGTCTTGCCCCTCCATGTCTCATTTCAGAAGGACCCACTTCCCGCTCGGCTGGACGAGCCTCCAGCTGAATCTTTCCGAGCAAACCTGAGGGCAGCGGTTCCAGATGGCCCATGTCCTGGGGAGTGAAGCGCTCGCCATAAAGGCTGTTGAGGAGCCGATAGTCCGGCAGGGCGACACCCGCCATCTCGTTGATCGCGGTGTTGGCCACGACAACGCGAAGTTGATTCTCTCCCGACCGAGCCAGCCCTGTGACGTTCACGGCGTAGGGCGGATGCCACACCGCTCCGGCGCGCTGACCATTCACGTAAACCACTGCGGCCTCACGCACGGGGCCTTCGAACCATGCTTGCATTCCTTCGTTCCGCGAGGGCAGTGGGTGAACGGCTGTTCCCTCGCCAAAATCGAGCCACAGTTCGGGCGAGGCATCGACCATGCTCGGCTGTACGCTGAACGTCTTCTCGTAGAGAGCGAGGCCGGAGAAGAACCGGGTGGCGTGGTCGTCCGTCCAGGACCACAAGTGGTCCATGTGGGCTGAACTCCGCCCTCCATCCATCAGTCTTGACAGCGTTTGGTCAGTCAGGTCCGTCTGCGCTTCGGACTCCGTGCGCAGAAAGGTCACCTTCCACCCGGTGCCAAGGTCTACAGGCGCCGGCAAGTCTTGCGCCGCGGTGACTCGGCCGGCACGAGGCCTGAGTCCAGAGGCAGGAGGCCTGACAAATATCAAGACGCGAGAGCCGTAGGGCTCGAGGCTGAGGGGCAGCGTAACCCCCTTGCTCGAGCGAGCAAGCACGTCGGCCGCGAACATCTTGCCCGTAAACGGGTCCCACCACTCCGGGTCGAGACCCGGCACGCGGAAAGTGGCCTGAGTGGCGCTGGCCTGGTTGCCGGTATTGGCCAGGAAGTAGATTTCCGCCCATCCGGTACTCCGGTGAACAAAGCCAACGTCGGGTGCGGCCGGCGATAAGCTGACATCGGGTGGGCGGCCGGCGTTGAGCGTCGCGTCGAGATCGTCGCCGTCCTTGACCAGATGGCCCAGAGCTGAGGTTTCCTCGAACAAGCGCTGCGAGAGCTCCGCAACCCGGCCCGTCTCCGTGTCCGCGGCCATCAGTCCGGGAGCGAGCGACGGCGCGCGATGCGTGGCCACCAGTGTGCCGCCCTCGCGCGCGAAGTCGGCGAGCTTTTCGAGGGTCTTCAGAGGAATACGCTCCACTCCAGGAAGGATGATGATCGGGTAGCGATTGCCATTCACGACCAAGGCCCCGTCTTTTGCGTACCCGAGCCTGTTGATCGCGTCGTCGTCGATAAAATCGAAGCCGTAGCCCGCTTCGAGGATGCGCGCGATCAGAGTGGACCCAAGCAAGCGTTCCACTGTCTGGCTCACCGATGCGCTACGGAGCGAGAAGCGTGCCCACGCGTCGTCCGTTGGCACGTAAAGAGCAACGTCGTTCACCGGCCTCCCTTGCCTCAACAGAAAGCTCACGCGTTGCAGGTAGAGTGCAAGGTCCGGCATGACGATCCACCACGGGTTGTGCTGATTCAAAGCGGCTGCGGCATAGAACCGCCATCCGGGCTCACCGGCTGCTTCGGGCGAGTACGGCCACCCGTGGCCCACCAGTTGATTGACGCCCTCCAGGAAATGAACATCGGCTTCCGCCTTGAGATCCAACGGCGTGGCGCGAAAGGCGGGCGAGTGCAGCCATGTCCAGGTCTCCGAAGAGGTCACGGGCCGGCCGTAGAGATGGCTCGCGGACGCGGCCCACCGGGTAGGCGTAAATATCTTCCAGTGCGCGCCTTCGCCCTCCGGCAAGTCGATGAGCTTGTAACTCGAAAGCACCGCGGGGGGAGTGCCATAAAGCTGGGCGCGCACCAGGGTGTGATGGCTCTGCGCCCACTGCTCAAGGGGCCCTACGAACCGGTCGTTGAACAGTTCGGTGAGGGTCTGGCCCCAGTCATGCCGAATAGCTATCGTGTTCGGGCCCACGTCTCCCACCAACGCTGGCAGGTAAGGCATCAGATCGTAGCCCCGGCGCTTTCGGAATTCTTCGAGAAAATCACCGGTCCAGTCGGAGTCATACACTTCCAGGCTGTCGCAGAATACGGCGCGCGGCGGATGTGACGGAAAGCCCTGCATCAACCGGTCGCCCACCGCGGTGAGGTAGTGGTCAAGGGCAGTGCGGTCGTAGTGGTCGAGCACAAAGCCCTCCGCGCCCACCGCAGGCCGCTTGACGGTTTGACCCGTGCGGCTGGCAATGAAGAAAAGCGCCACGTGAGGGTCTTTGAGACCGGCGGGCAACTGTACGCGTCCACCGTCGACGCCGGAAAGCTCCTGGGCGCCTTCCGCAACGAACCGGTTGGGATCACCCCTTGCCAGGAAGACAGCCATCAGTTTTTCGCCGGCGCCGACGTATGGTAGAGGCAAGTCCGCAGCCCCGGGCTTCACGGGTACGGCTTCGAAGCGCAAGCGTCCCGCGGCCTCAGTAATAGGAACACTCGGCCCCCCGTAGGGCCACCCGCTGCCGAGTGTCAGGTCTACTCTCAGGCCGAGCTTGTGCGCCTCCGATGAGGCAAAGCGAAGCGAATCAAGATGGGATGCTGACAGAAACGCGGCGTTCGTGAAGTCATGGCTCGGATCGTCGAGCGCCACCGGATAGACGGACTGCACCTCGAAGCCGCCGATTCCCCCTGCCTTCATGAACCTCATCTCGCGCGCCACCTCGGAGTGGGTGAGGGACGGCCCAAACCACCACCATCGCACCAGCACCTTGGCGTCTTCGGGTGGGTGCACGAACCCGTCCCGCAAGGTGGCAATCTTGCCAGCTTCATCAGTCGGACCTTCCGCGCGAGGGACCTGGCCGCCTAGTGCAACCGTTAAGATCAGAACGAGACCCTGGAGGACACGTCGTGAGGCGTTCATGAAGGTGGGCAATCACCCGCAGCCAGCCCGGCGAGCTACCGCCGGTTATTGAGGTAGAGGTTAACTTTCGCCTTTTCCAGAATGGGAATCAAGGGTAAACATAGCGGTACTCTGTCCTCAGCCTGAGGGGCCCCCACAAAACGAATCTGAAAGGCCATCGACTGAGCCAGCGACAACCCAATAAGGCCGGTGGCGCGAAAGGCGAGCGTCGAGTCGCCTCGGGGTGGCGGCGGGGTCGTTGGCCGGAGCCTTTATTCCATATCACCCCAATCTCATCTAAGATTGCAGAAGGTCTTACTTTCTCGAGGTTCGCGATGCGTTCTCGCGGGGGATCCGTCGTTTTCCACGCCTTTGCGGCAGCGGCCGCACTCGGCATACTGATCTGGCTGTGCCATTCGGCGCGCCTGGGCCGGGCCGCGAATCCCGCCGCAGCGATGCACCGCGTGGTGCTGGGCCAGGCGCACGCAGGGCATCTTTACGCCGTCATAATTTCCCTCCGCGATCCTGCCCAATTGCAGGGCAAGGAGGCGATCCACGTGACGGTGGCTGACGCCCGTGGCGCGGTCAGCGACAAGTGGCTGCATGCTGCCGACCTGGACTTCTACTTCACTCTGCGGCCGCGCGCGAGGGGACCGGTGGTGGCGACTGTGGAGCCAGAGCCAGGCGCCGAAGCGGGGGCGAAGTCACCGGCTCTTGACGCCGCGATGGCACAGATACCCGAAACCGAATCGGGGGCTAGTGCGCCCGGCGTGATTGCCACGGCTCCGAACGGCGACTGGCAGAGCGCGCAGCCCTTTGAGTTTGGCCAGACCATCTACGGCAGCGATGACGAGAGACCCTATGCTCCATCGCCCGCCGAGGACGCTTACGCCGCGATGCTTAAGGGGTTCCAGTGGTTCCGCTTCACTTTCCACGGCTCCCAGCCTCGGCTCGCCTACTTCGAGCTTACGGTGACGGATCGTGACGTGCCCCTCGACGTGGACGTTTTCACGCTGGGCAAGAATGCGGCGGGCGAAGCGGACGTGGTCCCTTACACCGATGGCGCTTCCGTTTATCGTATCGAGGCGACGCAGAACTATCCGGGCCTCTACAAGTTCCGTACTCGCATTTTGAAACCCGGGGGGACCTACTACGTGCGCGTGGCCGCAGACCACCCCGCCTACCAGCTTCGCACTTACGACTACCCGGTCCCGCCGTACACTGATCCGCACCAGGCGGTGCGCGCGGGAATGGACTTCCTGATCGACATGGGCGACACGTGGCTTTCGAACGTGCCGCGCCGCGGCGCTGTGGCCCTTCGCACCACCATGGCCCATTCGGAGACGCAACTTTGCATCGCCTGCCATCCCACGCAGTTCGCGGCACGCGGTTATCTGACGGCCATCCAGAATGGCTACCCGCCCACGCAGCGCGAGGCGCTCGAGTTCATCACGGACCGGATCTACAACAATGCCCGGCCGCTCTATGGCGAGCCGGACACAAATTGGGTGCGGGTCATTTATTCCGCCCGGACGGTTGCCAGCCGTCTGCCGGTGATCGGGCACATGTACGAATCAAGCGTCACGCATGATGCGCCGCGGGCCGAATTTGCAATCCCCTACGGCAACTTTCTGAAGATTCACTACAAGGACGTCAAGGAGATGCCGGGCAACGAGACCGACGGCTGCGAGCCCGACGTGAGCCCGCTTGAGATCGCTACCCAGAGCTGGGAGACCTTTGATGAGCTCTACCGCCAGGTGCATGACCCGCAGTGGATGGCTGAACGGGACAACGTGGAGCGTCTTGCGGTGCCCTATGAGCCCAAGAACATGATCGATCTGAATTGGAAAATCCACTTCCTCGCGACCATTGGCCGCGACAAGTATCAGGACGATCTTAACAAGCTGATCGATCAGCTTTATAGCTACGAAACGCCCGACGGGGTGTGGCCGTATCCGCTCGACAAGAGCGCCAAGCCCGCAGATTTCATCTCGTATCACGCCATCCTCGCGCTCGCGCTGGCAGGACGCCGCCCTGAAACTGACGAGCATCTCCGCCGCGCCGTCGAAGCCTGCCTTCGCGCCCAGAGACCTGAAGGAAGCTGGGAAGGCGATCCCGTCTATCAGGGATTCAATACACCTTTCCGGGCCACCCAATTTGCGGTGATGGCGCTTTCCACGCTTTACCCGGGCGGGACGCGAGCCAAGGACTGGGACGCCGCCTATCCGCCCCCGCCCACGCGTCTCGCCACTGATGATTTGCCGCGCCTGCTCAGCCAACTCGATCAGTTCTGGGACCCGGCTCCGGAAGCGGTGCTGCGGCAGATTCGTCACGTGCTCGCTACGAGCGATCAGCCGCTGGCCCGCGAGGCCGCCGCCCGCGCGCTTGGCCACACGGCAGACGGTCGAGCGCTGCCGGCGCTCACCGAGGCCCTGGGTGATCCGACGAAGATGGTGCAGTGTACCGCTGCCTGGGCCATCCGCATGATCATCTCGCGCCGGCCTGCCGCGGCGGCGAACGGCCGCGCGCTGCTCACTGCGGCGCTTCGCTCGCCGAGCGCGCGCAGGCGTTGGGGCGCCACGCGCGTATTCAATCAGCACTTCAAGTCGCTCACTGGCGATCCCAAACTGCTCTCCGCGCTCACGGCTGATCTTGGCGATCCCGCGCCCTTCGTGCGTTTCCAGGCGGCGTCCGGCTTGTGGCGCTGGTACTACTGGCAGGTGGACCAGCCCAGTGTCCGCAATGGAATCCTGCAGGCAGTCGCCTCGCGCCTGGCTCGAGAGCAGGACCCGATGGTGCGGCGCGGTCTCAAGGAAAGCGTTTACGATATGCTCGACGAGAACACCGGCTACATGGCGGCGTGGATCAAGGCGACCTCCACGCAAGGCGACAAAGACCGCATCGAAGACGGATATGAAGCCGTCGTGCGTGACGAGGCACGGGTGCTCGCGCGCGCGATCGAGAAAGCGCCGCCCGAGGGCAGAGAAGCGATCCTGAACGCGCTTTGGGACTTTCACGTTCGACACTACGCTCTGCCGCCGCTCAAGCAGGGAACGGTCTCCATCGGCTTGCCCGCTGTGCTCACCAAGTACGTTGAAGGAGTCCCTGACCTGCACGTGCCCGGCTACGAATACCCGCCATACCGCGAGACGGTGGATTTCAAATACGATGTTCACAACGGCTTTTACCAGACCCGCGTGGGGAACGACAGCGACCTGATCCACTTTTTCCCGAGCTCCGGCCCCGAGCTTGAGCAGGCCCTGATTGACTGCCTCAGCGGTCCGGGCGCGAACGACGCGATGAAGATGGAGGTTCTGAAGGCAGGCAGCACACTCAGTGGCGCCGGCGGTCCGCATTTTGCGCTCGCGGTCTTGCGACTTTCTCTCGATCCCAGTGCGGAGGTGCGCGGGGCCGTTAAGTACGTCTACGAGAACGGGCAAAGAGGGATTCTGAATATCGCGGACTCAAAGGCGCCCGATCCCGCGCTGGTCGACACGGTGGTCAGAATTCTGAACGGCGGGAATCCCGATAGTCAGGCTGTGGTCCTGCCGCTTCTCGCGGCGATACCGAGTGGCTCGGCCTGGGACCACCAGACTGCGGTCATTGACGCGCTGCGCGGGCTTTTGGAACGCGAGCCGCGGCCCGCGAATTACGCCCAGGTGCTCGACGCCGCCTCCGGGTTCAACGCGCTGGTTGAGGATCCGGCGCTGCGCGCCCAGATGTTCGCCGGGCTCGGCGACGCGTCCCCGGACGTGCAGCGTGCGGCGATACGCATCTGCCTTGAGCACTTTCTCCCGAAGCCCGAAATGTCCGGCGAAATCACGCAGGCGTTCGCGCGCCTGAACAGCTCCGCGCGCGGCATCCTGATCGAAGAAGTGAATGATCCCAAGTTCATGCGGCGACATATCGGCGTTTCCGGCGGAGCCGTGTCGCAGGACCAAGCTTACTTCCTCGGCCACAATCAGTACTACAAAGACCCTGATTTTCTGGCTCAGCCGCTGGTGCTCAACAGCGTGATGGCGAGCCTCGAGGATCCAGACGCGAACGTTCGCGCCGCCGCGCTAGACCTGCTGCGCAAGCTGAACGGCATCGAACAGCGTCCGGACTTCCGCGCCGAGCTTGAAAAGCTGCGTCAGGAGCGGAATCCCCGGCTGCGACTGATCGCGGAGCGGGTGCTCGGAGGGAAGAAGCTCTCGGAGGCGCTGGAGGATGTGCAGCCGGGCTCGGTGCTCGATTACGGCTACTTCGTGAGCAAAGTGGAACCGATCCTGGCTACTCCCGGGCCGGACGGCAAGGCTTGCGTCTTCTGTCACGCCAACCACGTGATCTTCAAACTGGAGCCGCCCAATGGCGAAGGCGCGTTCTCGCAGCAGGACAGCGAGGACAATTACAAGTCCGCGATGCGCGTGGTCGATATCAGTGATCCCTCGCACAGTCTGATCCTCATCAAGCCGACCCGGCCCACCGATTCCGGGGGTGACGTTTCCGACTACCTCGCCACTCACAACGGCGGGCAACGCTGGGCGGGTAACGAGTCGAGCTGGCAGTACAAGACCATCCTCGATTGGATTCGCGGCGCCACCACGCAACAACGGGCATCGCGGTAAGGCCGGCCACGCTGTTCCCGAGCTATTACCATCAGCGTCATAATTCAAGCGCGCTTGACTTCGTAGCCCGGTGGCGGGCTCTTACGGGCTCGTTGTATGCTGACTCTCGGGGTGGCGTCTTGATGGAAGTATCGCAAACGACCCAGCTCGATGGCGGGAGTTCGTGAACGTGGCCGGAAGCTTTCCCGACGAGTACCGCTTATGTTCTGAAAGCGCTGGGTAAGGGTACGGCCATGCGACCGTGCTCCGTGAGCGGGGCTTGGTGCCGCTGGAGCGGCTGGGGTTTCACCAGCAGCACAGCGGTTCGGTGATGCAGAAACTGCACCGATGGCTGGAGGCGCAGTTGGCGGAGCACAAGACCGACCAAACTTCCTGGGGCATGATGGGTTTCGCCTGGCCATAAACCATCGACTACGGACATGGTTGAGTGGCTTCGCGGCGGCGTCACACTCAGTCTGCCTAAATTGGAGTCCCGGTATTTATGGAGGTGAAAAAGATGTCCAAGCGAGTGCACTCATTTAAGGGCTTGCGCACAGCAGGAATTACGCTGTTTGCGATTTTCCTTTTGGTGGGTCAGGCAGCCGGCCAGAGCCGGCAAGGCGGTGAAATCCGAGGGACGGTGACGGATTCATCGGGAGCAGTGGTTCCGGGGGTCATCATCACGATCACGAACACTTCGACGGGCGTCGTCCAACATGAGACAACAGACGCGACGGGCCTGTACGACGCGCCATTTGTGCCGTTGGGAATGTACTCCATTTCTTTCGTCAAGCAGGGCTTCCGGGCGTTTATTCGCAGCAACGTCGAGATGCGCCTGGAGACCATCACGCTGAACGCCGAGTTACAGGTTGGGGCGACATCCCAGTCCATTACGGTGAGCGCCCCGGTTGCACTGCTGGAAACGGAAAATGCCGAGCAGAGCACTACCATTACCGGGGCGCCGGTAACCGAACTCCCCAACGTCGGAGCGAGCTGGTACAACCTGCTGGCGTTAATTCCCGGAGTGAACCAGGGCGGGGCGCCGGGAGGCTACGGGGGCGCTTACGGATCGAACGTCGGCGTCAACGGCATGGGGGGATTGAACTCCAACTGGCAAGTTGACGGCGGGCGTGCCTTCCTGGTGGAGGACGTGAATCCGGACTGGATGCAACCTCCCTTGGATGATATCGCAGAAGTCAAGATGCTCACCGCGAACTTCGGGACCGAATACGGAAACGGGACTTCGGTGTTCAATGTGATCACCAAGAGCGGCACCAACCGCTTCCACGGAGACGCCTTTGAGTATTTCGAGAATGACAAGTTGGATGCCGCCAACTTCTTTACGGTAGGCCCCAAAACACCGCTGCGCTGGAACAAGTTCGGCGCGTCGATCGGTGGACCCATCAAGCATGACAAACTGTTCTTTCACTTCAATTGGCAGCAGAACACAAACATTAATGATATCCCCTCGTTCGCCACATTCCCCACGATGGCGATGCGCGAAGGAAACTTCACCGACCCGGGACTGCAGACGATCTACGATCCCGCCACGCTGACCGAAGTGAATGGCAACTACGTCAATCAACCCTTCCAGGGGAACATCATCCCGCAGTCCCGCTTTGACCCGGTTTCCGCCAAGATCGCGGCCAACTTCCCCGCGCCGAACCTGCCGGGGCTTTACAATAATTTCTACTGGGTGGACCGCCAGACGCAGCCCGGCAAATGGTACAACACGAAGATCGACTACGACATTACTTCGTCGCAGCGGCTCACCGGCAACCTGGACATCGTGCCGGCGGGCCTGGGTTATCCCGCTCCCGACCCGTTGATTGACAACGATGCCTGGGATATCCATGAATATCAGTCGGAGATTACCGACGTCTGGACCATCAGTCCGCGCCTGGTTGGCGAATTCCGTGTTTCCCTCGCCCGCGAGCACGGCGTGTATAACACGGTGGCTTACGGCAAGGGTTGGCCGGCGAACCTGGGGTTGGCCAACCCCATTGCGGATATGTTCCCCTCTACCACCATAGAAGGCTCGCTGAGCACGTCGATTGGGACCTCCGGGTCAGGGCTTGATACCGAGATGGGCTATGGCCCATCCGCGGACTTCACCTGGGTCAAGGGAAAGCACATTATCAAATGGGGAGGCGAATATACCAAGGATTGGTTTAACTCGAATAGCAGTCAGGAAGGCGCGTTTGACTTCAACGGTATTTTCACGCGGAATCCCTCGATTGCCGGCAGCTCGGGCGAGGGATTCGCGGATTTCCTTTTGGGCCTGCCAGACACTTGGGGGGTCTACGACAGTCCCACCACCGGCGAACGGATGTGGACCGCGCAGCCGTTTGTCCAGGATGAGTTTAAGATCCGTCCCAACTTGACCCTTACGGCCGGAGTGCGATGGGTTGTTCAGTCCGGGTGGGGGGAAGCGTACAATCGCATCTCGAACTTCGACCCTACGTTGATCAATTCGGCTACCGGGACGCCTGGCGCCATGACCTACGCCGGTGGGCCAAGCGGTTGGACACATTTACAGAACACCCACTATCACTTCTTCGCGCCCCGGGCGGGATTTGCCTGGACGCCCAAGAACAACTGGTCGATCCGGGGCGGGTACGGCATCTTCAGCATCCTGTGGTCCCAGTTCAATTACGGCAACAACGTGGCACAAGGATTTGCGATTACCGGTTACGAAACTTCCACGGACCTGATTCATCCGATCTTCAGCATGCAGCAGGGTCCGCCGGCGGCGCTCTACCCGAGCAGGGCGACCCTGACCAACGATTTCCTGAACGGCCAGTCAGTGGGCTACAACCCTCCGAACATGCCGATGGGCTACAACGAGCAATATCGGCTGGATGTTCAGCATCAGCTCAAAGGAGGCATATTGCTGGACGCTGCTTATGTCGGTAACCGCTCGTTGCACATGCCCGGTTCAGGGAACTGGCGGGACTTTAATCAGGTTCCGCAGAGCCTGCTCGGCGTCGGCAATGCCCAATTGAACCGGCCCTACCCGCAGTTTGCCAGCATCACCGATTACGATCCCGTAGATTACGGTGATTATAACGCCTTCCAGTTTACGGCGAGGAAAGACATGGGCCACGGCTTGATGTTCGCGGCCAATTATTCCTGGTCACACGCGCTCGATACGATGACCGCCAACGGCGGAACCGGCGCTCCCGCCTTCTGGCAGGATGCCTATACTCCGAGCGAGGATTACGGCGGCGCGGCCACAGATGAGCGAGACGTATTCAACGGCAGCGCCATGTACCGGTTCCCTGTCGGCCGAGGCCAGCGTTTCCTGAACCAAGGCGGGATTGCCGACGCCATTCTGGGCGGTTGGGAACTCACCTCCGTGTTCACCGCGCGCACGGGGACCCCTTTTACGCCCGTGATGGGCACCGCCGACCTCAGCGGAGCCTTGTCAGGAGGCTGGCGCCCGAACCGGATCGCCAGCGGAAATGTCGCGAATCCGACGATCAATGAGTGGTTTAATCCGGCGGCGTTTGTATCGCCGGCGCCCTATACCTTCGGAAACTCGGGGCGCGACATCCTGTATGGGCCGCCCTTTCATGACGTTGATTTCGCCTTGGTGAAGAAGTTCCCCATCTCGAAACTCGGCGAGGGAGGGAACCTGACGTTCAAGGCGGAGACGTACGATGCCTTGAATAGTCCGAATTTTAATTTACCGGCCGCGAACATTGGAGTGGCAGGCGCCGGTGTGATCAGTCAGGCGCTTGACAACCGGTTGTTCCAGCTCGGGATGATGCTGAACTTTTAACGGATCTCGCATGAGGGGTGCCGTGCCGCAGCTTGCGGACTACGATGGCGCGCTGCGGGCTCAACACCCCGGCTTTCGTAGCGTGCGCGTCCCGCCGGCAGGGGCACGAACCCCCCGGCTTTAGGGACTTCCCGCACCCCGGTCGGACTCAGGGGCAGTGGCGGTCTTTGCGTTCTAACTGGTCTCATAAGCCGAATTGTTCTGCTTGAAAAGCTTCTTGGACGGGATGCCTCGTGTCGCGCTGCACTTAAGTCGGTTCTGGCCCACTTTCGGTGCAACCAAACCGGGACAGGCCTTCTCAACCGTTGCGCGTCGAGCAGTTCGACGTCGTGCGGCTCAAGATAGCGCCGATTCGAATGGCCGCGGCAACTAGCACGCGGTGTGTGACGCACCGCCAGCGTTCCGCTTAGAGCTTGTCCTTCTCAATGGAGATTCCGGTGTCGATAAGGGCGCTTCTGTTGGGTCACTATGTCACTATATGCCCTGGCGAGGCGGACCGCGAGCGCCTTCGTGTTAGACCGATTCCAACTCTCTGCTCGCCGCGATAATGCATCGAGCAACTTTCACTCTCGACGTCGGCGGCCGCAGGATCCTTCTCGGCGAGCGGACGCTGGTGATGGGCGTGCTCAACGTCACGCCGGACTCGTTCTCGGACGGCGGCCTCTACCTGGACGCGAAGTCGGCGATCGCGCACGGCCTTGAGATGATGCGGCAGGGCGCGGATTGGATCGACGTGGGCGGCGAGTCCACGCGGCCGGGCTCCATTCCGCTATCGCCTGAGGTGGAGCTAGCCCGCGTGCTGCCCGTGATCCGCGGCCTGAACCGGCGCGCGCCGGCGCTTCCGATCTCGATTGACACCACCAAAAGCGAAATAGCCGAACAGGCAATCCAGGCCGGCGCCTCGATCATCAACGACGTGAGCGGCCTGCGCTTCGATCCGCAGGTTGCGAGGGTAGCGCGTCGCGCGCGCGCGCCGTTGGTCCTCATGCACCTGAGGGGCCGGCCCGAAACCATGCAGCAGCGGCCCTTCGCGCGCTCCATCGCGCGTTCGCTCGGGCGGGGCCTGGCCTGGTCTGTGCGCCGGGCTTTGAGCCTGGGTGTGCGGCGCTCGCAGATTCTCATCGATCCGGGACTCGGTTTCGGCAAAACGCGGCGGCAGAACTTCGAGATCATTGCTGCGCTCGACAGGCTGCAGCGCTTCGGGCTGCCGCTGCTCGTGGGCGCTTCACGCAAGTCTTTCGTCCAGGCGGTGGCGGCGGCCGAAGGGCTCGAGCCCGCAAAAAAGTCCACGCAGGGGCGCTCCAGGCCCAATTCCTGGCGGCTGCTCAAGACAGGCTCTGTCACCGATCTCGAAGCGGCGCGCATGTTACAGATTGGCGATGCTGCGGCGGTGACGGCTGCGATTCTTGGCGGGGCGCACGTGGTCCGCGTGCATGACGTTGCCGCGATCATGCCGGCGGTGCGGATTGCGGACGCCGTGCTCGCGGCGCGCGCGGCGTTATGAGCGCTCGCGGCCCGGGGGCGGCTGGAAGATCGCGAACGTCGCGCCTTGAGGATCGGCCAGCACCGCCATCGTGCCTACGTTCTCCATCACCATGGGCGGCACGTGGAATTGCGCGCCGAGCTCCTTGGCCTTATCTGCTGAGGCGTAACAGTCCTTAACGAGAAAATAGGCCAGCCAGTGGGCCGGCATTTGCGGATCGCGGTGCGTGGCGGGAGGAATCCCGCCGATGAACTCCTCACCGTTCTTGATATGCCAGTACGCATGCGCAGGGTCTTCGTCTTCTTTTTCGATCTTCCAGCCAAACAGTCCGGAATAGAACTCGCCGGCGCGCGCTGAGTCAGGAGTGCTCAGGTCCGCCCAGCACAGCGTTCCCTCGACCCCAGTGATCCCGCTCGCCGTCGACTGTTTTGGTTGCCAGGCGCAGAACACGGCGCCCGTGGGGTCTTGCAGAACGGCCAACCGTCCGACGTCGTAGACGTCGAAGGGTTCGGCAAGCACTTTGCCGCCGAGTTCTTTCGCGCGCCGAGCGGCGTCGTCTGCGTTGTCCACGGCCACGTAGATCATCCAGTGGGGCGGCGTGCCTTGAGCGCGCTGCTCGGCGCGCAGCGTGTAGCCGGCGGCCGCATCGCGTCCCTCGATCCGGAAGATGGTATAAAGGTCGTCCGGGCCCATGGGCATGTCATTTGGCGTCCATCCAAACAGCGCGCCGTAGAAGGTCTTAGCTGCGCTCTGGTCCGTGGTTCCGAGTTCGATCCAGCAAAATGATCCGCGCGGGTATTTATCGATGTTAGGCATGCCGTGAGTATACGCAAATGGTGAACGCAAGCGCAATCTCGCGGCGGACCGGACTCGAATCCGTCTTCCGCATCGGAAAGCCAGCATGACGGATGATGTTGTGTTCAGAGTGGGGTTGGTCGCCGTCTCCGTGCCCGCTCCGCTCATCCAAACGTATTTCGGACGTCGGGCGCGCCCGCACCAGGCCGCGTATGGATTGAAGCGGGCCGCGTTTTTTCGCGAAGGCCGATTCAATTTCATCCTTCACGCGACGCTTGTCTTCGGCATGGCGGCGCTCATCGGCGTCTACGCCGCCTCGCCCCGCTCGTTGCGCTGGTGCGCTCTTCCGATTCCGGCGCTCTGGCGCTGGTTCGGCCTGATCCTCGCGGTGCTCGCGCTCCTCGGGCTCGTCGAAGTGCACCGGCAACTCGGTCGTTACTGGTCGGCCTACCTCGAGCTCCAGGAAAATCATGGCCTGATTACAAGCGGCCTTTACAGCCGGATCCGGCATCCGATGTATACGATGATTTCCTTGCACATGATCGCGCTCAGCATGGTTTCGGCAAATTGGCTCTTGACGGCCGTGGTTGCGGCCAGGCTGGTTTTGTTCTTCCGGCGCATGGGCCGGGAAGAAGCCATGCTGACGGAACACTTCGGCGACCGGTATCGGCGCTATATGCAACGGACCGGCCGCTTGCTCCCGCGCCTGCGCGGCGGCGGAGACTGATAAAATGACTGTTGTGGAAGCAAAGCCCCGCCTTTTCGGAACAGACGGCATCCGCGGCGTCGCGGGCGAGTACCCGCTCGATCGCGCGATGGTCTGGAGGCTCGGCGCCGCGCTCGGAACGGTGCTCGGAGAGAGCGGGGAAGGGCCCGTGCGCGTGGTGCTGGGGCGTGACACGCGCGAGTCCGGCGAGTGGCTTGCGCAGTCGATGGCGCGAGGCCTCAACGCCAGCGGCGCGGAGGTTAGCGACCTGGGAGTCATTACGACGCCCGGAGTCGCCTTTCTCGTGCGCCACCACGGCTTCGAAGCCGGCGTCGTCATTTCGGCTTCCCACAATCCTTATCGGGATAACGGCATCAAGGTGCTTTCGCCGGCCGGGACCAAGCTGCCCGAAGCCCTCGAGCTGAGGATCGAGGAGGCCCTGGACCAGGTCACAACGCCCTCCGGCGATCCCGGCGCGGTCATCCGCGGTCGGCCGGAACTGGCGCACGCACTGGCACATGAACTGGCGGGCGACTATCTCGATTTCCTGGAAAGCTCCGCCGGCGACCTGACCGGGGTACGCGGCCATCGTTTGGTGATGGATTGCGCCCATGGCGCGGCCTTCAGGCTCGGGCCGGAGTTGATGGCGCGCCTCGGCGTGGCAACCGAGGTCCTGAACGCCGCGCCCGACGGCCGGAACATCAATCGCGATTGCGGGTCGCTCTACCCTCGTGTGATCGCCATGGCTACGCGCGCTGCGGGCGCCGAACTTGGCGTGGCCTTCGACGGAGACGCCGATCGCGCCGTCTTTGCCACCGCCACGGGACGCGAGGCTGACGGCGATCACGTGCTCTACGCGGCCTCGCAGTTTCTTGAAGAGCGCGGCGAGCTCAAGGGAGGCGCGGTGGTCGGAACTTTGATGACCAACTTCGCCCTGGAGCGCGCGCTCAGAGCCCGCGGTCTTGCTCTGAAGCGCACCCCTGTCGGCGACCGCTACGTGCTCGAGGAAATGCAGCGCTCGGGCATCAACCTGGGCGGAGAGCCGTCCGGGCACATCATCTTCGGCGATCTTTCGCCGGCTGGCGACGGCTTGTTGACGCTTCTGGAAGTGCTGCGCATTCTCGCCGCGACCGGGCGCACCCTCGAGGAGTTGCTGCAGGGCTACGAGCCGCTGCCCCAACTCATCCTTAACGTGCGCGTGCGCAGCAAGCCGCCGCTTGAGTCGCTGGCGGCGGTGGCCGAGGCCATGGCATGCTGCCGCCGCGAAATCGACGGCAACGGACGGCTGGTCGTACGTTATTCGGGCACCGAGCCGCTGGCCCGCGTCATGGTCGAGGCGGAAGAAGCCCGGGCCGTGCGCCGGCACGCGGAAGCGATCGCGGGCGCCATCGAATCCGCCATCGGAGCCGGCTCCGACGCTCGACCGGAGCGGACCATCACCGGGGACTGAGAGCACGATCATGTCAGGCTTTGCACCCATGGGCTTGCTCGCGCTGCTGCTTACCGCACAGGGCGCGTTACAGCATCGGGGCGCCGCGCGCCCTTCGCCCAAAGCGGAGGCTTCCAATCCGTCCGCAATAGTTCCCGCGGGCGCCATCATTCCCCTCGAACTCAAAAGCACCGTGAATTCGCGCACGGCCTACGTGGAACAGGCGTTCTACGCGGAAACCATTTTTCCCGTGGTCGTCGGCGAACACATTTTGATTCCCGCTCATAGTTATGTGCGCGGCGAGGTCACGGAGGTGATCCGGCCGGGCCGCGTGTCCGGCAAGGCCAAGCTGGGACTGCGCTGCGACCTGATCATCCTGCCGGACGGCACGACCCGGCCGCTCACGGCTCGCGTCGCCTCGCTCGGAGGCTCTCGGATCGAGCCAGCGGCCACGGACAAGGAATCGAGCGCAGGCTCGGCCACAGCGAGCGACAGCAGCCTGGTGGACGCCTCCAACCTCAACCAGCCGAGCGCCATTGTCGACGCCGGCGGTGTGCTCGATCCGTCGATCTCGGGAGCCGCCGAAGGCATGGGCGGCTTGATCGTGACCCTTGCCACTCGCGGACGCACCATTATCCTGCGGCCCGGCACCACCTTTGAGTTGCAACTGTCACAGCCGCTCGACCTCAAGCGCGACGCGATCTCCAATACCTCGAAGCCCGCACCATGACCGGAACAGGCGTCGGGCTGTGTTAAGATAATCCAGACGGGTCAAGAGTCCAGGCGTAAGCTGCCCGTCCGTCAACTCAGTCGGGGCGTAGCGTAGCCTGGTAGCGCGCTTGGTTCGGGACCAAGAGGTCCCCAGTTCAAATCTGGGCGCCCCGACCAT
>DASZIG010000011.1:0-75119 GCA_035949375.1 Terriglobia bacterium | reverse complement strand
TGGACAGAGGTTCCACAGCCTTACGAAGTCCGAAATGGTGCATGAAATTCCAGCGGCTTGCTCGGGTGAATCGGCGGCGGTTGAGTTCTTCGAGCGCCAACGGTGGGCTGACAAGCCGACTTGCGTTTGGTGCGGTAGCGCTTCTGTCTACAAGATGGCCGATGCCAAGGGCCAGCGCAGTAAGCGGTATCTCTGGCGCTGCCGCGATTGTAAACGGCAGTACACGGTTCGTATCGGCATGGTGTGGGAAGAATCACGGCTCCCGTTGCGCCATTGGGCCTACGCTTTCTGGCGGGCGGCCACATCGAAGAAAGGCGTAGCGGCTTTGGAGATCATGCGGCACTGCCAGATTAGCTACAAGTCGGCTCTGTTCCTGATGAACCGCATTCGGTTTGCGATGGCACCGGACGCCGATATGCCGAAGCTGAGCGGTATTGTCGAGGCCGACGAAACTTACGTAGGCGGGAAGCCGAGGCCGGGTGACGGCAAGGTTCACAAGCGCGGGCGTGGCACTTCCAAGACTCCGGTGTTCGTTGCAGTCGAGAGAGACGGCAACAAGCACAGCCGAGTTGTCGCAGACGTAACCAGCGCCACTCTCAAAGAGGCCCTGAAAGACTTGGTGGCACAAGAGGCCCGCATTATGACCGATGATTTCCTAGGGTACAGCGGAATCGGGAAGCACTTCGACGGCGGGCACGATGTGGTCTGCCACAGCACCAAAGAGTATGTGCGTGGTGACATTCACACAAACACGGCTGAATCATCCTTCGCGCTTGTGAAACGCGGGATTCACGGCATCTATCACAACGTCAGCAAGGAATACTTGCACCGTTATCTGTGGCAGTTCGACTTTCTGTGGAACAACCGCACGATGAACGATGGCGAGCGCACCTTGACGGCTATCCGTTCGGCAGAGGGCAAACGGTTGATGTACCGTGAGCCAATGGCGGCTAGGAACTAGGGGCTTAGTTTTGTTGGATGGTAAGATAGGTTTGGTACGGACGGCGGGAATTGCACCCGCACGGGTTCTCTTGGTAAAAGAGGGTGGCCCACTGGCTCCCAAAGCCAGCGCGTCTGCTAATTTCGCCACGTCCGTCCAATCTGTTGTGTTTCGTTAAGGGCGACGCCCTAATGAGGCACTTCAATCGTCAGAACGCAATCCCCAAAGGAAAGTGTGATGACGGTCTTGCGGCGGGAGCGGGTAACTTGGATACGCAAGTTGCTTGTCTCCTATAGGTGGAATGCCCTTGGTAGGTGCTGTGAACATCTGCCAGGGGCTTCTGCTAGGCAGAAACTACAATTGATCTTACCACGTGCCGTATTGGGCACCCTTTTCAAGCTATGAAGGACACTAGCAGCAAGAGAAAAAAGCCGAGAGCAAGGCCCGGCCCTAAGCCTGAAGTCCTTAAGATAGAAGGCGATTGGGAAGAAGCTGTCAAGATAGCAATGCGGAAGAAGAAGCCGAAGGGCGGTTGGCCGAAGTAGCAGCGTTTACACGGGCAATTCGAGGAATGCAGTTAGGTTTTCCCGGTCGGAATCGCATAGAGAGCGTGCGACCTCCCCTACGGTCTAACCTCCCCGCCGATTGAACAGCGGCTTCGCAAGGCCGCAGGCGCAAGGTTTCCGACCGGGAAGATGGATTATACTCCAATCGGCGCTGTCCACCGTAAGAGGTTTCGCATGAATCACTTACATCTAACTCCAACTAACTCAACAAGTTGCGTAAAGTGCATACTTCCGAAAAAGAATCTAAAATTTTGCAAAACGAAGCCACTAAGCCCAATAGAATCAATAAATCGACCTGGAAAATAGGTCAAAACGAAGCCAAACGAAGCCAGATTGTGTCCGGCTAAGTCCTTTAGAATGGCACCACCGGGTGGCGCAGGCAGTAAACAAAGCCACTGAAAGCCAAATCCGGTCTGTGGTGGCGGAAGGGCGCCAGGCCGATCGGGAGCCTGTTACAAGTGATAGGCCATCATACTAGCCTATATCATCTCTCTCCGGGCTCCCCCGAGGCTCCCGCCGGGCTCCCCCGGGGCTCATGGGTTGACGGACCTGGAGGGCGCCTCCACCGTGATCCGGTCCTGAATGTTGTTGTAATCCGACTGGGTCAGGATTCCTCGCGTGACGAGCTCCTGTTTGTCTTTGTAAGGACGGCCGTTGATGACACTCTGGGCCTGCGTCTCGCTGAGCGACAGAGAGCGCAGCTCCGTCACTGTGGCCGAATTCACGTCCAGCCGGCCTTGCTTGTCGCGATTCCACCCTTCTTTCACGCCCTCGGCCGCGACCTTAGCGTCGTGCTCCGTCTGCTGCGCCGCCTGCTGGACCTGCGCGGCGGCCTTTTGGGACTCCTCCTTGGCCTTTTGGGTGGCGTCGGCAACCTTCTCGCGCGTTTGCTGGTCCTGCTCGCTCTGGCTCTGGGCCCTTGAACGCGAGCTGCATCCCGATAATCCCAAGACCAGCGCGATCAGAGACCCGATCAGAAAGAAGACCAACAGTGAACCGCTGCCATATCGTTTCACGATCACCTCCGAAGATACGAAAGTCGATTTTGAGAAAATCGATTTTGGCCGAGCATCATTTCTCCGCTTGCGTCCACGCCCGCGAGTCCTGATCCCGTCCCTGCGATTTCGGTTCGTCGTGAACCGGCCGGGCGCACGCCGCTACCGCATCGTTCTCGCTTTTGAAAATCGCGAAGACCGTATCGAGACGCAACTTGGTGAGAGTCCGGCTTACTCGAGGCGGCGCACCGAAGAACGCGATTCTCCCGCCGTCCTGCTTGACCTGGTTGTAAGCGGCCGCCAGCGCGCCGAGGCCGCCGCTGTCGATATCCCCGGCTTCAGTCAAATTGACGGCGAGCTTTTTCACGCCTTCGTTCAACAAGTCCCAAACGTGGCGTCGAAAAGCCTGCGCGGCTCGCTCGCCTCTGAGCGGGCCGGTGACGTCGAGGATCGATACGTCGCCCGACACATCGCCCGACCTGCGATCCGACACGCTGAAATCCGGGCCGAAGAGTAGGTGCGGACCCGGCAGTTTCACGGAGCGCTCTGCGTAACTGTGCATAGGTCCTCCGTTATGGCGGGATGCACCCGGGGTGCCACTTCCCGCGCAGATCGTCTAACTTGAATCGTCCCCGTTCGCTCGGCCCGCGTCCCGGTGGCGCGCGCCGCGCGTAAGTCTTACTGCCGACCCTGCGTTTTTGACACAGGGCCGGTCGTCCCCTGTTTGGGCCCCGTTGGGCCCTGCTGCGCGCCGTTTGAGGGCCCCGCAGACGAGGGCGCTGCAGACCCGGCATCGGTATTGGAATTGGGGACCACTGCGACGCGAACCCGCGCAAGCCCACGGTGTTTGAATCCCAGGCGTTCCGCAGCCGCCCGCGAGAGATCGATCAGGCGGCCGCGAACTCGCGGTCCGCGGTCCGTAACTTTGACGATCACCGATTGGCCGTTCTTCAGGTTCGTCACTTTGACATTGGTTCCAAGCGGCAGGCTGCGGTGCGCGGCCGTCAATTGGCTCTCGTCGAAGGGCGCGCCACTCGCCGTAATGTGCCGCTGAAAGCCGGGTCCATACCAGCTTGCCAGACCGAATTGGACGGTTCTTGCAGTTCGAGTGCTCCGAGTGCTCAAGGGATGCCGGGCGCGTTTTCGCGCACTCTGCGGCGCCGCCCCCAGCAACAGGGGGCAAAGCAGCATCGCCATCGTGACTGCAGCCAACCGTCTGATTCTCATTTTGCCAACGCCTCGCCTGTCCAACACCGGCCCTCCTGGATCGAGTCCTGAGCGTCTCGGCTGCCATTCTCACCGGGAAATAATTGGAACGGGTGATGTAAAAACTGACCAGTGGACCGCCGGCGAACTTTGCGGAATGGTTTTCCCAACCGCCTGATTCTCCGATAGCTTTCGGGCTTTACGGGATGAACCTGGAAGGCCTTTGGTAGAGCGCGTGCGAAGCGGTTGCGAGAGCCGCTTGAGGCTCACGAAACGACCAAAGCGACAGTAAAAGGGGATCCGACGTAAGGGGGATCCGAAGGGGGTAATCAAAAACCCGATGGAGGATCAACCTCGTATGACTAGAAAGACTCGTTATTTCGCACCGCTGTTGCTGACCACCGCCCTAATCCTTACGGGAGTGGTAACGACGAGCGCCCGGCCTGCTCCTCAAGGTGATTCGGACATCACCCGCGCGGAGCTCGGACGCCTTGACCGATTTCTGGATAACCATCCCGAGATCGCCCAGCAGCTCGAGAAGAATCCGTCGCTCATTGACAACGAACAGTTCGTGAAGAGCGAGCCTGCACTCCAGGCTTTCTTGCAGGATCATCCCGAAATCCGCGAAGCGCTCCAGGCGAACCCGCAGGCCGTGTTACGCGAGGCGTTCGGTGGCGCGGCTCCTTCACTCACCCCGGCGCCCGTAATAACCCGCCAGGACACTTTAACCGCCGTCCAAGCTGCCAGTTTGGACGACTTCCTGGACGCGCATCCCGTGATCGCCAAGCAACTCGAGTCCAATCCCTCGTTGATCAACAACAAGGACTTTCTGGCTGATAACCCTGCTCTCTCTGCCTTTCTCCAGGATCACCCCGATTTGGCCGCGCTGTGGGCGAAGTACCCGCAGGTGGCAATGACGGAGCTCAATCGTCTTGAAACCACTGACTCCAAGTTTACCCACAGTCAGATGGCGACACTCGACGAGTTTCTGGACAATCATCCGGCGATCGCCAAGCAGCTTGAAGCGAACCCGTTGCTAATCGACAACAAGGACTTCGTGGCCGACCACGCGGACCTCTCGGCCTTCCTCCAAAGCAACCCCGCAGTGGCGGAGGAGTGGAAGACCTATCCTGAGGCCGCGATGTTCGACGTTATGTCCAGCAGGACCGGTTCGAACACCGGCATCACGGCGTCTGAAGTGAAGACGTTCGCCGGTTTCCTTGATGAGCACCCGGCGATCGATGCCGAGCTCAATGCGCACCCGAACATGATCGATGACACGGCGTACGTGGACTCGCATCCCGAGCTTCAGACCTTCCTCCGGTCCGATCCGGAAATCGCGACCGAGCTGCGGGACAATCCGCAAGCGTTCATGAACGATGTGCGCAGGTACGACACCCACACCGGAACATCGGCGACGGCGAAACCTGGCTCGGCGCTCCGCGTGTCTACGGTGCTTCACAAGTAGCTGCATGGCGAAGCGTACTCTGAACCGCGGGGGCGAGGAGGCCGATGAGGCCTCCTCTCTCCGCATCCGGGCGCGGCTCGGACCGCCGGGGAGCCGCTCTCAAGGAGACCACGATGAAGACCAATCGATTTCTCTCTCTGCCCCTGCTCCTTTCCGCCGCACTGGTGCTGACCTCCCGCGTCTCCTTTCCCGAGCCCCAGGAAAACTATTCCGAGACCGGGACACTCACCGAAATGCAGGCTGTGCCCTGCGGTTCGCAGGCGAGGGGCTTCACCGGAATTGGAGGACTGCTCGCCACCGCCGGTGTGGAGCGCGTGAACTCCAAGGACAAGCTTTGCCAGGAATACGTCTTGCGGACCAGCTACCTCGAGTACCGCATACGTCCGATGGATGACAAGGACGCTGCACTTCTGCCCGTCGGCGAGAAGAGCAGGTTTCGAATCAAGAAAGATCGCGTTTTGTTGAGCGTCCCCGAAGGGGACGGCAAGGTACGCGAGTACAAAGTGGTCGGTGTGAAGCCCCTGACCACCGACGAAGACTCCCGGCCTGCCGCCTATGCGAAGAACGAGGCGCCTGTGCTTGAGCATCGACCTGCCGCGGACAGCGCCAGGCCTGCGAGTGGCGGAACCACGAATTCCGCGCCGCCGGCGGCGACCGATCCGGCCAATCCGGCCAAGGCCAGTCCGACTGTCGCTGCCTCACCGGCGCCCGGCGGGCCAAATGGCGCAACACTGGCCGTGCTCCCGGCGGACTCGCGGCAAACCGGGTTGCCGTCCCTGGCCCCGCAAACCGTGTCCTTGGCTCCGCAAGATGATCCTACGGGCTCCGTGAATACGCCCCTGACGCGGGTCCAGGTGATGGGCCTTGTGTCCGGCGGCGTCTCGAGCCAGCGGGTGGCAGCGCTCGTCAGCGAACGGGGAATCTCATTCCAGCCGAGCCCGGAGTTTGTGACGGACTTAAAGAGTGTGGGCGCCACCGACGAGCTACTGAACGCGCTGGCGGCGGCTAAGAGCCAGGCCGCACCGGCGTCGAAGCCGGCCGTGCGCAGCATCACGGTGCAGCAACCGTCGGCCCCGGGCGCGCCGGTCACCGAGGTCCGGTATCTCCAGAACACCGAGCAGCAGGATCGCGCCGCTGAAATGGCGCGGCCGGACGATCCGCAAGTGCACCTGGCCCTTGCCGCTGCTCTCGGACAGGAGGGCAAGTGGAGCGAGGCCGCGGCCCAATACGCGGCCGTGGTCAGCAGCCAGCCGAACGACGCTGCGGCCCACAGCGATCTTGCTCTGGCCCTGAAGAGGTCCGGCGACGTGGACGGCGCCATCCGCGAATATCGCCGGGCGCTCGAGATCAGCCCGACACTGGCCGCGACCCATGACAATCTGGGCGTGGCGCTCAGCCAGAAGGGCGATGTCAAGGGAGCCATCGCCGAATTCCAGGCGGCCATTCGTCTGGACCCTGCCAATTCCCAGGCCCACAACAATCTCGGAAGCATTCTCGAGCAACAGAAGGACGCGGATGGCGCCATCCGGGAATACCGTCAAGCGCTCAGCCTGGGCGGCGATTGCTGCGACGCCCATTACAATCTCGCCACCGCCCTTGAACTCAAGGGCGACCTCGATGGCGCCGTCGCAGAGTTCCGCCAGGCCGTGAAGACCAAGCCGAACGATGCCGCGACACGGGTCGGATTGGCCGGTGCGCTGGAACGAAAGGGCGACGTGGCGGGGGCGCTCGAGCAATACGCCATCGCCGTCAAACTGGCTCCTCAAGACTCCGCCATCCGCGCCCATTACGACCGGCTCGCGGGGGTGTCGTCGGCCCAAAACGGAGGCGGTTCGGGCAACTAGACTCGTGCCTTCGAAGTTGGGAGCGAAAAGAGGGTATCCCTGGGAGCGAGCCCTGGGTCTGATACGGTGCCGTCCGGCGGCGATCTAATGGATTTACCTGATTGAATCGAAAGTCACTGTGCCGCAAACTGATCGGTCTACGTCGCAAATACTTGAAGGGGTTCAGGTTTTGCTCACTGTTGGTTGTTTGCTCACTGTTGGCTGAGGGTGGAGGCAGACGATGGAGCCCCGGCAGTATGACCTCTTTGAGATCACACCGAGCGGCCGTCCACAGTGGATCGGTGCCGCGGTCAATCTGGAGCATGCCCGTAAGAGGGTGAGGGAACTCACACAGGCTAGGCCCGGAATGGACTGCTTTGCGCGCGAGTTTTCGAGCGGCGCCGTTGTGGCAATCGCTTCACGCTCCAGGACATCCGGAAAATCACGAGCGATAGCGGGATAGATTGTTTCATACGCTTAGGGAGGCGTTCGGGCGGGGATCGACGATTCAGCAAGACAAAGAGAAACAGAACAAAAAACTCCAGCGAATCAGAAAGTTGCTGATCGAGTCTGTCTTCCCTGCAGGAAGCAGGATGAAGCGATGCTCGTCGCAGTGACTCAGGCGCCTTATGCATGCGCGGGGGATCGTTACTGGCATAGGGAACCGGCCGGCTCGGCACAGAGCTGGCCGAGACGCGCAGCGTTTCGCAGCCCACCGAGTCGACTCCAGCACAATCTTCGCATGGGTATCCGCCGGAGCTTCCGTGTGCGGCGGACGTGTGAGTGGCTGGCAACAAAGGGGCAAGAAGGGTTAAACCAATCTTTCCAGTGAGGCAAAACGATGGGCACACAGGTTGCCGGAACTCCAAAAAAGAACGGTGCCGCGGCGGGCGCGCTTCACCAATCTGAGCTGCTTCGCGCGCTCCAGGCGGTCTGCGCCGGCGACTTCTCGGTCCGCTTGCCGGGCGACCGCACCGGAATCGAAGGGAAGATCGCGGACACTTTCAATGAGATCGTGGCGGCCAACGCGCGCATGGCCGCCGAGTTGAAGCGTGTCGGTCACGCCGTGGGCAGGAAAGGGCAGACCAGCCAACGGGTGCGCCCGGCGGTCCGAACCGGGGAGTGGGCCGAAATGGAAGGCTCGATCAACGCCTTGATCGATGACTTGCTCTGGCCCACCACCGAACTCACCCGCGCCGTTTCGGCCGTGGCGCAAGGAGACTTGCTGCGCACGGTTCCGCTCGAAGTGGACGGCAGGCCCCTGGAGGGCGAGTTTCTCCGCTCGGCAACCATCGTCAACACCATGATCCAGCAGCTCGTCGTGTTCACCTCCGAGGTCACCCGCGTGGCTCGCGAGGTCGGTACCGACGGCAAATTGGGCGGACAGGCGGAGGTGCGGGAGGTCAGCGGCGTCTGGAAAGACCTCACCCAGAATGTGAATCTGATGGCCAGCAACCTCACGGCCCAGGTCCGCAACATCGCGGACGTCACCATTGCGGTGGCGAGCGGCGATTTGTCGAAGAAGATCACGGTGGACGTCCGGGGCGAGATTCTGCAACTCAAGGAAGCCATCAACACCATGGTGGACCAGTTGCGGTCGTTCGCGAGCGAGGTCACGCGCGTGGCGCGCGAAGTCGGCACCGAAGGGCGCCTGGGCGGACAGGCCGTGGTGCCGGGCGTGGCCGGTACCTGGAAGGACTTGACGGACTCCGTCAACGCCATGTGCGGCAACCTCACGGCCCAGGTCCGCAACATCGCCGACGTCACCACGGCCGTCGCGCGCGGCGACCTCTCCCGCAAGATCACGGTGGACGTGAAGGGCGAGATTCTGGAGTTGAAGAACACCATCAACACCATGGTGGACCAGCTCAACGCCTTCGCGGGCGAAGTCACCCGCGTGGCGCGCGAAGTGGGAACCGACGGCAAGCTCGGCGGCCAGGCGCAGGTCCGGGAAGTGAGCGGAGTCTGGAAGGACCTGACGGAAAACGTGAACCTGATGGCCAGCAACCTGACGGCCCAGGTCCGCAACATCGCCGACGTGACCATCGCCGTGGCCAGCGGCGACCTCTCGAAGAAGATCACGGCCGACGTACGCGGCGAGATCCTGCAGCTTAAAGAAGCGATCAACACCATGGTGGACCAGTTGCGCTCCTTCGCGAGCGAAGTCACCCGTGTGGCGCGCGAAGTGGGAACGGAAGGGCGGCTGGGCGGCCAGGCTGTGGTCCCCGGAGTCGCCGGCACCTGGAAGGACCTCACGGACAGCGTCAACTCCATGGCCAACAACCTGACGTCCCAGGTGCGCAACATTGCCGACGTCACCACGGCCGTGGCGCGCGGCGACCTGTCGCGCAAAATCACCGTGGACGTGCGCGGCGAGATTCTCGAGCTGAAGAACACCATCAACACCATGGTGGATCAGCTCAACGCCTTCGCTTCGGAAGTCACGCGCGTGGCGCGCGAGGTGGGTACCGACGGCAAGCTCGGCGGCCAGGCTCAAGTGCCGGGCGTGGCCGGCACCTGGAAGGACCTGACAGACAACGTCAACTTCATGGCCAGTAACCTCACGGCCCAGGTGCGCAACATCGCTGAAGTCTCGACGGCGATTGCCAGCGGCGACTTGTCCCGCAAGATCACGGTGAACGTCAGCGGCGAGATTCTGCAGCTCAAAGAGACCATCAACACCATGGTGGATCAGCTCAACGCCTTCGCCGGCGAAGTCACGCGCGTGGCCCGCGAAGTCGGTACCGAAGGGCGCCTCGGCGGCCAGGCGAACGTGCGCGGCGTGGCCGGCACCTGGAAGGACCTGACGGACAGCGTCAACTCCATGGCCAACAACCTAACCGCCCAGGTGCGCAATATCGCCGAAGTGGCCACGGCCATCGCCAACGGAGACTTGTCGAAGAAGATCACGGTGGACGTCAGCGGCGAGATTCTCCAGCTCAAAGAAACCATCAACACGATGGTGGACCAGCTCAACGGATTCGCGGGCGAAGTCACGCGCGTGGCGCGCGAAGTTGGAACCGAAGGCAAGCTGGGCGGCCAGGCGCAGGTCCACGGAGTGGCCGGCACCTGGAAGGACCTCACGGACAGCGTCAACTCCATGGCCGGCAATCTCACGGCGCAAGTGCGCAACATCGCCGAGGTGGCGACGGCCGTGGCGCGCGGCGATTTGTCGCGCAAGATCACGGTGGACGTGCGCGGCGAAATCCTGCAGCTCAAAGAAACGCTCAACACCATGGTGGACCAGCTCAACGCCTTCGCCGCCGAGGTCACGCGCGTGGCGCGCGAGGTGGGCACCGAGGGCAAGCTCGGCGGTCAGGCCGCAGTGCCCGGCGTGGCCGGCACCTGGAAGGATTTGACGGACAGCGTCAACTCCATGGCCGGCAACCTGACGGCGCAGGTCCGCAATATCGCCGAGGTCGCGACGGCGATCGCGTCCGGCGACCTCTCGCGCAAGATCACGGTGGACGTGCGCGGCGAAATCCTGCAGCTCAAAGAAACGCTCAACACCATGGTGGACCAGCTCAACGCCTTCGCCGGCGAAGTCACACGTGTGGCGCGCGAGGTGGGCACCGAAGGCCGCCTCGGCGGTCAGGCGAACGTGCCCGGAGTGGCGGGGACCTGGAAGGATTTGACAGACAGCGTCAACTCGATGGCCGGCAACCTGACCGGCCAAGTCCGCAACATCGCCGAAGTGACCACGGCCGTGGCCCGCGGCGATCTTTCCCGCAAGATCACGGTGGACGTGAAAGGCGAAATCCTGGAGTTGAAAAACACCATCAACACCATGGTGGACCAGCTCAACGCCTTTGCCTCGGAGGTCACGCGCGTGGCGCGCGAGGTGGGCACCGAGGGCAAACTCGGCGGCCAGGCTGCGGTCCCCGGAGTGGCGGGCACGTGGAAAGACCTCACGGATAACGTCAACTTCATGGCCAGCAACCTGACGGCGCAGGTCCGCAACATCGCCGAAGTGGCCACCGCCATCGCCTCGGGAGATCTCTCGAAGAAGATTACGGTGGACGTGCGCGGCGAGATCCTGTTGCTGAAGGAAACGCTCAACACCATGGTGGAGCAACTCCGTTCGTTTGCCGCCGAAGTCACACGGGTAGCGCGCGAAGTGGGTACCGAGGGCCGCCTCGGCGGTCAGGCCGTGGTGCCCGGAGTGGGCGGCACCTGGAAGGATCTCACGGACAACGTCAACCTGCTGGCGGCTAATCTCACCACCCAGGTGCGCAACATCGCCGAGGTCACCACGGCCGTGGCGCGCGGCGATCTGTCGCGCAAGATCACGGTGGACGTGAAGGGCGAGATTCTGGAGTTAAAGAACACCATCAATATCATGGTGGACCAGCTCAACGCTTTCGCGGCGGAGGTCACGCGCGTCGCCCGCGAAGTCGGCACGGAGGGCAAGCTCGGCGGTCAGGCCCAGGTGTCGGGCGTGGTGGGTATCTGGAAAGATCTTTCGGACAACGTTAACGTGATGGCCGCCAATCTCACCGAGCAGGTGCGCGGCATCGTCAAGGTGGTGACCGCGGTCGCGAACGGCGATCTCAAGCAGAAGCTCACGGTGCGGGCCAAGGGCGAGGTCGCGGCCCTGGCCGAGACCATCAACAACATGACGGACACCCTGGCCACTTTCGCCGAACAGGTCTTGAGCGTGGCCCGCGAGGTCGGTGTCGAAGGGCGCCTCGGCGGTCAGGCCAACGTCCCCGGCGCGGCCGGTACGTGGAAGGATCTCACCGGCAACGTCAACCTGCTGGCCGCCAATCTGACTACGCAAGTGCGCGCCATTGCCGAAGTGGCCACGGCCGTGACCCGGGGCGACCTGACGCGATCCATCAAGGTGGACGCCCGCGGCGAGGTGGCGGAGCTGAAAGACAACCTCAACACCATGATCACCAATCTGCGGCTGACCACCGAGCAAAACAGCCAGCAGGACTGGCTCAAGACGAACCTGGCGCGGGTCACCGGCCTGCTGCAGGGACAGCGCGACCTGGGCACGGTGGGCCGCATGCTGCTGTCGGAGCTGGCCCCGCTCGTGAACGGGCAGCGCGGCGTGATCTACCTGATGAGCTCGGATGGCGACGACACCGCCCTGCACCTGCTCGCCGGCTACGCGGGCGCGGGCAAGAGCGGGTTCGAAGAGGGCAGCCTCGGGGTGGGCGAGGGGTTGGTGGGTCAATGCGCGGCGGAGCGGCGCCGGATGCTGATTACCGACGTTCCCCCGACGGCGGTCCCGATTCGCTCCGGCCTGTTCGAGGCCGTGCCGCGCAACGTGGTGGTGCTGCCGGTGCTCTTCGAAAACCAGGTCAAGGCGGTGATCGAGCTCGCGTCCCTGAACGCTTTCACGGTCTCACACCTGGCGTTCCTCGATCAGCTCACGGCGAGCATCGGCATTCTGCTGAACAGCATCGAGGCCACCATGAAGACGGAGGGCTTGCTGAAGCAGTCCCAGCAACTTGCCAGCGAGCTGCAAAGTCAGCAGAAAGAACTGCAGGAAAAGAACGAGCAACTGGCGCAGAAAGCCCAGCAACTGGCCGAGCAGAACGCCGAAGTGGAGCGGAAGAACCGGGAGATCGAGCAGGCCCGGCGCGCCCTGGAAGAGAAGGCCGACGAGCTGGCTCTCACGTCCAAATACAAATCGGAGTTCCTGGCCAACATGTCGCACGAGCTTCGGACTCCTCTGAACAGCATTCTGATCCTCGGCCAGCAGCTTTTGGAGAATGCTGATGGCAATCTGACCCCCAAGCAAGTGGAGTTTTCCCGTACCATTCACAGCGCCGGCACCGATCTTCTGAACCTGATCAGCGACATTCTGGATCTTTCCAAGATCGAATCCGGCACCGTGACCGTGGAAGCCGAAGAGGTCCAGTTGGCGCACCTGCTCGAGACGGTCGAGCGCACTTTCCGCCACGAGGCGGACAATCGTCAGTTGTCCTTCGATCTTTCCGTGGACGGGAACCTGGGCGGCATGACGACGGACTTCAAGCGCCTGATGCAGATTCTGAAAAACCTGCTCTCCAACGCCTTCAAGTTCACCGAAAAGGGAGGCATCCGGCTGGGCGTGTCAACGATGGCGGATGGCTGGACTGCGGGGCACCCGGTGCTCGAGAATGCCGGAACCGTGGTGGCGTTCTCGGTCTCGGACACCGGCATCGGCATCCCGCTCGAGAAACAAAAGATCATCTTCGAGGCCTTCCAGCAGGCCGACGCCAGCACCAGCCGCAAGTTCGGCGGAACTGGCCTGGGACTCGCCATCAGCCGCGAGCTTGCCAGCCTGCTGGGCGGTGAAATCCAGTTGCGCAGCACGCCCGGGAGCGGTAGTACCTTTACGCTTTACCTGCCCCTCATCTACGCGGGTCCGTCGGTGGCGGCGAGGGCGCCCTCGGCCCATGAGATGCACTCCGGAGTGGTGCGGCTACCGGCCATCCGGCTGCCGGAGCGTCCTGTGGAGCAGGTCCCTGACGACCGCGATTCCGTGAAGCCGGGCGATCCCATCCTGCTGATTGTCGAGGATGAGCCGCACTATTGCCGCGTGCTGGCTGATCTGGCGCGCGGCTCCGGATTCAAGGTTTTGGTCGCCATGCGAGGCACAGATGCCCTGCAACTGGCGCGCAAATACCGTCCGACTGCCGTCTCGCTCGACGTGTTCCTGCCGGATATGCTGGGATGGACGGTCTTGAGCCAGCTCAAGCAGGATCCGGCCACGCGGCACATTCCGGTCCAGATCGTCACCCTGGATGAAGACCGGCAGCACGGCCTGGCGCGCGGAGCATTTGAGTTCATCACCAAGCCCGGCACTCCGGAGAGCCTCAACGCCGCCATGCAGCGGATCAAGGCCTACGCGGAGCCGCGCCGGCGGCGCCTGCTGGTGGTGGAAGATGATGCCGGAGATCAGCTGAGCATTCGTGCTCTGCTCGAGCACGACGACATCGAAGTCGAGACGGCGGCATCCGGCGAGCAGGCGCTGAACACGCTGCGCGCACACCCGGCAGACTGCGTGGTGCTTGACCTGCGCCTGCCCGATATATCAGGATTCGAGGTGCTCGAGCAGTTGAGCCGGGATCAGGCGTTGCGGGATATCCCGATCGTCGTTTATACCGGAAAAGAGCTGTCGCCGGAGGAAGACGCCCGGTTGCACAGCATCGCGCGGAGCATCGTGGTGAAGGGTGTGGAATCTCCCGAACGCCTGCTGGACGAAACGGCTCTGTTCCTGCACCGGGTGGTGGCCAACCTGCCGGCCGAGAAGCAGGACATGATCGAGCGCCTGCACCAGTCCGATGAGGATCTGGTCGGGAAGCCGGTGCTGGTGGTCGACGACGACGTGCGCAACATCTTCGCGTTGAGCAGCGTGCTGGAACGGCGCGGTATGAAGGTGCTCTCGGCGACCACGGGTCACGAGGCGCTCGCCATCCTGGATTCGACGCCGGACGTCTCGATCGTCCTCATGGACATCATGATGCCCGAGATGGACGGCTACAAGACCATGCAGTTCATCCGGCAGAATCCGAGCTACCGGCGGCTTCCCATCGTCGCCTTGACGGCCAAGGCGATGAAAGGCGATCGCGAAAAGTGTCTGGAAGCCGGAGCCTCCGAGTATCTGGCGAAGCCTGTCAATACGGAGCAATTGCTCTCGGCGCTGCGGATGTGGTTGCATCGGTGAGGAGGAGTTGGTCAGTGAGTCAGTTTGTCAGTACCTCAGCGGGTCGCTTTTACTGACGTACTGAGGTACTGACAAACTGAAATCCTGGCTGGATGTCTGACAAACTGAAATACTGTTTCTCATACAAGATTTTCGATTGCTCAAGGTCTGGCAGAAGGGTCATCAATTGACGCTTGAAATCTACCGCGCGACGGCCAAGTTTCCCAAGAGCGAACTGTTTGGGCTTACGGCACAGATGCGCCGTGCCGCAGCGTCAATCCCGGCGAACATTGCCGAGGGCTGTGGCCGATCAGGAAAGGCGGAACTCGGCCGTTTTTTGCAGATTTCGATGGGATCGGCGAGCGAGACTGAGTATCACTTGATGCTCGCTCACGACCTCGGACTTCTGACTGGCACGGAACACAAGCAACTTGAGTCACAGGCAATAGAATTGAAACGAATGATCAGCTCATTTATCGTGAGCCTGCGAAGTGGAGCAGGCCGGCCCGCATGACTTACTGATGAGCTAGACGCCGAAGTACCGAGGTACGGACGTACTGAAATGCTGCCCAGGGAGTCAGTTTGTCAGTTAACCGACTTGCTGACGAACTGACACACTGACGCACTGACATACTGAGAAGCCAAGGTGGGGCATGATGGCATCGACTCCAACGCTGCCGGGGGAACCGGAGACCAAGACGGTCCACGGTCCTGAGCGCCCGGAGCGACCCGTTAACATCCTGATGGTGGACGATCAGCCCGGCAAGTTGCTGAGCTACGAAGCCATCCTCGCCGGACTCGGCGAGAACCTGCTCAAGGCCAGTTCGGGCAAGGAAGCTCTTGAATACCTGCTGAGGCACGATGTCGCCGTCGTCCTGATCGACGTCTGCATGCCGGAACTCGACGGCTTCGAGCTGGCTTCCATGATTCGCAGTCATCCCCGGTTCCAGAAGACGGCGATTATTCTGGTGTCCGGCGTCCTGGTTGAGGACGTCGACCGGCTCCGGGGCTATGATTCCGGCGCCGTGGACTATGTCTCCGTCCCGATCGTTCCGGAGATCCTGCGCGCCAAGGTCGGGGTGTTCGCCGAGCTCTTCCGGAAGACCGAAGACCTTCAGTTGCTCAACCAGGAACTCGAGCAGCGTGTCGTGGAACGCACAGCCGAGATCGAAGCGCTTCTCAGGAGTACCGAGGAGGCGCGCCGCGAGGCCGAGCAGGCCAATCGGCTCAAGGACGAATTCCTGGCTATCCTCTCGCACGAGCTCAGGACGCCTCTCAACGCCATCACCGGCTGGGCGCACATGCTCAGCGCGGGCGGCCTCGATCCCGCGACCCAGGTCAAGGCGGTGGAATCGATCAATCGGAACGCCATGCTGCAAGCCCGGCTGATCGCCGATCTGCTGGACGTCTCCCGCATTGTGAGCGGCAAGCTGCGGCTGGACCTGAAGCGGGTGGAGCTCGGTTCCGTCATTCAGGCGGCAATCGACACGGCCCGTCCCGCCGCCGAAGCCAAGGATATTCAGCTCGCGGCCGCCGTGGCAGGTGACGCCGGAGCCGTCGCCGGTGATCCGGCGCGCTTGCAGCAGGTGGTATCGAACCTGCTGTCCAATGCGATCAAGTTCGCGCCGGCTGGAGGCTCGGTGCAGGTCCGGGTCGAAAACGCCGGGTCGAGCGTGGAGCTTACGATCCAAGATGACGGTCCGGGGATTCAGCCCGGCATCCTTCCCTACGTCTTCGAGCGCTTCCGGCAGGGTGATGCTTCCACCACGCGCGCTCACAAGGGCCTTGGACTCGGCCTCGCCATCGTCCGGCACCTGATCGAGATGCATGGCGGCACCATCCAGGCCCAGAACCGCCGGGATCGTTCGGGAGCCATCTTCAAGGCGACTTTGCCGGTTTCGGATTCTCTGGCTTCGTCCCTCTCGGGCGCTCCCGTGTTTTCGTCCGAAGGTCGCGCCTTCGAGCCCTCGATTTCTTCGTTGAAAGCCATGCGGATTTTGGTGGTTGATGATGAGGCTGACGCACGTGAGGTGGTCGCCACGGTTCTCGAGCGGTGCGGCGCCGAGGTGATGGTGGCCGCTGCCGCTGCGGATGCGCTCGGAATCCTGGAGAGGGAACGTCCCGATGTGCTGGTCGCAGACATCGAAATGCCGGCGGAAGACGGTTACAGCCTGATCCGGAAGGTGAGGAGCCTGCCGGGTAACAGAGGCGGTGACACGCCGGCCGTCGCGCTCACGGCCTACGCCAGCGCTTCCGACCGCGCGAGGCTGCTCGAAGCCGGCTTCAGCCGGCATGTGCCCAAGCCGGTCCAGCCTGCGGAACTGATTACGGTCATCGGCGCTCTTGCGAAGTCGCATTCAGCTCAGAAGGGAAGTCGCGAAACCATTTGAACGTCAGAGGGGGCGTCGACGAGCGGCGCCTGAAGGGGCCGCCCGGCGTGCGCTACAGTTCGCGGGCAACCCCGCGAGGCAAAGGGGATGAATCCAGATGGAAAAGAGGAACCTGCACGTCTTTATTGTGGACGACTTCAAAGACAATCGCGAGATGTACGCTTACTTTCTCTCCGAAAGCGGCTTTCGCGTAACCCCCGCCGCGGACGGCAACGAAGCCCTGCAGAAGGCCGCTCAACTTCAGCCGGATTTGATCGTTATGGACCTATCGCTGCCGGGAATGGACGGTTTGGAGGCGGCGCGTCTGCTCAAGACTGGCGAAAGCACCAAACATATTCCCATCGTCATCCTGACCGCCTACGACCTGGTCGGCGCCATTCCTGAGGGATGCGACGGCTTTCTCACTAAGCCTTGCCTGCCCGACCGCATGATCTCGGAAATCACCAGGGTGCTGGACCGGCACAGACCACGCCACGCCTCTCCGTCTGCCAGCGACACGCGGGCTGCCGACAATACCCCCAGGCCCGGTCTTGTAGGATGACCCGGTCTTGTAGAATGACCCCCGTCTTGTATGATGAAGAGACGCTCAGCCTCTGACGGCGTGGGCCCTCTGCCGCTCGGACGCCGTTGCAGCCATCGCGTGGCGGCTTTCCTTCAGCGCCTGCGGAAGACTTTCCGGCGTGATCGTTTGTGTAGGGCAGGTGACGATGGCTCGCTCCAGAACATTGCGCAGTTCGCGTACATTGCCGGGCCACGGATGGGCATGCATCAGGTGGAGCGTCTCGGGATCCAAAGCCTTCATCGGCTGGTTGTGTTTGCGGCAGAGGTCCTCGAGCAGCGCCGTAGCCAGAATCTCGAGGTCCTCGAGGTGCTCACGCAAGGGTGGCATCAAGATATGCACCACATTCAGCCGGTAATAAACGTCGCTCCGCAGGATTCCCGTTCGAACCGCCTCTTCCGGCGCCCGGTTTGTGGACGCCAGCACGCGGACTGACACCCCGATTTCGGACTTGGCTCCCAGGCGCCTCACTTTTGAATCCTCCAGCACGCGTAGAAGCTTGGCTTGCGCGGTCAGGGGCATGTCGCCGATTTCATCGAGCAACAGGGTCCCGCCCTGAGCCAGCTCAAAACACCCCATGCGCTGCTGCAAGGCGCCCGTAAACGCGCCCTTCTCATGGCCGAACAACTCGCTTTCAATAAGCGATTCGGGGATGGCAGCGCAATTCAGCGCCACGAAGGAGTTGCTGCGACGGGGGCTGAGCTCATGGATGGTGCGCGCCACCACTTCCTTGCCCGTGCCGCTCTCGCCGGTGATGAGCACCGACGCCGCCGAGGGGGCCACCATCGTGATCAGCGACATGATCTGACGCATCTTTTTCGACCGGCCCACGAGCTTGCCGAGAGCGCCCAGGTCCCGCAGTTTCCGGTGGGCGATCTGCAGTTGCCGCTCGCTTTCGTGCTGGCCGAGGCAATTGCGCAGCACCACCTGCAGGCGAGCCGGATCCGTGCCCTTTTCCAGAAAATCGAAGGCGCCAAGCCGTGTAGCCTCCACCGCGAGTTGGATGGTGCCGTGGCCGGTCAGCATGATGAAGGAGATGGCCGGATTGAACTCCCGCGTCCGCCTGAGCAGCTCGAGGCCCGTCAAGCCCGGCATCTGGAGATCCGAGACGACTACGGAGGGATTGGACGCCGCAATCTTGTCGAACCCTTCGCTTCCGGTGCTGGCGGTCTCGACGCGGTAGCCCCACTCGTCGAGCAGGTTCGCGAGCGCGCTCCGGACGCGTTCGTCATCTTCCACCACCAGAACCGTGTGCTGCCTGGCGGCGGAGGGACCTTCGAGTTTCTGCGCTGCTGGTGCGATTGAGCCCAAGAGAACCCCCTGCGGGTAGCCCGCACCCCGGCTGTCTTGACGTCCAGCCTGGGCTAGTTTTCGATGCCATTCTTCGACGGTACTGCGCTGCCCGCCTCGCCGCCTGGGCCGGTTTCGATGCCCGGCGCGCTCGGGGACGGCATGGCCACGCGAACGGCAGCCGAGACCTCGACGCTCAGGAAAGACTGATGTCTGTGCACCGCCTCGACCGCAGCTACCAGGTCGCGCGGCGCGGTCGACTTCAAAACATAGCCGCGAACGCCCGCCTCAAGAGCCTTTTTGACGACGTCCGGCGTGTCGTGCTGGCTCAGCACGAGCAGTTCGACCTCGGGAACGGCTTTGCGGATCAGGGGCGCAGCGCCGATCCCGTCAAGTTGCGGCATACTGATGTCGAGAATGACCACTTCCGGCGCCAATTGGGCGGCCTTTTCCACCGCCTCGAGGCCACTGGCGGCCTCGCCGATCACCTGCCAGCCGGGCTGCGTTTCCAGCAGTTCCTTCAGTCCGCGCCGGATACGTTCATTATCGTCGGCGATGAGGATGGACGGCATCGTGATCCCGCGAATGCAATTCGCTTCGTTCAAGCTACCCCCTTGGATGCCACAGCCGTGAAGGGCAGATTCAAGGACCTGTCCCGTTTTCCGGCGTTTGTCCTAACGGCTGGCCCAGCCTCGGAGAGAGAAGTGGAAGTCGACTCGCCGACTGGCGGCCTCTCGCCGTAAAGTACCCCTTGCCTCGGCAGTCGCTCAACTACGCGAACGCGGTACCGTACACTTGGAGACTCTCCCGTTCGGGAATAGCCGTCAATCGGGGAAAATCCCTAAAGTGGCGTATGGAAAGACCCTACCGGCCGGACTTTGCGGCTGTGCCGTCGCGCGGTCCGATTGGGAGACGACGTCGCTGGCGAGATGCCATGTAGTGAGCGGGAAACGTCTGCCGAACGAATCGAATGCCATTTCCTCGCTTTGGTCTTCGGTCGCGTTCCGGTTGCGCAAAGCGGTCGCGGTGAGTCCGGAAGCGCGCCTGAGTCAGCAAGAGTGAAGCGGAAATGTTATTGACGAAGGGGGCGCGGAAATTTCTCCGGTCTTGCGTCGTCCCGTGCCTGCGCGCGTCCCTTGGGCTCTATGATGAGGGCGACCTGTCCGGTCGTGGACACGAAATGCCGTGAGCGGACAATGCGCCTAAATCGCGAGCCGCGCAACTCAAAGGCATTCTCATTCATCGTAAGCACTTGAGCGCTTCGAAAGACTGGCAACACAGATGCCCAAGCTATCGGCGCGGACGTGCAAGGGGAGAGCGATAGCCGGTGCGACATCCATCATTGTGTGCAGGGGGGCGGAGACCTTGGAACTTTTCCGTATCGCCGAACGTATTGATATCGGACAGGTCAGAAACCGATCGATGGGCGCAGCGAGAACTTTTTGTGCTTTTGAGAGGCTACGCTGATAACCCGGATGGGTTGATTTGCGTCTAAGATTCTTGGGCGTGGAAATGGGGTCAGGGATCGCCGCTGCCAACGGTTTGGCGGCCTGAGAGCAACGGCGATCCGGAACGCGGTGGGCTTTACCCGCTGATGGGCACGCCTCTTTGCGTTTGACCCCGCGCCGATTGTAAGGCGTGGGGGAGTGGGAATGCAAGTGCCATGTTGCGGCTCTGCATTTCTTGCAGTTAACCAAACGGTCTTGCCGGAGGGACTGGTAGCGAGCTTCGGCTCGCAATCCCAAAAAAGAGAGGCAAGACAATGAACCTTCGGCTGCAAAAACTGTTGGCTCCGGCGATTCTGCTGATTGTGCTGGTAGCAGGTTCAGCCTTCGCCAAGAACGGCAAGCACGTGAGCATCAACAAGGCTGTCGCGGTGAACGGCGCAACTCTGGTACCCGGCAGCTATAACGTAACCTGGTCCGCCCCGGGCGGTGATCCCACGGTCAGCTTCGAGAAGGGCAAGGAAACCGTGGCTTCGGCGCAGGCAAAGTGGGTGGATCGCGGCATCAAGTATGACAGCGACGCGGTGATTTATTCGAGCGACGGTAACGGTGCATCACACATTGTCGAGATTCGCTTTGCGGGTATGAGGCAGGCGCTGGTGTTCGACGACGCGTCCTGACGCTCCCGCTTGAATATTCGTTGGGTGTTCGGTCGTGAGAGCGGAGTCGGCGTAATGGAGGCCGGGAAACGATAAGTTGGGTATGTTTCCCGTTCTCCATTGAGTCGGCGACGCTCTCCAAGTTTGGCAGGCGGCAAGTTCACCTGCCAGGAGGTAGGGGAAAGCCCAGGTCCGCTTGTTACTCCTCCGGCCAAACGGACGAGGGCACTCCCCTACCTTTTCTTCCTCCTTCGGAACGGCATGCAAGTTCGGCGGGCATCAAGACAGCCCGCCTGAGGATGGGGGAGGAGCCTTAGTCCACCTGCGCTCCTCCGGCCAGGCGGGCTAAGGAACTCCTCCACCTCGAACCCTCGACCGCTTCGTCCTGCCCTCTCGCGGGCGTTTCCCCTCACGGATTGCCTTTCAGCCGCGCTAAAATGCTCCACGCATGGTGCCGCTTCCCCTTGACGACAATGTCCGCCGGACCACGTTCTGGTTCTGCACGCTGGCCATCATTCTAGCCAACCTCTACGTGTTCTGGATGGAGCTTTCTTTGAACGGCCGGGAGGTCGATCGGCTGATTTTCCTGTACGGAATCGTGCCCGCGCGTTACACGACCGCGCCCGGCCTTGCCGTAATGACGCCCGCCGGATTCGTGGTGCCCATTCTGGCGTCGATGTTTCTCCACGCCGGTTGGCTGCACGTGCTCGGGAATATGCTGTTTCTTTATGTCTTCGGGCGCACGGTCGAGGATCGCTTCGGACACTTCAAGTTCCTGGTTCTCTACTTCGCGAGCGGATTCGCGGGCGCGCTGCTGCACATCTACCTCAACGCGGGCTCGCGCGTGCCGAGCATTGGAGCGAGCGGCGCGATCGCCGGGGTGCTCGGCGCATACTTCGTGGCCTCTCCCGCCGCGCGGATCAAGCTCACTATTTTCCCGCTGATCTTCTGGACGTTTCAGCTTCCGGCGGTGCTCGTACTAGGCTATTGGTTCCTGATCCAGTTTGTCTCGGGCTACCAGATGCTTTCCATCGAGACGGCCACGCAGGGCGGTGGCACGGCCTGGTGGGCGCACGTCGGCGGATTCGTCACGGGAATGCTTTTGGGATTGATGTTCGGACCGCGCAGCCGCCCCGCGCCTCTGTCGCCTGGATACTGACGTCAGAGCCGGTCCGCGATCCAGGCGCCGACCTCGCGCGTTCCGAAGGTCCCGCCGAGGTCGGGCGTGGTCACGTTCTCACGAATCGCGGCGCGGACCACGTCTTCGGCGCGCGACGCGGCTTCGGCGTGGCCGAGGTACTCAAGCATCATGCCGACCGTCAAAACGGCGGCCATGGGATTGGCGAGGTTCCGGCCGGCGATGTTCGGGGCGGAGCCGTGCACGGTTTCGAACATCGACACCTGCCCGGGATGGATGTTGCCGGAAGGCGCGAGCCCGAGCCCGCCCTGCAGCGCCGCGCCCAGATCGCTCAGAATGTCGCCGAACATGTTGCAGGTGACGATCACCTCGAACTGGCCGGGATCGCGGACCAATTCCATGTTCAGTGTGTCGACGTACAGGTGCCGCGATTCGATCGCGGGGTAGCGCTTGCGCACGTCCGCAAAGGCCCGCTGCCACAAGCCGTGCCCGAACGGCAAGGCGTTGGCCTTGTCGCTCATACAGACCTTCTTCAAGCCGCGCGCGCTCGCGTGCTCGAAGGCATACACCAGGATTCGCTCCACGCCTTTGCGCGTGTTCACGTCCTCCTGCACCGCCACTTCGTCCGGCGTGTTCTTCTTGAACACCCCGCCCATGCCCACGTAGAGCCCTTCCGTGTTCTCTCGGAAGATCACGAAGTTCACATCCTGCTCCGTGCGATTCTTCAGCGGGCACAGACGCGCATCGAGCAGCTTCACCGGGCGCTGATTCACGTAGAGGTCGAGGTTGAAGCGCGTGCCGAGCAGAATGTCAGCGGCGTGCTGATTGGAAGGGACGCGCGGATCACCCAGCGCTCCGATGAAGATGGCGGCGTAGTCCCGCCGGAACATGTCGAACGCGCCCTCGGGCAGGGAGACGCCTTCGCGCAGGTATTTTTCCGCGCCCCAATCGAACACCTGGTAGTCAACGGCCAGACGATGGCTTTTAATGAGGGCTTCCAGGGCTCTGATGGCTTCGGCTGCGACTTCGATGCCGATGCCGTCGCCGGGAATGAAAGCGATGCGCTGGCTGTTCTCGCTCATGATGCTTCTGCGACCTTCCCCTCGCGTTCGGTCAGGTATACGCCGAGCAGGATCAACGCCCCCCCGGCGATGGCCTGCCCGGTGACCCCCTCACTCAGCAGCCAGACGGCCAGCGCGGTGGCGATCACCGGCTGGAGATAGTTGAACGCGGCCACCCGCGAGGCGGTGAGCTCCGTCAGCGCGAAGGCGTAGATCAGGTACGCGAGAACCGACCCGCAGGTGACGATGAACGCGATGCCCCACCAGGCGTCTGCCGGCAGCGCCTGCCAGCGGACCGCAAATAGCGAGCGGGCGCTGACGGGCAGCATCAGGGCGGCGCCCATCACGAAGATGATCGCGTTCAGGCTCACGGCGTCGTAGCGATTTGCCACCTTCTTGAGCAGGATGGTGTAGTAGGCGAAGACCGCCGTGCCGAGCAGCATGATCACATCGCCGGAGATCGTTGCATTGCTCCCGGGCGACGGCTTGCCAGTGGTCAAGACCACCACGCCGGTGAGCGAAATGGCGGCGCCCATGGCCTTGAGTGCCGTGAATGCCTCGAGGCGCATCGCCGAGGAAAGAATCAGCACCATGACGGGTCCGAGCGCCACGATCAGCCCGGCATGCGCCGCCGACGTCCTCCCGATGCCGCCGATGAAGAAGATCTGGTTCAGGGTAATGCCGAAGACTGCCGTCACGGCGAGATATCCGAGTTCGGATCGCGAGAGATTCAGCCGCGGCCGCGCCCGCCACAGCGCGAAGACGACCAGGAAAATCACCGCTGCCCCGGTCACGCGCACCTGGGCGAGCGCGAGGGAGGGCATACTGCGCAGCGCGAACTTCCCGGCGATGATGTTGCTGGCCCAGAAGAACGTCCCGATCAGCATCAGCAGATGCATCATCCCATGGCGATGACGTGGGTGTGGGGCGCCGGCCGCCACAATCGCGGCGTCGCGATCGCTCGCGGAGGCCTGAACCGATTTCCGCGTCGCTCGGGCTGCGCTAACCAAAGGACTCCTTCCGGACCGTGGCGCGCTCGATGCGCTCGAGATTCGGCGTGTAGCCGAGGCCCGGCGTCTGGGGCACGCGAATGGTTCCGCCCGGGCTCACGGTGACTTCCGGATCGATGATGTCCTCGTGCCAATAGCGCCGGCTGGCCGAGACGTCGCCGGGCAGCGAGAAGCCTTCGAGCGTGGACATGGCGATGTTGTGTGCGCGCCCGATGCCGCTCTCGAGCATCCCGCCGCACCACACGGGCACGCGCCGCGCGCGGCACACGTCGTGCACCTGGAGCGCCGCCGTGAAGCCTCCCACCCGGCCGAGCTTGATGTTGATGATCTTGCAGGCGCCGGCCTCGATGGCCTTGCGCGCGTCGTCCGCGTTATGGATCGACTCGTCGAGACAGACGGCGGTCTTCAACTCGCGCTGCAGCACGGCGTGGTCAATGATGTCGTTCCAGCCGAGCGGCTGCTCGATCATGAGCAGGTAGAAGCGATCGAAGCTCTTGAGGTGTTCGAGATCGGCGAGCGAATAAGCCGAATTCGCGTCGACCGAGAGCACGAGGCGCGGGAATCGCTCGCGGACGCGTTCCAGCACGTTGACGTCCCAGCCGGGCTTGATCTTGATCTTGATGCGTTGATAGCCCGCGCTCGTTTCGATCTCGATCTTATCCAGCAGTTCGCCGATGGAGTTCTGGATGCCGATGGAAACCCCGCAGGGAATCTCTTCGAGCGTGCCGCCGATCACCCGCGCGAGCGGCGCCCCCTGCTGCTGCGCTTCGATGTCCCAGAGCGCGTTTTCGAGGGCCGCCTTGGCCATGTTGTGCCCGCGGATCGGCTTGAACTTTGAGGCGACCTCGCCCGGACCGGCCAACTCGTGCCCGAGCGTTCCGGGAATCAGGAAATCGCGCAGGATGTGCCAGGCGGTCTCCGGCGTTTCGTAGTTATAGAGTGGCGCCTCGCCGCACGTGACTTCGCCCCAGCCCGTCGCTCCCGCGCACTCGGCCCGCACCAGCACGATGCGCCGCGTGGTGGTGCGCCCGAAGCTGGTCTCGAAGAAGTGCACCAGGGGAAGGCGAATCTCACGAAGCTCGACGCGGTCAATTTTCATGCCGCGTCCCACGCCAGGATTCCAGCAGGTAACATCCGGTTTCCTCGCCGCGCTCGAAGCCGGTCACGACCAGACTGCGCTTGAAGCAGCGCTCGAAATTTCGCCGCACGGACTGCTGAAGCGCGCGCGCCCGCGCGGGATCGCGCTCGGCGAGCGATCCGAAGTCGGCGGGAATGGTGATCTTCGCCGCCGGGGTTGCCTCCGGAGCGCGCCGCCGCGCATCACGTCCGGCAGGTTCAGGCGCGAGGGCCCGCCGTACGCGCGGCGAGCGCAGCCACCACTCGCACACCAGGCGGTCACTCGGCAAGCCCTGCTGCAGCCGGCTGTGGACGCTGCCGTAGTAGTCCGGCTGATACCGCCGCGTGATCGCGCCCAGCCGCTCGATGTTCAGAAAAGCGTTCTTGGCGCGCATCGGGTCGAAGGTCCATTCCATGTGCCGGATGCCTTCCTTCATCGCGATCTCACGTTGCCCGAGCTTCAGCAGGCGGCCGAGCCCATGATTCTGATGGGCAGGGGCGACTGCGAGCGAAAGCGAGTGAAGGTAGCGCTGGCCGTCGCGCCACGCCGGCATGTCCATAACGAATCCCACCAGCTCGCCGCTTCGCACCGCCCGCGCCCGGCTGCTGCCGCCGGCATTGCGCGTAAAGGCTCCGAGGACATGCCCGCCGATGTGCGTCAGGTTCACGAAGAGCCGGACCGGGTAGAGTTCGCTCGGGTCGTAGCCCCAGACCTGCTGCTGCAGCCGGACGCAGGCCTCGAACTCCACCGCGTCCCGGCACGGCCGGATCACGTAGCTTTCGGGTGCGGATTGCGACGTGGATCGCGGCATCGAGTCACCGGGCGTCTGAGGCAGCGCCTGAGGCTCCTCCCGCCGCCGGGTTTTCGCCGGCCTTTACCGAGTTCCAGACCGCTTCCAATTCCGGCAGACCGCAATCCGCGAGCTTCCGGCCGCTGCGCGCGATCTCCCGCTCCAAGGCTTGAAAGCGGCGCCGGAACTTCTGATTGCCGCGCCGCAGGCAGCTCTCAGGGTCGCTCCCCAGGTGACGCGCAAGCTGGCTGAGCGAAAAGAGGAGGTCGCCTAACTCTTCCTCCCGCCGGGCGCGATCTCCCTCGCCCGGCCCGGCCGTGCTCGCCGCTTCGATCTCCCGCCGAAGCTCGTCGACTTCCTCCTGGACCTTGTCGAGCACGCTCGCGGCGTCGGGCCAGTCGAACCCGGCTTCCGCCACGCGCACGCCGAGTTCATGCGCTTCCAGAGTGGCGGGCAGAGTGGCCGCAGTTCCTGCCAGGATCGATTCCGCAGGCGCCGCCTTCGCTTCCCGTTCCTGTTCCTTGACCCTGTTCCAGCGTCGCAGCGCTTCCTCGGCCGTGCGGGCCTTCACCTCGCCGAAAACGTGCGGATGGCGGCGCACCAGCTTCCGATGCAGCCGTTCCATCACGCCCGCCAGCGTGAAGCGGCCTTCTTCCTCGGCGAGCCGCGAGTAAAATACGACTTGAAACAGCAGGTCGCCGAGTTCGTCCTCGAGCCCGTCAAAGTCCCTGGTATTGACCGCGTCGATCACCTCGTAGGCTTCCTCCAGCACGTGCGCCTTCAAGGAATCGTAATCCTGCGCGCGGTCCCACGGACAGCCCTCCGGACCCCGCAGCCTGGCGGTCAACTCCACGAGTTGCGCGACCGCCTGGCCCAGGCGATCCGCAGCCGGCGCACGATTCGGATTGGTTGGATTCTCGCCCACGGAGCCCATGCTGCCGCCTCCCGGAACGCCCCGGCGCCGGTTGCGGCGTGAGAAAACTCGAATGGCTACTGTAGCAACCGGGTTTGCGGAGTGGCAAGGCCTCGCGTGACGCGGCTGCTCGGGCTCGATCCCCGCCCGAGATCTTGCAAGCCACAACCGTCATGGGGCGGCGGATTCGACGCGGAGATCACGGATTCGCTCAAAGTGCCTTCGATTGTTCGTCAGAAGAGTAAGATCGTGGACTAGCGCCGTAGCTGCAATGAGCAGATCAAAATCGCCCACAGTTTGGCCGGGGATTCGCAGTTCCCCGCGAAGCTGACCGAAACGCTTGCAAGTTGCTTCGTCGAAACCGAGAACGATGAGCCCTTCCAAGAACCTTTGCAACTGAGCCTGGCTTTGCGCGGGGTCCCGCGAGAAGTGAACCCCTTCCCAGGGCTCCGCAACCGAGATGATGCTGACCGCGAGACCGCGAGGCTGAAGTTCTCGAAGACGGCCTGTTGCCTTCAGGATGCCGTTGAAGTGATCAATCACCCAGTCGGTATCGATGAGAAATGCGGGCACGTTACAAGCGCGGCTCCGGGCGGGTCACGAGAAGACGGCTTTCTTCTATGCGCTGCTTGAAGTCATCGGCATCCACCAGACCCTTCCAGCCACCAGCGGTCTCGTCCAACCAAGCGCGTCCAGGGGCGGAAGCAACTGCGTCGACTCTGAGGACAACTTCTTGGCCCTCGTGAAGGCGCAAGCCCTCAAGAGGTTCGAGTACTCCGTTTGCAAAGCGCGTGCGAATCGTAGTGCTCATGGTACGCCAAGGAATTCGTGCTACCCAGTTCATCTTACGGTATTCGTGGGCGCAGCCGCCATCGCCCACGGCGCGGCCCCGGAGCAGCTTCGTGTTGTCCGAAAGTGGCTGCTGAGTAGACCGCGGGTTGTGCCGGTTGCACAGAATCAGGTACCATTTCCCGGCTCGCTTCAGCTCATGCTCTTGTTCACGGAGGCCGCGCTCGTTTGGCAGCGATGAAACCGGTGCTTTCCCAGTCCCCACCTTCCGGCCGCCTGCCGCGCCTGATTCGATTCGGCCTGTGGCTTCTGCCGATCACCGCGCTGATTGTCACGCGCGAGTCGCATTATGCTTACACTCTCGGCAAATCGGTGTTTTTCCGCCTGTTGATCGAAGCCCTGGCGCCGCTTTTTGTCGCCCTCATTTTTCTCAACCCGCGATTCCGGCCGCCACGCACGGCTCTCACCTGGGCTGTGCTGGCCTACGCGGCGGCGGTGCAGGTTGCAACCCTGTGGTCGCTCGACCCCGCCACCAGTTGGTGGGGCACGCTCGAAAGGATGGACGGAGCCTTTGCGGTTCTTCACTTCCTGGCGCTGTTCCTGCTGCTCGCCGGCGTCTTTCGGCTGCTCGATGACTGGCGGATATGCTTTCATCTCTGGCTCGCGTCCGGCGCGGTGGTCGCAGCCGTGGCCATCGGTGAATACTTTCTTCAGGGCCGGGTGAGACCGGGTTCCACGCTGGGCGGTCCCACGTTTCTCGCGACTTTTGCCTTGTTCCAGATTTTCTTCGGCGTCTGCATCCTGATCATGGAGGAGTCCCGCGGAAGGAGGCTTTGGGGCGCCGGCTGTGTGGCCCTGAATCTGGTCTCTCTGTGGCTTACGGAGACGCGCGGCGCGATGATCGGACTCGCCGCCGGGTTGGTCGCGGTCGCGGTGCTGCTGCTCGTTTACGAAAGAGAGCGTCCGAGGCTGAAGCTCGCGTCCGCCGTGGTTTCGCTGCTGTTGCTGGCAGCGCCGGCGGTTCTGCACTTCGCTCGCGCCTCGGACCTCGTTCGCAGGAGTTTAGTGCTTGATCGCCTTTCTGCCATCTCACCCCGGGACCCCACCGTCCGGACCCGCCTGATCCTGCTCGGCGTGAGTTGGAACGCCTTCAAAGCCCGGCCCATCCGGGGCTACGGACCGGAGTTGTTCCTCGTCGCCTACGGCCGCTATTGCAATCCCGAAGAACTCACCTACGAACCGGGGTGGTTTGACCACGCGCACAACAAGTTGGCCGACGTCGCCGTGATGGATGGCCTGATCGGCCTCGTGCCCTACGTAGCCATCTTCATTGCCGCCGGCGCGCTGCTGCTGGGCGCTTTGCGGCGCGGGAACCCGCAGCGCGCGCTCATCATGGCGGCGTTCGGGATGCTCATAGCCTACTTCGTGCAAAGCCTGGCCCTGTTTGACGCGCCCGTGAGTTCCGTACTGCTTTACTCGTTGCTCGCGTTCATCGTGACCCTCACCCGTACGCCGGATTCCCTGGCAGCGGTGGCCGCAGTGGAAAAAAAGAAGAAGCCGACCCCGCCTGCGAGCAAGATGCCGGGCTGGCAACGGGGGATCGTGGCCACGGCGGCCGTGGTCGCCATGGCTTGCGCTTATGCGAATCTCATGGCCTTCGCGCAGGCCGAAAGCGCGCTCGATCTGGCAGGGGACCTGAACGACCCGAACGCATTCGAGCGCGGATTCCGACAGATGCTGGCCTACGGTGCGTGGCCTACCGGCGAACTGGTCGAGATGGCCGGCGACGATCTGATCGGGAGCGGTGAACTCAAGAATCCGGCGTTCGCAAGCGCCGGGCGCGCCGTTACCGCCGAGATGGAAGCCCGGGCGGCGGCGCATCGCGAGGTCGATCCACGGTTCTTCATCACCCTGGGGACGCTCTACAACGAGCAATCCCCGGCGGACGCATCGCTCCTGCCGCGGGCCGAATCGGCGCTTAAGACGGCTATGGAGCTTGCCCCCCGCTGGCCCGACAGCTATGACGCGCTGGCTTTGACGGATCTGCTGGCGGGCAGGACGGACGCCGCTCTGGCCCTGCTCCGCCAGGCGGTGGACCTGAATCCGGACAACGGGCAGGCTCGCTGGTACTACGCTTTTATCCTGATCGATCACGGCCACGAAAAGGAGGGCCTCGAACAACTGGCCGCCGCCTTGCCGCACTACCCGTACCACAACCCGCGGGACCTGCAGCGCGTGGCGCGCGCCTACTATAAGGCGCACGACTTGCAGGGCGCGATCCAGGTCCAGCAGGAGCTGGTCGGCCTTCAGGCGGCGAGCGCCGCGCAACACGCCGCGCTCGCCCAACTCTACAAGGAATCGGGAGACCCAGCCGGCGCCTTGCGCGAGATCAGCATCGCCGTACGCCTGGACGGGTCCTACGCGGCCGGCGCCCAGGCGTTCATCAAGAGCCTCGGCATTGTGAGGTAGGGGCGCTGCTTGCCGCGCCCCGAAGAGCTGAATTGCAGTGGCCGGGGCGCGGCACCGTACACGCAGCGAGCGCCCCGCCGAGCGTTCGTGGGCGCCTTCTTCCGCTATAATCAGAAGTGCCAGCAAGGCGGCCGGAGAAGCAACTGGCGCCGCCGTCTCCCCGGCAATGACTAAGGGCGAAACCGGCGGCGAAGGGGCGTGGGCATGAAGCGGTTCTGGACGGTACTCTCGATGGTCTTCGTGGGCGCGGCGCTCCTTCGCGGCGCGGATGTCCGGAAGCCGCATGGGGAGCATTGGGAGATGGCCGGAAAACTGAGCGAGGCTTGTTCCTGCGCGGTGCCCTGCACCTGCAACTTCGGCGCGGGCCCGTCGCCCCATCACTACTGCTGGTCAATCTTCTCGGTGGACATCGAGCACGGCCACTACGGATCCGTTTCGCTCGACGGGTTGCACCTGGTGGGAGCGCACGGCAAGAAGGGCAACGTCTGGTATATCGACCGGCGCGCCACAGCCGAGCAGGCGGCCGGACTTCGCACCATCAGCCTGGACCTCGACCGCCAATTCGGGAAGCCCGAGCACTGGGAAATGGCCACCATCACCCAGGTGACGGGCGACAAGAGTCATGAGGTTGAAATTGAAGGACATGGCGGCTTCAAGGCGGACTACATCATCGGCCTCGACGGCAAAACGCCCGTGATCGTGGAGAATAACGCCTCGTGGAACATCCAACATGGTGTGAAGGCCAAGGCACCGGAATTGGCGTATCACGACGCGTACGGCAACAAGTTCAAATTCAAGGACGTTAACTCGAATCAGGGGAAATTCGATTGGACCGACCAGACCGAGAAGTACTTTTAGCCGAAATGGGCCACAAGATATTCAAGCCGCAGTCTTTAGCCCGTTTGGGTGGTCTGCAGTGCGCGTTCGACGGGCAGCTCTGAGTCGCGAAAATTTTAAAATGTTACGAACGAAGCCACTAGGTTGTTGAAAACAAGGCGCTTCTGTTTTCCATATTTTCTGAAAGCCGTTAGGTTATTGAAAAGGAACAACTTATCTGTTGCAAAGCCAAGAGGTTATTGAAGGGAAATGACTTAAGCCCAAAAAACACCCCAAAAAATCGCCTCTGATGTCAAAAAGCAGCATTTTGGACCCGGATTTGAGGAGGATTTCGTGAGAGAAGCAGTCGTAGTTTCGGTCGCGCGTACCGCCGTCGGCAAGGCCCCCAAAGGCACCCTGCGCGCTACCCGCCCTGACGACATGGCGGCCATGGTGTTCCAGGAGATTCTGAAGCGCGTACCGGGCCTCGATCCGAACGAGGTTGAGGATGTGATCCTTGGCTGCGCCATGCCCGAGGCTGTCCAGGGCAACAACATGGCCCGGACAGTCTCCCTGCGCGCCGGATTGCCCATCGACTGCTCGGCCATGACCATCAACCGCTTCTGCTCCTCCGGGCTGCAGTCCATCGCGCTCGCCTCCGAGCGCATCATGGCCGGATTCGCCGATTGCATCATCGCCGGCGGCGCCGAAAGCATGAGCCTGGTGCCCATGGGCGGCTACCACTTCTCGCCCAACCCTTCCTTGATGGAAAGCTATCCCGACTCTTACCTCAGCATGGGCCTGACGGCGGAGAACGTGGCGCGCAAGTACGGCATCACGCGCCAGCAGGCGGACGAGTTCTCGCTGCGTAGCCACAAAAATGCTCTGGCCGCCATCGCCGAAGGCAAATTCAGGGATGAGATCGTGCCGCTCGAAGTGATCGAAGTGACCCTGAACGGCAAGAACAAGCCACAGAAGCGCACGGTGACCTTTGCGGTGGATGAAGGCCCGCGCAAGGACACGTCGCTCGAAGCCCTGGCCAAGCTCAAGCCGGCTTTTCACGCGCACGGGACGGTGACGGCGGGCAATGCCTCGCAGACGAGCGACGGCGCTGCCGCGGCCATCGTGATGTCGGCGGAGAAGGCCAAGGCCATCGGCGCCAGGCCCCTCGCGCGCTTCGTCTCTTTCGCCGCCGCCGGCACTCTGCCCGAAGAAATGGGTATCGGCCCGGTGAACGCCATCCCCAAGGCGCTGAAGCTCGCGGGACTGAAGCTCGAAGATATCGACGTGATCGAGCTCAATGAGGCCTTCGCGGCGCAGGCCCTGGCCGTGATCAAGCTGGCCGGACTCGATCTCGAGCGCGTGAACGTCAACGGGGGCGCCGTCGCCCTCGGGCATCCGCTGGGGTGTACCGGAGCCAAGCTCACCGCCACGCTGCTCGGCGAAATGAAACGGCGCAACGCCAAGTACGGAATGGTGACCATGTGCGTAGGCGGCGGCATGGGCGCGGCAGGGATTTTTGAGAATCTGCAATGATCTGCAGGCCCTGCTCTGTAGAGGGTGCGCGAGGCCGTCAACCAAGGAGAAGGAGCAATACTATTTCGAGATGTTCCGCAGGGACTATGTGCTCCCTAGCGGTGCAATCGAGTACGGGGACAAGCCCGATGTCGTGCTTCGGGGGGAGAAGACGATCGGGATTGAGATGACGAATTTCTTCCTAGAAGACGGGAGCCTTGTCGAAAGCGAACAGGTCCAAAGGACATTACGCGATTTGGTCGTATCAGAGGCTGAAAGCATTTACCACGCCGACCGCGCTCGACGGTTCGAGTTGGCGTTTGGGTTCGCTAGAGGACAAGCAATTCGCGATCAGAATCAGTTGGCGCGCAGCCTAGCGAATCTAGCAACCAGAATCGAGGCGCAACCCACGGGCGAGGTGTCGCGGGACGCGTACCAAGATATTCCCCAACTGTCATTCGTGTACCGGAATGCTCGCGAATATGCTGAGTCTCGTTGGCACGTTTCCCAGGGCTACACCGTTCCGCGCACGCCCGGGGATCGGCTTACGGGGATCATCAGGAACAAGGAGGCAAAACTCCACGGCTATAGGGCCTGCGATGCCTTCTGGCTGCTTCTGGTCGTGGATTTTATTGATCGTGCGCAAGATCAGCATTTTCCGGCCGAGAAGATGAACACCATTAGCTCCACGGTTTTCGAGCGAATTCTGCTTTACAAGACGTACGCAAGGGAGACCTTCGAGGTCTTCGCGCGCTAATAGAGGGGTGGGAGGACCTGTGGCAACAGCAACGGCGAAACCGCGAACGCTCGTCAAGGGCGGCAGCTTCCTGATCGAAAACCGCTCGCCCGAAGAGATCTTCACGCCCGAAGACCTCACCGACCAGCATCGGCTGATCGGCCAGACCGGGCGCGAGTTTGTGGAGCAGGAAGTGTTACCGCGTGTCGACGAGATGGAGGCCAAGAAGCCCGGCCTGCTCCGCGAGCTTTTGCAGAAAGCAGCCGAGGTGGGGCTCTGCGGCAGCGACGCGCCGCAGAAATACGGCGGGCTCGAGCTCGACAAGATATCGTCCATCATCATCTCCGAGGAGATGGCGCGCGACGGCGCCTGGGCGGCTACGCTCGGCGCGCAGCAGGGCATCGGCATTCTGCCCATCGCGTTTTTCGGCACCGAAGCGCAGAAGGAAAAATACGTTCCCAAACTCGCCCGCGCCGAGTGGCTCGGCGCTTACTGCCTGAGCGAAGCAACGTCCGCTTCCGACGCCATGAATGCGAAGACGCGCGCCGTGCTGAGCGCAGACGGCAGGCACTACATCCTGAACGGCACCAAGCACTGGATTACGAACGGCGGCATCGCCGATGTGTACGTGGTGTTCGCCAAGGTCGACGGCGAAAAGTTCACAGCGTTCATCGTGGAGCGCGCGTTCCCCGGGGTTTCGCCGGGCGCCGAAGAGCACAAGATGGGCATCCGCGGCTCCTCCACCACGCCCGTCAATCTGGAGAACGCCGAAGTGCCGGTCGAGAACGTCCTCGGCGAGATCGGCAGAGGCCACCTGATCGCCTTCAACATTCTCAACATGGGCCGGCTGAAGCTGGGCGCGGGTTGCATCGGCGGCTCGAAGCACCTGTTCGCCGAAGCCGTGAAGTGGGCCAAAGAACGCGAGGCCTTCGGACATCCCATTGCCGATTTCGGACTCATCAAGGAGAAACTGGGCGAGATGGTGGTGCGGATTTACGCCGCCGAAAGCATGTGCTATCGCACCGCCGGGATGATCGACGAGATGCTCGACGGCATCGATCAGGACGCGCCCGAAGCCGGCCGCCAGATTCTGAAGGCGCTCGAGCAATACGCCGTCGAGTGCTCCATGCTCAAGGTGGTGGGCACGGAGGTACTGGATTTTACGAGCGACGAAACCGTGCAGATCTACGGCGGCTACGGCTTCTCGAGCGATTATCCCATCGAGCGCGTCTACCGCGACCAGCGCGTGAACCGCATTTTCGAAGGCACCAACGAGATCAATCGTCTGCTGATCACCGACATGCTGATGAAGCGCTCCATGAAGGGCGAACTCGCGCTGATTCCGGCGGCCCAGCGTCTGCGCGACGAGATTCTGGGCGGGCCGGTCTTCGAAGAATCCGCTGAAGACAGTCTGCTGGCCGCCGAAGCGCGCCTGCTGGCCGGGGCCAAGAAGGTGGTGCTGCTCGTGGCGGGCAGCGCCGTGCAACGCTATCTGCAGGCACTCGGCGAGGAGCAGGAGGTGGTGGCGGTGCTGAGCAACCTGACCATGGACGTCTACGGCATGGAAAGCGCGCTCCTGCGCACCCTGAAGAAGGCGGGCCGGACCTCCGAGAGCGCCTGCGGCACCGAGATCGCGGCCACGCGGGCTTTCATCTATGAGGCCGCCGACCGTATGGAGAGCGAGGCGCGGCGAGCGCTCGCGCGCACGAGCGAGGGCGACAATCTGCGCGCCGAGCTTTCGGTGGTGCGGCGGTTCTTGCGGCGCGATCCGCCGGACTCGATCGCGCTCAAGCGCGCCGTCGCGGACCGCGCCATCGCCCTCGGGCGCTACCCGCTGATCGAGCCTCGGTAACTAGCCCAGTTTTAGCGCTTGGAGGACGCGCAGCGCGCCGCTCAGGTCGGAGACGCCAAGCACCAGTTCGGCTTTGCGGGCCCCTGGGGCCACGGCGCCGTAAGCGTACTCGATGTTGATGCCGGCCGCGCCGAGTGCCGCTCCGATGCGCGCGGCGGCTCCCGGCTTGTCGGGCACGGTCACGCGCAGCACTTCTTCCTCGGTGAGGCGCAGGCCGAGGCCCTGGAGGATTTCGCGGGCCCGTTCGTAATCGCTCACCTGCAGGCGCAGCGGGCTTGGGCCCGTCCGGGTCGAGCAACTGAAGCCGGTGATGTTCACGTTACCGTTGCCGAGCGCCTCGGCAATTTGGCCGATCTGGCCGGGCGCGCTCTGCAACCAAACCGTGAGTTGTTTCGTCTTCGCCATAAGGGCCTCCGGACGGCGCCACGTGGCGGTTTGAGCTCACGCGGTCGGCTGGCGTGAACCATCATAAGGCAAGTTCCGGGGCGTAAGCGAAGTTCGGAGCCGGGAGAGGGCGAGAGTTGACAAGATCAAAGGGGAACGACATGAATCGATGGATGGGGTTGGCACTCGGCGGGGTTCTGATTCTGGGGTCGCTCGGCGGAGGCGCAGTCCGCGCATACGCGCAGGGTGACCCGGCGACCCAGCCGGCGCAGCAGGCGGCCACCGAGTGGCTGGCTCTGGTTGACCAGGCGAGGTACGGCGAGAGCTACGATCAGGCCGCGCAGTCCTTCAAAGTGGCGGTGGGCCGCGAGGAGTGGACCCAGAAGGCCACCGCAGCGCGGGCCCAGGCCGGCAGGCTCGTCTCGCGCAGACTCAGCCGGGCCACTGAGATGAGGAATCCGCCCCACCTCGCGCCGGGCGACTACGTTTTTATCGTGTATCAAAGCTCATTCGCTAATTTGAAATCGGCCCTGGAGACGGTGGTGCCGGTGCGCGAGAAAGACGGGAAATGGCGGGTCGTAAACTACATGATCAGGCCCGCGTCCGCGCGCCCCGGGCCGTAGCCGCCTATTTCAGGATGACGTTGCCGAGGAAGCCGCGATTCTCGCCATCGGAGTCGCGCACCAGGATGCTGACGCGGTAGGCGTCGGCTGAAAGCGGCAGGGTCTTGTCGAGGCGCACGACCTCACGAGGGTCGACGCCCTGAAGCGGCTGGCGGTCGATAACCTGGCCGATGGCGTTGTAGAACTGGGCTTCGAGCGTGCCCGGAGTGAACACGCCGAATACGCCGCGCAGCGTGACCTGATTCGCCTCCGTCGTGGCCGTCAGGGGCTCGCTGATGGCCCCGGCCCACACCGCGTCGTGCACGGGATTGGAGACGCTGGTCGGCGACCAGTAGACGGTGAACTCGTACTGCTCGCCGGGATCGAGCCTGGCGTAGGGGCTCAGCACTTCAGACTCGAGAAAATAGGGCGTGCGCTTGGGATCGTCGGCCAGGGTCTGATCGTAGCTCGTGCGCGAGATCGTCCCGGGTCCGTCGTTCCACTCTTCCACCGAGGCGCGGTCGGGATATTCGCGATCCCCGAACCAGTCGAAGTTTTCCACCAGGCCGATGTTCTTTTGGCCATTGACGACCGCCATCCAGCCGGCGCTCGAATCCACCCCCACCTTACCCACGCGATACAGGTAATGAATCCGCAGCAGCCGGCCGCCGTCGATGACCTCGTCGCTCGGATGCCGGGCGTCGCCGTAGATGTGCGTGTACCCGTTCGGATAGGCGCTGTGGGGATTGATCGGCACGTACATGTAAAGCTCGGGGTTCGGTTTCGAGGCGTCGGCGGCGTCGGCAGCATCGTTCTGGACCAGATGCCAGATGCCCCAGCGAATCTGGCGCCGGCTGATGTTGCGCATCACCTGTTCCACCTTGACCCGGGTGGTGCCGGCGTAGACGTGGAAGGTGCGCTCGAACTGCACGCCCGTGCGCGGATCACGCGGGCTCGTGACGCGCACGGCCACCTCGGCCGGCGTCTCGGTAACGGTCGAGAAGTCGAACTTGCTTCCATCGAGCACGTAGTAGGGGATGCTCGACCACTCGTCGTCGCTTTGCCAGCCTTCGGGCGCCGGCCAAACTTTGTCACCGCCGTAGTTGGCCCAGCTCGCCGAGGGGTTGTTGCGGCTCTCGGGCAATACCTGTCCGGCGAGGTCCGGGTTCACGAAGAAGAATTCCTTTTCGCCGAGACGAAGCTGGATGGCGCGCCCGCCGATCTGGGGCGCGATGTCGAGGCTGATGATCCCGTTCGTGAGCCGGTAGACGTCCCAGCCTTTGTACTGGGTTTTCTCGATGCGCGCCGCGTTCGGGAGAATGGATTTCTGCGCCTGCCCCGCGCCCGCCCGGACGCCGGCCCAAAGCACGCACAAGACCGCACAAGTCACCGTGAGCCGCGCCCGGCGCGGACTCGACATCGGGTTCATGAATCACCTTTCCGCTGCTTCATCAACTTTGGGCTCCGCCACGGTCGCGAGTTGATGCGCGAGCTTGCGGACGGCCGGATAGAATTGGCGGTAGACTGCGTACTGGCGGTCGTAAAGCCGCACACTCGCGGCCTCGGGATGCAGAAGCTCGCGCACCTGGGTCGCCTGTTGCGCGGCCTCCGGTACCGAAGAGTAGGTCTTGCACGACACGCCCGCCAGCAGGGCCGCGCCGAAGGCCGAACCCTCCGCTTCGCGCAACGATACCACCTCGCGCCCATACACGTCCGCCTGGATCTGCCGCCACAGGAAGCTGCGCGAGCCGCCGCCGGAGACGCGGATCTCGCGCACCGGAATGTCGAGTTCGCCGAAGATCTCGAGCGAGTCGCGCAGGCTGAAGGCCACGCCCTCCAGGATGGCGCGAATCAAGTGCGCGCGCGAGTGCCCGGCCGTGAGCCCGAACCATCCGCCGCGCGCAAGTGGATCAAGGTGCGGCGTGCGTTCGCCCATCAGGTAGGGCAGGAAGAGCAGACCTGCGGAACCGGGCGGTGCGCCTTCCGCCTCGCGCATCAGCAGTTCGTACGGATCAGCGCCCACCCGCGAGGCGTACCACGCCTCGGCCGCGCCGAGTTCATCGCGGAACCAGCGCAGCGAAAGCCCTGCGCCCTGCGTAACGCCCATCACGTGCCACTTGCCCGGCACCGCGTGGCAGAAGGTGTGGATGCGCCCGTGCGGATCGAGCCTCGGCTGGTCGGTGTAGGCGAAGATCACGCCCGACGTGCCGAGCGTGGCCGAGGTGATTCCAGGCAGGACCACGCCGTTGCCCACCGCGCTCGCCGCCTGGTCGCCCGCGCCCGCGGCCACCGGTGTTCCGGCGCGCAGCCCCGTCACGATCGCGGTCTCGGCCGTGATCGCGCCGGTCACTTCCGGCGATTCGTAGACTCGCGCCAGCCAGCCTTCCTCGATCTTGAGGATGGATAGTATGGGCTTGGACCAGGTGCGCCGCGCCACGTCGAAGAGCAAGGTTCCGGAAGCGTCGGAAACGTCAGTGGCGAATTCGCCCGTCAGCCGCAGCCGCACGTAATCCTTGGGCAGCAGGCAATGGGCGACGCGCTCGTAAATCGCGGGCTCGTGCTCGCGCACCCAAAGCAGCTTGGGAGCACTGAAACCGGTGAGCGCCGGATTGAGCGCCAGCCGGATCAGCTTCTGGGCGCCGACCTTGGATGTGATCCACTTGCACTGCTCCTGGCTGCGCTGGTCGCACCAGATCAGCGCGGGCCGGAGCACGGCGCGGGCTCCGTCGAGCAGCACCACTCCGTGCATCTGGCCTGATAAGCCTACGGCTGCGATCTCACTGCCCTTCAAGCCCGTCTGCTCGAGGGCGGAACGCACCGCGAGCACCGTGGCCTGCCACCAGTCTTCGGGATCCTGCTCGGCCCAGCCCGGCCTCTCCATCCGCATGGGCTGGTGCGGCGCGGTAGCCGCCCCCATGACATGCCCGTCGGGACGCACGATGACCGCGCGCGTTCCGGTGGTGCCGACGTCGATGCCCATGAGGTAGGACATAGTGATTGCGAGGTCGAAAAGCAGAGAATCGAGTGAGTGTGCGATCGGGTGATCGGGTGATTGATCCGTGAAAATCCAGCCGTTCAATCACTCAATCGCCCGATCATCCGATCACCCGATCCTAAGGCTTCTCCCATTTGCCCGACTTTGCCGACCGCTCGATGGCTTCGAGGACGGCCTGGTTCTTGACTCCGTCGGTGAAATTCGGCGACGGCAGCGTGTCGTTTTCGAGCGCCACCAGAAAGTCATGGACGGCGTGCACGAACGTGTGCTCGTAGCCGATGATGTGGCCCGGCGGCCACCACGCGCCCACGTACGGATGGACGCTCTCCGTGACGCTGATCGTCTTGTAGCCCTGCTCCTGCTGCGGGTCTTCGCGGTCATAGAACTCGAGCTCGTTCATGCGCTCCAGATTGAAGGCCACGCTGCCCTTGCTGCCGTAAATCTGAAAGGTGTTGTAATTCTTGCGGCCGCCCGCAAAGCGCGATGACTCGAACACGCCCACGCTGCCGTTCGCGAAACGCGCCAGGAAGTTCGTATCGTCATCCACCGTCACTTTGCCCGTCGCGCTTGCTGCGGTCACCTTGCGCTGGCCCTTGTCTTCGCCCACCAGCGGGCGCTCCTTGATGAAGGTCGTCATCTGTCCCGCCACGGAGTTGAACTCGGCGTTCAGATAGCGCCCAAGGTCGATGGCGTGTGAGCCGATATCGCCGAGCGCTCCAGCCCCCGCGAGCTTCTTCTGCAGCCGCCAGACGAGCGGAAACTGCGGATCGATGATCCAGTCCTGCAGGTAAGCGCCGTGATAGTGATAGATGACCCCCAGGCGCCCTTCGTCGATCAGCCTGCGGACCAGCGCCACCGCCGGAATCTTGCGATAGTTGTGCATCAGCATGTGCTTCACGCCGGCTTTCTGCACGGCGCGCAGCATGTCTTTGGCGTCCGCCAGGGTATTGGCGAGCGGCTTCTCGCAGATGATGTGCTTGCCCGCGGCGGCCGCGGCCAAAGCCTGCTCGTGGTGCAGATATCCGGGCGTGGAGATATCGATCACGTCGATGTCTTTCCGCTCCACGACCTTGCGCCAGTCGGTCTCAACCTCCTCCCAGCCGAGTTGGCGGGCTGCCGCTTCCGCCGCCTCGCGGTCGCGCCCGCAGATCACCTTCATGCGAGGCGTGAGCTTGCCCGGAAAGAAATGGCTCACCTGCCGGTAGGCATTCGAGTGCGCCCTTCCCATAAACTTGTAACCAAGGATCGCGATATTGACATCAGGCATTTTGACTCTCCCCAATTTTTCAAAGCCCGGCCCCAAGTGACGTGCGACGCTTTCCGTTTGGTCCGGTCACTCGTCACCTGGCGCTACGCACTGCTGGTCTCACGCCCACCACATCTCTTTCAGTTTTTCACGGATCACAATCTGGTTCAAAAATGCCGCCGCTTTGCTGAGGCCTTCATCGACCGCCATCAAACTGTCCTCGTGCTCGATGGAAAGCACTTCGTCGTAGCCCACCATCTGCAAGGTCGAGATCATGTCCGTCCAGAACTCGCGGCCGTGACCGTAGCCGACGGTGCGGAACAGGAACGAGCGGTGAATCTCATCGCTGTAGGGCTTGGTGTCAAGCACGCCGTTGACCTTCGTGTTCATATCGTAGATCTTGGTGTCCTTGGCGTGACAATGAAAGACCGCTTCGCCGAGCGCGCGGATGGCCACGCAGGGATCGATGCCTTGCCAGAACATGTGGCTGGGATCGAAATTGCACCCCACGGCCTTGCCGGCCTCGGCGCGAAGACGCAGCATCGTCTCGGGGTTGTAAACCAGGAAGCCGGGATGCATCTCGATGGCCACGCGGACGCCGTGGTCCTCGGCGAACTTGGCATGCTTCTTCCAGTACGGGATCGCCTTCTTTTCCCACTGCCATTTGAGCAGCTCCAGGTAATCCGGGGGCCAGGGTGTTGGCGACCAGCTCGGAAACCTGGCGCTGTCGGAATCGCCGGGGCAGCCCGAGAAATCGATCACCGTCTTGACGCCGAGTTTCTCCGCAAGCTGGATGGTCTTGCGGCTGACGTCGGCATTGGCGGTCGCGGTCTGCTTGTTCGGGTGAAGGGGATTGCCGTGGGAACTGAGCGCGCTGATCGAGATGCCTTCGTCATCGAGCTTCTGTTTGAACTCCTTCAACTTGCCGGAATTTTTCAGCCAATCGAGCTTCACGTGAGGATCGCCCGGATAGTTGCCGGTGCCGAGCTCAACGGTGTGGATGCCGAGGGGCTTGATCTTACCAATCACCTCGTCCAGGCTCAGCCTGGAAAACAGCGCCGTGAAAACGCCTACTCTCATGGAATTCTCCTCGCAGCCTTAGCGTTCGCCGGATCCCGGCGTGAAACCGTAGATTATAAACCTGCGCCGGGCCCGTGAGTTGAAAAATGGCGCGAAAGCCCCAAATCGCTGGTTTCACACGGACTCTCCAAGCTGGAGCCACACGCCAGCCTCGCCCGCTTTGAGTTTCGCGCCGGCCAGCTTAAGATGCCATCATGGCTCTCGATCCCGTCGAAGTCCTGCGACGCGTGCCTTTTTTCGCCGTTCTGCCGGTCGACGACCTGCGGGCTTTGGCGCGGCACTGCGTGGCGCGGCAACTCGTCCGGGACGAACTGCTCTTCGCAGAAGGCGACCCGTGCGACGGCCTGCTGATCGTCCAATCCGGGGCTGTGAAGCTCTTTAAGATGGCGGACAGTGGACGCGAGCAGATCCTGGCCGTGGAACGAGCAGGCTCCACGCTCGCCGAGCTTCCGCTTTTCGACGGCGGCGCGTTTCCCGCGTCAGCGGCGGCTCTCGAAGATTCCACGTTGCTGTTTCTTCCCAAGCGCGAGTTTCTCGAGCTCTGCCGCGGAAACTCCGGCGTCGCTTTCGCGGTAATCCGCACCCTGGCCTCCCGTTTTCGCTACCTCACGAGCCTCGTCGAAGAGCTGTCCCTCAAGGAAGTCAGCCACCGCCTGGCGCGCTTCCTGCGCGATCGGGCCCTTGCTTCCGGCGTGCGCACCCGCCGTGGCGTGGAGTTCCCGCTGGAAGAGACCAATCAGGAGATCGGTGCTGAAATCGGCACCGTGCGCGACCTCGTCTCGCGCAACCTGCGGCGATTTGTGGACCGGGGAATTATCAAAATGGAGCGCCGCCGCGTGATCGTGCTCGACATGGATGAGCTCGATGCCCAAACCGCGGGAACGAAGCGGGCCGTCGCTGTTGAGCGCTGAACGATACTCAAAGCTTCTAACACAGACGCCACCGAGTCTCCGTGAACTCCGTGTTACAGCTTTCTTAAGAAGACGTCGCTTTGATTGGATGTAAAGAGCCACGCCAGGACCACTCACCGCGCCGTCCAGCCACCATCGATCAGAATCGTGTGGCCCGTAATCAGCGACGCCGCCGGCGAAGCCAGGAACACCACCGCGCCCGCCACCTCCATGGGCTCACCGATCCGATGCAGGGCGGCAATCCGTTCCTCGACGTCGGCGCGGAAGGCCGGGTCCGCGAGCGCCTCTTCGGTGCCCGGCGTGAAGATAAACGTCGGTGCGACCGCGTTCACGGTGATGTTGTGCCGGCCCCACTCCACGGCCAGGCATTTGGTGAGATGGGCGATGGCCGCTTTTGTCATGCAGTAGACGGACTCCGTGGGCAGCGCGGCGAAACCCGCCTGCGAGCTCATGTTGATGATGCGCCCGCGCTGCTGGCGGATCATGATCCGCCCGGCCGCCTGGCTGGCAAAAAACGTTCCCTTGAGGTTGACGGCGAGCGTCAAATCAAAATCCGCTTCGCTCACGTCTTCCGCAAGATTTCCGGGCGCGAGGCCGGCGTTGTTCACCAGGATATCGAGGTGTCCGAAGTGCGCGGCCGCCCGCTCCACGGCTGGAAAAATTTGGTCGAGACGGGTCATGTCCATCTGCAGAGGCAGCGCACGGCGGCCCAGGGCCTGAATTTCAGCGGCCAACTCGCCAGCGGTACTTACGTCTCGCAATCCCAGCGCGACGTCGGCCCCGGCGTGGGCCAGCGCCAGCGAAATCGCGCGCCCGAGCCCCCGAGCGGCCCCGGTGACGAGCGCGACCTGGTTGCTCAAGTCAAATCGCGGCATTTCATCCATACTGCGAGATCTCCTCGACTTGGGATTCTTATTCCGTGCGCAGCGCGACCATGGGATCGATGCGCGATGCGCGCCGCGCCGGCACGTAGGCAGCGAACGCCGCCACTCCAAGCAACACCACCGAGACGAGAACCACCGTCGGCAGATCCGACGGGGAAATCCCGAAGACCATCCGGGCGATGAGCCGGCTCGCGGCCAGCGCACAAGGGATCCCCAGCGCGATCCCGGCAAGAACCAACGTGAGCGTGTCGCGCAGCACACCCCAAAGAAGGATGGCCGGGCGCGCGCCCAGCGCCGCGCGAATCCCAACCTCCCGGGTGCGGCGGGTAACGGCATAAGACGTCAATCCGTAAAGACCGACTGAGGCCAGCAGGAGCGCCAGCAGGGCGAAGAATCCGGAAAGCAGCGCCACTACGCGGTCGGGGGCCAGTTCGTTGCTGATGTCCCGCGCAATCGTCGTGGCGCCGATTGGATACTGGTATCCGAGCGATTCAATCTCGTGCTCGACAGCCCGGGTGATCCCCCCAGGCGATCCGCGGCTGCGCACGAAGAGACCGCCAAGCTCCGTGGATCCAAGCTGAGTGGTGCCGGCGTACTGAGCGTCCGCAAGATAGATGACCGGTGAGCTTGCATCGCGGATGTCAAACAGACGGGCATCGCCGGCGACGCCCACGACTTGAAGATCCTGCAGCTCAGGCATGACCCCGAATCGAACGTGCCGGCCGATAGCATCACCCGACGGGAAGATTTTCATGGCGAGACTGCTGCTGAGGATGGCGACGCGCGGGTGGTGATCATCATCAGTCCAGGCAAAACCGCGGCCGCGAATGAGACCGATGCCGAGCGTCTCGAGAAACCCCGGCGTGATCATGAGCGAAGTTGCCGCGCCGGTGTTCGGGCCCACCGGACCCACGAGCGGCCACACCACGTCCTGCCACCCTCCCTGACCGCGCCCCGGCAGGTCCGAGAGCCCGACCGAGACGACCCCCGGCTGAGTCGAGATCCTCTGGACCAGTTGCTCTTGGTACTCGCTTACGTCAAAGTTCTGCTGTCTGCCGGGGCGAGGATGCAGATTAACCTCGAGCACGCGCTCATCGAAGCCGGGATCGACAATGGATAAGCGCTCGAAACTTCTCAGCAAGAGTCCGGCGCCTAACAACACCATCAACGAGAGAGCGACCTGCGCGACGATAAGGATCCTGCCGAACGCCGTGTTTGTCCCTGCCAGGCTGCGCGCGCCCTGCTGCAGGACGGATGCCGGATCGTGGCGCGAAGATCGTAACGCGGGAACAATACCGAAAAGAACGGCGGTCACGATGGTAACTCCGGCTGTAACCAGCAGCACTCGCCAGTCCGGATTGAGATTTAACATGACCGGCGTGACCGACCCCTGCGCCATCAGTCTCACAAGCACGCTGCTGCCCCAGTACGCGAAGACGATTCCCAAGAGGCCGCCCGTGACGGAGAGCACCAGACTATCCACCAGGACCTGGCGGGCAAGCTCCCAGCGGCCGGCTCCAAGAGCGGCCCGGACGCTCATCTCATGACTCCTCACTGCCGCGCGCGCCAGCATTAGATTCGCCAGATTCACGCACGCCACCAGCAGGATGAGTCCCACAATGCCGAGAAGCACGAACAGAGGCTCGGTAAACCGGGCGCGGAGATCGCGAGCAACCCCGGTCGCGACCGGTGACACGTCGAGACCCATGGCGAGGAACGCCTGCCTGCGTGGTCCCGGCGCCTGCGTCGAAACGGTGGCAAGCAGCACCGCCGGCCAGAACGACTGCAGTTGCGCGCGAGCCTGTCCCGGCATGACGCCGTCCTTCAATCGGCCCGTCACGGACACCCAGAGCAGCGCGCGGCTATCGGTACTCTGCATTGGTATGGTGATGTCTGGCGGTTCGCCGGTGGTCATCCCGGTGAACCATTTCCGCGTCACGCCAATGATGGTGAAGGACTGGCCCTTGATGGCAATCTGCCGCCCGATTACGCTTGGCGAGCCGCCGAAGCGGCGCCGCCAGTAGTCATATCCCAGTACCGCGACGGGTGCCGTGGCGCTCGCGGCAGGATTCGCATCGGCCGGCGAAATCATCCGGCCGAGCAGCGGAAATGCGCCCAGCACGGGGTAGTAATTGCCGGTGACGGAGTCCACGCCGGCCTGCGACAGTCTGCCGTCGATTTCCACGTCCGTCATTACGCCGTGGCTCCAGCCGATCAGGCCGGAAAAGACTCTTTGCCCGCGCTCCATCTCACGGAACATCGGATAGGAGAAGGGCACGTCGTGGCCGCTACGGACCGCGAAAATCTGAACCAGTCGTTCCGGCTGGCGGACGGGAAGCTCGCGCAGGAGCAGCGCATCGACGAGAGTGAAGATGCCCGTGTTGGCGCCGATACCGAGCGCGAGCGAAAGTATGGCCACAGCGGTGAAGCCCGGACTTCTGGCCAGCACGCGCAGGGCATAGCGCACGTTGTGGAACAGCGCCATCACAGGCAAATGATAACCCAGAGACGCTCTACAGGTTTATGCTGGTACGCGCGTATCTTGAACTGTAGCTGCTTCCGGTCCCGCGCGGAGCCTGCCGGGAGACGATATACTAGGACGCAGGAGCAGGGAGTCTCATGGCAAACGGCAAGAAAGGCCGGGTTCTGATTGTAGAGGACGACCTCAGCGAGCGCCGGGGCCTGTCGGATCTGCTCGCGGCCTGGGGCTATGAAACCGAGACCGCTGCCGATGGAGAAGACGCCCTCGGCAAGATCGCGTCATTTGAGCCTCACGTCGTCATTTCGGACCTGCGCATGCCCCGCATGACGGGCATGGAGCTGCTGAAGCGCATGCGCGAGGAGTGGCCGGGGACCGCCCTTATGATGCTGACGGGCCAGGCCACCATCGAGGAGGCGGTGGAGGCTACGAAGCTGGGCGCGCTTAATTTTATCGAAAAGCCGATCGAGCCCGCGCGTCTGCAGGTGGAACTCCGCAATTGCCTCGACAGGCAGGACAACGTCCGGCAGCTCGAAATCGCCAACCGGCGGCTCCGCGATGCCGGGCTGCTCGGCAGCCTGGTGGGCCGCTCGAAACGCATGCAGGATGTCATGGCGTTGATCGAGCAGGTCGCGCCTTCGTCGGCTTCCGTGCTGATCACGGGCGAGAGCGGGACGGGCAAGGAATTGGCCGCGCGCACCATCCACGAGCTCAGTCCCAGGGCCGCCCGGGCGTTCGTGGCGGTGAATTGCGCGGCCATCCCCGAGACCCTGATGGAGAGCGAGATCTTTGGTCATGAGAAGGGAGCCTTCACGGGCGCCACCGAACGGCGCCTCGGGTGCTTCGAGCTTGCCGACACCGGAACCCTGCTGCTTGATGAAATCGGCGAGATGCCGATGCAGACCCAGGCCAAGCTGCTCCGCGTGCTCGAAGATTCGCGGGTACGGCGCCTGGGCAGCAAACACGAAATCTCCGTGGATGTCCGGGTGCTTGCGGCCACCAACAAGGTTCCGGAAGAAGCCGTGGCGAAGGGCCAATTGCGCAATGACCTCTATTTTCGTCTGAACGTCGTGCAGATCGAAATGCCCCCGCTGCGGGAGCATTTGGAGGACCTGGATGACATGGTGGCGGCCATCCTCGCCGATCTCGGCCGCAAGCACGGCCGGGAGGTGAAGGAGGTGGATTCCGAGGTGCTCGAGGCCTTTCGCCACTACTCCTGGCCGGGCAACGTGCGTGAGCTTCGCAACAGCCTGGAACGCGGAGTTGTAGTCTGCACCAATGGCGTGCTGCGGCGGAAGGACCTCTCGGCGGAGTTCGGCCGGACGGCGCTGGCCTCGGACGACGGTCTGCGGTTGCGGCCCGGTCTGACGGTGGGGGAGGCTGAACGCCGCCTCATCATGGAGACCCTGGCCTTCGCCGGCAACAACAAGACCCGGGCGGCCCAGATGCTGGGCATCAGTCTGAAGACCCTTCACAATAAGCTGAAGCAGTATGAAACTCAGCCTCAAAGCTAAACTGACCGCGCTGATCTCCCTGCTGGTCCTGTTCGTCGTGGTGGCGATCTCGAGCCTTTACTGCCTGGGGCTGGTTCGCCACACGCTCGTCGACGTAGCCAACCACGCCGGGGACCTCACACGGCAGGTCTATTCTCAGTGCCGTGATGCCATTTCCCGTACGCGCATGCCGGTCGGCATGGATCCCGCAGATCCGGAGCAACTGCGAAAGTTCGCGAAGGAGACCTTAAACGGCGACCCGACGCTGGTCTCGTCGATTCAGTCGGCGAACACGTACTCGCAGAGCTTCGAGTATGTGAGCATCACGGACAGCGACCGCAGCGTGATCCTGCACAGCGATCCTGCCCAGGTCGGAAGCGACCTCCCGCCCGCCAGGCCGTTTGATACCCTCACGAGCATAGGACTGTTTCGGCAGATCAAAGCTCTCTACGGACCGCCGAAGATCTACGAGGTCGATTTCCCTCTGAAGTTCGGCGCGCTGCCCTTGAACGTGCGGGTGGGCGTCAGCACCGTGTTCCTGGCCCAGACGTTGAAGCCGCAACTCTCGAACGCCTTCTGGGCGTCGCTCGGGGCCGTATTGCTTTCGACCATTACCGCGGGTCTGCTCTCTTTTCTGGTGCTCCGGCCCCTGCAATCGATTTCGCTGAATGTGGACCGCCTGGCGCGGGGCGAGCTTCCCGGTCCGGTCCCCGTCTCCCGCAGCGATGAGTGGGGTGTTCTTTCTTCCAAGTTGAATCTCCTCGGCGAACGCATGCGCGGCGAAAAGGCCGCGTTTGTGGCTCTCAAAGACAACCTTGACCAGCTCTTGTCGAACCTGGCGGACGGCTTGATGCTTTTCGACCAGCAGGACCGGATGGTTCTCGCCACGCCGGCCGTGACGCGATTCCTCGGGAAGCCCACGGGCGAGATCCTCCGCCAGACCCCAAGCGAGATTTTCTCGGACGAGGAACCCCTCAGCCGGCTCCTTCGAGACGCCTTTTCGCGCCGCCGAAACCTCAACTGCCAGACCGTGGAGTCGCCGGCCCGGTCCCAAACCGGACGGGTGGCCGTGAGCGTGGTCTTTGTCGAGGAGCAGGGCGCTCCGGTGGCCAGCCTCCTCACCCTGCGGGATACCGAAACGCGAGCCCAACTCGAGAGCCAGATTGACACGGCGGCGAAGCTCGCGGCCATCGGCAGGCTCACCTCCGGGGTCGCGCACGAGGTCAGGAATCCTCTCAATTCCATGATCCTGCAGATCGAAGTGTTGAAAGCCAAGCTTGGGGACCACGCCGACGAGGTGGCGCCAAACCTGGCGGTTCTCACCGGCGAAGTGCGGCGTCTGGATCGCGTGGTCCGCACGTTCCTCGACTTTTCCCGGCCGGTCGAACTGCATCCGGTGGAAACCGGCGTGGAAGAGTTGATCGAGGAAGTGCTGCGTACGGTGGAACCCGAGGCGAAGAAGCACGAGGTCCGCCTGGTGCACGAACCAAACGGCGCCTTGACGATGCGTGTCGACCGCGACCTGATGAAGCAAGTGCTCCTCAATCTGGTGCTCAATGGCTGCCAGGCGATGCCCGGCGGCGGCGAGTTGCGGGTTTCTTCTCGGGCCCTGTCGCAGCAGGTGGAAATCAAGATTGCGGACCAGGGTGTGGGCATTCCGCCGGAAGCGAGACCCAAGATCTTTTCGCTCTACTACACCACCAAGCCTTCCGGGACGGGCGTGGGCCTGGCGATGTCGTATCGGATTGTTCAGCTCCATGACGGATCGATCGATTTCTCGAGCGAGGTGAGCCGCGGCACGACCTTCCGCTTGGTCCTGCCCCGCGGCCAGGGCGGTCCCGGAACAGGCGATAGTACGGGTGGACGGCACGGGTCACCTGCGGCACAAGGTCTCGGATGACAGAAACGCCCCACCGCTTCCGGCGCCTTCCCTTTTTGCGTTTCGAGCGCTCCGCGACTGCCCCTCTGGCGGCGACACGCGCGCTCGCTGCCGCCTTTCACGATACCGTCGACCTTCTTCTGAAGCCCCTCGACGCCGGCCGCTGGTTAAAGCTGAGCGTCCTCTGCCTGTTCCTGGGAGGAGGCACGCCTTCAGCCGCCTTCAACTGGAGCCTAGGCTCGCTTCCCGGCGACATCGGCTTCCACGGACTGATGGGCCGAGCTCGCACCACGATAGCCGAGCATGCCTGGCTGATCGCTTTGGTTACGGTGGGCGGCCTGGCTTTGCTCGTGGGCGTGCTCTATTTGCGGTCGGTCTTCCGGTTTGTGCTCGTGGACGCCATTCTCAAGCACGATGTGCGGTTCCGGCCCGGCCTCCGGGAGACGCGGCGCGAGGGGCGGTCGTATTTCCGCTGGCTTCTGGCAGCCGTGGTGGCGATCATGATCGCGCTCGTCGGCGGAGGGGCGCTGGCTTACCCCTATTTGCGATCGGCCGTGGCGGCAGGCGTGCGTTCGCCGGCCTTCTGGGCCATGCTGATCGCTGTCTTGACGGTCGACGTCCTGATCGGCCTCGGCGTGGCGCTGATCATCGTGCTTACCGACGACTTCGTCGTACCCATCATGTACGCCGAGCGCGTGCCGCTGCTTGCGGCGTGGCGGAAATTGCGGCCCAAACTTCAGGCCGAGCCGGGCGCATTCGCCATCTACGTCTTCTTGCGATTCTGCGTGGCCGTCGCCACCAGCATGGTGGCGCTGTTTCTTCTTTTCCCTTTGCTGCTCGGTCTGTTTTCGGGCGCCATTGTCACGGGCGCCATGGTCGTGCTCGGCCTCCACTTGCTCGGGTTTGTGTGGAGCTGGAATCCTCTCTCGCTCTCGGTCACCTTTGCGGCTCTAGCCGTGTTGGTCAGTCTGGTGCTGGTCGTACTCAGCGTTGTGGGAATGCCCGCTCAACTGTTGATCCAGGATTTCGGCATTCGCTTTATCGCCTCGCGCTGCCCCTCTGTGGAAGCGATCTTGCCCCCGCCTCCACCGGCTTTGAAGGTCGAGGGCGGGGCGGACGCCGCGGAAGGCAGCGCTATTTGAGCGCGACAAGACTTGGTGCGAACGGAGTTTGGAGCAACACCGGGGTGAGAGTGGGAATCAAATAGGCTTGGCAGGAAAGGATTCCGTATGAAGTGCAGCACCAGTTTGCCGCCCCGGGTAGCCCGGATCCTTGGGGTGTGTGCGATTCTTCCGGTCTGGGCGGCCGTGGCGTACGCGCGGCCGCCAAAGCCGCAGACCGCTCAGCCGCAGGCGGCCCAGCCCCAGTCGCAGTCACAGGGCGTCGCGGCACCAGGCGGCGGCCCGTCCGACGCGGACGCAAGCGAGTACAAGAACTATCGCCTGAACATGAACAATGTCACCAAGTATGTGGCGGCGACCAAGGCCATGCTGAAATTGATGGCCGACGATCCCAGGTTGAAGAAGGACCTCGAATCCCAACGTGACGTTCCCACCATCGACGAAGCGGTCAAGACCACGGAAAAATACCCCGAAGTGAGCGCGGCCATCGAGAGCACGGGGCTGTCAACCCGCGACTACGTGGTGATCTCGGGTACCTTAATGGGTGCGACCATGGCCGTCGGCATGAAGAAACAGGGCCAGATCAAGGCTTATCCGACCACGATCCTGCCGGAAAACGTCGCCTTCGTGGAAAAGAACTACGACAAGCTGAACGCCATGATGAAGACCTTGCGGCAAGCCGCGGGCGACGAGGAGGGACCTTGAAACTGCCACTCCGGTCCCGATTCAAGTCGGGGGTGACACCCGCCGCTCTCGAGTCCGCACAATCCCCATCGCGGACGGTTTTCCTGCCCCGAACCCGACCACCCTACCGGTTGTGGCCGATGGTCACCGAGACGCAACCGGCTGCACGCAGACTTGATACCGGCTGTAAATTCTTCTAAATCAAGAAATTTGCAGAAAAAAAGCTTGACAGCCTGCCTCTCAAATGTGGTACAAAGTGGGTTGCAGTAGCGGATTTTGGACCAAAGTGGTCTAGTTCGCGCTGAAAACCATGTTCCGAGGCAGGCACAACGCGACCGTGGACCCCAAAGGGCGGCTCAAGATCCCGGCGGAGTTCAAGGAAGTGATCGACCGGGACTGTGGACCGCGCTTCTACGTCACCAGCCTGCAAGGCGACAAGGCGTCAGTATATCCCTTCAGCCAATGGGAGCGCATTGAGAAGCGCCTCGCCGAACTCCCCAGCATGCATCCGGCGAGGAACAAGTTTCTGGACCGCACGAATTACTGGGGGCAGATGGCGGAGATGGACGCGCAGGGCCGGATCCTGCTTCCCTCGCAGTTGCGCGCGTCGGCCGAGGTGACGGGCGAGGTCGTGGTGATGGGCTACCCCGATCGGCTAGACGTTTGGAAGACGGAGCGGTTTGAAGAGTACCTGGCCCGCGAGCCGGTGACCGACGCCGACCGGCAGGCCTGGAGCGACATCGGGATCTGACCGGGATCAGGACCCGCAGAGCCATGACGCCCGAGGGTGCCAGTCCGGAGGGTGCCAGTGAAGTCGAGCGGAAGCGGGCGGTCCACCAGCCCGTCCTCGTGCGGGAAGTGGCGGAGTTTCTCAATGTGCGCCCGGATGGATTCTACATCGATGCCACGGTCGGCGGGGGCGGCCACGCCGGGGCGATTGCGCGGCGGCTCACCACCGGACGCCTGCTCGGGATCGACCGCGATCCGCTGGCGCTGGCAGCGGCCCGCGAGAGCCTGGCGCCGCTCGGGGACAAGGCGGTCCTGATGCACGGCAACTTCGCGGAGATCGACCGGTTGCAGGCCGGAGCTTCTTTTCCGCCGGCCGACGGCGTGCTGGCGGACCTCGGTTTGAGCTCCCTGCAACTGGCGGATGCCGGGCGCGGATTCAGTTTCAGCATCGAGGGTCCGCTCGACATGCGCGCTGATCCTTCGAGCCCTACCAGCGCCGCGGACCTGGTGAATTACGCGAGCGAGCGCGAGCTCGCCGACCTGATTTTCAAGTTTGGCGAAGAGCGCCAGTCGCGCCGCATTGCGCGAGCCATTATGAAGGCCCGTCCGATTCGAACATCCACCTCACTGGCGCAGGTGGTGACGCGAGCGATCCCCTCCCGGCCGGGCCTTCACCAGATTCATCCCGCCACGCGCACCTTCATGGCGTTGCGCATGGCGGTGAACCGCGAACTCGACAACCTGGAGCAGTTTCTGGCCCGGGTGCTCGGGGCGATGGCGGCCGGCGGCCGCCTGGTAATGATCAGCTTTCATTCGCTCGAGGATCGCATGGTGAAGCAGGCGTTCACCGGCTGGAAGCAGGAGCGTCGCGCGCGGCTGCTGACGCCCAAGGTGGTTCGGCCGCGCGAAGACGAGGTCGAAGCGAATCCGCGCGCGCGCAGCGCGAAGTTGCGTGCGCTTGAGAAGGAGCTATAGCGGCCGTCTTGTGCTGCTGCGCTCTTTGGCTGGAGGTTAACCATGGCAACTGGCGCTCGAGCTTTGCCGGCGTCACCGCGGCGACGCTCTAACTCGTCGCTCGCGGGCGGACGGTCTGCGGTCCGCGAGGTCTACTTTACCAAGCACATTGACAACTCGCGCGTGGTGCGCGAGGTCGATATCCACAAGCTCCGCGCCTGCTTCACGCTGTTCATACCGCTCGGCCTCACGTTTGTCCTGGCTTTTATCCTGGCCTGGCAGCACTTCCAGTGCGTGCGCTATGGATATGATATCCAGGGCCTGCAGCAGGAGCAGACGACGCTGTCCGAGCAGAATCGCGAACTTCGGGCGCAGGAAGAGTCGGCCCTGCAGGAAGTGGCTCCGGCGGCAAAGGCCGAGCTCGGAATGGCCCCGGTGGATCCCGGGCAGGTGATCAGGGTCGCGCAGTCCCTGGACGATCTGCCTGTCTCAGACGAGCCGCAATTGGCGGAAGTGCGGCCCGCGCCCAAGCCACCGCTTCCGCACGCGCGCCGCTAGGGCCTTGACCCGAGACCGGCGACTGCTTGCGGCCGGAGTGTTTTTCGGCGCCGCCCTCGACGGGCGCCGCCGGAGGTTTCTGCGATGCCCCGGTCGTCCCTCACCTCTTCAACGCGAGCCCGCAGTCTGCCCTCTCCGCATCGACGCGCCCACTGGCTGGCCGGCTTCCTCGTGGTCTGGATGCTGACGGTGGTGGCCCGCCTTTACAGCCTGCAGATCATCCAGTACGTCCGATGGGTTTCGGAAGAGCGCAAGCAGCAGGACCACATCCGGCTGATAAAGCCGGTGCGCGGGACGCTGTACGACCGGAACCAGCATCCGCTGGCCATCACCCAGTTGATGAATTCGGTCTACGCCAAGCAAGGCAAGGTGCAGGATTGTGGTCTTGCGGCGCGGGCTCTCGGGCCGTTGCTCGGCCTCGATCCGGCCGAGTTGGAGAATCGTCTGCGTGCCGCCCGGCGCGACTACCGGGTGAAATGGGGCCTCTCCAAGGATCTGGCAGCGCGAGTGCACAGTCTTGGCCTCGCCGGCATTCAGACCGAGAAGGAAATGGAGCGCGTGTATCCGGCGGGGCCGCTGGCCGGCACCGTGACCGGATACACGGGCGTCGACAACCAGGGACTTTCCGGGGTGGAGAAGACTCTCGACCAGATCATGGCCGGGCGTCAGGGCCGGGTGTTGGTGAGCAATGACGCCCATCGCCGCACTTTCGAGTCTTCAGCATGGCAAGGCCAGCAGGGATCGGACGTCATCCTGACGATCGACGAGAACATCACCCGGTTTGCCGAGGACGCGCTGCTCGACGCCGTCGACCGCTGGCACGCGACGGGCGGAACCGTGATCGTCGAAGACCCGGCCACCGGCGAGATTCTTGCCCTGGTCAGCGTGCCCACCTTCGATCCCAATGACTACGAGCACTCGACCGCGGAGGCGCGCCTGAATCGCGCCACGCAGTGGGTGTATGAGCCCGGGTCCGTGTTCAAGCTGGTGACGCTCTCGGCCGCTTTGGACCTGGGCTTGACGGATCCCCGCAAGATCATCGACTGCCAGATGGGTTCCATCAATCTTTACGGCCACGTGATTCACGATCACCAGCGATTCGGCGACCTCTCGGTGGAGGACGTTCTGGTCCACTCGAGCGACGTGGGCGCCATAAAGATCGGACTGCTCCTGGGCGACGACCGCTTCTATCAGTACATTCGGCGCTTCGGTTTCGGCAGGCCCACCGGCATTGAGCTGCCCCGGGAGGAGGCGGGCCTCCTGCAGCCACCCGAGAATTGGTCCGGGATCTCGGTGGCCGCGATTTCCATGGGTCAGGAGATCAGCGTGACGGCGGCGCAGTTGGTTTCCGCCTACGCCACCATCGCCGACGGAGGATTACGGCTGCCGCCGCGCCTGGTGCGGGAAGTCGGGGCGGGCTCGAGCTGGGTCCCACAGCCGGCGAGTCCATCGCAACGCGTGGTGAGCGAGCGTACCGCCGAAATCATGAAGCAGATGCTCGAGGCCGTGGTCGATCGGGGAACAGGGCAGCTCTCGCGCCTGAGCGGATACTCCGCCGCCGGCAAGACCGGCACAGCGCAGAAGATTGTGAACGGCGTTTACTCGCATCACATTTACGTCGACTCCTTCGTGGGATTCGCCCCCGTCGAGCATCCGGCCCTGGTGGCGCTCGTTTCGATCGATTCGCCAGCCGGCGGCGTCTTCGGTGGTACGGTGGCCGGTCCCGTATTCAAGAGTGTGATGGAACAGAGCCTGACGTACCTGAAGATCCCCAAGGACCGCGCCGACCTGCCCATGGCGACCAACCGGACGCCGGCGCAGTCCCGGGCGGCGTCCAAGCCGCCCCAGGTTGAGGACGATCCACCGGCGGAGTTGCTCGCCTCCGATGTGCAGAATTCGGCGGCTCCGGCTGCGCTCAAACCCGTCGCCTTCAGCGCCCCCGAGGCGGCTTCACGGCCGGGCACGGTGCTGATCGCCAAGGGCCCGCCCGTGACCGTCCCTGACTTTAGCGGCCTTGCCGTGCGTCCCGTGGCGCACCAGTGTGCGGCCCAGGGGTTGGACCTGCTGGTCACCGGCACGGGACTGGCCGTGGAGCAGGATCCGCCCGCCGGGGCCCAGGTTCCGCCCGGAACCAAAGTCCAGGTCCGCTTTGCGCGCTAACAACGTGTGGCCCCAAGCGCCGGGACCATCGAGTCTCTCCTCACGTTATACTGGTGCTGAACGATGAAGCTCCGCGACCTGTTGCCGGGCCTTGATCCTGGGGCCGACCCGGGTCCGGACGTCCGATCTCTAGCCTACAATTCTCAACGCGTCCAACCGGGAGCCCTTTTCTTCGCCATTCGGGGCGAGCGCAGCGACGGGCACGACTTCATCCCGCAGGCGCTCGAGCGCGGCGCCGTGGCGGTGGTGAGCGAACGCCCGGCGCCGGAGGGTTTCCAGGCGCCCTGGCTGCCCTGGGTGCAGGTCTCGATGATCCGGCGGGCTCTTTCCGGCGCCGCCCGCGCCTTCTACGACCATCCGGAACTGGCATTGCGGCTCGTCGGGATCACGGGCACCAACGGCAAGACGACGACGGCCTATCTCGTCGAAAGCATTCTGCGCGCCGCCGGGATTGGCGCCGGCCTCTTCGGCACCATCGAGTACCGCGTGGCCGGAAAGACGCTGCCCGCGCCCAATACCACCCCGGAGTCGCTCGATCTCGTGGGTTACCTCGCTGAACTTCGGCGCGCCGGGGATCGGGCGGCGGTGATGGAAGTTTCGTCGCACGCCCTGGCCCAGGAGCGGACCTGGGGTTTGCCTTTCGCCGTAGCCGTGTTCACAAATCTGACGCGCGACCATCTGGACTATCACCAGACGATGGAGGAGTATTTTCGGGCGAAAAGGCGGCTCTTCGAGGGCCTGGGCGCTCCACCGCCCGATCTGGCTGTGATCAACTCGGATGATGCCTGGGGACAGCGTTTGCTCGAGGCCGGCCCCCGGCCCCTTGTGACCTTCGGATTCGGCCCGGAAGCGGCAGTGCGCTCCAAACGTTTCAGCCAGGACGCTGCCGGGCTGAAAGCGGTGGTGGTGACGCCGCAGGGCCCCTTGGATATCGTTTCCGCGCTGGTCGGCCGGCCGAACATGATGAACATCCTTGGAGCGGTTGGGGCAGCGCAGGGTTTGGGGGTCAGTGCGGAGAGCATCGCGCAGGGTGTGGCCGCGCTCCGGTCAGTGCCGGGCCGCTTCGAGCGGGTAGAGGCGGGCCAGCCCTTTCTCGTAATCGTGGATTACGCCCACACGGACGATGCCTTGCGCAACGTGCTCACGACCGCCCGCGAGTTCGCGCGCGGACGCCTTATCGTGGTCTTCGGTTGCGGCGGTGACCGCGATCGTTTCAAGCGCGCGCTCATGGGCGAGGCGGCGGGGTCCCTGGCGGATTTGGTTGTCCTGACCTCGGACAATCCGCGCAGTGAGGATCCCCTCACCATCATGAACGATGCGCTGGTAGGCCTGCAGCGCACAGGAAAGCCTTACCTTCTCGAGGTGGACCGTGCGCAGGCCATCGCGCGCGCCGTGGAGCGGGCCCATGAAGGTGACGTAGTGGTGATTGCCGGCAAGGGCCACGAGACCTACCAGGTTCTCAGGGACCGGACCATCCCCTTTGACGACCGGCAAGTAGCCCGGCAGGCGCTCGACGATCTCGGCTACACGGGCGCGCGGCCCGGCGCCGGCAGCTGACGACTGGTCTTCCCTTATGGATCTAACCCTCGGTGAAGTGGCGGCTGTCCTGGGATCGGCCTGCGGAGCGCCGGGCCGCATCGCGCGCAGCTATTCCATCGATTCGCGGACGATCGAGCCGCAGGCGCTTTTCTTCGCCCTGCGCGGTCCGAACTTCGACGGGCATTCGTTCGTGGCGCAGACGCTCGAGCGCGGGGCGTCCGGTGCGGTCGTGGAGAGCTCCTGGGCCCCGAGCGCGCCTGCCGAGATCGCCTCTTTTCTGATCCCGGTGGCGGACACGGTCGCCGCCCTGCAAGATCTGGGCCGCGCCGTGCGCCGCAAATGGAGCCGCCCCGTGATCGCCGTGACGGGCAGCACCGGCAAGACCACCACAAAGGAGCTACTGGCCGTGGTGCTGGGCGCCCGCTACGCCGTCCACAAGTCGGCGGAGAATCTCAACAATCACCTGGGCGTGCCGCTCACACTGCTCGGGCTCACACCGGCGCACGAAGTGGCGGTACTCGAATTCGGCATGTCGCACTCCGGCGAAATCGCGCAGCTCGCGCGCATCGCCGGGCCCGCCATCGGCGTGGTGACGAATGTGGCTCCCGTGCACCTGGAATTCTTCGACTCGCTGGCGGGTATCGCGGCGGCGAAGCGCGAGTTGATCGAGAACCTGGCCTCGCCTTCAACCGCCATTTTGAATTACGATGATGAGCAGGTTCGCGGCTTTCGCGAGGGCTTCCCGGGACGAGTGGTCACCTACGGATTCGAACCCGGCGCCGACTATCGCGCCACAAACTTCCGTCTCGGGGCTGGCCCCGACGGCGAAGTGGACAGCCTGTTCCGCGTGCGGGGCCCGGAGTGCGAAGCCGAACTCCGTTTTGCTCTTCCCGGGCGGCACAACGTGGCCAACGCCCTTGCTGCGATCGTCGCCGGACGCCTGCTCGGAGTCGCTCCGGGCTCGATTGCCTCGGCGCTTGCAGGATTCCGGCCGCTGCGGCAAAGAGCCGAAGTGGCGCGGATTGCGCCGGGCATCACGCTGATCAATGATTCCTACAACTCGAACCCCTGGGCCATGGAGCAGATGCTGGAACTGGTCCGCGAATGGCCCGGGGCGGTCCGGCGCCTGGTGCTGGCCGGCGAGATGCTTGAACTTGGCCCTTCAGCGCCTGACTGGCACCGCCGCGTGGGCCGGGCGGCAGCAGGCGCGGGTCTCGACTGGCTGCTGGCCGTGCAGGGCGAAGCCCGGTTCTTTCTGGAGGGCGCCGTCGCGGCCGGGTTCCCGCCGGAGCGCTGCCATTTTTTTTCGAACGCCTCCGAGGCGGGCCTCTTCTGCCGGTCGATTCTTGAGACAGGAGATCTGCTGCTGGTGAAGGGCTCGCGCGGCGTTCATTTGGAGAAGGCCGTCGAATTGTTTGCGCGGGCGTAGTGCCCGAGCGGTGTGCTCGAAAGCGGAACTCATGATTTATCTTCTCTACCTCCACTTCCACACAGAGTTCCACCGACTGAATCTTTTCCGTTACCTCACGGTACGGACGGCTTTCGCGAGCCTGACGGCCCTGGCGCTGGCGCTGTTGCTCGGCCCGGCCACGATCCGTTGGCTCCGTCGACTTCAAATCGGGCAGTATATCCGCGAGGAAGGACCACAGTCCCACCAGGCGAAGGCCGGCACGCCCACCATGGGAGGCGTGCTGATCACCATCTGCGTTCTTCTCCCCACGCTGCTCTGGGCCGACCTGAGCAACGTGTTCGTGTGGCTGGCGCTGCTCGTGACGCTGGCGTTCGCGGGCATCGGCTTTTGGGATGACTATCAGAAAGTCGTGAAGCGCCGCAACCTGGGCCTGACCGGCCGCAGCAAGATGCTGCTGCAGATTCTGGTCAGCTTCTGCTTCGGTATGGCGCTCATGCTCCTCTCGGCGGTAGGACGGTACTCCACGGATCTCACCTTTCCCTTCGTGAAGGCGATTCACCCGAGCTTCCTGATCCGATCGCTGCTGCATAATCCTTTTACGTTCCCCCTGGCCTTTCTGCCTTTTCTGGTGTTTGTGGTTTTCCTGCTGGTGGGTTCGTCGAACGCCGTGAACCTGACGGATGGGCTGGACGGGCTGGCCATCGGGTGCGTCATCATTTCCGCCTCGGCGCTCACGGCGCTTACCTACGTGGTGGGCAATGCAGCCTGGGCGGGGTACCTCGACGTCGAACATCTGCCGGGAGTGGCGGAGTTGACGCCTTTCTGCGGAGCCATGGTAGGAGCCAGCCTGGGCTTCCTGTGGTACAACGCCTACCCGGCGGAAATCTTCATGGGCGACGTGGGATCGCTCTCGCTCGGCGGCTCGATCGCCTGTGTGGCCGTCATGATCAAGCAGGAATTGCTGTTGCCGTTCATTGGAGGGATTTTCGTCTTGGAGGCTCTTTCCGTCATGCTCCAGGTGGCATGGTTCAAGAGCACCGGCGGCCGGCGGATTTTCCGCATGGCGCCCCTGCACCATCATTTCGAGCTGGAAGGGTGGAAGGAGTCTAAAATTATCGCGCGCTTCTGGATTGTGGCGCTTGTCTTCTCGCTCTTTGCGCTGGCAACGTTGAAAATACGCTGACGCCGTGCTGTTCTGCCGCCGTCGGGCGCGGTAGAATGCACTGTGCCGGAACCCCGAGCGTTCGCTCGGCACGGATGGTCCGGCGGCGTAGTCTCAAAAGCGAAAACAGTGAGCAAGGACGAGTCGCTTCAAGCCCGGATGCAGCACCTCGAAGGGAAGCGCGTGCTGGTGGTGGGCCTGGCCCGCAGCGGCCGCGCCGCGGCCGATTTCCTCCACCGCCGGGGCGCGGTGGTCACGGTGTCGGATTCGCGTCCTCCCTGGTCCTTTGCCGATGAGATTCCGGAGTTGCTGGCGGCCAAGATCGGGCTCGAATTCGGCCAGCACGGCACCGAGACCGCGCTCGCACAGGACCTGGTTGTGGTGAGCCCGGGTGTGCCGTGGGACTTGCCGGCGCTCCAGGCAGCCCGTGAACGCGGGATCCCCGTGGTGGCCGAGGTTGAGGCGGGCAGCTGGTTTCTGCGCGGCGACCTGGTGGGCGTAACCGGCTCCAATGGCAAAACCACCACCACGACGTTGATCGGCCGCATGCTGGAATCCTCCGGGATCCATGCTCTGGTGGGAGGCAACATCGGCGTGCCCATAACTTCGATGGTGGATGGGAGCACGGACGAGGGCGCCGTGGTAGTCGAACTCAGCAGCTTTCAACTGGAAGGCACCCAATCGCTGCACCCGCGAGTCGCCGTGATCTTGAACATTACGCCCAACCATCTCGACCGGCACCCGTCTCTTGAGGCCTACGTGGAAGCCAAGGCGCGGATCCTGCGCAACCAGGACGCCGGCGATTACGCCGTGCTCAACGCGGACGATCCTGCGGTCCGGGCGCTCGCGGACCGCGTCCGGGCGCAGAAGGTCTTCTTCAGCCGCACCCAGGACCTCACCGAGGGGCTGCTCATCTCGGAAGGCAAAGTAGTCTACCGCGTGGCCCATCTCGAGCGGGAACTCTTCTCCCCGCGCGACGTGCGCCTGCGCGGCCTGTTCAACCTGGAAAACGTTCTGGCCGCGAGCGCCGCCGCCTGCGTGCTGGGAGCGGACTTCGACGCGCTCGGCAAGACCGTGCGCGAGTTTCGCGGCGTGGAGCATCGCCTCGAGCCCGTGGGCGAGGTGCTGGGCGTGGAGTTCTACAATGATTCGAAAGCTACCAGCGTGGATGCGACCGCCAAGGCGCTGGGAGCCTTCGATCGCGGCGTGCATTTGATCCTGGGTGGCAAGGACAAGGGGGCTCCCTACGCCCCGCTGGTTCCGCTTCTGAAGGGCCGGGTGCGCGAAGTGCTGCTGATCGGCGCTGCCGCCGGACGCATCGCGGCGGAACTCGCCGAAACCGTGGAACTCGTGCAGGCAGGAGACCTCGAAAGTGCCACCCGCCAGGCGTTCCGGCGCGCGCGTGCCGGAGATGTGGTTCTGCTCTCACCCGCCTGTTCCAGTTACGACCAGTTTCAGGATTTCGAGCATCGGGGACGTGTGTTCAAGGCGCTGGTGGAAAGCCTGGCGCGGGAAGGCGAGGCCGTTCGTGCCAGCCGGTCGCGGGCCGCCTTGCAGGGTCTCGCGCCGAAGCCCAAGCCGAAGGCTCTGCTTGCGCCGGCGCCGAAACTTGAGCCACAAGCCCCGCCGTCAGGATCGCTGCCGGACGTCATACCCGCACCCGAGGAGGGTCGAAACGCGCCCGCGCGTGACGCGTCCGCAGCGCCGCCCGAGACAGGCGGCGCCGGGGAAACGGCAGCACCAGACTTTGCGGAACCCGCTCCCGCCGTCGTGCAGGAACCGGCGCCGGAATCGGCTTCAACGGTCTCCGCGATCCCCGAGATGCCGGAAGTGCCAGCGTCCACGGAAGCTCCGGTGGTGCTCTGGGACGAGCCGGCACAGCCGGCTGAGCCCGAGGAGCCCGTCGAGCCATTTGAGCCACGCGAGGTTGACCGCCCGGTAGCCGGGCCGGGTCGTGGAGCAGTTGAGGCCGCCGGGCCCGCTGTTCCGGCGGTCCCCGATCCTCCCAAGTCCACCGGCGTACCCGAGCCTGAACCCAAAATCGGGGTCGCCGCTGGCGTGCCTGAGATTCCCCAGCCGGAGCGAATTTACGTTTACGAAATGGATGCCGAGGAGCGGCCGCCGCTCGATCTGCCTGATGAGAGTCCGCTCGATCAGGTGGAACTCGTTCGGAATCGGGCGCCGGACGCAAATCGGATTCTCGATTCGACCGAGCTGCGGGCCGGCTCCGATGAGCCCTTGATTTTTGAGGTCACCGCCGCGGCGGCAGAACCACCCGTTGGCCGGTCCGCGGAAGCACCTCCTGCTCCGGAGCGGAACGTTGGCCGCGCCCGGCGCAGGAAGCGCGGCAAGGGCGGGGAGCGCCCACCGGAAGGAGACGACGGAGGTCAGGATCGATTCCCCGGGGTTTAAGTGCGGGCTGCCGTCGGGGAGATCGAACTGACTGGAGTCACTAGATGTCGAGGAAGCTGGAGTCTGACAAGATCCTGTTTGGGGTGGTGCTGGGCCTGGTGCTGCTTGGGCTGCTGATGGTTTATAGCGCCACGGCGGAGTTGGGAGCCGAGAAGTACCACAGCGCCTACCACTTCATTCTCCCTCAGCTCGCCTGGGCCGTGGTGGGCCTTGCGGGCATGGCTGTGCTCATGAACCTGGATTATCGCCGTCTGCGGAGTCCGATGCTCATCTTCCCGGCGATGGGCGCGCAACTGCTTCTGCTGATCGTGGCGTTGCTTACCCCTGCCAGCCACAATGCCCACCGTTGGGTGCGCCTGCAACCGCTCAGCTTCGAGCCTTCGGAGCTGTCGAAGCTGGTGCTGGTCTTGTTCCTGGCTTACTTCCTCGATCTCCGCAAGGGCCAGGTGAACGACCTCGCCCACACCGTGGCGCCTCTCGGACTCCTCACCGGGCTCACCGTGGCCCTGATCCTCAAGCAACCCGATCTTGGCACGGCGCTGGCGATCCTTTTCACGGTTCTGGCCATGTTTTTCACGGCGGGAGCCCGCCTCGTGTATTTCCTCGTTCCGGTCCTGGCTTCACTCCCCATGTTTTACTTCTTTGTCTACCGGGTACCGTGGCGCTGGAGCCGGATGCTGGTATTCTTCGATCCCACGCTCGACCCGCTCGGCAAAGGATTTCAGCCGTTGCAGGCTAAGATGGCGGTCGCCACGGGCGGCATCATGGGCGTCGGGCTGATGGAAGGCAGGGAAAAGCTCTTCTACCTGCCGGACGCGCACAACGACTACATCTTCGGCGTGATCTCGGAAGAGATGGGGTTCGTGGGCGCGGTCTTGGTGGTGGCATTGTTCGCTATCATCCTCTGGCGCGGGCTGCGCGCGGCTCGCTGCCGGGACAACTTCGGACGCTTGCTGGCAATAGGACTTACGGCGCTGATCGTAGGCCAGGCTCTGGTGAATATGAGCGTGGTGCTCAGCTTGCTGCCCGCCAAGGGTCTTCCTCTGCCATTCGTGAGCTGTGGTGGGTCGGCGCTGCTGATTGACCTCCTGGCGGCCGGCATCCTACTCAACATCTCGCAGCATGGCACTTGAAGCGACAGGCGCAGGAAAATGAAAATCGCGGAGGCTTCTTTGAAAGACGCGGAGCGGGGGGGGCCGACGGCGGACCGCCGAGCTCCAAGGGCCGCGTTGCGCGTCATGGTGGCGGCCGGAGGCACGGGCGGTCACATCTTTCCGGCACTGGCCGTGGCCGAGGAGCTTTCGCGGCGGCGGAATAGGGACGGGGTGCAATTCCAGTTCGTGGGTACGGCGCGCGGCCTCGAATCGCGCGTGATCGAGAGCGCGGGGTTTCCTTACCGCGCCATCCAAGCCGCCGGACTCAAGGGAATTCGAGGATGGCGCCGCGTGCGGAACGCGGCCTTGTTGCCTCGGACCTTCCTGGAGTCGCTCGGGGTGCTGCGCGCCTTCCGGCCGGACGTGGTTATGGGCCTCGGCGGGTACGTGGCGGGTCCGGTGCTGCTCGAAGCCGCTCTGCTGCGCATTCCGACCGTGCTAGTCGAGCCCAATGCGTCCCCGGGCTTTACCAACCGCGTTCTTTCGGTGGTGGTCACGCGGGCGGCGATCGGGTTTGAGGAGGCCAGGAGCACTTTCGGCGCCAAGGCGAGGCTGACCGGCCTCCCGGTACGCCGAGCGTTCTTTGATATTCCGCCGCGCGAGCATCGCCCGCCGTTCACCATTCTGGCCTTCGGCGGCAGCCAAGGGTCGGCCGCGCTGAACCGTTGCCTGGTCGCGAGCCTTCCGCTCGCGGCGGGGCGGCCGTGGCGCATTATTCATCAGACGGGCGAGCGCGAGGCCGGGGCCGTCGCCGAGGCGTACCGGCAGGCGGGTTTTGCCGGCGAGGCCCGCGCCTTCATCGACGACATGCCGGCCATGTTCGCCCTAGCCGATCTCGTAATCTGCCGGGCCGGAGCCAGCACCATCGGTGAGCTGACGGCGGCCGGAAGGGCGGCGCTGCTGATACCGTTTCCGGGCGCGACGGATCAGCATCAGCTGCTGAACGCGCGGGCGCCCGAGCGTGCCGGGGCCGCGCGAGTGATCGAGCAGGCCGAGCTTACTCCGGAGCGGCTGGTGGCCGAAATCGACGCCTTACTAGGTTCCGCGGAACGCCTGACCGCTGTGGAGCGGGCCGCGCGAAGGCTGGCGAGACCGGGGGCGGCGGCCGAGATCGCGGACCTGATCGAGGAAGTAACCGAGAAGTAGAAAATGGGCTTGGAAGAAGGCTCGCGTTGGGTTGGCAGGAGAGTTTGGCAGGAGCCTCGCAACATGTTGGGTAAAATTCGCAAGATTCACTTCGTTGGGATCGGCGGCATCGGCATGAGCGGGATCGCCGAGGTGTTGCTGAACCTCGGCTTCACCGTGTCAGGGTCCGATTTGAAGCCGAGTCCGGTCACCGAGCGCCTGGCTCTGCTCGGCGCGCGCATCCACGAAGGACACGCTGCGGGGAACGTCTGGAACGCGCAGGTAGTGGTGATTTCCTCGGCGGTAGGGTCCGACAATTCTGAGGTGCTCGAAGCCCGCCGGCTGGATATTCCCGTCATTCCGCGCGCCGAGATGCTGGCCGAGCTGATGCGCATGAAGTTCAGCGTGGCCGTGGCCGGGGCGCACGGCAAGACCACCACCACTTCGATGATCGCGCTGATGCTCGCGCAGGCCGGGCTCGATCCGACCGCCGTGATCGGGGGACGGCTCGACGCCTTCGGCTCCAGCGCCCGGCTCGGCAAGAGTGAGCTGATGGTGGTTGAGGCCGATGAGAGCGACCGGTCCTTTCTCCAACTGCTGCCTTCCATCGCCGTAGTGACGAATATCGACCGCGAGCACCTGGAGCACTATCGGGACCTCGATGAGATCGCCGGCGCTTTTGTAGCCTTCATGAATCGCGTACCCTTCTACGGCGCGGTGATGATCTGCGCCGATCGGCCCTGGCGCGCACGTTTCGATGAGATTCGGCCGCAGCTTCAGCGCCGGGTGCGAACTTACGGAATTGACCCCGGCGCGGACGTGCGGGCCTCGTCCGTGGAGGTATCGCCTTCGGGCTCGGAGTTCGACGTGGTGGTGAAGGAGCGTGTGCTGACCGGGATTCGCCTTGCGGTGCCTGGGCGGCACAATGTTCAGAACGCGCTGGCGGCGGTGGCGGTTGGTCTGGAGCTTGACCTGACGGCCGAGGAAATCCGGTCGGGCCTTGAGCAATTCCGCGGCGCCGACCGCCGTTTCCAGGTCAAAGCGCAAGCCGGCGGAGTCACCATAGTCGACGACTACGGCCACCACCCGGCGGAAATCCGCGCAACTCTAGCCGCGGCGCGCGATTGGGGCGCGCAGAGGATCTGGGCGGTGTTTCAGCCTCATCGCTTCACCCGCACCAAGTTCCTGATGGACGATTTCGCGGGCTCATTCGAAGGCGTCGAGCGAGTTTACGTGCTGGACATTTATCCTGCCGGCGAAGCGCCCATTCCCGGTGTGACCTCTGAGCGTCTAGTGGCCAGGATGCACGAGCTCGGCCTCGATCGCGCTGAGTACGCGCCTTCCGAAAGCGAACTCCAGCTCGATTTGCTGGCCGCGCTCAGGCCCGGGGATCTGGTGCTGACCATCGGCGCCGGCAACGTCTGGAAGATCGCCGAAGGCCTGGCGCGAAAGTTGACCGGGGAGTTGGCCCGCGAGAAGGCGCACCGGGGAGCCTAGCCTGGGGACCCGGCAGGCCCTGCAGGTGTGCGAGCAAGCCGCTGGCATGATTGCGGGGGCGATTTAATGGCGTATGACTCAACCGGGCTCGATGACACCATGCTCGAAGGGGATTCCGTCTACCGGCGGCGCTCGAAGAATCTGGCGGTCTCGCGGCGGCACGCGGGCTGGCGCGTACGCCGCCTGGGGCGCTGGTTCGGCTGGGCGTCGATTACCGTGCTGCCGGCCGCGGCGCTCCTGACCACCGCGGCCTGGTACGCGCTCCACGCTCCGGAATTCGCGCTGGCGGGCGCCGATGCCGTGATCCTGAGCGGCAACCGCTACGTGCAGCCGGCGGACGTGGCCGACGCGCTCGGCGCCGGCGCGCAGCCGAACATCTTCAAGGTTTCGCTCGGCGAAGCCCGCTCCGAGGTGGAGGCCATACCCTGGGTGCGGTCGGCCAGTTTGCGGCGCCTTTACCCGAACCACCTTCTGGTCGAAATCACAGAGCGTACTCCTGTAGCCTATGTCAATCTGCAGGGCGCGCTCAAGCTCGTGGATTCCGAGGGCGTGATTCTGGAGAAGCCCGGCCAGGCTTCCTTCGACTTTCCGGTGATCGCCGGCATCGATCCGGCGATGCCCGCCGCCGACCGCAAAGCGCGCCTTGCCCTTTATGAGCGATTCGCGCAAGAATTGAGTGCGCAGGGTCTGGGGGCCGGCTGGCTGGTTTCCGAGGTCGATCTTGCTGACGACGGAGATCTGGTTGCCATCCTGGCCCAGGGCCGAGAGACGATCAAAGTCCACTTCGGCAAACAGGATTTTGGCGCGCGCTTCCGGACCTTGGTGGCGCTGCTGCCCGAGGTTCAGAAGACAACTCCGGCCATCGACTCCGTCGATTTACGATACCGCGGGCAGGTCGTGGTCAATCCCAAAGAGGCTGCGCCGGCCGCTCGGACCGCTTCGACGTCGCCGGCGCCCCGGGCCGCCCGGCGCAAGGGGCGTTGACGAGTTCCGAATTGCGATGCGGGCGCCCGATGGGCCGCACTGCTCTCAGGCATTATGGCGCGCAAACTCCCGTTCGTTGCGGGTCTCGATCTCGGCGACAGCAAGACCTGCCTGGTGGTGTGCCGCCCCGACGACCGGAACAAGCTGCATCTGGCGGGCGTGGGTGTGGCGGAGTCGCGAGGCTGGCGGCGGGGCGCGATCAACGACTTTGATTCCGCTGTGCTCGCCGTCAAAAAGGCGGTGGAGGCGGCCGAGGACGCCGTGGGCTTTTCCATCGACACCGCTTATATCGGTGTTGGCGGCCTCGAGCTCAAGGGTGTGAACTCCGCCGGCGCGATCAGCCTGGGCACGCACGGACGCCAGGTGATGGCCGAAGATATCCGCAGGGTCTTCGAGGTGGCGCAGGGCATTCCGCTGCCCCCCGACCGGCGGCTGCTCCATGCGGAGCGGCAGGAATACCTGCTCGATTCGCAAAACGGAATCCGCAACCCGATCGGCATGGTGGGGACGCGGCTCGAGGTGAGCGTTCATCTGGTGACGGCATCCACGATCGCCCACGAGAACCTGGTGACGGCAGTAAACCGCGCCGGGATCGAGGTGAAGGACACCGTGCTCGAGCCGCTGGCGGCTGCCGAGGCCTGCCTCGCTCCTGACGAACGCGAGCTTGGCGTGGGGCTGCTCGACATCGGCCGGGGATCCTCGGAGTTGGTCATCTATCACGACGGCAGCCTGCGCCACACGGCCGCCATCGCCGTGGGCGGCGAGTTTTTCACCAACGACGTGGCTGTGGGCCTGCGCACTCCGGTGCCGGAGGCCGAGCGGCTCAAGCTATCATGGACCGACAGCAAAACCGGTGAGTCCCAGGCCAGCTTCGAAGTGCCGAGTGTGGGAGGACGCCCGCCGCGCGTGGTGAATACGGCGATGCTCGGTGAGATTCTGGAGCCGCGCGCCGCGGAACTGGTGGAGCTGACCCAGACGGAACTCGCCCGCTCGCGCTTCGACCGGGCGCTCGGCGCCGGCCTGGTGCTGGTCGGCGGCGGGGCCAAGCTGGCCGGACTCGTGTCCATGGCCGAGCAGACGCTTCAAATGCCGGTGCGGCTGGGCCAACCCTCGGGCATCGAAGAGTTGGGGGAACTTCTGCTCGATCCGGCTTACGCCGCGGCGGTGGGGCTGGTGCTTTACGGAAATCGGCAGCGGGCGCTCGATGATTCGCGGCAGCCAGGCTGGCGGGATCGTTGGAAAGGTTTCTTCGGCGGCGAGAAGGCGAGTTGAGCTTCGCCCGCGCCGGAGAAGAGCAGAAGAGTGAACGCCGGGCGAGGGGACCGGCTCTGCCGGCTTGGTCAGAGGCCCTTGGAGGAAAAATGGCTGACGTTGAGAATGAGGGTGGACTGCGATTGGACTTCTCCGACGAAAACATCCACGGCGCCCGGCTTAAGGTTATCGGTGTCGGTGGCGGCGGTGGAAACGCCGTCAATCGCATGATCGCGGCCCACCTCGAGGGCGTGGAGTTCATGGTGGCCAACACCGATCTCCAGGCCCTGAGCGTGTCGCAGGCGCCGGTGAAGATTCAACTGGGGGCGAAGCTCACCAAGGGACTGGGCGCCGGGGCCAACCCGGATGTGGGCCGGCGCGCGGCGCTCGAGGATACGGAGAAGATCATCGAAGCCCTGGAGGGCGCCGATATGGTCTTCATCACGGCCGGGCTCGGCGGTGGGACCGGCACCGGAGGCGCTCCGATTGTGGCCGGCCTGGCCCGTGAGCTTGGCGCTCTGACGGTGGCCGTAGTCACCAAGCCTTTCGCGTTTGAGGGCAAGCGGCGCATGATGCAGGCCGAACAGGGTCTCTCGGAGCTCAGCGAGCACGTGGACACGGTGATCTGCATTCCGAACGAGCGCCTCATGCAATTCGTCGACAAAGGAACCAGCTTTTTCGAGGCATTCCGCATTGCCGACGACATTCTTCGCCAGGGCGTGCAGGGAATCTCCGACATCATCACCATCACCGGCATCATCAACCGCGATTTTGCCGACATCAAGACGATTATGGAAGGCATGGGCTACGCCGTGATGGGTACGGCCAGTGCCAGTGGCGAGGGCCGGGCGGTGTCGGCCACGCGCCAGGCGATCGAGAGTCCCTTGCTCGAGGACGCCTCCATCAACGGCGCCCAGGGCATCCTGCTGAACCTTACGGGCTCAAGCCACCTGACGCTGCACGAGGTCCACGAGGCATCCTCGATCGTGCAGCAGGCGGCGGCCGAAAATGCCAACATCATCTTCGGTGCCGTCCTCGATGAGTCGATGGGAGACGCGGTCAAAGTGACTGTGATCGCCACGGGCATCAAGAGCGAGAAGCTCGGCCTCTCGAAGCCGCCGGCGCTGACGATGGCTGCCAAGAACGTTCAGCAGAGCCTGCGCAACGCCGTGCAGAAGAGGGATCGTCCGCCGGATCGGCCGCCGGTCGAGACTGCCGCCCCGCCCGTGGAAGCGGTGCCGGAAGCGCCCGCCGATGATTTGGAAATTCCAGCCTATCTGCGCCGCCGCAAGGCCGAAGGGCTTTAGCGCCCACGGGGGCCGGGTTGACACAGCCGTTGCGTGTCTTTATAGTCCTGTAGCTTGACATTTGGAGGTGGAACGGTGAGGCGAGGGCTGATTTTTCTGGCGGCATGGGCGCTGGCCGCGGGCTTGGCGGCGGCCCAAAAGCCCGTCATCGCGAAGACGAGCCTGAAAGTCGGGCAGCCGGCTCCGGACTTCACGATGCTCAGCGATCAGTGGGAGCCGGTCAAACTGAGCGAGTACCGCGGAAAGAAGAACGTCATCCTGGCATTCTACGTTCTTGCTTTCACTCCCGGGTGAACGCAGGAGTTGCAGGCCTATCAGGCTGATTTGGCCAAACTGCAGGCGAGCGACACGGTGGTTTTCGGCGTTAGCATTGACAGTCCGGCCGCCAACGCGGCGTTCGCCAAACAGATCGGGGTCACCTTTCCCCTGCTGAGCGACATGAACCGCGAGGTTCTGGTTCAATACGGAATTCTGGACAGCTTTGACAAGTACGCGAGCCAGGGCGTGAAGGCCGAGTGGGCGCGCCGCACGACTTTCGTGGTGGACAAGCAGGGCTTGATCCAGCACATCGACGAGGGCCGCGACGCCGTGAATCCTAACACGGCCGTGACGGTTTGCACGACCTTGGACTCTAAGGCAAAGTCGTAGAAGGCAGTGCGGAATCAACCGGGAGACTATGAGTGCTGACGCCAGCGTCGTCGAAGTGGTCTACGAGAGCGACCTGAAGAACGTGGAGGCGGCCGAGGAGTTGGTTCGCCGCGTTTTGGCCAGCCTCAACTTCGATGAGGAGGAACAGCATAAGATCGGAATGGCCGTGCATGAGTCGATGATCAACGCCATCTGGCACGGCAATAAGAGCGATCCGGCGAAGCGCGTTTGGCTGCAATTCGTCGTCTACGACGACCGCCTCGAGATCAAGATTCGCGACCAGGGCGCCGGATTCGACGTGAGCAATGTTCCCCATCCCCTGGAGCCGGAGAATCTATTGAAGATCTCCGGCCGAGGCATTTTTCTGATCCGCTCGTTCATGGATGACTTCCAGGTGAAAAATATCCCCGGCAAGGGAACGGAAGTCACCCTGGTGAAGCGGAGAAGTCCCAACACGGATCTTAATCAAGGAGGATTACATCGTGAGCATGAAGGCCACAATACGCCAGGTTAACGCGGTCACTGTGGTGGACCTGAGCGGCAGAATTACGTTAGGCGAGGGCTGCACGCAATTGCGCGAGCTCATTCGCGACCTGCTGAGCAAGGGTCACAAACAACTGCTGCTGAATCTGGCGGACGTCACCTACATCGATAGCTCGGGCATCGGCGAGCTGGTGAGCGGCTTTACCGCGGTTTCGAACCAGGGCGGTCACTTGAAGCTTCTGAACCTGACCAAGAAAGTGCACGACCTTTTGCAGATCACCAAACTGCTCACCGTCTTCGACGTCAGTGACGACGAGGCCAAGGCAGTGGCCAGCTTTGACAAGGGCGCCTGATCGGAATCCGCGCGCACCCCGGACCATGTTCCGCCATCCCGCTCCCGCCGGCGTCCATGCATGCTCGTGATGCCGGCGGCCACATCTTTCTCGCCCACTGAGATTCCGTACACCGTCACGGGCCTTCGCCGGCCCGCCGGTCCATGGCACAATTGAATCCACGGCGCCGGCTGGAAAATCAAACTGCTTGGGACGCTGCGAGCCGGCGCGTCTGGAGGCAGGTATTCAGGAAACACCCAAGGTCCGCTTCGGCGTGTGGAAATGGATTGGTGTCGCAGCGGGCTTGTTCCTGCTGCTCGCGGCCGGGGCTGCGGCTTACCTGCGCTGGCTGTCGCCGATCGACCGCAACTGGGTGGTGAAAGCGCTCTCGAGCCGCTATGAATGCGACGTGGAGTTGAAGGATTTCAATTCTTCGTTCTTTCCCACCCTGACGATCTCCGGTGAGGGACTTGTGCTGCGTCGCCGCGACCGTCCCGATTCGCCGCCCATGGCCTCCGTTGAGAAATTCTCCGTGACCGCGAGCTGGCTGGGCTTGCTGCGCCATCCCCGCCGTTTCAGCGAGGTCCGGCTCGATGGATTCGCGCTCAACGTGCCGCCTCGGCAGAGCGCGCCGGCCACCGGGGGCGCTGCGAAGAGCAAGGCGAAGAAGAAAAAACCTGCCCCTCCGCCCTTCGTCCTCGACAAGGTCATCGCGGACGGGACCACGATCAACATCTTCTCTTCGCGGGCTGACAAGCCGCCGAGGGTTTTCAATGTTCAGAGGCTGCGATTGCAGTCGGCCGGCGTCGGACCGCCGATGCGTTTCGAGGCCGTGCTCACGAACCCGCGGCCCGTGGGCCAGATCGATTCGACCGGCAGCTTCGGACCCTGGAATCCTGACGACCCCTCGCTGACGCCTGTCAAGGGACAATACATCTTTCAGCACGCCGACCTCTCGACGATTCACGGTCTCATGGGCGAGCTGTCGTCTGAGGGAACGTATGACGGGGTGCTGAGCTACATTAACGTGCACGGCGAGACCGATACGCCGGATTTCGCCCTCGCCATCTCCCGCAATCCGGTGCACTTGCAAACCAAGTTCGAAGCGGCGGTCGATGGCGTGACCGGCGACACCTTCCTGCGCCCGGTCACGGCGCAGTTGCTCTCCTCCACGATCGTGGCGCGCGGCGGCGTGGCCAGGACGGCCGGCCGCAGCGGGAGGACCATTCTGCTGGACGTCACGGCCAGCCCCGCGCGGCTCCAGGATCTGCTGCGTCTGGCCGTAAAATCGCCGAAGCCCTCCATGACCGGGAATGTCCGCATTCAAGCCAAGCTCGACCTGCCGCCTGGCGACCAGGACATCAGCCGCCGAATGAGCCTGGACGGCGACTTCAACATTGACTCGGCTCGATTCACGAATCCGGATGCGGAAGGCAAAATCCGAACTCTCAGCCGCATCGGCCGCGGGAAGCACGTGCAGGACGAGTCTGACAGCGCCCCGTTGAGCATGAGCGGTCACTTCCAGCTTGCGAGCGGCGTGGCGAAGTTCTCGCGCCTTGAGTTCAGCGTGCCCGGCGCTCGGGTTCAACTGCAGGGAACCTTCGGGCTCGACAGTCAGGCTCTCGATTTCGTGGGCACCGTGAGCCTGCAAGCCACGGTTTCCCAGTTGGTGACGGGTGTCAAATCGGTGCTGCTCAAGCCTCTCGATCCCTTCTTTGCGCGGAACGGCGCCGGGATCGTTGTGCCTGTCCGGATCACCGGCACACGCGATTCGCCCTCCTTCGAAGTCGAGTTCGGGAAGATCTTCAAGCGAACCGAGTAAGCCGCTTGAGGCGCGCGGCGCGCCGTTCATCCGATTGATCGTCACTCGCAACGTAGCGCGATCATGGGATCGACCTGGGTCGCGCGCCGGGCGGGAACGTAGCTGGCGAGGAAAGCCACGGCCCCCAACGTCAATGCCACCGAGGTCAAGGTCGACGGATCAGCCGGGCGGACGCCGTAAAGCAAGCTGGCCATCAAACGCGTCAAGCCGAGCGCGGCCACGAGGCCCGTCACCATGCCGATGAGCGCCATGGCCATGCCCTCACGTACCACGAGCCTCAGCACGTCGATTCGTGAAGCGCCCAGCGCCATGCGCACCCCGAGCTCGTGGGTCCGCCGTGTCACCGCGTACGACATCACGCCGTAAATGCCCACCGCGGCCAGCACCAGCGCGGTGGAGGCAAAGATGATGAGCAGAAGCATGGTGAAGCGGCGCTCGGCGAGGGAAGCGGAGATGACCTGTTCCATGGTTTGCACGCCATACATCGGCTGGTCGAGCGTAGGCCCGGCCACCTGGGCTCGGACGCCGGACACCATGCTCAAAGGATCGGGAACCGTACGCAGCGCCAGCGTGATTCCGGCCACGGCTTCGGTCATAAACTTGTCCGGCACCTGCATGAACTGAAAATACAACTGGTCGCGGATCTTGGCGCTGTCGTCGGAATCGAGGCCCCAGTGCTTCACGTGGCCCACCACGCCCACAATCTGCACCGGACCGAGGATCATCAGGTTGATCTGCTTGCCCACCGGGTCCTGCCCGGGGAAGATATGCCGGGCCATCACCTCGTCGATCACGATCACGGGCGCGGAGGCGGTGGTGTCGTGCTCGTTCAGAAACCGTCCCTCGCGCAGTGGAATGCCGAGGACGCGCAGGTAGTCGGAGCTGGTGATGTACATCAAAGCGCTGCTCAACTGGTCCTGCGAAGGCTGCGGCCCGTGGCCCAGCCAGAACGGAATCTCATTGTCGCTGCCGCCGAGCGGCAGCAGCGCCGTCACGGCGGCCGCGCGCACCCCCGGAGCCGCGCTCACGCGCTCTACGATCTGCTGGTAGGCTGTGCGGATCGCGGGAGGGCTGGCCATCACCTGCGGCGAAAGCGCCATCTGTGCGGTCAGGATGTTGTGGGTATCGAAACCGGGGTCCACTTTCCACAGCCGCCAGATGCTTTGGATCATCAATCCGGCGCCCACCAGCAGCACCACGGCCAGACCCACCTCCAGTGCGACAAAAACCCCTTCCGCGCGGTGGCGTCCGCCGCCCGATCCGCGTGCGCCCTCTTTCAAGGATTCCTGCGGATTCACGTTCGAGCTGTGGAAGGCGGGGGCCAGGCCGAACAGGACGCCGGTCAGAATCGAAACCCCCAGCGTGAAAGCCAGCACGTAAGGATCGAGACTCACGTCCCGGCTGCGCGGCAGCATGTCGGGCACCGCCGCCAGCACAAAGCGCGTTCCCCAGACCGCAAGCAACAGACCGAGCGCCCCGGATGCTGCGGAAAGCAGCACGCTCTCGGTCAGAAGTTGCCGGATCACGCGCCAGCGGTCCGCGCCCAGGGCGGTTCGGATCGCAAACTCGCGCCGCCGGCCGGTAGCGCGCGCCAGCAGCAGATTGGCGACGTTGGCGCAGGCGATGATCAGCACGAATCCGACCGCGCCGAGCAGCAGCAGCAAGGTGGGCCGGATCTGTCCCACCAGATCGTCTTTGAGAGGCACGATCGCAATTCCGTGCCCTTGGTTCGATTTGGGATACTCCAGGGCAAGCTGGCGGGCAATCGAATCCATCTCCGCCTGGGCGGCCGCCAGCGTGACGCCGGGCTTCAGGCGCGCGACCGCGTGCAGCCCCGGATGCGTGTCGCGGTCGTTGAGTTCGACCAAGTTCCACTGCCCGAGGGGCGTGAACACGTCGGCTTCATCGCGGAAGCGGAAGTCCGGACCGAGCACGCCGATCACGGTATAGTTCCTGGCGTTGAGGGTCATGGTCCGCCCCAGCACGTGCGGATCGCCTCCGAAGCGTCGCTTCCAGAAGCCGTAATTGAGGATTGCCACCGCTGTGCCGTTCGGACGATCTTCGTCGGGCAGAAAGTTGCGGCCGAGCATCGGATTGACGCCCAGCACCGAGAGCAGGCTTCCCGACGCCCATTCGCCGGCGAGGTGCTCGGGTTGGCCCGAGCCCGTAAAGTTGAAATCGTCGCCGCGAAAGGCAGCTATATCCGTGAACGATCGCTCGGTGCGCCGCCAGTCCTGAAAATTGGGATAGGCTAGGGAGCTGTGGCTGAATTCGCGCGTGCTTTCATAGACGGTCATCAGCCGCGCGGGCTCGGGGTAAGCCAGCGGCTGCAGCAGCACTCCGTTGACCACGCTGAAGATCGCGGTGTTGGCGCCGATGGCGATGGTGAGAGACGCCAGAGCGACGGCGGTGACCCCTGGATTGCGGCGCAGACTGCGCCATGCGTATCGAATATCCTGGCTGATGGTTTCCATCCACACGACGATATCGGCATCGTGGGATTTATCCACGGCGAGCAGTTGACCGCCGAACCGCCTGGCTGCGTCGCGGCGTGCGTCGTCTGGTGTCATGCCAGCCGCGAGGTTGTCTGCAATCCGCGCATCCACATGGAACTGCAGTTCTTCGTTGATGTCGGCATCGAGTT
>DASZIG010000010.1:0-19336 GCA_035949375.1 Terriglobia bacterium | reverse complement strand
TTTGTGTCACATGGCAGGTGGAGAAATGGAGCAGATTCAATTCCTGTTGGGCCACGTCTCGGTGCAGACCACAGAAAAGTACCTTGGAAGCAAGCAGCGCCTTCGCGGCGCGGTGAACGACCAGATTGGCATTGAGCCGTGATGGCCCAAGGCAATTCGGGCACGGTCCACCCGAACGGGTTGCCGACTTATCGTCAACTGGCTGTACGCTGAGGGCAATTGTTTTCGAGTGGCCGACGATCTGGACGGAAACTTTAACGTGATTCGATAATCCCACCCAACACGCAACTTCACTTCGACGCGACAACCGGTTTTACTTGCTCATACTCCGGGGTTCTCCACAGCCCGCTCTTATGCTCCAGAGTGTCGGCGGTGAACCGTTCGATGTTTTTTGACTCAAAGGCCGGCACCCCTGCGACCGTAAGGTCTCCCCCCTTTCCCTGCCTTCTCGTGCCCACCGAAGATCGCTTCACCACACAATACGCGTCAACGGTACGTCAACCGGTTGGCTCTCCCCCGATATGCGCCACGCCGCTGACGAGTAGCGCCAGTGCTGCGGGCTAAGCACCAAACCCTTGCGACGCGGATTGTCATGCAGGTAGTCGATCTTTGCCGCCAAACCTGCCGCCGCCACAGTTCAAACCGAGTCATCACGCGATGTGCTCATTATTGACGCACGGCTTGGCATACCCTAAGATGCTTCTTTCTTAGAGGCCTATCCCAAACATGATTGGAAAGACCGTTTCGCACTACCGTATTGGCGAGAGGCTCGGCGGTGGCGGGATGGGCGTGGTCTATAAGGCCGAAGACACCAAGCTCGGCCGCATGGTAGCCCTCAAGTTCCTGCGCGAAGGGGTTGCGCCAGACGCTCAGGCCCTGGAGCGCTTTCAGCGCGAGGCGCGCGCCGCATCCTCCCTCAATCACCCCAACATCTGCACCATACACGACATCGACGAATTCGAGGGCCGGCCCTTCATCGCCATGGAGTTACTGGAGGGCCAAACGCTGAAGCATCGCGTCAGTACCAAACCGCTGAAACCCGATGAGGTTCTCGACCTGTCAATTCAGATGGCCGACGCCCTCGACGCAGCGCACACCAAGGGGATTATTCACCGCGACATCAAGCCCGCGAATATCTTCGTCACCAGCCGCGGCCAAACTCAACAGGTGAAGATTCTGGATTTTGGCCTCGCAAAATTGCAGGAGCCTGACGCTGTAGCGGCGCTCTATGAGCGCCGATCGGATGACGGCGGTCACAGACCGCCGCTACAGGAAACGCCGACAGTATCAATTGACCCCGAGAACCTCACGAGTCCCGGCGTGACACTCGGAACCGTGGCTTACATGTCGCCCGAGCAGGCGCGAGGCGAGACCGTGGACGCACGCACGGACCTGTTCAGTTTCGGAGCGGTGCTCTACGAGATGGCCACCGGGCAAATGGCTTTCTCCGGTAACACGTCGGCGGTGATTTTCAACGCTATTCTCAGCCGCACGCCCGTTCCGGCTGTAGGCCTCAATCCTGAGCTGCCGCCCAAACTGGAAGAGATCATCGGCAAAGCACTCGAGAAGGACCGCGACCTGCGCTACCAGCACGCCTCTGAGATTCGCGCCGACCTGAAACGCCTGAGGCGCGACACGAGCTCCGGCCACTCAGCCCCGGCGGTGTCGGCCGGGGTCCGCCCCGACGAGCGAACAGACGGGCGAATAAGTCCCGCGGAGGATCAACGCTCCGCGAGCGGCGCCCCAGTAACATTCAGCGATAGTTCCAGCGATCGCGATTTGGCCGTGACCCTGGCGCGCCGATACAAGAAGACCCTGCTCGCCGTTCTCGCTGCCGCGCTGATTGTGATTCCCATTCTTGCATACGTGTTCCGCCCGGCGTTGCCGCCGCCATCGCTTTCCGGTTATACACAGCTCACCCACGACGCGGCTTTCAAAGGGTTGCTTGGCACGGACGGCTCGCGGTTGTACTTGTTCGAAAGAGGCGTTGGCGCCGCACAAATGTCGGTCAACGGAGGAAATATAGCACCGGTTTCCGTCAATATGCCGAGCCAGAGCTACTCCATCACGAGCGTCTCTCCGGACGGATCCAAACTGCTGGTTAACCAGGAGCAGGGTCTTAGCGGTGCTCCCGGCGCTATGTGGGCCGTGCCGACGCTGGGCGGCCCGCCCACGCGGCTAACCGATATCCAGGGTGACTCTGGCGCCTGGTCGCCCGACGGGCAGAAGCTGATTTGCTCGATCGGCGAGCGGCTCTACATTGCGAACGCCGACGGCACCGCATCCCGCAAGCTGGCCGATCTGCCAGGTAGGCTTGCGAGCGCCGCGGACCTTGCCACCTGGCCCGCCTGGTCGCCCGACGCGCAGGAAGTCGCCGTCACGCTCACCGATCTTAAGACGCAAATCAATCATCTCTGGAAGCTTTCGGCGGATGGCACGAACCTTGGCAAGATGTTTCCCGGGTGGCACGAGCAGACGGGCCAATGCTGCGGCTTCTGGACGCCGGATGGCAAATACTTCGTGTTCGAATCGGAAGGCCAGATCTGGGCCGCGCGCGAAACGGGCAGCTTGCTGCACAAAGTCAGCCGGGACCCGGTGCAACTCACCTCCGGAGCCGTCTCTTACCGCTTTCCCGTACCTAGCAAAGACGGCAAGACGCTTTTTGCCGTGGCTGGATTCAGGCGCGCCGAAATCCAACGCTACGACGCTAAAGCGAAAACCTTCCAGCCCCTTCTCAGCGGCATTTCAGCGCAGGATCTTTCCTATTCGCACGATGGACAATGGATTGCCTACGTCTCTTTTCCTGATGGAGTGCTCTGGCGCAGCAAGCCGGACGGAACGGACAGGCTCCAGCTCAGCTCTCCGCCGGTTTACGCCATGCTGCCAAGATGGTCCCCGGACGGAAGCGAAATCGTGTATTACGACGTGAAACCGGGCAAGCCACCCCGCATCTACGAACTCCCCTCCGCTGGAGGAGCGCCGCAACAACTAATGCCCGAGGAGCCCGGCGCGCAGGCCGATCCGCTATGGTCCCCCGACGGGAATTCGCTGGCCTTTGGCGGACAGGGCAGCGGTGGTGCGACCACGATTCAAGTCCTGGACATGCGGACGCGTAAGATCACTACGCTTCCGAACTCGGACGGACTGTTTTCTCCCCGCTGGTCGCCCGATGGGCAATACCTCATCGCTATGGCCAGGGATTCGAGCGGGCTCTCGCTCTTTGATTTCAAAACCCAAAAGTGGTCGGTTCTCGCCAAAGGGATCGTAGGCTACCCCTGCTGGTCGAGCGACGGCCGGTTTCTCTATTTCCTGCGCCTCACAGCCTCGCGCGCGGATTTCATGAACAGCGTGGAGCGGATGGCAATCCCGGGCGGAAAAGTCGAAGAGGTGGCAAGTTTGAAAGGCCTCCAACTGACCGGCGTCTACAATTTTTGGCTCGGCCTCACGCCGGATGACTCGCCGCTGGTGACCAAAGACGCCGGTACCGAGGAAATCGTTTCCATGAATTGGAATGCTCCGTGACGACACTCGGAGCAGGAATAAACCGGAAATGATGTTGCCAGGGTCACGGGCCCGACGCAAAAACGTTACTTTTCTATACGAAAACAGCGTTCTACGGGCGGATTTTTTTGGCGCGTCGGCGATGCTGTTCGGCGTCATCGCGCTGATGTGGCACGACCCCGACACCTGGCAACCCTGACCGAGATCTCTCGTTGTGGCACGGTCTTCTGACCGTGCCACCCCTGCGATCTCCGCCCCTTTCCCTGCCTTCTCGTGCTCACCGAAGATCGCTTCACCACACAATACCCGTCAACGGTACGTCAACCGGTTGGCTCTCCCCCGATATGCGCCACGCCGCTGACGAGTAGCGCCAGTGCTGCGGGCTAAGCACCAAACCCTTGCGACGCGGATTGTCATGCAGGTAGTCGATCTTTTGCCGCCAGAAGCGTTCGTTTGTGATCGCTTCTGCATGACGGCTCGGTTCCGAGAAGCGGCGCTCCCGGTGTGCCACCGCCTGGGCGCGCAGGGTCTGTTTCGTGGCTGGCGAGGAGAGCTAAGCTTTTAAATTTAGGTGGGCGCCGCGGGCCGAAGTAGGTTTGTTGTTTTGTTGTCCGGCAGAGATTGCCCAGTTGGCTGGCGAACCACGGAAAAAATTCACTTGGATGTATAACGGGCTACCCGCGGAAGTGCCTGATGCCCGCGACGGCGGAGGAGGCCTGTCTCGGGCGGCTGACCCGCGTGTAACGGCGTAGGGTAGACCGGTGCACTCCGACTCCGGGATCGTCCCCAGCACGGAAAGATCCGCGCCCGGCGCTTCGGCCTGGATCGCACACAAAGCGAGGCGTGGCACGCCCTACGCTTGCAGAACACGCTGAGCTACCGCGACGATGGGATCTTTTCACGAACCGTGGCGTGCTTTTTGAAGATCTGTGGCAAGAACTTTCAATAATTTCGAGAGCCTACATTGCTGCTCCTCTGTAGGATGTCACAGTAACTGAAATCGTTACTATTGCCGCCGAAGAACTTCCGGCGGTCCATGTCAGAATTCACGAAACACCTGCGTCGCGATTCCTGAAAAGGTCCTACATCTGTGCCACGGTTCTTGAAATAATCCTACCAAACCGATTCCTCGGAGGCGGGTGTCTGGCCCATCGAGGTGGTTTGCGAAGTGCGGCGTTTATCCGGCCGGCTCGGTGCCGGCAAATGCTCGGGAACTCGTCGCGATTGATCGGCCACCCCGCACGAATCGACCGTATTCTCCGTGTGCCCGACAAAACGAGGCACTAGCTTGGGAACTCCAAGGTCCGCACGCGTTTCAACCGGTCGCCGCTCATCTTGCCGGCGACGCAGCATTACTGCGACTGCGAGCCGCCATCAATGCAGGCAGAATGATCTTCGCCATGATGGTGTTGGGAGGCGTGGGCTCTGCGTTGTAGCCACCTGCGGTGAAGACGGCAACGAGATCGTATTGCGGCACGAGGTAAATCTTCTGTCCGCCGTTGCCCTGCGCAGCGATTACGTCGACGTGTTGGGAGCCGCCGGGCGTTTCAACGTTCAACCAGGGCCGCCACCAGAAATAGCCGTAGCTCACATTGTCCACATGGCTGTGTTCCGAAAGCGCTGCATGCACCCAGGAAGTCGAGATCACTTGACGCCCGTGTCAGCGCCCGTCATCTGCGAACAAAACCCCGAGTTTGAGCATATCGCGGGGTCGCAGGTGGATCTGGGAGTATTCCTTGTCGGCGTTCGTCAGGTCGTAGTTCCACACCCAGTCCGCGCGTGGAATTCCCAGAGGGCCAAACAAGTTTGCCTGTGCGAATTCCGGCAACCGCATGTGGACAGCGTTCTCGACGAGCCGGCCAACCACCGCGACGCCGCCCGAGCAGTAATAGGCTTTGGTTCCAGGGTCGTCGATGATGGGAAGATCGAGAGTCGCCTTTACCCAATCGGGGTCGTTATCAATCACCGTCTCGCGCCCCGGAGAAGTCGAGCTCTGGTCATTGCAGTCCAGCCCTGAACTCATGGAGAGGAAGTCGCCAAGCGTCGTCGCTCCTTTGCGGGGATCGGGATTGGCGTAGCTGGTGTAGCTCATCTGGGGCAGCACTCGTTCGTTGACTCCGGAGAGAGCACCCCGATCGATGGCGATCCCCGCAAGTGCGCTGACGACAGACTTCGTTGCAGACCGCAGCTGATGCGGACGTTGCACATTGTAGCCGTAGAAGTACTCCTCCATCACCAGATGTTCGCGCTGGTAGAGGAGGACGGTGTGAACATCTTTGTAGGTGCCGTCGAGGATGCCGCGCACAATAGCATCGGCGGTCGCGACTCCGAGGTCGGAGCTCGCAATGTCTCCGACGGCGAGACCGTCATGCAAATCGGCCGGCGCATGGTAGCGATAGTTTGAAGGGCGGTCCTGCCCTTTGGGACGGGGCCGGGCCAGCGCGGCGGCCTCGGGCGTGATGGTGGTGGACACGCGAGGATGGAACTTGCCATCCTGTTCGTACCCCGTCACCTTGCCTTTCGCGTCGCGGAGGAACGGGACTGTTTGGCCAGTGATGGTGGTGAACTCATCCACACCCGAAGGGCGCAGCGGGTACTTGGCTTCATCCACAACGGCGAAAAGCCCGTCGCCGTCCACGATTTCAAGCGTGCGGGCCAGGGGCATCGGCGTACGTGCCCACGTAGTCTGATAGGTGGAGAACGGACGTTGTTTGAGCGGTAGCGCTGCCCGACAGCATGAGAAGCAGCAATGCGAAGCTCACAAAACGCATCGATCCTCCCTGGACTTCTCACTATTGTAGCCTCGCCTCTCCATCGCAAGGAGACAATAAACTGTGCACGCCTCGGTAATGCCCGCATGGCGGGGCACTCGGAGATTCGTGGCGCGACTCGCTTTAGCACGGAAACACCCATCGCTAAGGTCTGGCAGATGAGGATAGACTTGACCCCGAAGTGTAGACCGGCATAAGCCAACGCCCGAGCCGCCGCTCGGCATACATCCGTGGCACAGTCGTCCGCAGACCTTCCCGCCGGCATGCACTTCTGCGAGAGCCTGAGCCGCTTGCCACGACAGGATCTCTTCACGGAGTACGGCGCGTTTTTTCCAACAATTGTGGCACGAAATTTCAGTAATTCCGCCAAGCTACATCCTCCTACCCTCACTTACTGCTAACAGGAAGAATCACCATGAGGATCCATCAGCTCAGTCTGCAGGGGATCAGCGAAGCTTTCCGCGACCGGGTCAGCGTTGACTTCGAAGCGCTGGGTCCGGGCCTTATTGCCATCGTTGGTGAAAACGGAGCGGGAAAGTCGACGCTGATCGGGTCAGTCTTCGCCGCCTTGTTCCGGCAGCTACCGGGCCAGAAGCGACCGCTGTACGACTTCTGCACCCACCCCAAACCCGAGATCGACATGACGTTTGGCGTGAATGGCGGGCGCTTTCGGTCGCTTCTCAAGCTGGACCCAAAAGCTCGACAGATGGAGACTTACATCTTCGACCACCAGGGAGTGGCCCTCGCCAGCGGCAAGAAGGAAGCGTTTGCGGAATGGACGTCGAAGCACGTGGGCAGCGCAGGCAGCTTCCTAGCCTCGATTTTTTCGAGCCAGCGCCGAACTGGGAACTTCCTGTCCTTGGAGCGGATCCAGCGCAAAGAATTGTTCATCACCCAGTTGCTCGGCCTCGAGCGGCTGCGGCTCATCTCCGCCACAGCGCGGGGATTCGCGGACGAGAAGAGCAAGAAGGTCTTGGTCTTGGAAGGTGAAAAAAAGGGAATCGCGCAAGTCCTGGCGAGCGAGCCCGAGGTCGGCGATGTTGAAGCGCTGGGACTGGAACTCGAGGCACTTGGCTTCAGGTTGCAAGGGCTGGAAGCACGGAAGGGCGAGCAGGAGCGGCGGGCACAGGAACTGCGGGGCCGCGAGTCCGAACGGAGAGCGCTCGAGTCCCGGCGCCAAGATCTTCATGGGCGCATCGAGAAGAGCAATGGTGAGATTGCCCAACTGCGGACTCAGATTGGCGAAGACGGGCAGCTCCTGGCAAGGCGCGAGGGCCTAGATGGCTTTCGAGAGCGGGAGCGGGCCGTCGGAGAAAGAATCGCCCAGCTCCACCGACAGATTGAGGAAGCTCAACAGCTCGAAGCGTCCAATGCGGAGGTGGAAACAACGCTACGCGCGGTTCAAGCGGATATGAATCTGAAACGGGGGGATTTGAACCGCTCCCGCGCTGAATCGGAGGAGCTGGAGAGTGTTCCGTGTGGAGGCCAGGGACCGTACGCCGAGTGCGTAAAGATCCGACGGGCGATCCGGGCGCGACAACAGGTGCCCGTCACGGAGGGAGAGCTTTCAACCCTCGAACTGGAGCTGGAAGCCCAGCGGGGTTCGTTGGCAACGATTCCCGTCAGTTCCGCTCAGCTGGCCCGCCAGCTGCGGGAGGTGGAGCGAGAGCGGCGAGACGTTGAGGCAGTACGCAGGCGGCAAGACGAGATGCGAATTGCCGAGGCTCGGCGTGCCGAACGGGTATCGGCTCTCGAAAGAGCCGTTCGGGAGGAGGCCGCCCTCGCCGGCCAACTTCTAGGCATGGAAAAGGAGCTTGAACATTTCCAGGGTCTCGAAGTGGAGGTCGAGGCCGTTCAGAGGCAAGTTGAGGAAATAAACGGCTCAGTTTCTCAGGTGCGGTCTGAGCGCGAAAAGCTAATTGCACAGAGAGCCCAGGCAGAACAGCGCTTGCGCCAAATCGAGGCGGCGCGGAGTCGCGCCACGGTCCTTGAAGGCGAACTCTCCGAAGCTCGGATTGAGCGCGATGACTTCGATTACTTGGCCAAGGCCTTTGGACCCGACGAAATTCAACTCCGCGAGATCCAATCGGCGGGCCCGGCGGTTTCGAGCCTCGTGAATGCGCTGCTGGAGGGATGCTTCGAAAACAAATTCGAGGTGCGTTTCCGAACGCAGAGACCGAAGGCGGACGGACGCGGTTTCGTCGACGACTTCGATATCGAGGTCAGGAACAAGACCCTGGACCGAACCTGTCTGGTGGACGAACTTTCGGGCGGTCAGTTCGTGCTGGTGAACGAAGCGGTCAACCTGGGCATCGCCATTTACAACATGCGCCAGGGGGATGGGATTCGGCAGGAAACGCTCTTTCGCGACGAGACGGTCGGAGCGCTTGACACGAAGAATGCCAGGGAATACGTACACATGCTGCGCCACGCGATGGATATCGGTGGTTTCTACCAGGTCATTTTTATCTGCCATGCACCACAGGTTTGGGAACTGGCGGACCGCATTCTTACGGTGCGGGATGGGCGAGTCGTTGTCGAAGCTCGCGGTGTCAGCGTGAGCAGAGACGCCGCAGAAAACCTGCCGATTTTAGCCCCCATCCCAGGAATCAGCAAAGTGTTGGTAGAATCGGGCGCAGGGGAAGTGGGGACATGAAGTCCTCGGCCCGCAACTTTCTGAGGGTTGCGGTGTTAGATAGAGGCAGGAGACGTTAGCGACGGAGACGTAACAGGCGGATTCTACAACCGGTCAACTCGTTCCATCTGAGGGTTGAGGCCAGATACGAGGGGGCAATCGTGGCATCGGAGGAACAGCGTGAGCCTTCTATACGTGTATGCCGCAACCAAGGGGGAGGCGGACGCGGTACTCCGGTCCGCTAACGAGAGCACAAACCATTCCCGCCCGCCGGAATCTCGGTTCCAGATTGGTCCCAATGAAGTGGTTGCCGTGACGACCGGGATGGGCCCCCGGCAGGCGAGAGCTCGAGCCGCAGAGTCACTTAGTCGGGAGGCGCCTGGGGCCGTCATCATCACAGGAAGCTGCGGGAGTCTCACACACAGTCTGAAGGAGGGCTCCGTTGTCATCTACACGGATTGCCTGTCCGCAGACGGTCAACTGCCGACACAATGTTCGGCGCCCGCAGTGGACTCGGTCACCGACAGGCTCTGGCGTGAAGGGATGGAATGCACTCGCGTTGTGGGCATCACCACCCCTCGCATCGCAACAACAGCTAAAGAAAAGCTCGACTTGGCGCGGTCCGGCGCAGGCGCAGTCGACATGGAGAGCTACGAATTGGTGTCGGCTGCCACGGCGCGCGGAATTCCGGCGGTGGTTATCCGGGTAGTTTCGGACTCGGTCGAGCGGGACTTGCCGGATTTCAACCGGGCGCTGAAGCCGGACGGAACGGTGAACCCATGGGCCATGTTGAGAATTGTTCTCGGATCGCCGGTCCGAACAGCAAAACTGGTCTCACTGAATCGTAAAGCGATGGCGATTCTCACACCCGCACTCCGGGCTGTTTTGAGCACCGATTGGACCGCAGCAAACATGCTGCACTAGTGAAAACTGCCACAAGGGCTGATACTTTGGCGGAGACATTTCAAGGTCGCCGGCGTCGATGGTGGTGGTGGTTGGTTGCCGGTGTGGTTCTCGCCGTGGGGATCGCCAGTCTGCGTCTTTCTTCTTCCCACAAGAATACGCCTCAACAACTACTGGCCGACGCGGACCGGTTCGCCTGGCTTTACAACTGGCCCAAAGCGGGACCTCTCTATGAGGAGGCCGAGAAGCGTTTCGTTCAGGCAGGCGATAAGCGAGGCGCAATGGCCGCGAAGTTGGGCTTGATCCGGGTGCAGATCGACTCCGGATCGTTGCCGAACCTGTCTGGTGAACTCGAAGCCGACCTGGAAAACCCGCTCGTTCGCTCGGATCGGAACCTGCTCCTTCGGTGCCTTGTGACAAAGGCGGCCGTCGATCAAGAGATGAACGAAGCGTCCGCAGAAGATCTTTGGAAGCAGATCCTCGGAGTGGCCAAAGAACTAGGAGAAAAACGCTGGGAGGCGCGTGCACAGGCAGAGCTTGGAATCATCGCTTTTCTTGCCGGCGACGTCACACAGTCCACGACGATGTTCAAGGCGGGGCTCACCGAGATGTTGCTGCATCGTGATCTCGCTGGCGAGGTGATGTACGGCTCCGTGGTGGGCAACGGCTTGGTGGAGATGGGAGAGCCGCGGGAGGGTCTCGCGTACTGCGAGATTCTCTTGGGCATTGCTGCGTCTACTAGAGATATGGGCTTCCCTTTTCCAGCTTACCTCGGGAAGGCAAGAGCATTGGTGGCGCTGGGTCGCGAGGCGGAGGCAAGGAGACTCCTCGAGCAAACCCTCGTCCAAACGAAGACGCTGAACGCGCGGCTAGAACAGGTGGATGTGCTCATTGCCCTCGGCAAACAATCCTGGGCGGCGAAGCATCCGCAGGAGGCGATGGCGTATTTCGTACAGGCATCCGAGCTTAGCCGGGCCGGAAACTTCTATCACACGTTGGCATGGAGTCTCTACGAATTGGGAAAGGCCGAACAGGAGACTGGTCAGCTCGATCAAGCAGAGGAAACGACGCGGTCGGCACTCGAAACCATGCGCGAGGTTGAGGACAAATACCATCTGCCCCTCCACCTGGCGCTGTTGGCGGAAATCAAGGCCGAAAAGGGGCAGTGGCGCGAGGCCCAGGCACTGTTCAGCAATGCGGCTGACGTGGTCGACGGCATGTTGGTGGACGTGCCGAGCCCGCGGGCGGAGAGCTACTTGATTTCCACTCTGGGCGACGTCTACTCAGAGAGCTTTGAGCTGGCGGCGAAACGCAACGAGACAGCCTTCGCTTACGAAATGATCGAACGCGCCCGCGGCCGTTCGATCGCCGATATCCTTCGGAACCGGAGCCCAAAGCCTGAGCCCGCGGCTGAGCCTGCGGCGGCGAGACAGGTAAGCCAGCTCCAGATCGAACTGCTTCACGCGGAATCACCGTCGGATCGTCGTCAACTGCTTGACCGGTTGTTTGAAGCGGAACAGTTGCTAACGCCCGGGGGTATTCCAAGGACGGGCCTGCAGGCAGCTGCATTGGGCAACAAGCCCATCGACTTAGTGCAGGTGAGAAGCGAGCTGCGGCACGACGAAATGGTACTGGAGTATGTCTTGGAGGACCCGACATCGTTCTGCATTTCCATAACCCGCGAGCAGGTGAACGTGATCCCTCTGCCTGCCGGGCGCAAGCAGATCGAGGACCTGGTGGAAAAATACCTCAACGATGTCAAGGCAGGCAAGACGGGGCATGATGACGCCGTGCAACTTTACGCGATGCTCCTACAACCGATGTTCGGAAAAGAGGAGAAAGCGCGGCTAGTGATCGTTCCGGATGGGGCGTTGAATGGCTTACCGTTTGACGCGCTGATTGATTCACACAGCGACTACGTGCTGGCTTCGCACGTCGTGACCTACGCCCCGTCGGTAACGGTGCTCCACCTGCTGCGAAACGTGAAGCGTGCTCCACAGACGGTGGTTGCGTATTTGGGCGTAGGCGGCGTCACCTACCAGGCCTCAACCTCCGAATCGGTGGTGTACCGCAGAGGTGCCGCTCTGAACCCTGCCGGGGGTCCGGACGGGCTGTTCGGCCTCACGCTCGGCAAGCTCAGGAACCTGCCTGGGAGCCGTGAGGAAGTCCTCTCCGTTGCGGCGGCACTACACGCGCCCGCTACTCTGCTGCTCGGCCCGCAAGCGACCGAGGCTGCGTTCAAGTCGGAGCCATTAGGAAGCTTTGCCGTCATCCACATGGCGGTGCATGCCGTCGCAAGTGAGAAGTTCCCGGACCGGTCAGCACTCATTCTCGAAAGCGATGCCAGTGGGACAGAGGACGGATTGTTGCAGGTACGCGAGATCCGGGAACTGCGGCTGAATGCTGATCTTGTGACACTCTCAGCTTGCGATACAGGCCGCGGGGAAATCAACGGCGAGGAGGGCATCGCGAACCTCGTGCGGGCGTTTCTGCTAGCCGGCTCCAAGACCGTGCTCGCCAGCTTGTGGAGCGCCAGCGACGATTACACGCCGGCCCTCATGAAGCGGTTCTACGAGCATTTGGGCGCGGGCGAAGACGAGGGAACCGCGTTGCAGCAGGCCAAGATAGACGTGATCAAGGAATTTGGTGATTCAGCCTTGCCGGTTTACTGGGCGGGCTTCACCATCACGGGCGACGCATCGAGGTCATTGTCGGCACTGAGTCGGCGGGGCAGTTTCAGGAAGCTCACCTCAAAAGCAGCGGGTAATACGTCCAATCCCATCCCTGTTGCCGAACTCCCAACTGATAAGTTCCGATCGGAAGGGCCGTGAGGTCCATCTTCACGTGAAGGACGGTGATGTGGTCCTCAAATTGCCCATTGCTACCCGCGCCTATTAGCGGTTGCCCGGGCGTTCGCGACAGGGTAACTTCATAGGCTCCCGGCTCCCGTCCGACTGGCAGAAGGATAGAAAGTGCCAGGGGCTTTCTGGGGAGTTGCAAGGGGCTGTTGGGCGGATTGTTCTCGCCGCGCAAAACCGACCATTTCCTGAGATCCAAGGTCGCCGCCTGATAGTTATCGGACGCAGAATTGCCCGGTCGAGCGCCGCGATGCGTATTCAGCCTGTTCCAGACCCAGACCATGGCGAGAATTGCAATCACAACCGCTGCAGAGATAACCACGATCTGCGGGGCTCCCGGCCGGCGAGCCCTGCGCGGGCGCTTCCTTGTCAGAAAAGCCTCCAGAATCACCGGCGGGACCTCCACCGGCCCCGCATGCGCCTTTGCTAGCGGGAGGGCATTCACGAACTGGCGCATCTGGGCGAAGTACGCGGGGCAGTCGTTACAACTTGCGAGATGCTGCTCCACCTCCTGTTGGCGCTCGGGCGTGAGGCAGCCTTCCAAATAGTCGGTGACGAGATCTGCTGTCTGTTTACAGGTCATTGATGGCCGCTTCTCGGCTGCGAACTGTTCGCTGAGATGTAATCCGAATAAAGAGTGTAAAGGGCGCTCCGGGCCCGGTGTAGCAGCACCCTCTGATGTGTCGATGTGATCTTGAGGACCTCGCAGACCTCTTCGGAGGACCAGCCCTCAAGATCGCGCAGAAAAATCACCTCACGTTGGCGTGGAGGGAGCGAGGCGACGGCTTTGCGCACCCACTCGCTCACTTCCCGTGACAGCATCTGTTCCTCAGGAGTCAGCGAACTGTGTGCCGGCGCGACCGTCCAGTTGCCGCTCGCGGTGAAGCGGCGAGCCAACGCGTCTCGAACCGACCTGCTTCGTCGAGAGAGAATAGTTGCGAGCAAGGTCTCACGGCGTATGTACTTTGAGGCGCGCTTCACGAGAATCCGGAAGAGCCACGTTCGGAGAGAGGAGCGCCCCTCGAATTTCGGGAGAGCGTCAATTGCGGCTAGCCACGTGTCCTGCACCACTTCTTCCGCGGCACTGGAATTTCTCACGTAGAGCGTCGCCAGTCCCACCATCGAGCGGTGGTAACGGGCGAACAGGATAGCAAGAGCATCCGGATCACGATTGCGCAGCGCATCCAGAAGAGATCGATCGTCCGGCTCTCCAAGCCCTGCGTTCTGGATGGAACGAGTCAATTCGCGGGGCCCCTCGCCCGTTCTTCGAACTTGAAACATCAAAACAACCGCGCACAGCGAGGCCGCCCCTCCGGCCTTTACCTCTGAATGATACTGAGCAGAAATCGCCGCATGCAAGACTCTAATGCACGATTCTGAGCAAAACATTTTTCGTAAACGTGTAACGTTTCTTGTTCTCAAGGGACTATTTAGACCGAACAGGGTAGACATGCCTTGTTGAGGGTGTCGGAGAGACGATATGAGAGTCTCCGGTCTTGCGCCTGGCATTCAAGACTCTTTGGGTATCCCCGACGGCGGATATTTCACGGCAACCACGCGATCTCGAGACCGAAGCATTTTTGGAAAGGCAGGAGTTCGGCAGTCGCCTCGGGCTGCGACTTCGTCCACGACCGCGTGTTGAAAGCTGGTAAGGGGGCTTTAATGCAACAAATCGTTTGCGCCAATTATGACCGACTCTGCGATTCGCCCGAAGTGTTCGCCGGGTAAAGAAAGACTGTGAAGACATGATGGGCCGCTGCGTCCATGTCCATGGCCCGCTTTTCGGCGGTGCGGTGTCACAATTCTCACGCTCCTGCTCCCCAGTTGATCGCATCACCTCAGCTTGCCGAGCCCGTCTCACGTCCACGCTCGCCGTCCAGGAGCACTCGACACAAGCGCCTTTACAGAAATCCTCCAAATCCACTCAAACCCGACACAACAAGCCCGGTACCGTCTGGCCATCGGGCCCAGCCGATGGCGCAATGAGCTTCGCCCGGTCGTTCGGCACGACGCGACTCTGCTTCGGCTCGCTACGGATCCGTTCGTCTGCAATCAGTAACCGCGCCACGTTTCGGCACGCCGAGGCAGACCGGGCCACGACGGTCAACACAACGGCTTCTTGTTTGGCATGGTAAGGACTCAATACAACGGGGGAAATATGGGAGAAAGTCATGCAAGACGGGCAGGGAGGAAGACGGTCCGCTGATGACTCCTCGCGGCGACGAGATGTTCCGGAGCACGACGATTGTGGCGCCGCTATGCGGCGAGCGAGCACATACGATCACCGTTCGCTCAGACAGGCCCCTCCGAACGACAGTGACGTGAAGCCGGAAAACCTGGATAAGCTCCTGCGCGCATACCAAAGCGGGCCTGCGGAAAAACAAAAAGGAATCATTGAATTCGTTGAGCGGCACGGCTTCTCGCCTTCCCAAGTTTATAAGTTAGCCTTCAAGAATGGGTTCACTAAACTCGGCGAGAAGAACGGTACATCCATACTTCCCGCAGAGGCTGAGAGGATCCTCAGGGAGGCGGCGGGCCTCGGCCGCAAGCATGTTCACGCAGCAATAAATCGAGCGATGCGGGTCCTCCTGCAGTATCCTCGCGGAGCATTTGGTCAGGTGACGCCCGCCCTGCTTTGGAAACAGATCCGCAAGTATCAGACACCGGCAGGGCATCGACGATATCAGCGAGCACATTGGTCGCCAGCGGACATCGAGGTGCTTGTGCAAGGCTACAGTCAGGGGGCGGCTGGTGTGCGCCGGTGCGTCCGGGAGCTGATGCGGCGCCACCCGGAGTGGTCACGCGACCAAATTCATTGGAAGGCGAGTAGTTTGAGTTTGCCTCCGCGACTGCGTGACGAAGGGAACCGCCAGAAGCCGTGGTCGGAGAAAGACGATATGACGATCATCTCTCTCGCCACCCTGAAACCCATAGCGAGCATTGCCAGGAAGCTCGACCGCAGCACATGGGCGGTGCGGTGCCGGCTCTCGGGGCTTCGCGTAAGCGGCCGAGTGGCTGGACAGGATTACGGGTGCGAGGATCTCCTGAGCCTGCTCCGCATCGGACGTCGGAGGCTGCAGAGGTTGATCGGCAGTAAGCAGCTGAAGTGCACCGGGCTGCGCATCAGCCGTCGTTCGGTCGACGATTTCCTAAGGAAGCAGAATCCCGTTGGCCCCGAGGCCCTAAAGTCTGCAGGACGAAAGCGTCCGCCGAAAAAACACTACACGCTCCAGAAGGCCGCCGCGCGGTTGGGCGTGACACCGCGGGAAGTCGGCGAGCTTCTCAACCAGGGCCTCCTGAAGCCCTACCGCCCGCGGGTGTCCGAGGTGGACCTATGGCAGTTCCTGGACAAGTACGGCTGGGAACTTCAACCCGACTCGCTGGAATTTGATTCCCTGGATTGCGAGCCGCAGCGTTGGGTAAAGTGTCTACCCGACCTGACCCCTCAAGAAGCGGCTTCGCTCGCGACGTTGCGAGCCCAGCGCGCGCACGCCGAGAAAGTGAGAAATTGCCGGTACTGTCGGAGACAGTTTCGCGGCAATGCCTTGGGGTTTCACGAGAAGCGCTGTCCTCAGCGGCCCATGTCAAAACCACCATCAGGCGGTGCGCGTCCGGCCGTGTAGAACGCGATTCGTGAAATCGTCCCTCGGCACCGGGTTAAATGGAGCCATTTTCATCACTTTCAAGGAGCCAGGCTTCGCAGCCTCATCGGCGGGGACGCGAGAAACTCTACAGAAGTCTCTACATACGAGTCAGATTCCATTTGATGAGTTTTCACAAGGATGCCATAGGGTCTCCTATGGTTGGTGACGGACGGTCGAACCTCAAACTCATCATTCATACCGCAGCGCCACTATAGGATCCACGCGGGAGGCGCGGCGAGCGGGCAGATAACCCGCGAGCGCGGCGGCCACCATCAGCAGCGCGGCGCCGGCGATGGTCACGGGATCGTTCGGTTTCAGGCCGAAGAGAAAGGAGGCCACCAGACGCGATGCCCCAAGTGCGGCCAGCGTTCCAGCGGCGATACCGATGGCGACTAGAACGGAAGTTTCACGCAGGACCATGCCAAGAATCTCAGTGCGATTCGCGCCCAGGGCCATGCGGATACCGATCTCGCGGGTTCGCTGCGAGGTGGCGAAGGCCATGATTCCGTAAACCCCGACGCAGCCCAGGAGCGCGGCCAGCAAGCCCAAGAAGCTGGTGAGGCGCGCAAAGAGGGGTTCCTGAAACAGGGTTTGGTTGATCTGCTCAACCTGCGTTTTGACGAAGAGGAGGGGCACGCCTTTATCGATTCCCTCCACAGTGTCACGCACGGCGGAGGTCCAATCCTTGGGATTACCCGCGGTCCGCAACTCAAAGTTCATCTCTCCCAACCCCTCTACAGCCGCCGCGTACGAATAATAAACTGTGGGCGGAACTTCCTGCCGCAGGTCGGTATACTTCGTATTTCCTACCACTCCCACGATCTCCACCTCTTTGCCTGACGTCGAGCCCCACTTGAAATGCCGGCCGACGGGGTTCAACTTCGCGAAGAAGTTACGAGCGAACACTTCGTTGACCACCGCGACGCTGGACGAACTCGCGATATCGTGCGGATTGAGCGTCCGCCCCAACAACAAGGGAATGCCCATGGTCTCGAAAAAGCCGTCGCCAATACCATTGACGTAAACCGAGAGAATTCCATTACGGCTCCCATCGCCTGGTTGAGGTGTGTATCCTGGGATCGAGATGGCGCTGATACCTTCGCCGCCGCTGATGAGTACGGAGCTCGAGAGGCTCGCGTTGCGCACCCCGGGAATTGCTTTCAGGCGGTCGTGCAGGCTTTCGTAGAAGCCCTCCAGGCGCTGCCCTTTGTAGCCGTCCCGTGTGGGGTTGATGCTGAACAGCACGAGGTTCCGTTCATTGAATCCCGCATCGACGTTTTGAAGATTGGCGAGGGTGCGAACGAACAGCCCCGCCCCTACCAGCAACAGCAGAGACAGCGCGACTTGGGTGACCACCAGCGTCTTACCGAGCCCCAACCGCAAGCCGCGATAGTGCTCGTGGGCTCCCGGTACTCTTCCTGCGCCCTCTTTGAGCGCGGGCGTGAGATCGACGCGAGTGCTCCGCAGGGCCGGTGAAAGCCCAAACAGAATGCCCGTAAGTAGCGAGACCGCGGCGGTGAAGCCGAGCACCCAGGAATCCGGCGTGATGCTCAAGTTGACCAGCCCGAGACCACTTGACATGAAGGCAATCAGGAGGCGCGTTCCCCAGAAGGCCAGGAGAAGTCCTAATACTACTAGGTTAAGTTGTTAAGAGCTGTCCAGAACCCGAAATCGCATGTGGCACCAGGGACAAAACCCGCTGAGCCTAATCAGCAGCCGTTGTAGTCCCTTCCTCACTTGGGGCAAGGTCGCACCAGAAGTTTTTTTTAAGCCTCGCTTGCTCCGAGCGAAGGAAAGCGTAAGCCAAGGTGACCAGTGTGACATGGTGATGCCAGCCCAACCAATGACGGCCTTCAAATTGATCCAGCCCCAGTTCGTCTTTCAATTCGCGGTAGTCCATCTCGATTCGCCAGCGGGCGTGAGCCAGCCTGAGCAGGCGACGCCGACCGGGCCGGCTGGTCCCCAGTTGGGCCAGCCAGTACTTGGTGGGTGCGGATTCCCCTTCCGGCCATTCGATCAGCAGCCACTCGGCCACGCGCTCGGGATGCTCTTGCGCCCGCCACTTATGCGCCGCCCAAACTTTCAGCTGAGCGCAACGCGAGCGCTGCGGACCGCGCGAGCCCGCGCGCCACTTCACCTTTTTCCAGGCGGAAGCCGGCAGTTGGCGCGCGACACTGGCGAGGTCCTGGGGCGTGGGCATCGAATTCAGCGGCGGGTAGCGCCGAGGCCGGCCGGTCGGGGCCGAGGGCGGTACGGGTATGGCGTTGGGGTCCTCGGTCCAAACCACGGTCGTCGCCTCCACGGCCATCACGTAGAACAATTGACGTCGGCGCAATTGCTCCCGAAACTCAAAGCTGTTGCCGTAGGCCGAATCCGCTACCACCGGCAGCCGGGGCACTTCCCAACTCAACATCTGATCAATCAGCTCCAGCGCCAATTCGGCCTGGCTCCGGTAACTCAGATCCTTCGGCAGCTTGACCTCTTGAGCGCGCTCCGCATTCTCGATCCAAGCCTTCGGCAAATACAGACGCCAGCTCAGCGGGCAACTAGCTTCCGCACTCGACCAATGCAAAGTGACGGCCACCTGACAGTTGGCCACCTTCCCCAAGGCGCCACAATACTGTCGGGCCACGCCCACCGAGTGTTCGCCCGCTTTGGGAAACGAAGTCTCATCCAGAATCCAGACCTCCGGCTCGCTGAGCAGGTCCACCACCTTGCGTGCCAGTTGCTGCTGCACCACGTCTACCGCCCAAGGACTCTGTCCCACAAACTGACGCAGCGCCTGGACATCGGCCTCGGGAATGCGGCTGGCCATGGGCTCGATCGACTTGCGCTCACCGTCCAGCAACAAACCCTGAACATAAACGCGCGCCCAATGGCGTCGTTCCTTGCGGCCCAAAGGGGCCAGCAAGTCTTCCAGAAATGCCGTCAATCGGTGATCGAGAGCTTTCAACTCCCGTGGCGTCATAGAGGCAGCTTACCGCCACGAGAAATTGGAGTCAAGTACAACTTAACCTAGTATTA
>DASZIG010000009.1:0-9617 GCA_035949375.1 Terriglobia bacterium | reverse complement strand
CGGTGTCACCCGGAAGCTCACGTTGCTCGAAAGCGTGCGGCTGGGCGTTACCACCTTCACCTTGCCCGTACTCGCGCCGCTGGGGACGGTGGTTGTGATTTCGGTACTCGAGACGACCGTGAACGTCGCCTCCTTGCCGTTGAAGGTGACGCTGGTGGCGCCGGTCAGGTTCGTTCCCAGGATCGTGACGGCCGTTCCGACCGTGCCGGAAGCGGGCAGTGTTTTCACGAACGGGCCCAGGCCCACAGCCAGGCTGAAGATCGTGCCCCCGGCGTTGGCCCCGCCAGAGTAAGTTGTCCCGTAAAAAGTCCCGTTAGTGGCCTGAACCAGGCCGCCGTAGGCGTCGTCGCCGTCGGTTGAGTCAAAGGTGTGCAGCGTGGTGAGCGTGCCCCCTGAGGTGATGCTAAAGACCGTGCCACAGCCCACAGCACAGGCATCGTTGGCCCCACCATATAAGGTTGTGCCGTAGAAGATCCCATTGGTGGCCTGAATCAGCCCAGCCTCGGGCAAGGCGCCGTCAGTGGAGTTGAAGCTGTGAAGCGTGGTTAGCGTGCCCCCTGAGGTGATTTCGAAGATGGTGCCATAGCCGTTGGCCCCACCCTCGACGGTTGTCCCGTAGAAGTTCTTATTGGTGGCCTGAACCAGCGCGCCCACGGGGAGGTAGCCGTCAGCCCCGTTGAAGCTGTGCAGCGTGGTCAGCCTGCCTCCTGGGGTGATGCTAAAGACCGTGCCGTCGAAGTTGGCCCCGCCCTCGAAGGTTGTCCCGTAGAAGTTCCCGTTGGTTGCCTGAACCAGCGGCGCCTCGGGGTAGGCGCCGTCGGTATCATCGAAGCTGAGCAGTGTGGTAAGCGTGCCCCCCGAGGTAATTTCGAAGACGGTGCCATAGGCGTTGACCCCACCGTAGCTGGTTGTCCCGTAGAAGTTCCCATTGGTGGCCTGAACCAGCGCGGCGTAGGGGTAGGCGCCATCATCAGTCAAGTCGAAGCTGTGCAGCGTGGTAAGGGTGCCTTCCGAGGTGATTCTGAAGACGGTGCCATCGTCGCTGGCCCCACCGTAGGTGGTTGTCCCGTAGAAGTTCCCGTCGGTGCCTAGCACAAGCCCGGCGGTTGGGAAGGCACCGTCAGTGCACTTGGGTTGAGCACAGAAGCTGTAAAGCGTCGTCAGCGTTCCGGTGGGAGTAACCTTAAACACCGTGCCGAAACCGTTTCCCACTTCCCCTTCGCACCCAAGGTCACAAGTGGTTCCGTAAAAATTACCATCCGCGCCCTGGACGAGAGACATAAGACGGGGGTGAGCACCGTAGGACTCGGGGAAACTTGCCAGCGTGGTGAATGTCTGCGCAGGTAAGGCAATCGCTGTGGCAACAAACAGGAAAAGCAAAGCGCCGGCGTTTTTCCCCCAGTTCGTTTCCAAGCGCAACTGCATGATCAGGTTTTTCATAATTTTCTCCAATCGTGTCTTCGTTTGCCGTCTTGTGGTGATTTCCCACGAAGCCGTTTCACGACCCGGGGGTTTGTCGCTGGGGTTTTCCCAAAAAGCTACGGACCTCACACTGTCGAGGGCCCACACGGCGCAGTCGCCCTCCCCAGCCGAGGTCTGGGAAGGGCGGCCTGTTTCGCCCGGTTACTGACGCACTGTTCTCAGTTCAGCCCTCACGGTGCGAACTTCCGACCCAGTCCGTCCGTTTGTCTGGAGCGAAACCTGGATCGTCTTCATTTGCGAGGCGAGGCGGGCGATCTGGGCCTGTTGCGCCTTGATCTGCGCCTGCTGTTGGTGGATGAGGCTCTGCTGCTCTTTTGTAGCCTCGATGAGCAGAGCGGTGAGGCGGCTGTAATCGACACTCTGAGCGTCCTTGCCGTCCCTGTCCCAGGTGACGACCTCGGGGACCACCGCGCCGACCTCCTCGGCAATCACTCCCACTTCGTGTTTGCCGTTGGCCTTGAGGTCATAGGAGACGCCGCGGAGTTGTTCGACCTTGCCCAATGCGCCGCGTAGCGTTTGAATGTTGGTCTTCCAGCGGCGTGAGCTGTACGTGGTCCAGCCATCACTGATGGCCTGGCCGGCGCCTTGAGCGATGGTGAACACATTCGAGGGCGTGGCTGTGCCAATGCCAACTTTGACGGCGTACGAGCCTGTTCCCCCAAGCACCAGGGCGTTGCTCTCACTAACCACTGCCCCCGCACCGATCGCCGTTGCGAAGGTCAGGTTAGTGGAATTGTGATCGGGTCCGGCATAATATCCCAAAGCAGTGTTGTAGCTGCCCGTGATGTTACTGGCGTATAGTGCGGCGAAACCGATGCCTGTGTTTGCGATTCCTGTGGTGTTGCTGGAGACAGCCAGGAGCCCGTCCGCGACGTTATAACTGCCAGTGGTATTCTGCTCAAGTGCGCCGTAGCCGTTGGCAGTATCTTCGTTACCCGAGATGTTACCGGCGAGCGCATTAATGCCCTCGGCCGTGTTCTCGCTGCCGGTGGTGTTTGACGTGAGAGCTTCGATGCCAAGAGCCGTGTTGACGGTTCCCGTGGTGTTCGAGTGGAGGGCGTCGACGCCGAGAGCCGTGTTTCCGTAGCCGGTGGTGTCGGCACTAAGCGCGTCGTCGCCCATAGCCGTGTTGTAGTAGCCGGTGGTGTCCTTCAGGAGCGTACCCGAACCGAAGGCGAGGTTGGCAACCCCCGTCATCGTAGAGTTTCCGCCTCCGCCCACGAAGAGGTTGTTGAGCGCAGCCGAACCAGACGCAAAGGGTGCGCCCCACAAATTGAAGCCACTTGCGGCGTTGACCGTGCCATCCACATCAAGTGTGGCCGCCGGCGCGGTGGTGCCGATACCGACTTCTCCCTCCGAACTCTGGAAGATCTTTGAATCGCCAAGCTTGGATCCGCTCAACCACAACGGAACGTAATCCGTCGTGCCTGTGCCACTCAAGGCCCCCTTTTCAACTGGGCTGCCCGCGGTGGAATTGCCACTCTTGGCCGTTGCCACGCGCTGCTGCGCGTGACTGAACACGCTGCAAAACAGCAATAGCGGCGCCGCATACATCAATGTCTGAATCCTTTTCATTTTGATTCTCCTTGTTTTTTGATTCTCGTGGAAGAGTTCTTGCGGAACCCTTTCGCCGATTTTCGTGCTTGTACAGAAGGCCGGGAGAGCGCGGGCGAATCGCCTCATGGGCCACAGGCAATTCCTCATGTTGGCGAGCGGGAGGGCAGACTCCATCTCGCCGTAATGCGCGACCCTGACCTTTCGTCGTCGCTGAGATTTCCATTGACCAAAGCCCTTCGCCCAGAGGGCAAGGTCAAGGTCGGGTCCAAAAATCTTCATCCTTATTCCTGCTGGTGTTCTTCTTCCTGGAGAAGATTTCGGCGGTGATCGCCATTTGCCGTTGGCGGAAACAGGCCGCAGAGGACGAGGCTCTTCATCCAGGGACAGCGCGCGCGCAACAGTCACTTCGGAGATCCGACCGTTGTAAAGTCGAGCGTGGCCGAAACACCGCCGCCGTTCGCCGAGACTACTATGAACTCGCTGTTGCTGCTGGCGTTTCCAGGTACTGTCAACGTCATGACAAACTCACCGCTCGAAGCATTCGTTGACCCGACCGTGACGCCGTTCATCTTGACCGTGATGGCGCCGTCAGGAAAGCCTTCGCCCCTGACCGTGAACGCGGTTCCTCCAAGGAGGGGCGGCGGTGCGAGGACTTGCGTTGTGGGGTCAATGAGCTGGAGAACGGGCACCAGCTCTGCAACGACCTTGATTTGTGTTTTCGCCAACACGGCGCCGGGCGAGCCCGGGGGAAGCCACCACAACGCGATGAGATCATAGGTCCCATAAGCTGTATCTTCCGGAATTTGTATTTGACGGCTCCACTGGGTGGACGTGTCGGATAACTCGACAAAAGCCATGGTAACGGTATCTTCCGACTGAAGGGCCAGCCCTAAAGTTTTGGTGTTCGCGGTCGTTAACGACAGGTTGTGGCTCCATTTTGACCACGTCGCGGTGTCACTGCATCTTGCCGCGAAGGTGTGCTCGGTGCTCGGGCTGAGCCCGCTGGCGGTGTACGAGTACCATCCGCCAAAGGGATTCGGAACCGGCAGATTCAGGGGTGCAGCCGCATCCACTTTGATCTGGGCACCGGCAGGTGTCCCCGATGACGTGTTGGACCATTCGACCGTCAACTGAGTCATCGTCTGTACCGGAAAGTTGGTTCCGAGCACGGTGATCGTTGCGCCCGGCTGAACCTGCGTCTCGCTGGCGGACAGCGCCGGCTGGTCAGACAGTTGATCGTTGGCCTGCGGGTCGCCGGCATTCAATACCGCCGGTCTCGGGTCCTGCGGATGGGTGATTGTCAAGGTCAGAGTGTCGTTATCAACGATCGAGAACCCACACTCCCTGAATCCAGCGGCGACGCACGCTGCCCCGTTGCTGTTCAGCGTGCTCGCAAGCGCGTCCAGTTGTGGAACATCCAGAGGCTCGGCGGCGTTGTCGACGGCGCCCTGAATGCTATTGGATATACTTGGGACTCCTCCGGAAGTTATCCAGTTCGCGAAGTTGTCGAAACTTTCCACCAACTGTGCGACTTGATTGTCGGCGTTCAGGTGCGCATTCGCCGGTTCTGCGGCTATATTGAAGGCTAGCGTGAACGGCAGTAGCGGTACGTCGCTCCAGATGGAGACTCCGATATCGAAAGTCACGTCCCACGCAAGATCGTAATCCCCGGCATCCACGTGAAATGAAACATCGCAATTCGGTAGCGTGAGAGTGAACTGCAGGATACCCATATCCGAAGTGGCGATGATCGCGGCGCTGGTGGGGTCGTACCCCGGCGGTAACTTTGGCAACGGCTTTGCAGGCTTTGCCTCGACGTCCAAATCGCCGGATAGGGGCAATGTGACTGCGACGTTGTTGATGTGGAAGCCCTGCTGCGCCGCCAGAGTGGCGAACTGTGTTTGTGCATTCTGCACTTGAGCCGGCTGAAGCGCGGCCCAGAGGCTGTTGAAAAGCTCTCCGAGAGGCGTTGTCAGGTATTGCTGGAGCGACGAGAACTGGCTCGCGAACGTCGGATCCAGCGATTCAATATCCTGAACGGCCGTCGTGGTCCAATCATCGCTAAGAATGCTGTAATAGCGGAAATTTACGGCGAGCGGGTTGGCTGCAGCGTTACTCATATTTCGCTCCTTGCGCGGTTTAGAATCGGTTCTGGTCTGCCCGCACCGATCGCTGGCGCTCGCTCGGTTGCGTATGCCGTGTTGCGACGGGTGCCGGGGTTGAATCGGGTCGGACTTGACCCTACTCCTCTGCGTCACCGTTTCCTTTTCGAGGCGATGAGGACGGCTTTGCCTCGAGCGCGGCCTCGACAGCCGCCAGTCTCGAATGGACTGCGTTTAGGTAATTGCGCATTTGCCAGAGGAGATTGTCCGCCAGCTGTCCAAGGTCTGATCCAAGTTCGGTATGTTCGGGCATGATCGGGACACCTTTCGTGAGAATTGATTTGCGATTAAGCGAGGGGACCCTGTCAAAAAGCGGCTGAACCCCGCGCTCATACAGAAAGGCGGAAAGCGCCGGTGAAACGCCTCATCGGTGCCGAAAAAAAGCTTCGAGTTAGTGGATTGGGCGCTCGCAGGCGTCCAAACATGCTGGTAAACTGCTTTGCAAGGGAGGGGTGCGCGTGTCCGAAGATCAGTCCCGCCAGTTCACACAGCTTTTGCAGGGCTGGGCGCAGGGCGACGCGCAGGCCCTCCGGGCCCTGGTGCCGTTGGTCTATAAGGAGCTGCGGAGTCTGGCTCACTACCACCTGCGGTCCGAACGGCCGGATCACACCCTCGAGAGCACCGCCCTCGTTCACGAGGCCTACCTCCGGCTGCTCGGAGGCCAACCGGTGGAGCTGCAGAACCGGTCGCATTTCATCGCCGTCGCTTCCCGTCTGATGCGTCAAATTTTGGTGGACTACGCCCGCGAACGCCGGGCGTCCAAGCGTGAAGGGGGATGCAGGATCGCTTTCGAAGCTCTGGACGCTCTGCCCGTCAACGGAGACGCCGAGCTGCTGGCTTTGAACGATGCCCTGGACGAGCTGTTGCGCATCGATGAGCGGCAGGGCAAGATCGTGGAAATGAAGTTCTTCGGCGGGTTGTCGGCTCCCGCGATATCCCAAGTGCTGGGGATTTCGCGCGCCACCGTGGACCGCGACTGGGCCACGGCCCGCGTCTGGTTGCACCGCCAAATGAGCAACACAGCATAGTCGGTTCATTGATTCAATGAATCAATGAGTCAATGAATCAATCCAACGAAGCCGTGGCCATCAAAAACTGGGAGACCGTCAAAGACCTGCTGCACCAGGCCATGCAGCTTGGCCCCGCGGAACGCCTTCGGTTCCTCGACGAAGCCTGCTCCTCCGACAGCGAACTGCGCGCCGAAGTGGAATCACTGCTGCTGGCCAACGAAGCTGTCCGCTCCAGCTTTATGCAATCCCCTTCGCAGGAAGCGGACCTCAATCGGTTGGACTCTGCCGGCGTCCCGGAAGCGGGACAGATCTTTTCGGAGCGCTTTCAACTTGTCCGGAAGCTTGGTGAAGGAGGCATGGGCCAGGTCTGGCTGGCTGAACAGACTTCTCCCGTACGCCGGCAAGTGGCCCTGAAGCTGATTAAAGCCGGGATGTACGACGAGTGGGTGGTGCAACGCTTCCAGTCGGAGCGGCAATCGGTGGCGATCATGGATCATCCCGCCATCGCCAAAGTATTGGACGCCGGGGCGACACCCCAGGGCCAGCCGTATTTCGTGATGGAGTACGTGCCCGGACTGCCGATCACCGACTATTGCGATCAGAAAAAACTCAAAATCAGAGATCGGCTTGAACTCTTCATCCAGGCTTGCGAAGGCGTGCAGCACGCGCACCAAAAGGCGATCATCCATCGCGATCTGAAGCCGGCAAACATCCTGGTGATCGAAGTGGACGGCAAACCCGTGCCGCGCATCATCGACTTCGGGCTGGCCAAGGCGGCCACGCCTCAGCTTGCTGGAGAGAGCCTCTTCACCCAACTGGGACATTTTGTAGGCACGCCCGGATACATGAGCCCGGAGCAGGCCGATCCCAACGTGCAGGGCGTCGACACGCGCACGGACGTCTACTCGCTCGGTGTCGTTCTGTACGTGCTGCTGGCCGGGGTGCAGCCGTTTGAGATCAAGCGGGGGCAGAAGTCGCCTCCCGCCGAGTTACTGAGAAAGTTACGCGAAGAAGAGCCGCTGCCCCCAAGCGCCAAAGTCGGCGCCGATCGTGATACCGCGACCGCCGAAGCGCGGGGCACCGAGCCCCGACAGTTGGTGAGCCTGCTTCGCGGCGATCTCGACGGGATCACGATGAAGGCTCTGGAGAAAGATCGCGCCCGCCGGTATGGCGCGCCTTCGGAGCTGGCCGCCGACCTGCGACGGCATCTGGACCATGAGCCGGTCGTGGCGCGTCCGGCAAGAGCCAGTTACCGGTTGCGGAAGTATGTCCGGCGGCACCGTGTAGCCGCAGCTGTGGCGGTTGGATTGGTGCTTCTGCTGGCCGGTTTCTCCGTCTTGCAAGGGTTGGAGTTGCGCCGGATTGCTTCTGAGCGCGACCGCGCTAACCGCGAACGTGACCGCGCCACCCGGGAACGCGACCGCGCCACGCGCATCACCGATTTCATGACCGGCATGTTCAAGGTATCCGATCCCAGCGAAGCGCGCGGCAACAGCGTGACCGCCCGCGAGATTCTCGACAAGGCTTCGAATGAAAGGGAGACGGGTCTGGCGAAGGATCCCGAGGTTCAATCGCAGATGACGCAAGTCATGGCGACCACCTATATGAATCTGGGGCTCTACCCGCGCGCTCATGAACTGGCAAAGCGCGCCTTGGACGCTCGGCGGAGTCTCCTCGGAGCCGATGACCCGAAGACCCTGGAGTCGATGGGCCAGCTTGGATGGATTCTAAATCGCGAAGGACAATATGCCGAAGCGGAAAAGCTGGAGCGCCAGGCGCTGGTGAATGAGCGCCGCATTCTCGGACCCGATGACCCGCTTACGATCGAGACTATGGGTCATCTCGCCTTCATCGTGCAAGGCACGGGGCACTTCGACGAGGGAGAGAGACTGGCACGCGACGTGATAGCGGGCGCAGCTCGCAGGCTGGGTCCGGAGAGTGCCCCTGCGTTGGAGTCGATGAGCTACTTGGGCGCTGCGCTCTGGAACCAAGGCCGCTATGCCGAGGCTGAACAAGAGTATCGCCAGTTGCTCGACGTCGAGCACCGCGTCATGGGACCAGATCACCCTGAAACTCTCAGAACGATGGGCAATCTAGCACTGCCCATCGTGTCGCAAGGTCGCTTCGCGGAGGCCGAGCAGATAATGCGTGAACTGTTGGCTACGGATCAGCGTGTGCTAGGGCTCGAACATCGGAACACTCTCATCAATATGTCGAACCTTGCGGGCCTCCTCTCTGACGAAGGTCGCCAGGCCGATGCCGAGAAACTGTACCGCGAGGTCCTGACGATTCAGTCGCGAATTCTTGGACCCGAACACCCATATACGCTGCTGTCCAAAGAAGCTTTGGCAGATTGTCTTTTCAAAGAAGGCCGTGTCCACGAAGCTGAACATTTGCAACGCGAAACGCTTCAGACAATGGTTCGCGTCATCGGACCGGAACACCCGAGTACGTTGACATGCCAGTCCGATCTTTCGAGAACACTGATCCGGGAAGCCCGCTACGCGGAGGCCGAAAACTTTGCTCGGAAAGCCTTCGAAGTTCAGCTTCGAAGTCTGGGGCCGCAACATCCCGATACACTGAATACCTTGCGGCAACTCGGCACCGCGATGGCCTACAGCAATCGGTACCCCGAAGCAACCAAGCTGTTTCGCGACGTGATCGGGAAGGGGAGCAATTCCACGGGGCAAGGAAACCGCTGGTCAGTGTGGTACTCCTTCGCCTGTGTCGCAGTGGCCGCTAACCACCACGATGACGCACTCCAGTATTTGCGTGAGGCCACCAATCGAGGGTATAAAGATGCCGGTGGCATGATGGCCGACGACGACCTGAAGAACCTCCGGCGTAACCCTGACTTCCAGAAGCTCGTCGCCGAACTCAAACGCCCGTCCGCAGGCCTTCGAGCGCAATAGTGGAATAGCTTATGGCAAAGTTCGACGGAATCCGCCAGTTCAGCGATTGAGGTGCCTTCCCGCCGCCGATCACGTGTGCTTGCTACTCCCACCCTGCCGGCCGAATCAGTTCCATTACGACGACCACTCCGCGACATTTAGCGATGTCGAGCCCACGCTGACGATCAGGCGACGGTAGAGCCTCAATCTGTGTGGCACGCGGAAACTCGGTTTGAACGAGTGCTTCGCCGGATCGGGAACGAAAAACGCCCTTCTCTGACGGTAAATTCGACGCACCGCTGATTCTGACAATCACCTGGACGTAAAGTCGCCGACCCGTTCGGGTGGACCGTGCCCGAATTGCCTTGGGCCACCACGGCTCAATGCCAATCTGGTCGTTCACCGCGCCGCGAAGGCGCTGCTTGCTTCCAAGGTACTTTTCTGTGGTCTGCACCGAGACGTGGCCCAACAGGAATTGAATCTGCTCCATTTCTCCACCTGCCATGTGACACAAA
>DASZIG010000008.1:0-26650 GCA_035949375.1 Terriglobia bacterium | reverse complement strand
CAAGGTGGCGGTTGTAAGCGGCGCTAAGGCCCGCCATCTCGCCGACGATCCGCTTAGACTCCTGATCGTCATGCTTGATGCGGTTCTCGATCGCCTGAATCAGCGCCTCTGCTCTCATGCCGAATATAGCTTCCAACTTCTCGACAACAATGTCAAGATATTTCTTGCTTACATTTTGCTCTGATGTGTGGACGGTCTCTGTCTGCATGTGGTTTTTCCTCTCTTTAATGTTGGTTTAGGGCAAGCGGTCGGTTTCGTAGTCTTCGGAGGTCTTTAGCAGGTCTGGATGCTCCATGAGGTAACGGAAGGCCCACTCAGAGATGTTGAAGGCCAAGTCACCAACGTGGTCCTGTTTTGAACCCGAAGGAAGCAAAATCCCATCATTGGCAAGGGTGGTGATTGTCCCGCTCTCCGCAGGCCAGCGCACGGTTCGCCTTCGGTGGTTTATGTATTCTTGGAGGGCCGACTTCTCATCGTCAGTTAGGTCTTGCAGCCTTCCTCTTCGGTTTGTCTTTATCCTCGCCCTTAAGACGACCTAGGAACCGGCATCAACGACCAGCAGCAGTGACAGGAACGTGAAGGCGATGATTTCCCAAGATCGGGTAGAGGGGACAAAAACGACCATTCCGAGGACAATGCAAGCGATTAGCATAAGCCTCCTCGGAGACGCGATTTGCGTGAGGAAGTCGAGAGAAGTTTGCAGGTAATCGGCCAAGGCCGCCTACTCTGACACAGAACCGAGCGACCGGCAAGGACGGCGGCGCTATTCATCGCTCACCTCCTCGCCCAAAGATAAATTTTTTGAAATGACACCAGTACCCGCAGCGCGGTCCGCTTGACCCTGCATGGCCTCGCGGATACACTCTACTCAGCGCGCCTGTAGCTCAGATGGATAGAGCGTTTGCCTCCGGAGCAAAAGGTCGCAGGTTCGAATCCTGCCAGGCGTACCATGTTTTCAATGAGTTAGGGGGCGACAGTTAACACCGCGCATCTTGTGTCCACACGAATGTCCACACAGAGCCGCTTAGCGACGCTTTTCCTGAGGGTTCTACGCCGATCCCAATGCGAGGTCTGATTTGCATCCGCACGACGCTGCCGCCCGCGCCAACCGCACCCGCTCCTTCGCCGATCCCTTACCTGAGACTCGCGGACCCATCCTGAGCCAATCCTGACGCAAGGCGTGTCTGTTCTGACGAGGCCGGCAACGTGTGTGGCAATTTTTATTTTCCCGAAAATGGAGCCGTCGGCATTGAGTTTGCCACATCGCCAAATCCGTGGCCAAATTTCCGGGGTAACACTCCGGCGGGGAGCCTGCGAACAACGCGACGCGTGGATTTTCTCAGGCGTAACGGTTTGGCCCCAACTCAGCGAACCTGGCTCGCCTGAACGCTTCCGGGCGTGCAACAGCGCCAGGTTGGGAGACCGCAGACTTGATAACCAGGATGAAGCGGCAATGCGTTTCGGCCCTTCAGGTTCCAAACAGGTGACCGCCTCCCCGCAACGCAGCTTCCAAGCGCTTCGCCTCGTCCAGGTCTTTGCAGGCTGCGGTTCGATACTCGATTTGCCTTAAGTGTTCCAAAACGTACTGACGCTTGTCTGAATTGTTGCGAGTTCCCTGAGATACTGAAGTCAGGAAACTCTAATGCGATACCAGATCATGATCGGCGAAGGGCCTACCCTCGGAGTTCCAAGCCCACGCGGGCCATTCCAACGCTTGAAATCACTGGCGCTGGCGTTTGGGATTTTGTGCGTAATTGTCGGCGTATTGGTCGCGGCGTTTGTGATCGGCGTGGTGCTGGCAGGCCTGATCCTGTTGGGTCTCGTCGCGGCGATTGGCGCATGGCTGGTATGGCGGTTCCTGCGGAGACGTGCCTCTAGCCCCATCTCTCTCACCGACCCAACGGCATCGGAAGTCTCATCGGGACGCCGGGAGTGACTGCTAGCGTTGAGCTGACCGCGACAAGGTGTGAGTTCGGGTGTCGCTGCAAAATCGACTACAGAAGGCTTCGGAGGTTTCCGAGACCATTCACGTAAGTAACTGATTCCAAACATGGTGTTCGCGATGATTGCCTCGGGCACCCCCGCCTCTCACAGTTCGGCGACGAACTGGCCGCTTGCCAGATGATGTGCGCCTCCTCATGAAATGGTTTGACGCCGAGCTTGCATGCGGCGTAAAGACGGCAGGCGTCGCTTGAAGGATTGCCGCAGGGGGCGTGCTATCATCACCGCGATGCTGAAATCCGCAGCACGGGGATAGGCGTGGCAGAGACGGAAGCCACAGACGCAAAGATGTCTCGGAGATTCCTTTACCTGTGCGGAGTTGCCGGGATCGTCCTTCTCACACTGGCTCACACGCATCATTACCGGCAGATGTTGGGCCCACGCGTTGGTCTCCGGGGATTCACAAGGAACCCGGGCGAAGCGTTATTCATCGCGTGCCCAATGGGATGCTCTTGAGTTCGAGACCAATCCGCTGGCTCGCGTACCTGGCCGGCTGGACCTTGTTCGCGCTCTTCTTCATCAGTGAGGATGCAGCCCTTCCTCTATATCAAGGCCGAACCGTCCAGTGGCACGGCTTTTTTGTAGTGTGGCTGACAACCGCATAACGCCTGGGCCTTTCTCACCCCATTCGTCTGGCGGCTGGCTGGCCGCTTCCCCATCGCGCGAAGAACCTGGTGGCGCAGCGCGGGACTCGATCTCGTGTCGAGCTTCTCTTTTGCACTGATCGAGGAGGTCCTGTTCGCATGGATAACCCCGGTGTTTGGGCTGCCATGGTTCCCACGCCGCTTTGCCGCGACCTTCCGAGCCGTGGTCCCCATCGACTTCCACTTAAGCGTGATCATTTACTGGCTGATCGTCGGCGCTCAACATAGCCTGAGCTACTACCGCAGATTTGTGGAACGTGAAAAATTAGCGGCCCAACTCGAATTGCCCGCCACTCAGCTCGAAAATCAGCTCGCACAGGCAAACCTGAACGCACTCAAGATGCAACTCCATCCCCATTTCCTTTTCAACACCCTGAACGCCATCGTCGTGCTGGTGCGGCAACAGAGGGTACCCGCCAGCACGAAATACGTGAGACGCTCACCAGCTCGGAGCATAAGCTTAATCCGCGCGACTTCGTAAGAATTCACCGCTCGACCATCGTGAACGTGCACCGCATCAAGGAAATCCGCCCTTGGTTCCATTGGCTATCACGTGGTGCTGCTCGAGAATGGCCGGGAATTGCGCATGAGCCGTTACCAGAAGGAAGTCGCCAAGCGGCTTGGCCTCGGCTAATGGCTGACCCGGGGGAGGCCCCTCAGGGGTCGGCGCGAGGGGATTTACGGGTTACCTAGCGACGGGTGACGCTCCGCTACCTGCCGGTGCGTCCCTACATCCTGATGGTTGAGCCGACGAGTAGGTTGCGAAGGAATTCCAGGTCTGTCAGCACTCGCTGGCGGTCCTCCGGGCTGGCGTTCAGTAGGTAGCCCTGCAAGGACGCTACTTCGTTCAGTTCCAAGCGGTTGCTGGGAGCAGGTTCGGTCGGGCGGTCCTTCGTTGGTCTCTTCATGGGCTACCTTATTGATTGCTTCTGTGCGGGCGTGCGCCTTTAACAAGCCCTGCTGAATCATACTCCTGCACGAGCGAGCTTTCAACCCCATTGTGTCGCGGGTAGTGCTCTAATTTTGCAGCACTACCGTGTCGCGCAACCTAAAATGTTACCGGGAGGTGATCGTCGCGCAATTTGAGAATGTTACCCGTCATGGAGCCGGGTAACGGAATGAGTCGAGCTTCGAGAAGGGACTACTTGCGGCGCATTCAGCCTCGCTGTGAGAAAGCCGGCCGGGGGAGAGGCAGCGGATCCGGGACGAGTTCTGCGCCAACTAAAGTTATCACCGCAAGCATGCCATCCGCTTGCTGACCCACTCTGGCCCACTGGCAGAGTGGCTTCTCGTTGGGAATCAGTTATTTATGGGACATAATTCTCGGTATGCCCTCTGACGCGATTCGACCGCCCGAGGCGAAGAATCTGCTATGGGGTTCTGAAGGCCTTTGGCGATTCCAAGACCAGCTCAGGTCGCCGAGCCGATCAAGTAGTTGCGGCACGCCGCGGCAACAGCGTCGCGCTTAAGCTCAGGCCGGACCGACTGATACTTCGCCGCCCACAGGATGTGCTGCACGATGTCCCGGGGATAGCAGGGGCGCAACGGCTCCTTCATCCGGTTGAGGTCATCGATTAACTGCTCCACCACCCCGGCGTCATACTCAAGCTCGCAGTCCTGGCACACCCGCCGGAAGATCTCGTGGAACTGCGGACAGCTAACGCAGTCGACCTTGATCTTCGTTTGGATGCGGCGCAGGAACGCCGCGTCCGCCAGTGAGTTCGGGTCTACGTTGGTCGCAAAGGCCACAAAGAGATCGAAGGGGACCTGAAACTTCCTGCCTCCAGGCAGCGACAGGAAGTCGATTCGACGTTCGAGGGGAATGATCCAGCGGTTCAGCAACTCTTCGGGGCGGACGCGCTGCCGGCCGAAGTCGTCAATGATGAGCACGCCGTTGTTGGCCTTTATCTGGGCCGGCGCGGTGAAGTCAGAGGAAAGCCGATCGGCTTGCAGATCCAGCATTTCGATGGTAAGTTCACCGCCCACCACAACGCGCGGACGCTTGCACAGCACCCAGCGCCGGTCTTCCGACTCTCCGGCGGCGGCGTCAGACGCACGATGGTGAAGGCCGGCGTCGTAAACGGTGATGATTTGCCCGTCGACCTCGATCGCGTAGGGTATCCACACTGCGTCCTGGTAGATGTCCGCCAGAGTCTCGGCAATGGCCGTTTTCCCGGTTCCGCTTGGTCCGTAGAGGAAGATTGACCGGCCGGAGGCCACCGCAGTGCCCAATTGAGCGAGAGTTTCCTCGCTGAGAACGAGCCGACGGAAGGCTTTCTGTACGTCCGCAGGACCCACGGCGGCCGTCCGCACACTCTGATATTGCACGCGGTTGATATAGTCCTTCAGGCTGACCGGAGCCGGCCCGCAGTACTGACTGTGTCGCAAAAACTCCAGCGCCCTGGACTTGCCCAGCGAAGTGGTCGTAAATCGGTGGACAGGGCCATCCATGCCCGTCACCTCGCACAACTGCTCCGTACGGAGGTGCCGGAAAAGCGTGTCGACGACCGGGAAGCTAAGTGCCATGCGCTCCGAGAGATCGAGAAGAGAAAGCTCGCCCCCCAGATAGACCATCTTGAGTGCAAGGCTTTCGAGCAAAGACCTAGAGAGGCCCGTTTCCGCTATCGTCTCGGGGGACCGGCTTTCAGTCTCAAAGGTCATATTCGTCCGTACCACACCGATCAAGCGGTTCAACGCTCGCGTTCCAAGCCGGGCTCTACTCCTGCACAGACTCCAGCAACGTTACGAACAATGATTTGCTGTGCCGGACTGCACCATGGGTCACAGTACAGCCAGCGATCAGCCCCGGGAAAACGTCCCCGTGGAAGTGCAAGCGCATTCCCGGGCGGCCGTTCGCCCGGGCTTTCAACTCTGCGTCTTCGGGCAGGGCCAGAGGTCGGTCACACTCCTCGGATGGGGTTGAGAAGCGTTCCGTGGAGAGAGTGAGCCGCCCCCTGGCCCTGCCCAAAGCCGCTTTGCAACGACGCCCTCGGAACCACTGGCAGTGCGCCCGCGAACAGCGGTGCACTGCCGGTTCCGGTTCGGCGACCGCGCCGAACCTGTTTCCTGCCGGGCTTACTCCTCAGCGTGGGCCGAAGAGATCTCAAGCTTGTCGCCCACCCGTGTTCCGGAACGGAAGATGGTGTGTGGCGGAAGCTCCAAGATGCTGTTGGCCTTCAAACTGACCTTCGAGATGCGAAAAGGCCGCACGTACTCCTCGGTGTGAACGACCATCTTGTTGTGGTCGAGAAACACCAAGTCGAGTGCGAAGAGCATGCCAATGGTGTGGACCCCGTGCGACGGCACGATCCACAGGCCGTGACCGGGACGCGCCCAGCGCCGCGTCTTCCCCAGGAGTCCAATCAGCCGGCTGAAGTATCCGTTGGCTACCTTGGCTTCAGTGGCTACGAAAGTTTCCCGGGTTTGGTTGTAGACGTAGACGTGCCCGTTATGATTTGCGTCGTTCTTTGTCATGGTCGTCTCGATTGTCCGCACATGGGTCCGATCGTCTTTCGATCGCCCGTTCTGTGATCTGGCCTACTCCGACGCCCTGCTTTTGCGGCGCCAGATGATGAGGAAGAATACGATTACAGCTCCCACTCCTGCGATAATTCGAATCGTCGTTGCGTCCATTGTTTTTCTCCTTAGCGTTTTTGGTTTTTACTGCCTGCAGCCGCCAATCACGGCTAACCGCCGGCAGCCATCGTCGTTACAAAAATTCTCAAGATACTGATCGCCGCCGGACCCAGAATCACCACGAAGAGCGCCGGGAAGATGAAAAAGACCAGGGCCGGCACCATCTTCACGGTCGTCTTGGCGGCCATTTCCTCGGCGCGCTGACGGCGCTTTGTTCGGAGGTCGTCCGAGTGTACGCGCAGCGACTGCGCCACGCTTGTACCAAAGCGGTCGGTTTGCACCAGCATGGCTACCCAGGACTTGATGTCATCCACCGCGGTGCGCGAGGCCAGTTCGCGCAGGGACTCCATTCGGGTTTTGCCGACGCGAATCTCGGCGGCGACCATGTCCAGCTCATCGCAAAGCTCGGGATGCGCAATGCGCAATTCCTGCGCCACGCGCATCAGCGCCTGGTCGAGCCCCAGCCCTGCCTCCACGCAAACCACCAGCAGGTCCAAAGCATCGGGCAGAGAGAGGCGCAACACTTTCTGCCGTTTCTTGACCTTCCTACCCAACCACAACTCCGGCAGCAGGTATCCCAGGGCGCCCGCAAACCCCAGAATGAAAAGCGGATTCCGCTCGTAAACCTTGGTGAAGTAGACGATGCTGAGGAACAGAATCGGCAGAATCATCTTGGCTCCCTGCATGGCTGTGACCGCTTCGGGCCTGCGATAGCCCGCCCGCGCCAACATGCGCTTGGTGTGACCGGCGCTCTTGGCAGATGAGGGAACCAACTTGCCGACGTCTATCAGGATCTGCTGCAACTTGCGACGTTGCTTTTGCCGGAAGCCGGGCTGGGACTGCGCGCTCGCCGGGCGCCAAAGCCTGACCAAGCGCTCGGACACCGCTTCGTCCACATAGGGCGAGACGGTGTACAGCACAGCGAGCACAATCATCACCGTGGCCAAGAATGTTACGCCGCATGCCGCAAAGAGCATTCAGATCCTTCTCCTCAACACTCAAACTTCAATATTCACGATCTTCCAGAGCAGTCCGGCCCCAACCACTTGCAGTCCGCCTGCCAATCCCAACATGTAAGCTCCAAGCGGATCCGTGAAGAGGAGCCCTTCGTACTCGGGGTTCATGAACCGCAGAACCAGCATCATAATCGGAGGCAGGGCGATCAGAATTCCCGCCGTCATCCGCCCCTGCGCAGTGCGCGTGCGGACCTCACCGCGGACTTTGAAGCGCTCGCGAACGACGTGCGAGAGATTGCTCAGGATCTCCGCCAGGTTACCGCCGGTGTCCTTTTGCACCAGCAGCGCCGTGATGAAGAAGCGCACGTCCAGCAGGGGCACACGCTCCGCGAGGTTCAGCAGGGCATCCTTCAAGGGCAGTCCAAAGTTCTGCTCGTCAAAGACCGCACGAAATTCCCCCGCCAGGGGCTCTGAGAGCTCCGTGCCGATCAGTTCAAGTCCAGTGCTAAAGGAATGGCCAGCCTGTACGGCGCGGCCCAGCAAATCAATGGCCTCGGGAAAGTTCTTCTCGAAGGCGTGCAGCCTCCGAGCGCGCATCACAAGCACGAACAACAACGGGGCGGTGGCGCCGAAGACCGCGCTGGCCAGAGCGAGGACGAGGTTCCCGGTGAACTGGCGGGCGACTAGAAACCCGGCCAACTCGAGCACACCGCTCAAGAGCACGAGTTTGCCCGGCTTGATATCCAGTCCTGCCTGTGCCACGACTTGCCGCAGTTTGGTCGCCCAGGACCACTGCAGCAGCATCCGGTTCAATGCCGGGACACTGCTCATCAGTTCGTCCCGGATGAGCTTCAGTTCCAGCGACTCCGAGCCCCGCTTCATTCCCTTCTCAATCGCATCCAGCCTTCGTTGGACGATCTTATGCTGCTGGTTCTCTTTGCCCAGATAGAGAACCATGGCGGAGATCCCAACGATCACCAGAAACGTCATGGCTGCAAGCAGGTAGTGCATTCGGCTCCGTCAAACCCGCGAATGCGGGTGGTCGAACATTCCCATCGGCAAACGAATTCCTGAAGTGAAGAGGCGCTCTGCGAACTTAGGCCGGATTCCGGTGGGGATGAACTCACCCAGCACTTCGCCTTTGTCCCCGATTCCCAGCTTCTTGAAGGTGAAGATGTCCTGCATCGTGACCACCTCGCCCTCCATGCCTGTCACCTCGGCTAGAGTGGTGATCTTGCGCTTGCCATCGCTCAAGCGGGTGACCTGCACGACCACGTTGATCGCCGAAGCCATCTGTCGGCGAATGGCGGCCTCGGGAATGTTCAAGTTCGCCATGGCAACCATAGTTTCAAGGCGGCCGAGCGCGTCGCGCGGAGTGTTGGCGTGAATCGTGGCCAGGGAGCCGTCATGGCCGGTGTTCATGGCCTGCAGCATGTCTAGCGCCTCCTCGCCCCGGACCTCCCCCAAGATCACCCGGTCCGGCCGCATTCGGAGGCTGTTGATTACCAATTGCCGCTGCCGAACCGCGCCCTTGCCTTCCACATTCGGGGGACGCGTCTCCAAACGGACCACGTGGTCCTGGTGCAGTGCCAATTCGGCGGCATCCTCGATGGTAACGATGCGTTCCTTGTCCGAGATGAACGACGACAGGACGTTCAGCAGTGTTGTTTTGCCGGCGCCCGTGCCACCGGAGACCAGCACGTTGAGCCGGGCGTAAACGCAGCCGCGCAGTAATTCCAGCATCTCGGGCGTCAACGAGTTATTCCGTACCATGTTCTCGGCCGTCAACGGATCGTGACCGAAGCGGCGAATGGAGAGGCACGGTCCGTCGATCGCAAGCGGCGGAATAATCGCGTTAACCCGCGATCCGTCCGTGAGGCGCGCATCCACCATGGGTGAGGACTCGTCCACCCGGCGTCCGACCGCGGAAACTATGCGATCGATGATTGCCATCAGGTGCGCGTCATCGCGGAACTGTACGTTGGTCCTCTCCAGCAGCCCGTTTCGTTCTACATAAACTTTGTTGTGGGTATTCACCAGAATGTCGGACACCGAGGAGTCTTTCAGTAGAGGCTCGAGCGGCCCGAGCCCAAAGACCTCATCGAGGACCTCCTGAGCCAGACGCTCCCTCTCCTGCAGGGTCATGGGGGTGTTGTCGCTGGCCGCCAGGTCCTCGACAATCCTCCCAACTTCCTCCCGGGCCGCCTCGCGACCGAGTGCAGCAACCCGGTCTAGATTGAGCCGGGATATCAGCTTGCGATGAATCGCAACTTTGACCGTGTTGAAATCCGGCCGGCTCGCGACCGTGGCAATCGTGCCCATACCTTGCTTGACCTCGTTCTATTCAATGTCCGGAAAACAGGCTGAACAGCGCTTTACCCTTCGGCTTGACCTCTGCCGGGATCCCGGCGATTTCCGCGGCGATCTGGCGATACTGGGTTGTCAGCGGATCATTGTGGTTACGCGAGAGCGGAGTACCAAGATTCACTGACTCGCTCACCTGCCGGAAATCGTTCGGCAGTCGCCCGTAGATATTGCAATGGATCTTTTTCTCAATCGACTTCAACGCCTCCTCATCGGCCTTATGCCAGCGGTTCACGATAACGCGGAAGCGTTTGGGGTCGATCCCGCTCGCAGCGAGCGCCGCCAGTTGCTTCTCCAGAGTCCACAGTCCCGGTACGTTGGCCTCGGTCACCAGAATCACCATGCGCGCCGATTTGAGAGCTACGTTCCATTCCCACGGATATACGGAGCCCAGATCCATCAGTACAAAGTCGCTGCTTCCCTGGGCGACGTTTACGATTCGCGAAAGAGCCCGCGCCGACAGTTTTGCCCAGAGGTCGGCGTTGGATGTGCCGGCCAGAACGTCGAGCCCGCTCTCATGCCGCGTCAGCAAGCCAGCCAGGAAATGCGCGTCCAGACGCTGTAGATTGTCTATCGCATCCACCACGGAGAAGCGCGGCTGTAAGTCCAACATCAGAGACGCGTGCCCCACGGGCCGTCCAAAATCGAGCAACGAGGTACGCTTCTTGCTGGCGCGGGCGATCTGAACCCCCAGATTAATCGTGACGGTCGTTGTTCCCACACCGCCCTTCGAGCCCATTAACACGATCAACTTCTCCTCGGGCCGGCCGCCACCGTTGCCGTGCTCCTGGATCAGCCGCTCAATGGCTCCTTGCAGCACCTGCGGATCAACCGGCTGTCCGAGGAACTCGCGCACGCCGTTTCGCATGGCCTCGATCAACATTTCGGGCCGCGGTTCCTTGGCGGAACACACCATGGTGCAGACGGAAGGCCTGAGCCTCCGGAGGTGGGCGGCAAAGCTGAAACAAGCCTCGGCACTGGGACCGAGCTCGAGCAACACCATATCGGGAACGGACTCGCCCGGCGCCGGGAACTGCTCGCTGGAGACGGCCCACTCGGCGACCGATTGAATGAATCCCGTCTGCTGTAAGCATGCTCGCAGATATCCGCTGCTCTCCGCACTCGAGGCTGCCACGGCTGCCGTTAACATGACAGGACCCCTCTTTTAGTTTTCAAGTCCTGGTCATGAGTTTCTTGCTTACCCGTCAGCATCTAGTGAGCCCCTCCTGAGGCGTGCGGGCTTGGAGCGGAAGCCGGTGGCAATACTTGCTGGGGGAATCCTGGAACCCTGGGCGCGGGGCCCTCAGCGCCCGGGCGCACGATGCGCGGCGTCACCATCACCAAGAGCTCATCCTTGCTTTTGGTGAGGCTCTTACTTTGGAACAGCTTGCCCAGGACCGGAATGCTGGCGGCGCCCGGGATCTTAGAAAGTGTCTCGGTTATCTGATCGTTCACAAGCCCCGCGATCGCAAAACTTTGCCCATCCTTCAGGACCATTTCGGATTCCACACGCCGCGTGTCCAGCGCCGGCACCGTAAAACCCGAAATCGTGAGGGCGTTTGAGTAATCGAGCGAGCTGACTTCAGGCCTCACCTTGAGATGAATAAAGCCGTCAGGCGTGATCACGGGGGTGAAGTTCAGTTTCACGCCGAACTCCCGGAACTGTATGGTAATGGCAGTCGCCCCGGCCGAAGGCTGGACGACGGGGTAGGGAAACTCACCGCCCGCCAGGAAGCTGGCTTCCTTGCCGGTCTCGCTCAGCACATTGGGCTCCGCCAGAATCTCGATCAGATTCTTGCTCTGCAGCGCTTGGATGGTCGCCGCGAGGTCGATATCCGGCCGGAAGATGAAAACATTCAACAGGTCGCTCAGCGTGAATCCACCGCTGCTCCCGGTTACCGTCTGACCAGCAACCTGCGGCGGCGAGAACTGGCCGGTGGAAATGGCTCCGATGTTCTTGGCCCCGGGCAGGCTGAGGATGTTGGCTCCGAGCTGGGTCAGGGCGCTCCGATCCACGTCCGCGAACTTCACCTGGAGCAATACCTGTCCCCCAGGTATGACGGGTACGTCAAGCAGGCTGACAACATTCTCTTTCTTGGGCGCGATGGCTTGGGCCATCTGCACAACCTTGTCCGCGACGGCCTGCGACGAGACCTTCCCAGAAATGATCAGAACGTCTTTGTTCGCCTGAATGTCGACATTCTCGCCCGGAAGCACGTCACGGATTCTGCCGTTGATCCCAGCCACGTCTAAGTCCACGATGATGTCCAAGGTGCGGCTTTGCCCGGCCTCGTCCCAGATCACCAGCGAGGATGCGCCGGGCGCCTTGCCGTTCACCAGGATCTGCGCGGGGCTCATCACCAATGCGTCGATGACCCCAGGATCCGCCAATGACACTCGCCTGATGCGAGTGGCCGAGGCGATCACCAGCGACTGGCCGGCAAGCAGATGCATGCTTTCGACCGCCCCGGGAATCTGCGAACCAGACTCGGCCTGAGCGGGTTGCGGCACACCCTCTGGAGAGCCGGCTTGAGTGTGCTTTGGGTGTGCGCTGGTCGGACCCGCCAGCAGGGAGATCAACCCTACAGCGGCCGAGAGCCCAAACCATCTGCGAATTGTATTTGACTGCGCCATGTGGCCCCAAAGAGCACTTACTTGAGGATGAACGTCTGTGTTTCCCTCTTGTCACCCTTGATGATTTCCACGGTGTAAGGATCGACGGCCGCCTTCGCAGGCGCGCTGCGCCTCAATGCCGATGCGGGTCTGACGGTTACAGGCGGCTGTCCATAGAACACCGTGCTGCGGAAGACCGGCGGTGGCTGAAGCTGCTTGGTGTCGATCGTGTTGCGCAAGGCCAGGCGAAGCCTTCCCTCATTGCTGGCCAGCGTCAAACGGTCCGCCTGGTCCGGGTTGACCAGCAGCGTCACAACCGCCACGGTCTGGGGCTTGCCCTCTTTGTCCTGGGTGATTTGCTGGCCGGCGGCCAGCACGCGCACGTCTTCGAGGATCGTGCGGGTTACGACGTCGCCGCCGTTCGTGCCGCCCGGATCACCTGTGGCCAACACGTCTACCATGGTGCCCGCCACCACGAAACCTGCCACGGCCACCACATCATCCACGCGCACTGACAGGGCCCTCATGCCTTCGGGAATGACGGCGGGCAGACCGGCTCCGGCTTCGCGCGGCGCCAACTTTTGCTCCAGGATGGCCTCGTTGGCCACGATGTTGGTCAACACTGCGCGACCCACACAATCTTCGATGCGGCTGAACGAGCCCGGCAAGGGAGCGCTGCCAGGCCACTCCACGATCCCCAATTGGCTCGCTTGCAGACGGGTACCGAGCAGGAGCGGCGCGGTGGCGATCACCACCCGCACGGTGGAGACGGTCTTCACAGTCGCCGCGACCGTCATCTCGCGATACACAAACCGGCTTGTAAGAAAGCCGATCAGTAGCGCCACGCCCATCCCGATCCAGATGCGATTCTTCATAACCTCTTATCCAGGGTCAAATAGCCCTCAGGGCCGACTGGGCAAAGAAGAAAATCACCATCGCCAACGCCGCCGCGACGCCAAACGGCTGAGCCATTAGCCCCGGATTGTCTAGAGTGATGTTTTCCCTCTTGGGGCGCAGTCCGAACGTGGCGAAAGCGTGGATAAGCACCAGGGTGTTAGCCAGGGTCTCCTTCACACGCCGCCTGCGCACCATTTCCACCACCGCCATGATGCCGGCGATAAAAACGGTGCCCAGCAACACCGCGATGAACTTCTCGGGACCGAGCAGGGCGCCGAGCGCCCCCATCAACTTCCAGTCGCCTGCTCCGAGCCCTCGCGCGAGCACGAACGGCAACAACAGGCCCAGACCGAGGCCGGCACCCTCCAGGCTCGACTTGGTCCCGGCCCAGCCAAACAGGGCACTGTTGAGAGCGAGACCCAGGAGTAGACCGGGCACCGTCAACCAATTCGGAATGCGCCGCGTCCGCCAGTCGAGCCAACCGGCCCAACCCGTAAAGAGCAGAGCGAGAATCGAGATTACGAATTCTTTCCAGAGGGCTTCAGCCATTCCGCGGCCTTCCTTCTCGCTAAGAGTTCAAACGCTTGAGTTGTAGTGGGGTGCGATTGGGAAACGGAGAGACAGCGGGTCCAGAGCCCGCAACGCGCAGCGCGTCACCCCATAACGCTCTTGCGCGCCGCGGTCTCCCTTTAAGTAAAGCGGCGATGAACTAACGGCTGGAACCGGCGAGCGGCCTAACTGACACTGAGATTGCTCGCCGCGGTGTTAAAAACGTTCTGGATTCCGCTGGCCAGAGTGTTCATGGCGGCCACGGACACCAGAGCGATCAGAACGATCACGAGGGCATACTCTGTGAGGTCCTGACCTTCTTCTTCTTGCCACAAACGACGAAAAGCCTGTCTCATACTCTGCCCCTCCTCTATGCATCAGATTTGCCCGGCGGTCCGGCTCAGGCGGTTGCGAGTTCGAGTCGCGTTCTCTCCCTGGCTGCGGGCATTGCCTTTGGTCTTGCAACCAGGGAGGTTCGCGATCTTTGTGCTGCACTAGCTGGTGCTCAGGTTTGCCGCTGCGGTGCTGAAAACGCCCTTGATCGCGGTGGCCAGAGTGCTCATCGAGGTAATCGCTGCCAGCGCCACCAAGACCAGAAGGAGTCCGTATTCCGTCAGGTCCTGTCCTTCTTCTTCCTGCCACAGTCTCGTAAAAAAGCTCTTCATTTCGTATATCCTCCACATCATTCAGAATGTTGATGACGACTGGCGCCATCCTCAACCCCGCTCTCCCCAGAGCACTCGGGATGCCAAAGAAAACCGTGCAAGGTTGACGTCAGTGAATTAGACACTTGGACCTGTTTTTCCAGCCAAAATCCGCGCGAGTCGCAGCCGGTGCTGATAACACAGTCACCTTTTGTTTTCCGGGGAATCAGGCGCTAGCACGTTAAGGTGACCACTTCTTGTCCGAGGCCGACGCCCAACTCCGCACTCAGTACGGGACCAAGGAGTTTTCAGCGAGCAGCGTCACTCTTTTCGCGTCATGAGTTGATTTCTGCTGCCGACTGAGGGGGTAGTCATGCATAAGTAATTCAATCGCGGGTAACCAGGCGCGCAAGCAGGGCCCATGAATCGTGAGATCAATCTCCGCTCGTAGCACAGCGAGGCTCGTCTGCGGCCTTAGCCAGGAGCCCGCCGGGTTTTGCAGCCAAATTGCACGAACCCGAGCCGTGCGCGCGATCGCGGTGCGCCGTCAGGGTCAAGGCAGTTTTCTGGCTTTCTTACGCGCTATCGGGGCTTCGCGAAACGGGAGCGGCTCAAACTACCGCGAGAACGGAGCCGTCCTCAATCCATAGCGCAGAACGAGGGTGCTAGCTAAACATCATGTTGTGGATAGAGTCATCCCTGGTTTTGGCAGCGATTGCCTGGGCGTTTCTCTGCCCGCGTGTCGGCTCGCGCTGGTTTGAGGCCTGCGAGCGGGCCTTCGGCAATATTGCCGAAAGGCAGCGTCTGGCTGTCCTAGTGGTCGGCGTCACTGCGCTGGCGATGCGAGCGGCGCTGCTGCCGATGCTACCCATCCCGCAACCGGGCGTTCACGACGAGTTCGGCTACCTGCTCCTGGCTGACACTTTTGCCCACGGGCGGCTGACCAATCCTTCGCATCCCATGTGGATCCACTTCGAAAGCTTTCACATTATCTGGCAGCCCACTTACACGGCCATGTTCTATCCGGCGCAGGGCCTGGTTCTCGCACTGGGCCAGGTCATCTTCGGGCATCCTTTCTGGGGTGTCTGGCTGAGTGTCGGCCTGATGTGCGCCGCCATCTGCTGGATGCTGCAGGGCTGGCTGTCACCGGGATGGGCCTTGCTCGGAGGGTTCCTGGCAGTCATTCGTCTCGGGGCTTTCAGCTATTGGGCCAACAGTTATTGGGGAGGAGCGGTGGCGGCAACCGGCGGAGCTTTGGTGCTGGGCGCGATGCCGCGGATCCGGCAATCCCAGCGGCTGCGGCACGTTCTTCTGATGGGATTGGGATTCGCTCTCATTGCCAACAGCCGGCCTTATGAAGGCGTGTTCTTTGGCGCCCCGGTCGTGGCCGCTCTTCTCTGGTGGATGTTCCGGCGCGAGCGGCCAGCCCCGAAGGTCGCGGCACTCCGGGTGGTGGCGCCCCTGGTCGCGATCGGAGGGTTGACCGCCGCCGCCATGGCCTACTATTTCTGGCGGACGACGGGGAGCCTCTGGACCCCGCCATATCTTGTCGATCTGCACGCCTACAACCCGGTGCCTTACTTCCCCTGGCAACCCCTTCGGGCCGCGCCGCTTTATCATCACACCGACATCCGCGACTTCTATCTCGGCACCATCCTCGCTCGCTATCGCCTTTCACATTCGATTTCCGGAATTCTGGGAATCGAGTCCGTGGGGATGGCCCAGGCCTGGACTTTTTTTTTGGGACCGGTTCTGAGTCTCCCCTTCTTTGTTGCGGTGGCTACCCTGCCGTACGGTTTTTCCTGGCGCCGGATCGGCCGCGCGGCGCGCTTCCTTCTGCTGCTTTGCGGCTCTGTCGCCGTGGGATCAATGCTGCCGGTATGGAGCAATCCGCATTACGCCGCACCCATCACCGGTGCGGTCCTGGCCCTGGTCCTGATCGCGATGCGGCGTGTGCGCGCTTTGGAGTGGCGTGGCAAACCCACCGGTGTATTCCTCACCCGGGCCATTCCGGCCATCTGCCTGCTGCTGGTTGCAGTCCACGTTATCCCCGGGCCGGCGCGGGCGCTCCCGTGCCAGGAGTGGCCGGCACCGCATCCCACGAAGCCGACTTGGTGCTCGCCTGGACCCGCCAACTCGGAACGCGTACAAACCCTGAAGCAACTCGCCCGGGAGCCGGGCCGGCAGCTTGCCATCGTGCATTACGGCCCATCGCACGACATTTTCTTTCACGAATGGGTCTACAACCGGGCCGACATCGACAACGCCCAGGTAATCTTTGCCCGTGACATGGGCACTGCCCGGAATGAAGAACTCATCGACTATTTCAAGGACCGCCACGTTTGGCTGGTCGAAGCGGATGCCACGCCTCCGAAGGTCGAGCCTTACGGTGTTTCTGTAAGCCGCAACCAGCCGACGTCTGCAGGCGGACCGGAACGGCCTTAAGACTGCTTATGGGACTCAGCGAGCGCATCATCGAACATGAGTTGCCTTACCGGCTTTGGCAGGCGCCTTTTGCCGAGGACAAGTTCTCGCCGGTTCTCGCTCACAACGACCTCGCCCGCGTGCGGCGCGTGCTAGACGTGGGTTGTGGACCCGGCACCAACACTCACCACTTCATGGGTGCGGATTATCTTGGCCTCGATTGTAATCGCCACTACATCGAGTCCGCGCGGCGGCGTCACCGGCGGAACTTCGTCGTGGCCGACGTCACTTGCTACCAGGCTGACGTGGGCGAGCGCTTCGATTTCATCCTGGTGAACAGTTTCCTCCACCACATTGACACGCCGAACGCCCGGCGGATTCTGGCTCACCTCAGCGGATTGCTGGCCGAAGACGGGCACGTGCATATTCTGGAGCTTGTGCTTCCGAACCGTCTTTCGCCCGCTCGCTTTCTCGCCCGCATGGATCGGGGTGAATTCCCCCGGCCCATCGAGGAGTGGCGCGCGATGTTCTCCCAGAGCTTTGAGCCGATTTGTTTTGAGCCATACCCCTTAAAGGCGCTCGGAACTACCCTATGGAACATGGTCTATTTCAAAGGGAGAAAACAGCAATGAACCGCGCATTCCATCTGTCGGTAGCCGTGCCCGTGCACAATGAGGAGAAGGTTTTGCCGGAGCTCCTCGGGCGCTTGGCAGGGACGCTCGACCGCCTGGAGGGCGGCCCGCACCAGATGCTGTTCGTGGACGACGGCAGCTCCGATGGCACGCCGGACCTCCTCGAACAAGCGGCGCACTGGGACGCCCGTGTAACCGTGATCTCGCTCTCGCGGAACTTCGGGCATCAGGCGGCTCTCACTGCAGCGCTCGATCACGTCTCGGGTGATGCAGTGGTCCTGATGGATGGCGACCTGCAGGACGTGCCGGAGGCGATTCCGCTGCTCGTCGAGCAACACCGCCTGGGCTACGACGTGGTCTACGCCACGCGCGCCGGGCGCAAGGAGGGATTTGCCCTGCGCCTGTGCTATTTCCTCTTCTACCGTTTCCAGTCCCTGCTCTCGGAAACCCATCTGCCCCTCGATGCGGGGGACTTCGGGCTGATGTCGCGCCGTGTCGTCGAGCAGATCCGCCAGATGCCGGAGCACCATCGCTATCTGCGCGGGCTCAGGAGTTGGGTGGGATTCCGGCAGATCGGAGTGCCCATCGAGCGTGCCGAGCGTTATGCCGGCAAGAGCAAGTACAGTTTGTTGAAGTTGCTCAAGCTGGCGTCGGACGGCATTTTTGCCTTCTCCACGCTGCCCCTCCGCGCTGCCACGCTGCTCGGCGCCTCCGCCGTGGCGCTCTCCGCCCTGTTCTCCGCGTATTCGCTGTACGCCAAGCTGTTTCTCAAGCAATCCCCGCAGGGCTTCACCGCGCTGGTTCTTCTGATCACCTTTCTGGCCGGGATCCTGCTGTTCTTCATGGGCATCATCGGGGAGTACGTGGGTCGCGTCTATGAAGAGATCAAAGCGCGGCCCCTGTACGTGGTGAACAAAATCACGGACTATACTGGATTCAGCCTTGAGGATCAGGAATCAAGTGTCCGCAAACGCCTGTGGGCAAGAACGATAGAAAGCGCCGGCAAGGCGAACCAATAACAGACCCGGAAAGCGGACGTCCTGTGCGAGCAGATTACGGCCAGCGTTATCGCGAACTCTACGAGCGGCATTGGTGGTGGCGCGCCCGCGAAGCGGCCATCTTGGATGTGCTGCGGGCTCACCAGCCGCCACGGGGCTGGACGCGAATCCTCGATGTGGGCTGCGGCGATGGGTTGTTCTTCGAGCCTTTGTCGCAGTTTGGTGAAGTGGAGGGCGTGGAAGCGGCCTCCGATCTCGTGAATCCCGAATTCGTCCGCTCCGGGCGAGTTCACGTTTGCGCCTTCGACCAGCGCTTTCAGCCCGGCAAGCGCTACTCTCTCGTCCTGATGCTCGACGTACTCGAGCACCTGCCCGATCCCGCCCAGGCGCTTCAGCACGCCCTGAGCCTGCTCGAGCCCGAAGGCGCGCTGCTGGTGACCGTGCCCGCCTTCAGGCTGCTGTGGACCAACCACGACGTCCTTAACGCCCACTTCACGCGCTACACGAAGCGGACCTTCCGGGAACTGGCCCGGCAGGCCGGTCTGCGGATCGAGACCGCCAGATACCTTTTTCAATGGGTGTTCCCGGCGAAACTGGCAGCGCGGGTCGGCGAGCGCCTCTTCCGTACTCAGCCGAGGCCCCCGACGATCCCGCCGCTCTGGATCAATGAAGGGCTCTACGCCCTCTCGCGTCTCGAAGAGCGAACGATGGGCGCGCTGCCCTGGCCCTTCGGCAGCTCGCTTATGGTGCTGGGGTCGAAGCCGGCCGCCGCCTGAAGGCCTCACGATTCACGACCAGCACCGCCAGCATTGCCACCACGACGCCTCCGAGCACGTCCACGAGGTAGTGCCACTCGAGCAGCAGGATAGCAGCCACTAGCACGACATTGACCGCCGTAAGCGCCGCCACTATGCGTTTCCAGGGGCGCAGGAACCACATCACGATCAACGGCTGAGCGATGTGCATGCACGGGAAAGCAATATAGTAGTCCGTGCTGATGCTGTCGATTCCCCTACCTTCCCACACAGCCCGCGCCCGCTCGAGCAGCGCCTGCTGCGCGCCGTAAGCGGTAAGCTGATGGGGGAAGACTCCGAAATGAATCGGGCAACTGTAATAGGGGCCGTGGCTCGGCCAGAGATAGAAGCACGCGAGCGCCATGGCGTAGGCTGCGAGCAGCGTCCCGACCAGCCGGAACCCCTTTCCCATTCCCCGATAGAGGCCGACCAGGATGATACCTGCGCCGATCTGGCTGAACATGCCGAAGTACACGAATTCCAAGAACCGGTATGCACCCAGAGAAAGATGCGCTCCGGCGTGGTGCGCGATTCCGGAAACCGTGGCGCCCCCGAGAATCCAGGAATCCAGGCGGTTAAACACCGCGTCGTAAGCGCCGAAAAACCTGAATGAGACGATCACGTTGTTGTAAGCAAACACCATCACGAGCCCGGCAAAAAGGTAGGCCGCGGGCAGCATCACGGACCGAGTGGCAGCAAGTAGCGCCCCCGGCTGTTTCCGCGTGCGCTCCGTCAGCTCAACGAAGGCGACGAACGCCACCGTGACCAGGCCCGCTACCGCCGCACCAAATAGCCAGCCGAGCTCGGCCAGCAGGGGCACGAGCAGAATCAGCCGGCGCTTGTCATTCCAATAGCGAAGGAGGACCGGACGGAGCGTCACCCGCAATGGCCCGCCGATGACGTAGAGGACGCACGCCAGGAATGTCGCCTGGAACATCAACCCGACCCAGGCCTCCAGCAAATGCGGCCAATCGAAGCGCAGCGGCAGCCGGGCCGCATGCAGGGCCGGAATCAGAGCGACAGCCATCAGGCCGGTCAGACAGAAGTGGACGTGCGCCGACGCGAGGCCTAATAACCGCCGGACGCCAGCGAGCCTCCCGCCGGATTCCCGGGTCTTTTCGATGCTTACCGGTTGGACCAGCGTCGCCATCTGCCTTAGCGGTCCTCCTTCCCGAGGCCGCCAGCCGCAACGCCCGCAAGGGTCGGTTCCGAGCTGGCCACACGGAAAACTTCGAGGTCACCACTACTGAACACCCGCGCGCCAATCGTCCCGAGCGGGCCGGAGAATTGCGGCGACCTGAAAGACCAGACGTAGTCGTAGTCGTTGCGAACTGCGGTCCAGTCCACCGATTTCACTTCGGCAAAAGCGGGGCCGTAAGGGTTGTAGACTTTGGCCTTGATCGCGAAGGGCTGAACACCGGGATCGTGAAAAAGGCAGGGTGAGAACCAGCCCCCCTGAATCACTCCGTAAGCCCAGAAATGACGCTCGACCATTGGTCTGCCTTCGGCCCAATCGACCAAGGGCAGGACGCGGGCGCCCTTCGGGATGGCGCGGAACGACTCCGCCATGCTCGCGAGATGCGGCTGCGCGCGGACGGAATCGATCTCCAGGGCACTGCCGCGCAGGCCGAAGAGCAGGGCGGCGATGGCGGCTAGCGCCCGTCCTCGCTTCGGTGCCATTCTCAAAGAGCCGAGGCCCAGAAGCACCACAAACGGCAGCAGCCGGCGGTCCGCGTCCATGCCGGCTCCGTAGCTGGCGGGAAAAATCCAATAGAGGGCAAACAGGCATCCCGTGACCCACAGCCAGTGGCGGCCCCACGCCACCCGCGGCTTGGCGCGACGAGCCCAGACCACTGCGCCGATGGCCACGAGCAGCGTGAGAAAGTCGATCGCGGGCGAATAGCTGAGCACTACGACGAGCAGACCGGCGGCTTTCGCCGCCAGGCTTCGAAACTGGAGGGCGTGGCTCGCGTGAAGACTCATGGTGGCGTGCAGGTATAGGAGCGCTCCGGGAAGGAACAGGCCCCACGCAAAGAGCGCCTGGCGCCAGCGAAGACGCGCAACGATAGCGTAGACGGTCATTACCACAGCCACTACGCCGAAGCTCATCAGGTGAGTAAAGTACAGCATTGTGGTGAGCGGCGGCAGGGCGCACCAGGAAATCGCGCGAGGCCGTTCGAGGTGCCGCAGCCATACCCCGAGAAGGAACAGTCCAATCGCCAGGCTGAACTGGAGATTGAGAAATCCATAAAGAAAGAAAAAGAGGTTGCTTGAAACCAGCAGCGCCCACACGCTCAGGCTCTCCTGACCGGGGTTCGCTCGCCGGATGAAGAACCATGCTCCCGCCGGAACACTGAGCACCGCGAGGCTCAACAGCAGCCGTCCGGCAATGTCGATAGAGACGATGCGCTGCAGCCCGAGCAGGAGGACGTCCATCGTCAGGTAGGGATAAGTGTTCCAGTTCGCGGCGTAGAATTGATTCAAGTGGAACGCCGGATCATTCAGGTGTGCCAGAGCGAAGGCACTGGCCAGATGATTCGGATAGTCGATCAGGAGAGGATAGCGCACGGTCCAGATCGGCGCGAGGAGCAAAGCCGCAGCCGCCAGCGTCAACGCGGCCAGCAGGCACTGACCAAGGGGTTGAACTTCCGAGGTGCTTGGGCGATTCGGTTGGTCCGTCCCGCCCTGCCGGTTTTTTGGGGCGTCTTCATCGTGAGGCGCACCTTCTGGAACACCGGCGCAGCCCGCCGTGCCGCCGACGTTGATTGACGAGGATCGCGTCGCGCAGTGATGGACAACCACAATTAGCCTCGGCCTCGTTGCTATTCGCGCACCGCGCCGGACGGCAGCGAAGACCGGCGAACAAACAGCACGCTGGTTGCATCACCATACACTCTCTGCCATTCGGGCGAGGCACCGAGCACGGTGGACAGCGGTTCGCCACGATCGATCAGGCACGACTGAATGTTGTAGGCGTGTAGAAGCAGCAGAGTGTTCTCAGCCACGCGGGAGATGTTGAGGTAGTCGCTGAACACACCCAGGCGCTCGTAGATGTCCGCGCGTCCGTCGATGAAGACCTTGTTTGGGCCGTCCAGCGCGTAGATCAGGTAACCGCCGTAGCCGTAGGTGTTGTACATCGGTCCGGAGACCGGATGCTGGCGCAGATAAGTGAGCGCGCGGGATGGGAAGCGTTCAGCCACTGCATCACCGATCTTTGCGGGCGAGGGAAAAAGCCACAGCATGATACCCAGCATGACCGGCAACAGGACCGCATTGATTCCGTGAGGGTCCTTGTCCGCCTCGTAAGGCGGAACCCACTCGGCCAGCACCGTTGCAAGCACTGGCGCGAAAAAAGGCACGAAGAGCAAAACAAAGCGCGCATGCAGGCAAAGCGCCACTAATCCCGCAACAAAAAGCGTGATTTCCTCCAGCCGCCACTTGAGGCGAAGTGTCACCTGCGCCAGGATGAAAACGACCAGCAGAAACAGAAACAGCTTCCCGTAGAACAGCTGGAACGCTACGGGTTGCCACTCCTGAATGTTGGCCACGTTGATGGGCTGGGAGAATGCCATGTCGAGGGGATAAGCGGCAAGCTGGGTTCCGTATGGGGTAATCGTGAGGGCGATGAAGCAGAGTAGCGCCACAAAGCCCAGCCGCTTCCGCTCGCCCGCCGTCCAGAGCCGCGATTCGAGCCCGCCCCAGTGAACCCTCACAAGGCCCGAGCCCCAGTAAACGCCGAGGACGAAAAGGCCAAACACAAAGGAGCCGTGCGTGTTCACCCAGAGCAGGAAGAGGGGAGGCAGAAACCACAGGGCCCCGGTGTGACCCTGCCGGAAGCGCTCGAGAAGGATCAGAGTCAGGATCAGGAACACATAACCGACCACTTGCGGCCGGAGCGTGAAGGAAAGATAGGCGATCGGCAAGAGCATGACCACGGCTACGAAGGCGGCCTTGGAATTGCGCGAGCGCATGCTCGCATAGCAGTAAATGCCGGCGACCACGGCCCCGGCGAGTACCATATTGAGCGCCAGCAGGGCAGGCAGGCCGCCCAGGCGGTTGACGGCGGCGAGCAGTACCTCGCCCAACCACTCGTAAGCGATCCACGGGCTGCCGTGCGCCGTGAAGGAATAGGGATCAGCCGTCGGCCAGCGATGCGTGGCCAGAATGCTCTCCCCAACCTTGATGTGCCACCAAACATCAGGATCCACCGCAAAGGCGCGGAGCGGCACATAGATGCCTACGACGAGCGCGGCGCCCAAAACCACCGGAAAGGAAAAGATCTTCTGCAGCGCGGTCTTCGCGGCTGCGTCGTTGTACGGTTGCCGTCCGACGGCGAGTTCCAGAACAGACATCGCGCGCTCCACTAAGGTTGATTCTTCCTGCTCCCTTGACGAAACTAGAAGATCCAAGGGTTCCCGACAACGCCAGTAGCCGCGAGGACCGGTCAGAGGTGGGCTCTTGGCATGCCGGGTGCCATACTTGGCATGCCACTGCAATTCTCCACATTTGTGAATATCCAATTTGGAATCAATAGCTCTGGGACTTGGATTTTGAAAAAGGGTTTCGTGGTAGTGCCCTTGAGAATCGCAATAGTCATCTTTTGGTTTGTCTCATTTCGACCAGAGGCGCAGGTTGGATTCGACTCCCCGCGACAGTCAGCGTGAATTCGGGCCAGCCCAAGCAATCTTCTTTCCGGTCGGCCCGGCCGGCCCCGTTGACGTGGTCTGCGGCCGTGTCTTCACGCCGGTGTCCTGAGCCGCTCGAAGGGTTGTAGCACTCGGAAGGGCGTCCTTACGCTCCTGATGTCTTCGCCCACCTGCCGCACGTGGCTTTCGGCGATGTGTCCGAGAACCGCGGCGGCCTTGGCGAGGTAATCGATGCGCTCCGGAGCCAGATCCATGATTCGCGCGCAGGTGGCATCGACCGCCACGGGATCGCTTCCCATAACCAGTGCTCCGCAGAACTTGGGAGTCCCTTGAATTGGTCCGTTGCCTTCCATGCCCACGATGCCGTCTACGATGGCGAAATCGGGACGAACTGTGCTGTTGATGTCGAGCACGGACTGCGAAATGCCGGCCCAGTGCAGGATGTTCTTGGGCCATCCGTAGCAGCTTCCCGGGACAATCCCGAACATGTTCTTGAGTGAGAGGGTGGCGCCCACCCAGTGGTGGGTCTTGAGCTTCGGCATGGAGACCACGAGGTCGGCTGCCAGGACCGCGTGCGGAAAGTAGAGCTCTTTGAGCCTGGAGGCGCGCGTGCGGAGAGGCGTTAACGAAACGTTGTCCACATTAAGGTCAACAAAGCTGTCCGCGAGCCTGCCAATGTGATCCCGCAAGCGAATGGTTTCAACAATCCCTTCTGTGTCCCGCTCGTGCCCTGGCCCTTCCCCCACCACCACACTCCGCGCGCCCAGCCGCAAGAATGCTTCCCGAGCGCCTCCGACCACGGCAGGATTGGTGTTCACAATGCCCTCGGGGTCTGGCTCGACGAAGTTCGGCTTTAGGAGCACACTCTTACCCTCGACCGCGAAGCCAAGCTCTGTGACGGTCTCCTCGATCAGCTCGGCGAGGTTCACGCCGTAGCTTGCGGCGTGCCGGATCGCCACCCGCGACGCCGGACGCTGAAATGAGGGGACGATCTGGCTGTTGGAATAGCTCATGAGGCTGACAGGCGCCGGCCGGGAGAAGCAAACAGACGGTCTGGCTCCGGATTGAGCGCCATCAGCGAAAAGGCCGCTGCCAGGACGCTCTCCAGAAAACCGTTTGCCCCGAGCAGAGGGCCGAGACAGTCTTCGAGCCCCGGCGTGGGCCGGTCATGCACTTCGAGACAAAGGTGGGCGAGGGCGAGGGACCCGGGTCCAGAAATCTGCGGATAAGCCTGCTCGAGCCAGTCCAGGCTCCGTCGGTTCTCCGCACGGCTCGCGTTTGCCCTGAGCGCCAGCAGTGCCCAAACAGTCGGGCCCACGCGTCGCTCGCCCGGCACGCCGTAGACGAGCGGGTTGCCGGTATTCCAACCACCGCCAGGGCACATCCGGTCGTAGAGCATGGCCTCGCCCAGGCGCCGACGCCTCGCAGCGCGCGCTGGATGCAGACTTTCGGGAACTACGCTCAACAGCATGAGGGAGTAGGCGGTCGGCTCCACCCAACTGGCGGCGCCGGGCGTCCAACTCCAGCCTCGCAGTGAGCTGTTTTGCCGGGTCAGGGCTGCCGTTGGCCGGAGCCACCCCCGCATCTGCCACCAGAGCCCACCTTCCGCAGGCCAGGCGTCGCTCAGCCAGTCGAGACCCTTTCGCAGCGGCTCGCAATCACCTTCAAACAGGAAGAGTGCGAGGGACGCGAGGGCTGTAGTCCAGCACCCGAGGCGATGGCCGGGCCGCGCCGGCCAGGCACCATCCGGCAGCTGGCAGTCCTTTAGCGCCTCGAGCCCGCGATCGACGGCCTCGGCATGGTCGCCGGCGTTTCGGAGGGCGATCAAGGCCCAGCAGGTCGGTTCCACAGCGGTCTCGAGGCCAGGGTGGTAAGGCCATCCGCCCTCGGCGTTCTGGGCTCGAAGGATGAATTGACGACAGCCATCCGCCAGGGGGGTCGAAGGAGAGTAATCCGGCGCTTCTTGCTTGACCACGGGCGCATGGAGCATGGCTCGGGAACCATCTGGCTACATCACGCGCGCAGATTCCAACGGCAGCCCGTCTGCGTTCGCTTCGAAGCCCTCGTCCTCTCTCTGAATCTGGAGCTGGTTGATGAGACGGTGCAGGTAGCCTCGCGCCAGTCCCAGCGTGCGGGCGGTCTCCGCCTTGTTGCCGCCGCACTCGTGCAACGTGCGCACAATCAGGCGGCGCTTGAAGTAGCGGACCTCGTCGTCGTAGGAGTGCGTCAGGCGCTGCTGCCGGAATCCATTGCACAGCATGGCGGGTAGATGCCAGATCTCAACCATCGCATCCTCCGCCAGCACCACCGCGCGCTGAACGACGTTCTCAAGCTGGCGAACGTTTCCCGGCCAGTCGTACTCCTCGAGAGACCCCAAGGCCGGGCTCGAAAATCTCTTGGTCTTCTTGCCAAATTGCTGCGCAAAGCGTTCAAGGAAATGGTAGGCCAATACGGCGACGCCCTCACGCCGCTCGCGCAGCGGCGGGATGTGCAGCTGCACCACGTTCAGCCGGTAATACAGGTCCTCGCGAAACGTTCCTTGTTTCACCATGTCCGGCAGGTTGCGATGGGTGGCGCAAAGCAACCGGATGTTGATGCTGTGAGATGCATTGCTGCCCAGACGTTCAAAGGATCGCTCCTGCAAAACGCGCAACAACTTGGCTTGCAGGGGAAGCGGCAGATCGCCGATCTCGTCGAGGAAGAGGGTTCCACCGTCCGCGGACTCGAAGCGGCCCCGCCGCGCCGCGACCGCCCCGGTGAAGGCGCCGCGCTCATGCCCAAAAAGTTCGTCGTCGACCAGCGTCTCCGGCAGATTCGCGCAGGAGAAGGCTACAAACGGCCCGGAGTTGCGA
>DASZIG010000007.1:0-101535 GCA_035949375.1 Terriglobia bacterium | reverse complement strand
CCTGAACGGGGTGCTGAACCTGGACTTGATCAACGGGTTCGTGCCCACGCTGACGGAGACCTTCGACATTCTCAACGCCAGCTCAGTGACGGGGACGTTCGCCACGGTGAACGGGACCAGCATCAACGGCAGCGAGCATTTCGGGGTGGTTTACAACGCCAACAACGTGACGCTGGACGTGCTCTCCGGGCCAGTAGGAGGATCGGCTTGGGGAGGCGGATCACCCACGAACAATCCCAGCACGCCGGAGCCGGGCAGCCTGGTGCTGCTGGGCAGCGGATTGCTCGGCCTCGCGTCATACGCCAGGCGCAGGATGAAGTCGGGCCGCAAATCGTAGCCTGATCTTACGGTCTGCGGCGGGTTTTCCCCCGCCGTTGTTGTGACGGGATGAAGCGGCCGCTACCTCAAAATGACCCGCTATTCGGTCTTCGGTAGTGGCCAGCTTGAATTAAGGCCAACCACCCCGGCCTTCGGCCACCTCTCCTCAACTGAGGAGGGGAACTCGCAACTAGGGGGAACTCGCGACAAAAGGGGGGCCGGCGCCCTCAGGCGCATCGACTGAGGGGGCGTCCGCTCGCGAATAGGAGTCCCCTCCTCGGTTAAGGAGGGGTGGCCAAAGGCCGGGGTGGTTGCTGATCCACTGCGCTCCGTACGGTACAAATTCCAAACCGGCCCACTACGCGGCCTTCGCGCAACCTGCCTTCGCGCAGCTTTTCTCCTCTGACAAAGCCGGGTGTATACTGCGGTCGCTGAGGACCGCGACATGGAAGTCCCGCCGTGAGGCTTCAGGAGGAGAACACAATGTCTGCCCGCCGCCGTGCCCCCTTTTCGATTTACCTGTTGATCCCCTGTGCTGCAGCGTTGTGCGCCCTACTCGCGCCAACCCCGGCCGCAGGCGCTGCTTCCGCTTATGTGCGCATCAACCAGGCCGGCTACGAAGCGGCCAACTCCCCTTTTCAGGCTTATCTCATGTCGACCGCCGCGGAATCGGGGGCGACTTTCAGCGTGATCAATTCCGAAGGCGCCACGGTTTATTCGAGCGCGATCGGCGGCTTGCTCGGCACCTGGAGCAACAGTAAGAAGCTAACCTACGACGTCTACGCGCTCAGCTTTGCGGTCCCCGGCGGCGACACCTACACGATTTCGGTCAAAGGCCCCGTAGCGGCCACGTCACCGCCGTTTGCCGTGAACACCCCGCAGGCGCTCTACCCGGGTTGGCTCCTGAATACGTTGTGGTTTTACGAAACCGAGCGGGACGGCCCGGACTATATTCCGAACGCGCTGCGGACCGCGCCCGGACATCTCAATGACGAGAGCGCCACCGTTTACGACACGCCTCCCCTGAACAAGAACGACCTGATCACCACCACGGGAGCCCCACTCACATCCACCGGGGCCGTGATTGATGGGGCGGGTGGCTGGTGGGACGCCGGCGACTACATGAAGTATGTCGAGACCACGAGCTACACGGTGGCGCTGATGGAGATTGGAATTCGCGATTTCCCCAACCAGATGGGGCCCGCCGCTCCCGCGAATCCTCCGGCGCCGCCGGTTTCGGTCTCTTACTCGGGCACCGCGTCTGGCGCGCCCGGATCCTCCGACTTCTCTTCGGAAGCTCAGTTCGGTTTCGACTGGCTCCTCGAGATGTGGAATGACAGCAGCAAGACGCTCTACTACCAGGTGGACAACAGTCAGGACTGGAAGAACTTTCCAAACCTCGAAACGGAGTATGACATCTGGACGCTGCCGCAGGCTGCTGACGACTACCGAGGTTGCACCGCGGACTACTTCTATATCTGCTATCGTCCGGTATTCATCGCGGCGCCGGCCGGGTCCAGGATCAGTCCTAACCTTGCCGGCCGCCTGGCGGCAGACTTCGCCGAATATTACCAGCTTTACCGCACCACCAATCCCACCACGGCGAACCAGGCCCTGCTCTACGCCGAGGATATCTTCGCGCTCGCCAACACTTCGCTTGCGGACCCGGCACAATCCGTCGGCAGCGGCACCTGCCCTTCGGGGTGCCTCGTCACCATCACGCCGTTCGACGGCTATCCTGAGACGGTCTGGGATGACGACATGGAGCTCGGCGCCACCGAGCTCTACATCGCGCTCCAGTCCGCGCACGGCAACCTGCCGCCGGGGCTGCCGGTCTCGAACCCCATGACCTACCTCCATGACGCCGCCCAGTATGCAAGCAACTACATCACCAGGATCTATGACACGGGCAACGAAGACACCCTCAACCTGTACGACGTGAGCGGCCTTGCGCACTTCGAACTGTATCGAGCCCTGGGAGTGGCGGGCAATCCGGGCGGGCTCGCGGTCAATCAATCGACCATGCTGACGGCGCTTGAGAATCAGCTTGGCGTGGCCATCGCCCAGTCTCAAAAGGACGCGTGGGGTTTTGGCGTTCCGTGGCAAAACGGCGACACCACTTCGCACGGCGCCGGCCTCTCGGTGATGGCGAGCGAACTCTATTACCTCACCGATTCCGCCACGTATAACACCTACGCGCAAAGATGGCTCGCGAACATTCTGGGCGCCAACTCCTGGGGCTCGTCATTCATCGTGGGCGATGGTACCACCTTCCCCAACTGCATCCAGCATCAGGTCGCGAACCTGGTGGGAGCGCTCGATGGAACTTCGGGCGGCACACCCGTACTGTGGGGCGCGGCCTCCGAGGGCCCCTCGAGCGCGGCGACTTACGGAACTCTTTCCGGAATGATTTTGTGCCCCGCGAACGGCGTCGATACCTTCGCGATCTTCAATGGAAACGACGGGAGTTATAACGGTTCGAAGGTGGCCATTTATAGGGACAATGTTCAGTCCTACAGCACCACGGAGCCGGCCATCGACCTGACTTCGACGTCCTTCCTGATGTGGTCCTGGCGACTGGCCGGAAGCCCAAACTCCTTGCCCTGACCAACACGTCGATCAGTCAACGTCCGCCTTGAATAGATCGGGATAGGATCTGGCCCGTGAATCCCCTCCTCGGCTGGGCTCGCAATTCAAGGATTGAGGAGGGGTGGCCGAAGGCCGGGGCGGTCGCCGAGCCTCGCTCGTGCTCCATCAGAACGCAGTCATTCCCGCGCAGGCGGGAATCCATGTCTGCGCGTCGCACTTCCACGTACTTACAGAGCAAGCGTAGCGCGGAACGCCGGTGTTGCGGTCCGCGTCTTTTGGCTGTGATGGTTGACCCATCCGATTCGACTGTCGCGGATCATCGCGCTTAGTGGGGACTCCGCCTCACCGGCTTGGTGGCCGACGAAACCATAACCCAAGGCACCGGTGCTGCAGAGGCCGCGCCAGTGATCGGGAAGAAACCCAACGAAAAGCCTACTTGCTTCGAGATGACCACGGCCAGAACAGAGAGAATCTTGCACAGCTTCAGCGGAGGCGCAACCGACGGCGCGAACCCCTTTGACGGACTGACCCAGGGTGCGGGCCGCAGCTTCTATGGCGTGACGTATGTCGGCGGACTCACTTGCCTTCCCGCCAATTTCACATGCGGAGTGCCATCGCGCCCACGCAAGCTGAACCGGGCGGCGTGCCCAGGCGGACCCTCGGACAGTCCTTCGATCGCGGAACCGGACGTGTTATCGCCAGCGCCTGCCGCTGAGAAAAGTGGGACTGTGTAGCCTTCGAGCTAGCCCCCGCCGTTTTTCTCCAAAAACCCGAAAAAAAAGAATCTAAAATTTTGCAAAACGAAGCCACTAAGCCCAATAGAATCAGTAAATCGACCCGAAAAATAGGTCAAAACGAAGTCAAACGAAGCCAAAGTGGGTCCGGGCTAAGCCCTTTGGAATGAGTAATCAGGTCCCGGCGGTGGCTTCGTTTTAGCAGCACAAAGCCAAACTCGTCCTGCGGGCCAAATTCTCTTGTGCTTCCGTGTCGAGCGTCAAGTTTGCGCGCTTCGGGCCAGGCAAAGACACCCCGGATGGCAAGCCGACGCATCTGAAGATCGAGCCCCGCCGGACCGCGAGCGGGTCCACCCGCCTCCGGCGGACAAGATACTCGCCGAACAAGGAGACACGCGAATGATACCCATGCTTGAACCGATACTGAGTGAATTCCGGGCAGAGGCCGCGATCACCCAGCGCGCCCTCGATCGCGTTCCGGGGGACAAGCTCTCATGGAAGCCTCATCCGAAATCGATGTCGCTTGGCCAGCTTGCCTTACACGTGGCCAGAATTCCAGGCTTGGTTTCGATTGTGCGGCTCGAGGAGTTTGACCCGTCCCAGGTCAACTTCGCCGACCCCGCGGTTCCGGCCGGCGTGGACGAGATTCACAGCGTCTTCCGGGAAAACGTTGAGGCGGCCGAAGCGTATCTAAGCGGTATGGACGAAGAAGCGGCGCAGGGAGCCTGGCGTCTGGTGATCAAGGGAAAAGAGGTCTCGAGCCGGCCGCGAGTTGCGGTGGTGAGGTCGCTTATGCTGAACCACTGGTATCACCACCGCGGCCAACTCTCGGTCTACCTGAGATTGCTGGAAGTCCCTGTTCCGTCGATCTATGGCCCCAGCGCCGATGAAAGTCCGTTCGCGTGAACGAAGGCTCGCCGTTTCTCGGTTTTCATAGACACTCTTAACGCCCGCGTTTATCCCGGAGATCCCCCATGTGCAGGAACATCAAGACCCTGTTCAATTTCGATCCGCCGGTCACTGACGAAGAGATCCAAGCGGCTTCGCTCCAGTTTGTGAGGAAGATCAGCGGCTTCACCAAGCCGTCGAAAGCCAACGAAGCTGCGTTCCAGGACGCGGTTGAGGCTGTTGCCGGCGTCTCAAGCCGTCTGCTCCTCGCGCTCAAGACGACGGCCCAGCCGAGGAATCGAGACGAAGAAGCCGCCAAGGCGAAAGTTCGCGCCGCAGAGAGATTCGGCGCGTGACTGGCGGACGACCTTCGGGATCCATCGCGAGGCCCATTTGTCGAATCGGGGTTCCGCCGGGCGACTATGGAGTGCGTGCAGCCAAATTCAGCGAGGATCGGCCGGAGGAAGCCATGAAATACCTGGGCCTCGGATACTTGGATGAGAAGAAGTGGGATGCGATGACGAAGAGCGAGCAGGAGGCTATGCTCGAGGAGTGTTTGTCCTACGATGATGTGCTTCGGAAGAACGGTCAAATGCTGGGCGGCGAAGCGCTGCAGGGCGCCCGCAACGCCGCCACCCTGCGATTCCAGAGCGGCAAGGTGTCGATTACGGATGGCCCTTATGCCGAAACCAAGGAACAGTTGGGCGGCATCTGGATGCTTGAGGCCGACGACCTGAACCACGCCATCCAGTTGATGTCGCAGCATCCTGCCGTGCAGTGGGGCCCGATCGAAATTCGGCCGGCGGCGGAGGACATCAACGCCATGATCGCCGAAAGGAGCCGGGCCGCCAGGCCATGACCGGCTTACCGCAAACGGACGGGAACTCCCTCGACCGCGTGCGCGACGCCGTGGAGGCCGTCTACCGATCGGACTCGCGCCGCGTGCTCGCCACCCTGATCCGCCTGCTCGGCGACTTCGAACTCGCCGAGGAAGCGCTCCATGATGCCTTCGCCGCGGCAATGCAGCAATGGCCGCAGGACGGTATCCCCGCCAATCCGCGGGCATGGCTCGTGTCCACGGGGCGCTTCAAGGCCATTGACGCCATGCGCCGGCGCGCCCGGTTCGACGCCTCGGTGGTTGAGCTTGCTCGCCGGGTCGAGCCGGAAAGCGCCGCCCCTGACGAACTGGAAGACCGGTGCGTCGAGGACGACCGGCTGCGGCTGATCTTCGTCTGCTGCCATCCAGCCCTTCCGTCCGAGGCTCGCGCGGCTCTGACGCTGCGCGAGGTCTGTGGTCTTACCACCGAAGAGATCGCCCGCGCCTTCCTTGCCACCGCGCCCACGGTCGCCCAGCGAATCGTGCGTGCCAAGGCGAAGATCCGCGATGCCCGAATTCCCTACGAGGTTCCTTCGCAGGCTGACCTGCCGGACCGGCTCGACACCGTGCTCCAGGTGGTCTATCTGGTGTTCAACGAAGGATACTCGGCTTCAGCGGGCACGTCCCTGACGCGGCCTGATCTGGCGGACGAGGCGATCCGCCTGGGAAGGCTCCTCATGGAGTTGCTGCCGGAGCCCGAGGTGATGGGACTTTTGGCCCTGATGCTGCTTCACGAGTCGCGGCGCGCGGCACGCACATCGCCCGAAGGCGATCTGATCCTGCTGGACGACCAGGACCGGTCGCTCTGGAAGCGCGATCAGATCGCGGAGGGATCGGACCTGACGGAACGGGCGCTCGCGTCGCGCCGCTTCGGCCCGTATACACTCCAGGCTGCGATCGCGGCCGTGCACGCCCAGGCGCCCACCGCCGCTGCCACGGACTGGGCGCAGATCGCCGCCTTGTACAGCTTGCTCGAGCGCGTGGAGCCATCGCCCGTCGTCGAGTTGAACCGCGCGGTGGCGGTCGCGATGCGCGACGGGCCCCTGGCGGGCCTTGTCCTTATCGACTCCATCCTGGCGCGGGGTAATCTGGAGAGCTACCATCTTGCGCACTCAGCGAAGGCGGACCTGTGCCGGCGCCTCGGGAGAAGAGAGGAAGCGCGCGCCGCCTACGAACGGGCGCTCACCCTCACACGGCAGGAGCCTGAACGTCGCTTTCTGGAGCGACGATTGGCCGAACTCGGGACTGAGTGACCGCAGGCTGGGTCGGGCCTAAACAGCTCCCAATGCGTTGACGACACGGTCTGCGCCATCTCCGCATCCAGGTGACGCATCCATGTCGATTCGGGCATGTCGATTCGGGGTCGCGCGTTCGACTAACTTATGGAGGCACGCAAAATGCGGTACATGTTGCTGATTTACGCTGACGAGCAGGTCTGGGGCCCGGGCGAGCGCGAACAGTGTTACGTCGAGTCCACCGAGCTCGCGCATGAGCTTAAGTCAGGCGGGCAGTTTCTGGCAGCCTCCCCCCTGCAGCCGGTTTCGACGGCCACGAGCGTCCGAGTCCGCGACGGCAAGCGGTTCGTGACCGACGGTCCCTTCGCGGAGACGCGGGAGCAGCTCGGCGGCTATTACCTGGTCGAGGCCAAAGACCTGGACGAAGCGATCCAGGTTGCCGGACGGATCCCGGCGGCGCGCAAGGGCACCGTCGAAATCCGGCCTGTCGTAGACATTCCCGGCTTGCCCGAGGGCTGATCGATTGAATGCATTTTCGGGAAACCCGGATGTCGAATTTGGCCCGACTGGTTCGATTATTCCGTGAAAGGAGAACTCCATGTTCCCAATGTGCATCACGTCCGCAACAGGTTTCGAAACAAGCGCTACCATGAACCGAATGAGATGGATGAAGGTGATTCTCGCCCTCTGCATCGGCGTCTTATCGACCAATGTGGCCACCCAGGCGGCTGACGACCTTCCCAAAGTCTACGACGCCTCCGTGCCGCGCGAGCGGCAGATCGCAGTCTCTTTGAGCGCGGCCCCGGCAGAACTGTCCGGCAAGGCCACAGTCTATATTCTGGGTCCGAAGGGTTACGAGAAGGTTCGCGAAGGGACCAACGGGGTAAGCTGTCTTGTCGACCGGTCATTCGTGAAGCCGGACGAAACAACCGTGGCGCCCATGTGCTTTGACGCCGAAGGCAGCCGAACCCTAGTGCCCGTCCACCTGCGCATGGAAGAACTGCGTTCCCAGGGCAAGCCCGAGGCGGAGATCAAGGCAGACATCGCGAGCGGATATAAGGACGGCCGCTTCAAGGCGCCCAGTAAGCCGGGAGTCCTCTACATGATGTCCACCCAGAACCGTCTGGGCCCCGATCCCACGACCGGGGGAACCTCAAGCTTTCCTCCGCACGTGATGTTTTACGCACCCTATATGACCGCAAAAGACCTGGGATACGACTCAGTGTCGGGCGCCATGGTGCCCTATCTGGTCGAGCCCGGCATGCCCGACGCCATGATGGTCGTAGTCCCGGCGCAGTAGGGCGTAGTAAGCGGTCAACCTCTTAGCGATTCAGTCTTGTCAGCGATTCAGTTTTGCGGCCTGCTTTTGATCGCCGTTCTCGTAAATGTAGGCCAGGAAGTGACCCTGCATCTGCGGCGGAGGCTCGATCCCGTAGAGGTGCAGAATCGTCGGCGCAATGTCATAAGCGCTGGCCGCGAATCCCGACATTCTCGTAGTTGTTCTGGATGCGGGGACCCATGGCGATGAAGGCGCCCGGCACGTCATCGCCATCGGGGAAATCGTGCTTGGCAATCACGGGCGTGGTGGAGGGGACGCTGCTGCCATGGTTGTGGGTCTCGTGCTCATCGCCGAATTCGCGCAACGGCTTGATCCCGTGGTCGGAGATCATGAACAGGGTCGTGTTGGCATCGACAAACGTCAAAATGGATCCGACTGATTCGGCATGCGCGAGCAATCGATCGCGAAGTCTCCGACCTTGGCTTCGAGTTCCGGGACCCCATGTTGCAGCCATGACCCTATCGCTCCTGGGTCTCAAGCTTTCGGATGGCTTCCTGGGCGGGAGCAAATTGAGGGTCCGCTTCCTCAGCGAGCCGGAACTCCCTGAGCGCCTCCGGGTCGTTCTTCAGCTGATGCAGGACGATGCCGAGGTTGTAGTGTGCCCAGGCGAACCCCGGCTGCAGCTGCACGGCGCGCTCGAACTCCTGCTGCGCCTTGTCCAGCACGGCGAGCTGAAGGTACAGGCTCCCGAGTGTGTTGTGCGCCTCGGCGGAAGTTGGCTCGGTCTTGATTGCGGCCTGCAGTTGCTCCTCGCCTTCTGTCCACTGCTTTTCGATCGTCGCGAGCACGCCCAGGTTGTAATGCGCGGCATAGTCATCCGGATCGATGGTGAGCACGTGATTGAACTCAGCCCGAGCGTGCTCATAGTCGTGCTTCTGAAGCCAGATCGTCCCGAGCAGTTCTTCGGCGCGCGTGTAGTAGGGAGCGATGGCGATGACTGCCTGCAACTCCTTCGCCGCCTCATCGGGCCTGTTCAGGGCAAACTCGCTGACCGCCAGATTAAAGTGCGCCAGAGCATTCAGCGGATCCTGGCGCAGCGCCTGCTGAAACGCTTGGACGGCCTCTTCGTGCCGGCCGAGCTTCTGCTCGTCCAGGCCGAGGCTCAGGCGGACATCGGTCAGCCCCGGGTCTCCGGAGAGCAGGCGCTCCATCGCGGCATCGGCCTCCGCCAGATGGCCTGACGAAGCCTGAAGCAACGCATGGCCATACTCCTCATATTCCCGGATACGGTCTTTGGGGTCCGGTCCGGTATCGGGGGAAGCAGAATTCGCGGCTGTCGACGAAAGATACCCGAGCGCGCGCAAGCGCTCAACCGCTTCGGGACTGAGGTTGGCCGGTCGAGCCTGCCCGCTTGCCTCGTACGGGGAACGAAGCTTAGCCAAGCTCTCGCGCAAAGCCAGCGCCAGCGCGGGTTTCTTCTGGTAAAGATTGACGGATTCCTCGGGATCGAGTGACACGTCGTACAACTCTGCTTTGGGCGCCTGGATGTATTGGTAGTCACCCACGCGCAACCCGCGCAGAGAGGCGGTACCGAAGTGGTCATGTGCGTAAAGAGTCTCGCTGTAGATATCCTCGTCAGGAGGCGGCTGCTTGTTCCGGACCAATCCAATAAGGCCTCGTCCCTGAAACTGCGACGGCGTCCCCACGCCCAGAGACTCAAGAATGGAAGGCGCCACATCCATGAGACTCACGGGTTGATCGATCCGGGCGCGAAAGGCGCTCGAGCCCGCGGGCCAGTGAAAGATCAAGGGAACATGCAAGGTGCTCTGGTACATGAAGTAGCCGTGCGTGGTCTCCCCATGCTCGCCCAGGCTTTCGCCGTGGTCGGAGAGGAAGACCACCACCGTGTTCTCAAGCAGCGTGTTCTGCTGAAGGAATCGCCAGAATTCGCCGAGAACGCCGTCGACGTAGCCAAGTGCCATGTCGTAACCCGAACCTCCGGAAAGCGTGCCCCTGGCTGCCGGAATTTCGTAGGGCGTATGCAGATCATAAAGGTGAAGGAACAGAAAAAAAGGCGCGTGGGAGTTTTCTCGCAGCCACCTCTCCGCTGAACGTGCTACGTCTTCACCGGCGCGCTTGACCTCGCTCGGATCTCTTCCCGCTTGCCGATGCAAGTCAAAAGGGCTGTCGTATTCGTCGAAGCCACGACTCAGACCGAAGCGCTGGTCGAGTACGAAACCACCCACAAACGCTCCTGTGGCATAGCCGTGAGATTTCAATACGGTCGCGAGCGAGACGGCGTCTGGCCCGAGCACGGCGGCGTTGTCTTCGATCCGGTTCGCGAAGGGGTAGGTGGAGGTCAGCAGCGAGACGTGAGAGGGCAGAGTGAGGGGCACCTGCGACTCCGCCTGAGTGAAAATCGTGCCGCCTTCCGCAAGGGCGTCGATGTGAGGCGTGGCTACGCGTCGATAGCCATAGCAGCTCAAGTGGTCTGCACGCAGCGTGTCGACCGAGATGAGAATGACCGAAGTGGGAACTCGCGCCTCTGTACCGGCGGCGTTCGAGGCAACGGCGCTGGCTGCTGACGTGGCCGCCATCGCGAGTACGGTCAGCGCAACTTCGATCCTGAGCGGGCGTTTCATCCTGGTCGGCGCGCGAGGCCGCCCTACCAATCTGGCGGCGTCGATCACCCTCTTCCGACGATAACACCGCACGACACCGCCGCCCAGGGCCGCTGTCTTGAGTGTGGCCCAGCGCAGTCACAGACACGTGCCGGCGGCGCGAAAAGAATGTTAGCATTTACCCGCATGCGTGCCCTGATGATCGAGACCAGTACGCTCAGAGCGCGCGGGCGCCCACCATCTGGCGTCCTCCGCTACGCGGGGTTGTGTTTGGCGCTGTGCGCCGCCTTGGCCGGCAGTCTCAGCCCTGCGCAGGATAACGTGGCGTCGCTGGCCGAGCAAGCCGAAGCCTTGGAGGAACAAGGCAGGTTGGACGCCGCCGCGGCGACTTACCGCAGGATTCTTGAACTGGACCCACAATCCGTTGCGGCGCTCAATCGTCTCGGAGCTCTGTGTGTCAAACAACAACAATTCCAGGCGGGCATTGACTACTATCAGCGCGCGCTCACCTTGAACCCTCGCGAATTCGCCACCAATCTGAATCTGGGCATCGCTTACGTCAAAGTCGCGAATTACAGAAGCGCGAGACACCCGCTGGAAATCGCGGCCGAAGACGCGCCGGACGATTTTCAGGCGCGCGAGCTCCTGGGCGTCGCGATGATCGGCCAGGAGGATTACCCGGGCGCCATTCCGCAGCTTGAAGCTGCGTTGCGGCTCAATCCCTCGGACGTGGGGACGATGTATCTGCTTGATCGCGCCTACCTCGAATGCGAACAGTACCCCAAGGCGCTGAGCACCTTCAAACGGATCGAAGAGCTCGACCCCGGCTCGCCCTGGCTGCACGTCTTGCAGGGCCAGGCCTACGACGGGATCGGGAATTACAGCCAGTCGATCGCGGAGTTCGAAGCGGCGCGGCAACAACTCCCGAAAGATGCGACCGTGCGGTTTTCGCTGGGCTTTATGTATTGGAAGGTGCGGCGCTACCCGGACGCGGAAGCAGAGCTCGAGCAAGCGGTCACCTTGGATTCCCAATTTGAACAGGCGAAATACTACCTGGCCGACGCCTGCCTGATGAACCAGCAGCCCGAAAAGGCGCTGCCGATACTGGAAGCGCTCATCAAGGAGCAGCCTCAAAATGCCCGCGCCCTGGCCGATCTGGGCAAGGCTTTCGAACGCCTCAACCGTTCCACGGACGCCGCCCGCTGTTACCTGGAAGCGCTAAAGATCGACCCGCATCAACCAGAAGCGCACTACCGGCTAGCCCAGATATACCAGAAGGCGGGACGGCTCGCGGAGTCTCAACGTGAGTTTGCGCTGGCCGAGAAGCTGCAGCAGGACAAGCGGCAGCAAGAGGAAACTCTGCTGAAGGCCAGCGGCCCTCGGGGGAATTCCGGACCCGGTGGACGGCTGACGCCAGGAGTAAACTAGGGGGGCTCTGCCAATTTCTCCCGAGTAGCGCGCAAAAGGGACGCGGAAGGGATCGAGGCAGAATCATTCCAACCATGAGGAGATTACGTGACAGCCTCCAGTGATGCTTTCCGCCCAATCGTGAAGCTGCATTTCCACGGGAAAACGGTGATCGCGCTGCTTGCCCTCGGCTTGTTCCCCGCGCTGCTTCGGGCGCAGCAACCACAGTTGGTCCCCCAGCCGCGGGAGGTGCAGGCTGCGGGCCAGAGCTTTGAGGTGAAGCCCGAGACCGAGATTGTGCTGTCGCCGGCCACCGCGGCCGAAGACCGGTTCGCGGCAGAGAGCCTGCAGGAGGAGTTGAGGCTCGTGACCGGCCACCAATGTTCGATCGTATCTTCACCTTCGTCCCCGCAGGCCCCGGCCATACATTTGGGACGCTTCGGCGACCCTGTTGTAAATCGCGCGCAAGGCGACGCGGCCGGCGTGGGCGCGCAGGGCTACGTGCTGGACGTGGAGCCTTCCGGCGTTACGGTGGCCGGCAGCGACGGGCCGGGGCTCTTCTATGGCGTGCAGACGCTGCGCGAGCTCGTGGTGGCCGACGGCGAGGGAGCGAAGATTCTGGGTGTGCGCGTACGTGATTGGCCCTCGCTCCTTTATCGCGGAGCTCAGGTGGACATGGCTCGCGGACCGGTGCCCAATCTCACGTATCTCAAGCGAGTTGTGCGCACGATCGCCGAGTTCAAAATGAACCAACTCTACATGTATATGGAGGATTCCTTTCGCCTCGACGGCGAGCCCCTGGTGGGCGTTCTGAGCGATACGCTCTCGCGCGATGATTGGAAGGAACTGGTCGCGTATGCCGCCAGGTATCACGTGGACATCGTGCCCGCCACCGAAGCCTGCGGCCACCTGCACAAGGTGCTGCGCTTCGACCAGTACAGTGGCCTCGGCGAGCGTCCCCATGGTCACGGGCTGGCGGGGGACGATCCGCAGGCGCTGGCCTTTCTCGACCGTATGTATCAACAGATGGCGCCCGTGTTCCCCACGTCCTTTTATCACGTCGGGTGCGATGAGACCTTCGATTTGGGACTGGGCCGAAGCGCCCAGCGAGTCGCAACGGAGGGCTACGGTCAGGTCTACGTGGAGAACCTCGCTAAAGTGGCGGACCTTGTTCATCGTTACAACAAGCAGGTGATGTTCTGGGGTGATATCGCGGTGGAGCACCCCGAGATGATTTCGCGCCTTCCCAAGGACCTGATCGTGGCCAGTTGGGAATACGGCGCACATCCGAGCTATGACAAGTGGCTGAAACCCTTTGCCGGCACGGGCATGAAGCTCGTCGTGTGCCCGTGGGTGGCCAACACTGGTGTGATCATGGCGGATTATGAACAAGCAGCCGCCAACATCGAGGGGTTCCTGACCGACGGGAAGAAGGCCGGAGCAATTGGGACCGACATTACGGCCTGGAATGACAGCGGCGAGACCCTTTATGGGCTCGGGTGGTGGAGCATTGTGTACGGAGCCGCGTGCGCCTGGGAGTCGGGAAAGACGCCGGTCGACGATTTCAACCGAAAGTTCGACTGGGTCTTCTACCGCAACACCGATCATCGCTTCGCGGAAGCGATCGAGCGCCTGAGCCGCGTCAACGAAACGATGCGCGGAAACAAGGTCGGACAGATGTATGACATGGACTACGGCGGGACCAGCGATGCCCTGTTCTGGCACGATCCCTTCTCGGCTTCAGGCCGGATCGAAGTCAACCGGGCACTGCCCGTGGCGCCTGAGATGCGCCAGACGGCGGAACAGGTTTACGGTGTATTTGTGAATAGCGCGAGCCGGGCGCGGCGCAACGCTGACACGTTGGCCAATCTCGAGTTCGCGGCTCTCAAAATCGACGCCTTGGGAATGCGATATGAATACGTCCAGGAAATCTCGCAGCTCTATGCGAATGCGGAGGCGCACCAGAACGACAAGGCCAAGCAGGATCTGGTCGGAAATGAGCTTGAGGAAATTGACAGCACCAACGGGCGGCTCCAGGATCTCCGCGACTACACGACCCGGCTCCGGGAACTCTATCGCCAACTCTGGCTCTCGGAGAATTTGCCGGACTGGTTGCCCAATATCCTCCAACTCTACGATCGCAACAGCCAGATGTGGCAGGACAGGATCTCGAGCTTCGCTCGTATCGAGAGCGAGCACGGCGATGGCAAGCCTCTGCCACCGGCAGACTCGCTTGGTCTGCTTCCCGTGACGGTCAAGTGAAGCGCCGGTCCGTGCGTCAAACGGGAAACAGCGATCCGGCACACCGTTCTGTTGACGAGAAGGCCTGGCGGCCGGGCTGCGATCAAGACTGTTGATGAGGTTTATGGTGAAATTCTTATTGATCGTCGCACACCACCGGTGTATGCTTCGGTGCGCAAGGTAATCACTGCTGTTTGATCTTCTTTCGTCGGGTCGAGCCGGTCACTGTTCGGGTGGAGCGAGACATCAGGGGCGATTGGGGCGTTCTCGAGTCGCTGTCTTGGGCTCACGGTCCCTTGGATCCTGGCGCTCACTGCCTGCCTGTTTGACGGCTTCCTCAATCTCAGGAGGTGTACATGGCCAGGCCTTCTTTGCCCGTCGCGAATTCCTTCCGCCATCTGTTGTGGATCGCGGCTCTCGCTATCTTCGTCAGCTTGACGGCCCCACTCGCTCGTCCCCAGACGCTCAACGCTTCTTTGTCAGGTACGATCGCGGACGCGAGCGGCGGCGTGATTCCCGGTGCTACGGTGACGGCAGTTAACGACGCCACCGGAGTGTCCACCAAAGCGATTACCGACGCATCCGGTGCTTATGTCTTTCCCTCGCTGGCGCCCGGCTCTTACAAGCTGACCGCGGGAAAAGAGGGTTTCAGCTCCACTGTTTTCACGGGAATCAGCCTTCAAGTGGACCAGAAGGCAACCCTGGACGTTACCCTCAAGGTGGGGGCCGCCTCCCAGCAAGTGGAGGTGACGAGCCAGGTGCCGATCATTCAGACTGAGAGCGCGACCGTGGGAACCGTGATCGACACGCGCCAGGTGGTCGATCTGCCTTTGAACCTTCGGGAATTCGGATCGCTGGCTACACTTGTCCCCGGAGCAATCACGGACAACGGCGGGTTCGCCAGCAGCACCTTCGGATCCCCCTTCAGCCAGACGAGCTACAACTCCAACGGCAACCGCTCCTCAAGCAACAACTTCCTGATCGACGGCATCATGTCGAGGAACCTTACGTTCGGAGGGTTTTCCCTCTCGCCGCCGCCGGACGCCATCGAGGAATTCAACCTTGAGACCAATATTTACGACGCTTCGTTCGGGATGGCGGCCGGGTCCACCATCAATCTCGCCACCAAGTCGGGCACCAATCAGATTCATGGCGCCGCTTATGACTTTCTGCGGAACAGCGACTTGGATGCGCGCAATTTCTTCGCCTTGAACCAGACGGATCCGGTTACCGGAGCCGTAATTCCCGGTTCTGCCCGGCCTGTGTTCCGCCGCAATCAGTTCGGAGGCGCTCTCGGGGGTCCGATCAAGAAAGACAAGACCTTTTGGTTCGTGAACTACGAAGGCTTGCGCAGGACGGAGGGCGGAGAGGCTCTGAACACGGTGCCCACGCCGGCCGAGCTGACGGGCAATCTGAGCGGCGCGCTCACCGGACACACAGTCAATCTCTGCGGCGCTGGGGGGCCGTCAAATCTCAACTTCGACAGTGGTCAGATTTTTAACCCATCCACAGTTTCTGCTTACACCTGTCCGGCCGGGAGCGCTAATGCCGGTTCGAGTATCCTGGTGGGCACACCGGTCCCCGGCAACATCATCACCAACATCAACCCCGTGGCCGCGCACGCCCTTTCTCTCAATCCGTTTCCCGCTCCGAATTATCCGACCGTGACGAACTTCGCTCAAACCCAGCCGACTACCGAGCAGGATGACCAGTTTATTGCCCGCATTGACCAGAACTTCGGGCAAAAGGACCTGGTGTTTGGCCGTTATATGTTCGGCCAGTCGACCTGGAACGATCCCTACTCGGGATATAGCTCGCTGCCCACGTTCGGCGACAAACTTTACTTTCGCGGTCAGAATATCGCCCTCGGCTGGACGCACACGATCAGTCCGACCCTTCTAAACGAGGTTCGGCTTGGCTTTCAGCGCGACTACGACAACAACAACTGCGCCTCGTGCCCGCGCGCTCCGGATTTTATGTCGAACTTTGGAATCCAGAATCTAAACGGGTACTCGACGAATTCCATCGGATTTCCCATTTTCAGCTTTGTGAACTTCGCCACCATCGGGGACTCGGAGTATCGCCCGGTCATCAGCCCGGATATGGTCGAGACCTACGGGGACAGCATCACCTGGAGCCACGGTCAGCACAGCACGCAAATCGGCGGCAGCATGCAGTTTTGGCAGGTCTTCGGTGAACAGGCGGCATTCTCGCCCCATGGCCAGCTCAGCTTCAACGGGCAGTATTCAGGATTGAATGGTGAAGTGGCGCCCACGATTCCTATCGGAGGGCAGGCTGTGGGAGTGGCCGACCTCGCGGACTTCCTGCAGGGGTATCCGGTCAGCGCCAACGAGACCCTCCGTTATCTCGGCACCGAACAGGCGGGCGGAAAGTTCTGGTCTTATTTCGGCCAGGATGACTGGAAGGTGAAGCAGAATTTGACCTTGAATCTCGGCCTGAGGTGGGAGTATCGAGGATTCCCATTTGATAAGCGCAACAACTACGTGACTTTTGTGCCTACAGGGCCGGCTTTCTCGGGCACGGGGGATGGAGTGCTGGTGTCTGCCGAACCTGACGCGCTCAATGACTCTTATTGCAGCAATCCGCAGTACTCGTTCCTGCTCTCGCCCACTACAGGCCAGTGCCTGCTGGCGAGCTCGGCGCTACGTGCCTCGCTGGGCTTTACGGGAGGAACACGCCGTACTCTCGTCTTTCCTGACTATAAAGACTTCGATCCACGCCTCGGTTTTGCCTGGAAGCCGGGGAAGTCCGATAAATTGGTGGTCCGTGCCGGCGCCGGCGTCTTCACCGACCTGCCGAATTTCAATAACCAACACTTCGTGAACAATAACCCGATCAATGGTACGTCGATTCTCTATAATGCCCCCGGCGCTGCGGCTCCCGAGGTGGTCAACGGATCGATCGTCACCTCCCAGAACGTGCTGGCGGTTGGTGGCACGCCGCCCCTTTCGGAGCAGTTCATCTCACTTTACGTCTCGCCCCATTACAAGGACCCCCAGATCGTGGAGTGGAGCTTTGGGCTTCAATCCCAGCTTGCTCAAAATTGGGCAGTAGAGGCCGACTACGTGGGCAATAAAGGCTACTACGAAGGATATCTACATTTACCGGGTAACCAGCCGGCTCCGACGCCGCCCGGAGCGTCGGTCCAGGCCAACCGGCCGTACCCGGATTTCGGCGAGTTTCTCTATACGAGCCCCAACGCGAAGTCCAACTATAATTCGCTTCAGTTGAAGGCAACCAAGCGCTTCTCGCAAGGCTTCACTTTCCTCGCGAGCTATACCTGGGAGAATGGGCTTGACAACAACGAGGGTGACGAGGGATTCGGCGGAGCTCAGGCCCAAACTGACGGTCAGAACGACAACTGCATTCCGTGCAACTACGGCCCCACCTACGATGATGCGCGTCAGCGCTTCGTGATCAGCGGCGTCTGGCAGTTGCCCTTTGGACGCGGGCAGCGCTGGGGCAACGTGGGGGGCGTGGTCGATGAGGTTATCGGCGGCTGGAGAGCTTCCGGAATCTACAGTTATCAGACCGGGTTCCCGTTTCCGGTGACTTCGCCCGTCGACTATTCGAACAGCCAATCCGCCAACTTGTACGCGGACCGGGTCTGCAACGGCAATGACGGTCCAAAAACCGTGCAGGAGTGGTTCAATACCAGTTGCTTCACGGTTAGCGGGCTCAAGGCCGCCGAAGAGGCAGGTACGCCCCGTTACGGCAACCAACAGCGCAACGACTTGACGGGTCCGCCTTTCAGCGATCTCGATTTTGCGCTGCTCAAGGACTTCTCGGTGTCAGAGCGCTTCCGGTTGCAGTTCCGGGCTGAAACATACAATACGCTCAATCACACCAGCTTCTACTACCCGGGCGTCACGGTTGGGACGGGCACCTATGGGCAAATTACTTCCACCTCAAATATCAATCGTGAAATCCAGTTTGCCCTGAAGTTGCTCTTTTAGGTTTTTGCCCGTTTCCCAGGTTTGAAGGAGAGAAATACCACGAGCGGAGCGGCCCACGTCTGACGCTGGATGGCCCGCTCCACTCGTGGCGCCGGATCCGGTTTGTTACTGGCTGACCTCGCGTCTCAGTTGCTTCGAAAGCTTTTCGATTTGTTTCAGCCGCCCCTCCAGATCCTGCTGAAGCTCGCCCTTGCCGAGCCTCTTGACATCAGGGCGGATGGATTCCGCCAGCTTCGCCAATTCGTCAGCCTCGCGCTCCATCTGCGCCGCGTTGCTCGGGGCACGCCGATCGGCACGCACCACGGTTGGAGGTTGGTCGAGCTGAAGATGCGGCCTGTCCGGTTCGGGCGGCGGGAAAGTCTGAGGGATGGTCGGGCCGGATTTGTTCTGCCCCGCAAACATGATGAGCGGCAAGAAGAGACCTGCCAATAACAAGATTCGAATTCGCATCGAGGCCTTCCCCTGTACGCAGTAAAGTTCGAGGCAGCAACCGGAAATCAATGCGAGTTTAGCCCAAGAGCCGCCGATCCTGCACTCGATCACTTCGGCCTTCGCCGGCGTGGCCGTCCGGCATTCTCAACCCTAAACTTAGAGCCTGTACTTTTCGTCCGTCGCCGTCAACTGTCCCCCGAACGCCAAACTGGGATCGCGCGGAAACTCCGCACCCTGCCGGTCGAGTTGGGGAGTTTAGCGCTGCACCCAGTGCCACACCCTCGTGTGATCGACGCTCAGACCGCGTTTCGTCACCAGTTCTTCCAGATCTCGATAGCTGAGAGAAAACGCCTGGTACCAGCGGACCCAGAGGACGATGATCTCCTCGGCCAAGTGCCTGCCCCTGAAAAGTGCCGGGCGATTGTTTTGCATTCCCATAGCATATCCTCACCGCCGAGCTGGGTTGTTTGCAACGCTTACGATCGACGAACGTGGAGCCGGCGGTCGGAGACCGCTGCAGGTCTCGCTTCAGAAGCTCCTTGCGCGTCCCGACGGGACGCTGCTTTACTGAACTAAAGTGGAGGGGGACTTATGCCAACCCGAAAAGCCTTGATTTCTGCACTGGTCGGGGCGCTCGTTGCCTGCGCCGTGTCGGCGCCTGTTCGAGCGCAGTCCAACCCATCTTCCTCAAGCGTGACCTCAACGCCGGGAGCCAGTACGGGCGCGTCCGGATATAACCAGCCGCCCAAGAATATTCTGGATGTCATGCTCGCGCCCTCGCCGCCCGCACCCATAGTGAGCCCCACCGAGGACGCTATTCTCCTGGTGTCCTGGCAAGACTACCCGTCGATTTCCCGTGTGGCGACGCCGTTTCTGCGCCTCGCCGGCGCCCGCGTCGAGCCAAGGAATCACAGCAAGCACGACACTCCGGGCGGGTACGGCATCACGCCCTGCGCCCGGAGCTTCGATCTGGTGCACGTCGCCGACCGCGCGCAGGTTCACGTGGCGCTTCCCGCAAACGCCTGCCCAGGCCAGCCCGTCTGGTCCGCCGATGGAAAGCGATTCGCATTCGTGAATATCTCCACCGATTCGGTCGAGCTCTGGATCGGCGACGGCAGCACGGGCGCAGTGCGCCGCGTGCCCGGAGCGCGTCTCAACCCGATGTTTGACGACGCCATACAGTGGATGCCGGACCAGAGAACGCTGCTCGTGAAGCTCGTGCCCGAAGGGATGGGTGCGCCGCCGCCCGAGCTGGTTGCGCCGATCGGTCCGAGCATTCAGGAGACCGAAGGCCAGAAAGGGGAGAGCAGCACCTATGAGAACCGGGACACGCTCGGTAACAAGCACGACGAGGATCTCTTTGATTACTACGCCGCCTCACAGCTCGCCCTGGTCGCTGCGGCCAACGCGGCGATCACGCCGCTAGGCAAGCCGGCCAATTACGAATCACTGACCCCCGCCCCGGACGGGCGCCACATCCTGGTCACTGCCATCCGCAAGCCCTATTCATACGTCACTACCTACGACCGCTTTCCGAAGGAAGTGGAAGCCTGGGACGTGTCCGACATCTCGCACGTTCACGTTCACACCGTCGCCTCGCTGCCGCTCGCGGATCGGGTTCCGGTTAACGGCGTTCCCCTGGGCCCGCGCGATTTTTCCTGGCGCGCCACCGAGCCGGCCACACTCCTTTGGGCGGAAGCCCTCGACGGCGGCGACTGGAACGTGCAGGTTCCGAACCGCGACAAGATCATGCTTCAGAAGGCGCCGTTCAGCTCGCCCGCGGTCGAAATCGCGCGCACCGAGCAGCGATACGCCGGGTTCGACTGGAGCGAACAATCGAGCGCCGCGTTGCTGAACGAGTACGACCTAAACCGGCTTTGGAGACGGAGCTTCCTGATGGACGTCGATGATCCCGGGCAGAAACCCCGCCTGCTTTGGGACCTGTCGATGGACGAGCGGTACAAAAATCCCGGCTATCCGGTCTATCGCCAGCTCGCGAACGGCCAGCGGGTGGTCCGCCTGGGCGCTGGTTCCATCTACCTCCAAGGACCCGGTTCCTCGCCCGATGGCGACCGGCCGTTTCTCGATCGGCTCAATCTCAATACGCTGAAATCGGAGCGCCTCTTCCGCAGCGACAAGACCTGCTACGAGCGATTCCTTTCCTTCACCGGAACGGACACGCGGACGTTCATCACCTGGCATCAATCGCCGAGCGATCCGCCGAACGCGTTCGCACGCACGATCGGACAATCCGTCAGTGCTCCTGATGGAGAAGCGGTGTTTGCTTCAACCAGCCTCGCCATAACCCATATTCCCGATCCTGCGCCGGCCGTGCGCGCCATCAAGAAGCGCCTCGTGAAGTACAAGCGCGCCGACGGCCTCGATTTGTCGTTCACGCTCTACACGCCGCCCGGCTATCAGGAGGGCACGCGCGTCCCGGCCATTCTTTACGCCTATCCTCTCGACTACGCCGATGCTTCCACGGCCGGCCAGGTCGCCGGCTCGCAGGAGACCTTCACCCAGTTGCGGCAGTACCGGCTGTTGCTGCTCGCCGGCTACGCCATCATCGACAACGCTGCCTTCCCGATCATCGGCGATCCCAAGAAGGCCTACGACACTTATCTGGAACAGCTCGTGGCTGACGCCAAGGCCGCCGTGGATGAGGCCGTGAGCCTGGGCGTGGCCGATCCCGACCGCATCGGCGTCACCGGGCACAGCCACGGCGCTTTGATGACTGTGAATCTCGTGGCCCATTCCGATTTGTTCCGGGCCGGCGTCGCTACCAGCGGCTCCTACAACAAAACGTTGACGCCTTTTGGATTCCAGAACGAGCGGCGCTCGGTTTGGGCAGCCACGGACGTCTATCTGAAGGTGTCCCCGTTTTTCTCCGCCGACAAATTGAAGACGCCGCTGCTCCTCATGCACGGCGCCGAAGACGCGAATCCCGGCACAATAACACTGCAGTCCATCAAGCTTTACGAAGCCATTCGGGGCAACGGCGGCACCGCCCGCCTGGTTCTGCTTCCGCACGAGCCCCATTTGTATACGGCGCTGGAGTCGAACGAACAGGAGGTCTACGAAATGCTGCGCTGGTTCGACAAATACGTGAAGGACGCCCCGCCTCGCACCGGGCATTAGTCTCTAAACCATAAGATTGCCGTTTGGCGACGCGGCGGCTACTTTACGAGGTCGAGCACGAAACCATTGACGCGCTTGCCAAGTCCGGTGAAGTCGCCAAAGTAGGGAGAGGCGGTGTCGTTGTAAACCGCGGTTGGATTCCGCCGGTTCGTGCTGTTGAGTGAAAAGATGCCGAGGCGGACGAGATGACTCTTGAAAACCGGCGGGTGGAATTCGCGGTAAATGCTGAAGTCGAAGGTGAAGTAAGTGGGAAAGCGCAGACTATTCGGCGCGCCGACGTAGTTTTGCCGGGCGTCGACATTCGAGTAAGGGAAGCCACTCTGCACGTCGAGGGAAGGGATAAAGGCGAGCTTCCAGGGAAGCCCAATGCTCCCGAGCGCCGTGAAACGGTCAGGTACATCGGAGGGCAGGTTGGCAAAAAGATTCGGCCGGATGATCGGTTGCCAAAATGTGCCGAAGAGTTCCGGGAGCACGTTCAAATCACCGCGGCTTTGGCTGTGAAGATACGTGGCGGACAAGCGGACACGCGCGTTCGGCGCATAAACGGCCGTGGCTTCCAATTGGTGGTAGCGCGAGGAACCGGTGTTCTTTAGAAGCATCGCCGGGCCTGAGCCTGCCAGGGTCGTCGGATCCACCACGAAAACGTCGAACGTGGGACTCCAGAGATAGCCAACACGCGCGCGCAATTGCGTGGTGATTTGCCGTTCCACTTCGACTCGCCAAGTGGTGGCGTAAGGCGCGGTGTTGAAATCGGCGCAACCGGAAAGCATCTGCAGCCCGCCAGGGGCTCTCTCGGCACAGCGGTTGGGAAGCGTTGTCGGGGGAGGAGCGGGAACGCCGTTTGCTCCGAGGAGCGTCACGACCCGATCCGGGTTGGAAGCGAAGTCGGCGGCGAGCAGCGGAAACCGGTCGTAGAAGACGCCCGCGCCGGCACGTACCACGGTCTTGCCTTGTTTGTCGGGCGTAAAAACCAGGCCGATGCGCGGCGCCGAAGCGATAGTATCCCCGATGGTTTGTGTCGTGGCGCGGAACCCGAGATTGAGAGCTACATAGTTTCCGAGTACCCAGTGGTCGCTGACGTAGCCAGAGACTTCGGTGGCGCTGGCGCTGAGCGGACGGCCCCCCGTAAAGCCCACATTTTCAAGCGGGGAATTGTCTGCCCCAAGAACCTGGATCGGACGTGAGAGGTTCGCGCCATCGTACGAGCGGCGGTCCGCTTCCACCCCAAACGTCAGGTCGTGACGGCCGAACCAGTCCTTCTGCGGAAGCCCCATGATTTCCTCGGCCTCCTCCTGGTTGCTCGACCGGGTCCAATCGTTGAAATAGTCCCCGCCGAATCCAACGGGCGTGACGAGCATGTCGAGCACACCCTGGGCGCGACTGTAGTTATGAACCTCCAGGACATGAACCACCGTCGTGAAAGTGACAGCGGAAGCCAGGACCATGCGGTCCGTGGCGCTTGCCGACAGTCCCCTCTGCCCGTAATTCTCGGAAGCGGATTTCGGAATCAGTGCGTCAATGTTAGCGTTTACCTGCCGCTCAGGAAAGAACTGAACGTGTCCGGTCAGGATGTGCCGGTCGGAAAATAATGCCTGAACGCTGGTGTAGGAATTGAGTCCCGTCGTCGTGGTGACGTTGTTAGGCCAGGCGAGGCCGCGCACGTTGTCTCGGCTGAGGTCGTAGTCTACGGCCTCGGAGAAATTCAACTTCCCCGCCCACAGCGGCCCGGTCAAGTACATTCGTGGCTCGAATGATTTGATGCCGACGAATTGTCCCTGCTCGGCGAACATGTGAGGAACCAGGTTGCTGACCTTGTCGTGCCATTGGCCTGCCGGCGCTTCGGTGCTGACGGTGGTGAGCCCGCCGACGAAGCCGCCAGCTTCCGCGAGAAAGGGAGCTTCGTTCACTTCCAGCGAGCTAATCGCGTCGATCGGGAGGTCGATGATGAAGGCGCCGGTCACCGGGTCCACAGCCTCCACTCTGTCGATCTTGAACATTCCCGTGCTTTCGTCCGAGCCTTTGATGTAAGTTCTGCCCTCGGGTGTCCGGATGACGCCCGGCATCAGGGGTAACTCATCTTGGGTCTTCTGGTGCAGCACCGGGGCGGTCGCGACCTGCTCGGCAGTAAGTTGAGCCGGGGGTGCGACGTTTCCAACGGCGGTCACCGGCCCTGCGGAGTGGACTTCAATTTCCTGGCGCAGCACCTCCATAGCGAGCCGGATGTCTTCGAAGGTGGCCTGGCCCGCTTGAATGGTGAGCTTGATAGTGGCGGTTTTGAGGCCGGGGGCCGAGGCGGTCAGCGTATACTCGCCCGGCGGAACATTCACGATCCTGTAGACTCCGGTTTCGGAGGTACTGACTGTGAAATTGGGAGCGCTGGCGCCCGTGGCAGTGACCTGAATAGCCACTTCTTCGCCCGGGAAGACTTGTCCCTCGGGAGTGACCAACGTCACCACGCCTCGAAGCGTTCCGGCGGTCGGTTGCTGGGCCAAGGCCGCAAACGCCACGAAGAGTAGCGCAAGTGGGGGGAGAACAAACAGCTCTCGGAACCAAACCCTAAGCTGCCGCCGCGCTCGCCGAATCTCAATACCGGCGAGCGATTTGTGAGAACCCTCAAGGTATTGTGCTTGGAACGCCTGATTCTGTCCGGCGAGGGATTCTTGCGGGAGTCCATCCACGAATTTGTGGTGCACTATCATCGCGAACGGAGCCGGCAAGGGCCGGGCAACGGCTGACCATGCAGCACGAGTCAGGCGTTAAGCGCCATGGACCGACTCAGTGGCGCCAGCGGCGTGGCGGAATGCTGGGCTGCTATTATCGCGCGGCTGCCTGAGGGAGGAGCGTAAAGCTCCGACGGTCACCGCCGGCCGCGCAGAGCCCCTGGCATTGCGGAACGCAAGCGCGCATCAAGCCGCCGAATCCCAACGCTGAGTCTCCGCACCGCGCCCGGTGTTCCAAAGCCGAAATAACCTCCTGATCCGAGTTTTTCCGGGACACGACATTCGGAATGATAGGCTGATACAGAACCCAAGTTATGTCCCATTTGGAACAGCAGAAAGCATCATCCGGGCCGAGCCGCAATGCACCATTGTTGCCGAGGTGGCAGACTGCGAGCTGGCAGTCAAAAAATCAGCGGAGCTAAAGCCGCCACGCGGGTGGGGCCAATACCTGTTTTGGATTTGCCAACAACTGCGGCACGGTCTTCAAGATCACCCCATCCGGGCGGTTGAGCGTGGCATCCGCGAATTTACACCAAATCGAACAGCCAACCTACTGCTTTTCAGGCGGTTGCTCTACCCTCAACCGCAACGTCCAAGCAAGCCTCGTGCGGTACGCGGCTAGCCTAGATCATACTCGACCTCAATCAAGGAAGATCCGGCGGGCGTTAATTTTTCCGTTACACTGAAGTGCGTCGGTGGGCCGGCCAGCAAACTGTGAACCCCCTGCACCGTTCTGATAGGCTTGAGCTTATCTACGGTTCGGGTTGCGCCAAACGACGCTGCGGCTTGTGGTGCGTTGAATTTCCTAGCCCTTCCGCCGCCACTTCGGGGCTCTTCGACGTCACGCCTGTTCCGCCGGCGAACCTCTATATGTAGCCGTGGGAGTTTTGGAACACCGCAGTTTAGCAGGGAGTTTTGGAACACTTGGGCCCAAGGCCTTACTCGCCGGTAGAGACCCAAGAAACGCTAAGTGCTTAATTTGCAGCAGGTTACTGGTGAGCCGTGGGGGAATCGAACCCTCAACCTACTGATTAAGAGTCAGTTGCTCTACCAATTGAGCTAACGGCCCATCAATCACTTACGGACGCCGACGTTCGCCGATGTAGCGGGAACTGTAGCGGGTCGATTCGCCGCAACCCTCTGTGCCGCATCGCGGTTCAGAGAGTCGAGCCGCTCGACGGCACGTTCCAACGCCTCCGGCGTCGGATGTACGTACCGCTGAGAGACCGTCACGCTTGAATGACCCATCAGCCGCATAATCGTAAACGCGTCGGCCCCAGCCTCACCGAGCCGAGTGCCGTAAGTGTGTCTGAGAGAGTGTAGCACGAACTCCCGTGAGAGTTTCAAGGCTGCGCGCAGCCTCTTGTGCTCGTGATCCAAGGAACTGACCAGCAGCGGGGCGCCGTCGGGGCCGGTGAAAACACGAAAAGACGACGCCTGAGATTTGCGGGACAGGAGCATGGCGCGAGCCCGCACGGTCAGGGGCACGTTGCGCCGCGAGGTTGCCGATTTACCTTCGCAGATGCGAACATACCCGAATTTCGCGTCGCCCACCGGTTCAGTATGGACGTTCGGCCAATCTAACGCGATGGCCTCACCAACGCGAAGCCCGGTGTCCAAAATCAGCAAGGAAATGTCGCCGAGCGGCTGCAGAGCTGCCGCGAGGTAGCCCGGCTCTTGAGCGTGGCTCAGAGTGAATTCGCGATTGCGCTCGCCCGCTAGGAGTCGGATTCGCGGTACCCGGTCGATCACGCGCCATTCCTGCGCGAGCCGAAGCGCTCGCCGCAGTGTTGCCAACGAGCGATTGACCGTCGCCGCCGCGACCGTCTCACTTCGGCGCTTGACGTAGCTTTCGATCAGCGACTCGTCGATCCGGTCCAAGCGTGACTTGGACAAGGGTTCAAAGTCTAGGAGGCGAGCGAGTTGCTGTTTGTAGAACTCGACCGTCTTGGGCTTCGCGGCCGAGCGGACCTCAATTGTTTCGATGAAACGCTGCTTGAATTCTTTCAGGGTTGGGGCGGGCTTGCGCTCAAAGATTCCTACCTCGCCCTTCGCTAGGGCAGTCCGGTAGGCGCTCTCAATTGTCCGCGCCACGTTCGGATTCCCCTGCTTCGTTGACCTTTGAACGTGTTGCCCGTTGAACCAAAAGTGAAACCAGTAAACGCCGCCACGTTTGAAAATTGCCATTGGTTTAACAACCTCCGATTCCGCTTGTCCTTCGATAGCGGCGCATGTATCGCGCCCGATGCGCTTTCCATTCGGAGCTCGATTTGTATTGCGCCTGCTGACACGCCACACCACAAAACTTTTGGTACCCCGGACGCCGCGCACAGAACCAGCGCCCGCATCGCTCGCACCGATCGATCCAGCCAAGCGAGTCGTTCTCCGCCAAGGAAATGACTCCCGCAACCATATGATATGCCGAGTCTCCGCGCTTTTCGGCTGGTGGAATCCAAGCGACCTCTGTTCGGAAAGCCGATACGTTTAAGCGCGGGAAGAAACTAAAGTAATCGAGCTCGCTTTTGATGTCCATGTTCAGCTTGCAGACCTCTGCGAAAACCGGATCACGGGCCGCATATTCCTGCAGTTCTCGCTCTGTGACTTGGTAATCAAAATTTTCCAGGCGAGTCCAATGGCTGTCCTGTTTGGCTTTTCGCTTGGAGGAAATCAAGCCCTTTGAAGGGGAAAACCACATCGTTTTTTTGTGCTTCCGTTCGAGGTCTTGGAGTCTCTTAATTTTCAGGATCAGGACAGAAATCCGTTTTGTCGGATCGCTGTCCGGTTGCTCATTCAATCGACGAACCAGGTCGAATCCCGGCGGGGGATTCGGAATCCACTCGACCTGTTGCATTTTGGAGAAATCGACGGTTTCGTTCGTCGCTCGTCTCTTCGTTCGCTTCCGCTTCGATTTGCCTGTTTTCGCCGCCATACGTAACACATACCTCGTGATCTAGTGCCAGGTTACGATTGTTATTTACGTCCAGGTACTCTGTCAAGCGAAACTTGAGGTGTGGAGGAACGCTCACATGGATCAACTCGCATTCAGCGTCGAGGAAGCAGCCGCAATGTTAAGCCTCTCGCCTTGGACAATCCGAGCCTGGATCAGACAAGGAAAGCTCTCAGCAATCAAGCTTGGTCGCCGCGTAGTTGTAACACGGGAGGCGCTGCGGGATTTGCTGAACAACGCTGGCGCGACGAGCACTCGGACTCAACGCAATCAGGAAGACTACGGCAGTGAGGAGGCTTGCCACACGGAGAACGCGGAGAGGCCCGCATCAGGTTTTCAAATTCATAAGAAGGAGTAAAGCACATGCAAGTACCTAGCAGACGCGAATTGATGGATCGAATCAAGGAATTGGAGCAGGAGAACGAAGACCTTCGCTCCCGCCTCGATGAGATCGGCAATCTTGCCGGCACCGAGGATGAGGACGAGGATGAAGACGAGGATAACGGCCGGGACTGAATCCAGCCGCGCGCGAGTGCGGCGCGGCCTGGAGAAAGCCCGCAAACCAAATCACCGACCGGGCGAAGCGGTATAGGGCGCATGAGCCCGAATGCCGCCCGCCCGGACCCAGGAAGTGCGCCGCATGTGGCTCGACTCGCTTCCGGGTAATCGACCACAAGGACGGCGACGAGTCAAACGGCGCGCCGGACAATCTCCGCTGGCTCTGTAAGAGCTGCAATACCCGGCTCGGTCTCGCGATGGCGCGAGCCGGGCAGGGCAAGCGGACACACCAATTCAACCCCGGAGCGCGCACGCTCCGGGATTACACTGAAGCCGCGCTGCAACACGTACGCGGTGCGATCGACGCCGGCGGGAAGATCATCCACGAAACACCCAAGGAAAAGCGCCAGGGGTTCGCTGCCGAAATTTGGCGACGCCGCCGAGCGCGAGGAACCGACCGCCGGCACTGATGTTAAACGAGGGGGACGGTGGCCCGATCCGGCAAATGGTCTTCGCCGGCGTTTGGGCCACTTCAGCCCGCCGCACTCAAAGAGGTAATCACCTACCCAGACGGTACCCCCGTACAATAGCGCCCCCTTTTGGAAGGGCTGCACCCGGTTGAGGCCAGTCAAGAAAAACGATGAAAAACAGACAAGAATCTCACGACGACCGCGAGCCAAACCGCAAGAATCACGAAAAATAGACAGGAAAAACAGTGAAAAATAAAGAGAAAAATCGATCATCGACGGATTCTTACAGCGCCAGCGACGCCGCCACGCTACTAGGCGTCTCGATACCCACTCTAAGGCGTATGGTGAAAGAAGGAGCGCTGGAGGGCTTCCGAACCCCAGGGGGGCACGTGCGCGTGACCGCAGAGAGCATCGAGGCTGTCAAGGACCAGCGGCACGCCACATCCCGACCCGTCCGCGAGGCTTCGCCCGTCCTGCAGAACCGCCGCGACCGGCTGGAGGAGTTGACGCTTGAGACCCAGGAACTGCGCGCCAAGACGGAACTAGGCAAGCTACGCCGCGAGGAGCAGGAGGAGGCGGAACAGCGGGAGGCCGAAGCCCAGGAGCGCGAAGAGGAGGCCGAGCAACATCAAGCCGAGATCGAACTGCAGCGGGAACGCCTGGAGCATGCGAAAGCCCAGGAGCGCCGACGCCTGGAGCGGGAGCGGGCGGAGGAACAAGCGCGCTTCGAGGCCGAGGAGGAATTGGCCGCGTTTCGCCAGCGATGGTACGACGCGGTAGCCGAGGCCGTCGCGATCCCGAAACGCGCTTGGCTGACTGCCGCACAGCGCAAGGAATTGACCGAGGCGCTGGAAGCCGAGATCGAGCGCCGCCTACCCGCCGACGAACCGCGCATGGTAACGATCATCGCACGGGGCCTGGAGGCACTACTGGAACCCCTCGGGGCCAAACGGGAGGCGCAGGAACGCCGGGAGAGGGCCACAAAGGAGACTTTGTGGAGCTTGCCCTACTCGGCGACCGATGCCGAAAAAGTCAAAGCCACGGCCGCGATCCGGGACGCCCTTGGGCACCTGGAAAGCTTCGCCGACTTGACCGAGATGCGGGTGGCCGCCCAGGAAGCGATCCGGCCTTTCTGTCAAGCCATCGAGAGACGACTGCTCGACGTAAGGCTCGTCAGTTGGGCGTTGCAGCAGCTCCCCTGGAGCCGCACGGAGCGGGACGAGGTCCGCATCCGGCGCGAGGCCGCCGAAATACTCGCCGACTTGCCCATCGACATTTCAGAGGTCGACGGCAAGGAAGCACTCGAGCCAACTGTCGGCGAAGCACGCGCAGAGGTCGAAAAGAGGCAGGCCGAAAAAGACCGCCAGCGACGCAAGGCCGGCCTGATTCAGCACGGCCTTGACGAAGTTTCAAGCTACCTACTGAAGTTGAATGCCGAGGGCGAAATCTCGGACAAAGAGTATTGGGATGCCAGCTTTAGGGCCGACATGAGAGACGCCGTCCAACGCGGCCTCGAAGGAGAGTTGTTAGGTGACGAGGCCGTCTCCCAAGTCCGCGAACTGGCCCGCGAGATGGCAGATGAAGAGCTACCGTGATGGCCCGTGCTGTAACCACATGCCCGGACGGGTATGATCCGGGAGGCTATCTGTTAGCTCCCTACCAGTATCGCGAGATTCGTTTTGGAGGCTATATTCGCGGCAAGGACGACGCAAGTCGGGCCGGCGCGCTTTCGAGCGCCCTTTACGAGTATTGCTGTAGCTGCAAACATCTGCCGGGGCGCCTCGTTTGGTCACGTGGAGTCGCGGGGGTGCTCTCAACAAAGGAATTAACACTGCAAAAAGTGGTTGACAGCGGCGGTTGGGTAGTGGTATGTAGAGTGCGAGGTAGTCGGTAAAACTCCTACTAGCTAGTCGCCATCGGCTCCGCGTGGGCTTGGCTCCGCATCGAGAGCTGACCGCTGTATTCCTGACACACCGCGTTGGCTCGCGCGAGCGCTTGTGGCAACGTAGGGCGACCCGGGAAGGGGGATACGTGGTGAAAAAGAGGATGTTGGTTCTGTTGGTTCAGTCGCCGTTGTGCTTGCTGTGGACTCTTGGCTCACGAGCAACTGCGCTCGCCCAGACACCTGGCCCGAGCTATCCCGTTCCCGCCATTAATGTCAGGGATTTCGGCGCCAGGGATGACGCACAGGAAGCCGTGGGCTGTTCACTGGACGTCACCAAGCTGATGCTGACTTGCGGCACCGGCACATTTGCGTCAACGGACGTCGGCAAGACGGTGCAGATCCCTAAGGCCGGTGCGGCTCAGAGCCCCCCTTTGCCGGCCCATGCGACGTACTCCAGCACGATCATCAGCGAGAGCGGCGGCACCACGGTCACCCTTGCGGCGGCGCCCACGCAAGCCACAAGCGTCCCCATCGTCTGGGGGACCGACAACGCTCCAGCCTTTCAAGGCGCAGCAAATGCCTGCCCCGCCCCGTCCAACGCGTTGAACGCGGTGTTGTTCCAGTTCACTTCGAAGGGGTGTGCCTACCTAGTGCCGAACGGCGGATCACTTGGCACTGGTGACTACATGTTTGGCAGCACCGTGACCTTCGCCACGCAGACCAGCTTCCAAATCATTGGGATGGGAAATTCCGGCAAGTATGAACAGAGCCCTCAAGCCGGTGTGCGTTTGGTCACCGCGCTGCCCATCACCATCCTGTCTGTGGGACAGAGCGCTAATCCGAGCGGTGGGGGCTTCCAAATCGAGAATATAACCTTCAGGGATGTCAGCAACGATGGCTCGGCTATAGGCGGCCTGCTCATGAACGGCATCAGCGAGGCAATCATCGCCTACTGCAGCTTCGAAAATTTCAACGGCCAACAGCCTGATGCCGCCCCCAGCACGATAGTCTTATCCTATGGCATGAAGGCGACGACCTACGGCAGCGGGACTCTATTCAACAATAACATGGTCCTGCTCCACGACAAGGGCGAGGACAACTCCATATGGTACGACGGTAGCAACGGCGCCCAAGACGGCCCCATCGTCATCGGCGGGGACATCTTTCCCAACAACGGCACGTCCTCCCTGCCCACGCTGGGCCCCTGGGATACGATCGGGACCGCATGCGTAGGGCTGATTAGTGCCGGCCCGATTCGCGTGTACGGCACGCACTTCGACGTGAGCACTGACATGGGCGGCACGGCGTGCCTGGGGGTCATCACATTGCGCGGTGGCATCGTCAATGCCAAGATCGAGTCCTCGGCGGGCGGCGGACACGGAGCCCTGCTCTACGGCGGTCAGACTACCCAAATCACCCTCACTGCCGGCGACACCTCGAAGAGCGTTGGTAGCAACGGCAGCTACGTGACTGTGACGGAAACCAACTCCCTCACGCCGGGCCAAAGCATTGTGATCAGCCACCCTGGGGGCGGTTGCAGCAGCGATCAGGCGAATCTGGACGGCACCTTCCTTGTTACTTCTGCCAGCACCTCGCAGTTTACCTACGATTACCCAGGGAACGCCTATACTTCGTCATGCAACGGGACTGCAAACCCTAAGTACAGTACGGCTGTCCGCATCGACGGGATATTCAACGCTCTTAAGAACGACGTCACCATCAACTCGGGCGCCACGGACAACAGCGTCGTCGATTCGTCGCCAGCCCTGGGTTCCGGCGGCACGCACTTTACCGACAACGGGACCAATGACATTTTCCAGTTGCTCGATGCGCAGGCCGGCACCAACAGCACCACGCTCAACGGCACTCTGACGCCCACAGCAGCAGGTGGCATGGGGCTGGGGTCCGCCGCCCTCCCCTTCTCAAACCTTTGGATTGGCGCCGCCGCCACCAACAACATTGAGATCACCGGCACCGCCACGGCTGCGCGAATTTTTACTCTGCCGGACGCAAACAGCAATCCTGTCCAGCCGGCTGGGCCGATGACGAACGAGTTCGTAAATCAGATCGGCACGTCAGGCTTGATTGGTTTCGCGCAGCCCTCGTTTTCCAACCTCAGCGGTTCCGTCGCCTGCTCTCAGCTTCCGGCGCTCACAGGAGACACGACCACCAGCGCGGGAACATGTACCACCACCACGGGCAGCGTCAACGGTGTCTCCTATCCTTCCTCACCCACGACGAACACGGTGCCGCAAGTCTCAATGACGAACACAGTTTCCTACGGCAACGGACTGATCCTGCTCTACGCGTTCTGCGCCGGAACGATCGGGACAGGAAACTTGGCGTTTTACGTTTTGCAGCCGGCGCTCAGCACAGGAACCAGCAGCGCCTGCAGCGGCGCAGCGGCACAGGAGCTTCCCATGCCGCTTCCTGTGAGCGGCACAGTCAGTCATCTATACGCCACCGCCTCGGCCGTCGGTGGCACTACCAACAGCGGCATCGTCACCTTCTACAAGAACGGCACGGCCACCACGTTGCATTGTGCCCTCGGCACTGGACTCTCCTGCAACAATATTAGCAACACGGTGACGATGAACGGCACCTCCGACACTTGGTCGGTACGAGTCAAAACAGGGCAGGCGTCGGACAGCACCGCTGACGTCAAGGTGATGTTCTGGGTTCAATGACGGGATAACTTACCGCATTAATGTCGCCCTCGACCGTGAATCCGACCTCGTCCGCCGTGGATAGCAACGTCAGCGCCACCGCGTTGGCTCGGCTCACGTTCAAGATAAGAGGCTTCAGCCGGTAGCACGCGAAAAGGAGAGTGTCATGGAACACGATAGAAAGCGGCGCAGTCGCCGGCCTGCCCTAGGACCGAGCTGCCTGCTCGCAATCGTCTTGGGGCTCCTCCCTGGGCAACTACGAGCCCAAACCAATCCGGTGCCCCTGATTGATCAGCCGTTGCAGCCCGATGCTGTGGCACCCGGGAGCGGCGGCTTCACGATAACCGTGAACGGCACCGGCTTTGTCCCCGGATCGACCGTGAACTGGGACGGGAGCCCGCGCGTCACAACCTTTGTCTCAAGCTCGCAGTTGACCGCTACCATCAATGCCGCCGATGTCGCCGCCGCACAGACCGCCTCGGTAACGGTGACCAACCCCGCACCGAGCGGTGGGACGTCGAACGTGATCTTTTTCCCAGTGGCGTCCGCAATCTCCTCACTCCTTTTCAATAGAACCGATTACTCCGTGGCGTCTGATCCCGCAGTGCTGGCGGCAGCGGATTTCAACGAAGACGGTAAGCTCGACCTCGTGGTTGCGAGCGGACTCGCGAACGTGGTTTGCGTCCTGCTTGGCAACGGGGACGGGACCTTCCAGCAACCCGTGGAATACGCAGCCGGCACGGGCCCGTCCGGACTGGCGATAGCGGACTTTAACGGAGACGGCAAGCTCGACTTGGCAGTCGCCGACTCCAACTGTCCTCAAATGCCGTGCAGCTCAGGTGCCGTGTCCGTTCTGCTTGGCAACGGGGACGGGACCTTCGGCGCCCCAGTGAGTTATACCGTGGGGATAGGCCCAGGCGCCATCGCGGTTGGGGATTTTAGCGGAGCCGGAAGGCTCGACCTCGCGGCGGTGAACTCGTGCGGCAATGATCCTGATTGCGGCAGCAGCTCCCCGGGTACAATCTCTGTGCTGTTAGGCAACGGGGACGGCAGCTTCCAGCCACATGTGGACTACACGACGGGAAGCGGCCCGTACGCCCTCGCAGTGGGAGATTTCAACGCTGACGGCAAGCTTGACCTAGCAGAAGGCAACTACTATGACTACACAATTGGGACGCTGCTAGGGAATGGCGACGGCACCTTTCAACAGCCTATTGATTCCTCCTTACCCTTCGGTTATATGCCCACTGGCATCGTGGTCGCGGGCTCGCTCGGCGGTTACGCGCCGGCGCTCGCCACGGTTACCGATGGCCTCTCGCCGCAAGTATGGTTGGGCGCCGGAAGCAGCGGTTTCTGGGCCTTCGGGAAGAGCGACCCGGCCGGCCTCATGGCGGCTCAGGCCCTCCTTACGGCCGATCTAAACGGCGACGGAATCCTGGATTTGGCAACGTCCGGCTTCGGAGCGTCCGGCGGTGAGGTGTCCGTCCTGCTGGGGCAGGCGGGGGGTGGGTTCGCACCCTTCGCGGGCTACCTCGCCGGTAACTACGCGCAAGCTTTAGCAACGGCGGATTTTAACGGGGACGGGCGGCTCGACCTCGCCAGCGCCGGCAACGCAGACAACACCGTCTCGATACTCCTGCAGACCGTCGAACCACTGGTGACGATTTCCCCGATCTCCTTGAGCTTTCCAGTCCAAACAGTTGGCACGACCAGCGGTTCCGACGCCTCCTTCCTGACGAATAGCGGAAACGCAGACCTCGCTATCTCTAGCGTCACCGCCAGCCCCAATTTCCTAGTTAGGAGCAAGTGCGGGTCGAGCGTTGCCGCGGGGGCCAGTTGCGCGCTCGTGGTGGAGTTTCGCCCAATGGCCGCCGGCACGCTCACCGGCACCGTTGCCATCGCGGACAGCGCTAGCGGCAGCCCGCAGACCATCTCGCTCACGGGCAGTGGTAGCTTCTTCAGTCTTTCGCCGACCAGCCTCAACTTTGGCAACGTGACAAGGGGCCACATCAGTTCGCCGCAGACAGTGACACTCACCAACGTCGCGAAGAGTTCGCGAAGCGTCAGTGTCCGGCTGGCGGGCGGCAACGCCGGTGCCTTCGCCCAAACCAATAACTGCGGGACGAGCATCGGCACCGGGGCAAGCTGCGCAATCAGCGTGACGTTTACCCCAAAATTCAAGGGCCCGGCCAGCGCCAGCTTACAGGTAAACGGCGGCGGCGGCGGTGTACTCAGCGTGTCGTTGTCGGGCGCGGGCGTGCCCTAGGATTCTCTCGCGCAGCCCCGGCGGCTGTACGTGCGACTAGGTTTCTGGAAGCCGGCAGGAGCGTATAGCGGGTTTCCGCTCAAGGGCTCGGGCAGGGTAACTGTAGCGGAAAACGTAGCGGGTTCCGACGTGTTTCTGTTAGTATGTGCAAGTATCCCGACCAGCCATTTTATTTGTTTGCAATGACTTACGCGTAGGTGCTAACAGGTGCACGCGCGACGTTTTGGATTAAGAGTCAGTTGCTCTACCAATTGAGCTAACGGCCCATCACGCTGGCATTGTAGCACACCTGCGGATTCGCTTGGCGGAGGCCGAGCGGATCGCAGCCCGGCCGGGCGAGTCAGGCTGGCCGGAGCGCTCCTGCTCGACCGAGCGCTTCCGTCAGTTCTTCCGCGGTGGAGGCGGGCGGTTGGCAGGCCGTGCCCGTGCAGACGAGCGCCACCGGATGCTCGAACCTGGCGTGCGGCAGCGTGGCAGCGAGTCCGGCCGGCAGATCGCCGGCTGCGGCCTCGCCTGCGGTAGCGGCCTCGTCTGCGGTAGCGGGCCGCCGTGCGGTGGAGGCCTGCTGTGCCGTAATCGCGAGCACTCGTTTGCCGGCGACGGGCGCGTCCTGCGCGGCCCTCCACAACGCCTCGCGTCCGGGGTCGCGCTCCGGGCCCAGCACCACGATCTCAACGGGTTCCCGCAGATGGTAGGCTAGTACAATAGCGTACGTAGCGGCGAAGAGACCGGCCTCGCCCGCCTTGGTGGCGAAGAGATCGAGGGCGCGATCGGCTTTTTCGCGGAAGTCCGGACGGGCCCCGAGATAGGCCAGGCGATCGAGCACGGCCACGGCCACCGAATTCCCCGCCGGCGTCGGCGAGTCCTGCAGGGCCTTGCGCGCGATCACGAGCGATCCCCGCCGGTCCGCTGCGTCCAGGGCCATATCGAAGAAGCCGCCCTCCGCTTCGTCCCAGAATCGCCGCACCGCCAGTTCGCCGAGGTCGAGCGCGCGATCGAAGTAGCGGCGCTCGCCCGTGACTTCAAAAGCGTCGAGCAGCGCCGAGGCCATCAGCACCTGATCGTCGAGCAGGTCGAAGTTTGAGGCGACCAGTTCTCCGCCGGCCCCGGTCGTGGCCGCGGACGTGGGAGGCTCCGCGAGCACGTGGGCCACGCCGCGCCGCGCGTCCCAACCCTTTTCGAGGAAGATGTCGAGCGCTTCGAGCGCGCGATCGCGCGCGCCTTCGAGCCCCAGCGCCTTATACGCTTCGAGCAGCGCCGAGGCCATCATGGCGTTCCAGCCGGCGTAAAGAGTGCGATCGACGAACGGCGTGGGACGCCGCGAGCGCGCCTCCAGCATCTTCGCCCGGGCGCGCGCCAGAATCCGTCCAACCTCTTCCGCGCTCACGCCCGCGCGGACCGTGATCGCCTCGATCGGCTGATCGATAAACAGGACGTTCTTGGCAGGATTGTGGTGCATCGCGCCGGTGGTCCCGACGCCGTAGCGCAGGGCCGCCACGCGCGCTTCCTGTTCGTCCAGCACCGCGCGCAGCTCGTCCAGGGTCCAGGTGAAGTAGTCGCCGTCGTCCTCCAGGCTGTAGTCCGCGTCCTGGCTCGCGTAGAACCCGCCGCCGGGCCGCGAAAGCACGCTCTCCACGAAACTCAGGATGCCGAGAGCGACTTCGCGGAAGAACTCCGTGCGAGTGAGTTGCCAGGCGTGCAGATAATTCACAAGCAGGCCGGAGTTGTCATACGACATCTTCTCGAAGTGCGGCACGCCCCAGTGCTCATCCACCGAGTAACGATGAAAGCCCTCGCCGACGTGGTCGTAGACGCCGCCGCGGCCCATGGCCTCGAGGGTGGAAGCGGCCATGTCGAGCAGGTGGCGCTCGCCGCGCTCCAGATACTGGTCGATCAGCAGATCCACCGCGTAGGGATGGGGGAACTTCGGCGCGCGCCCGAATCCGCCGTGCTCGCGGTCGTAAAGCTCCTCGATGTTGGCGACCACGGCTTCCACCGTCGCGCCTCCGGCACGGCCGGCGGACCGGTAGATTTCGGTCTTGCCCAGGGCCTCGCTGATCTGCCGGGCGCTCGTATGGATCTCGGCGCGATGGGTGTGGTAGTTGTGCGCAATGGTCTCCAGGATGCGCTTCATGCCGGGCCGGCCGTAACGGTCGTCAGGCGGAAAGTAGGTGCCGCCGAAAAACGGCTTGCCGTCGGGCGTCAGAATGGCCGTGAGGGGCCAGCCGCCCTGGCCGGTGAGAGCGCTCACCGCCATCTGGTAGCGGGCGTCGATGTCGGGCCGCTCGTCGCGGTCCACCTTCACGGCCACATAGTGCCGGTTGATGATGGCCGCGATCTCGCCGTTCTCGTAGCTCTCCCGATCGATGACGTGACACCAGTGGCACCACACGGCGCCGATGTCGAGCAGGATGGGCTTGTCCTCGCGGCCCGCGCGCTCAAACGCCGCCTCGCCCCATTCCTCCCAGGCGACGGGCTGGTGGGCGGCGCTGCGCAGGTACGGGCTGGAGGCGGCTGCCAGGCCGTTCACGGTGGTAGTGGCGTCACTCATTGGCACCTAACGATCGGCGTCCCCGGTTGGATGTCCGGCCTCGCGGAACAAACGGTGTTTTTTCGAGGTAAATTTGCCGTACAAATGACATCCGGAGCTCGATTTTGACGCTCTAATTTTGAAATAAGTGCCTTATTTATGAATAACCTAACGGCTTTCAAGTTCTATAAACAACTGATTCTAAGTAGGATAGCGTGTTTCCTCATCGTTTTTTAGGTGCCAGCCTATGGTTAACTGCCTTATTTTTCAGTAATATATTGGCTTTTCAGCGATAAAATCAATAGAATCAATAACCTCTTGGCTTTCGCTGAATATGGAAAACAGAAGTCGATTGTTTTCAATACCCTAATGGCTTCGTTCGTAACATTTTTGAATTTCTCGCATATCACCATCCCGCTGGGTCGCGAAACGGCCTGCTCACTGAACCCTCCTAGGCCCGGAAGGGGGCTCGTCGGGCTCCTCGATGTCGTCCTCGTCGAGCGGTTTGCGTCCGGCAAATCCCTCGTCCATGCCGTGCCAGTAACCGATGCGTTCCTCGCCGAATTTCCAGCAAAGGTAGACTTCGCGGCCTTCGCGGACGGTGGGAAAGTCCACCAACCCCTCGTCCAGGTCCTTCAGGATGCAACCCGATTCCTGGATGCGGTTGATCGCCTCCCGGACCTTTTCGTTGGTCTCCTCGCGGAGCGCGCGCTTGACGGTCAGTTCCTTGTAGGGCGGGATCCACCCGCCCAGGATCATGATCTTGGCGGCCACCTGGGCAAATTCGCGGTCGAGCGAGTCCAACTGCTCCTTAAGCTCGCGGGCGAGCGCGAGCGTGCTCGAGATCATGGGGAGCAGCGCTTCCGCTTCGTCGCGTTCAAAGTAACGTTCAGCCATGGTTTCCGTTCAGTTTCGACTTCAATGAGCGACCGTTCCGGTGGGGCTCGGTCCGCAAGTTCAACCACCCCGGCCTTCGGCCACCCCTCCTCAAGGAGGAGGGGAGTCTTTGTTAGCCTACGGCACCCCGTGCTTAACGAGGAGGGGATCCTTACCTGAAGCTCCCCTCCTTGTTAAGGAGGGGTGGCCGAAGGCCGGGGTGGTCTCATCTCAACTCTTGATCCCTTCATCATCCCTTAGCCGCCCCGCGTGTGCATTTCCAGGTGCGGGTCCTGGCGCAAATCCTCGACTTGAACCAACGGCCCCCGGGCGCGCATGGTCTTGCGCTCTTCGGCGCCGCGGTCCCGCCGCGCTTCCCAACAGGAGGCGATCAGGGCGCGCAACTCGGCGGGCGAAGCGCCTTCGCGCAGCGGCCGCTTCAGGTCGAGGCCCTGGCGGGCGTAAAGGCAGAGCAGAAACAATCCGTCGGGCGTCACGCGCGCGCGATCGCACTGCGCGCAGAAGGGCGCGGTGGTGGACGAAATGATGCCGAAGGTGGTCCCGCCCGGCAGGCGGAAGCGATCGGCCGGCGCCCCGCCCTGGGCCTCCAGGTTCAACGGCTCAATCGGGCCGTAGCGTTCGCGCAGCCGGTCCAGCATCTCGACGCGCGACACCACCTGGCTCGCCGACCAGTGCGTGGCGCCGCCCACGTCCATATACTCGATGAATCGCACCTCGGCGCCCACGCTGGTTCCGAAATCGATTAAATCGCCGAGCTCGTCGTCATTGAAGCCCCGGATCACCACGCTGTTGATCTTCAAGGCGTCGAACCCGGCCTCGCTCGCGGCGCGGATTCCCTCGAGCACGCCGCTCAACCCGTCGCGCCGGGACAGAGCGCGAAAACGATCGGGACGCAGCGTGTCCAGGCTGATGGTCACCCGGCCGAGCCCCGCTCGCCGTAAATCGCGCGCCTGGGCGCAGAGCAACAGACCGTTCGTGGTCAACGCCAGGTCGCGCAGGCCCGGCCCCGGGGCCGAAGCTCCCGAAGCGCCCCCGGAAGCGCCCAAGGTAGAGGAATCGCCGTTCGAAGACATCTCCGGCGGACGCCCGGCTTCCCGCAGCAGGGCGATCAGCCTCGGAAGATCACGCCGCAGCAGCGGTTCGCCGCCCGTCAAGCGCAACCGGTCAACGCCCAGACCGATGAAAACGCGCGCCAGCGTGGCCAACTCCTCAAAGGTGAGGATCTCGCCGCGCTCGATCCACCGGTATTCCTCCTCCGGCATGCAGTACTGGCAGCGCAGGTTGCAACGGTCCGTCACGGAGAGCCGCAGACTGCGCAAGGGACGGCTGAAGGCATCGAGCACCGCCGGGCTGGAACCGTTGTTCATGGGCATCTGTTCATGGGCAGCCGGGCCGGGATCAGACGGCAGCCTGCGCCGCCTTTCGCTCCATTGCTCCACTCAGCGCCGCTGGATCCAGCTTGTGTCAGGCTAACGGAAAGCGACGATTCATGTCAAGGCTAGGCGTGTAAACGCTATAACTAGGCTATCATAACAAGGGCTCGCCTCCGCGCGCCGGATTTCCGTGGTGGACCCCGAAGGGGGCAGGCCCTTTACAAAGCAGTACCAGTCCGCCGACGGCATCCGAGAGCGGCGGCTTCGCGTGGTTCCGCGCAAGATCGAACGGGTCAGCCGCGACCCGCCGGGGCTCAGCCGCCGGAGAATGGGAAATCCCGACTCTTACCCACCACCCGAGAAGGCGGAGCCGCGCGCGCTTGCGGTCGAATCCGCCGACTACTCTCCACCGGCGCGCCGCCGTCTAAGACCTTGAAACTTTCTTTGAAACTTTCGCTTGACGCTCCACGGGCTATGTGTTACAGGTTGTAACGTTACTATGACTAACGCAAAGGGCAGTCCAAGAGCAGCGCGTCCTCGCAACCTGAGCGGGGTGGAGCAATTGGTGATGGACCACATTTGGGTTGCAGGCGCCGTGACCGCGGAGGCCGTGCGCGAGGCGCTCGCTCCGCGCCACGCCATGAAGGATTCCACTGTGCGCACGGTCCTGCGCCGCCTGGAAGAGAAGGGCTATCTCCGCCACAAGGTGGAAGGCCGCACGTTTCTCTATCGCGCCGCGCACGCGCGCCAGAATATCGCGGCGCGCGCCGTCAGCCACATCGCGGACCGCTTCTGCGGCGGATCCGTCGAACAGTTGCTTGTGGGAATGGTCGAGAACGAGGTGCTGGACTCCGAGGAACTGCAGCGCCTCGCCCGCAAGATCGCGCAAAAGAAGGAGGCCAAGCCATGACTTTCCCCGACGCATCCCCGGCTATCGGTGCTTCCTGGGCGATCGGACGCCTCGCGGACGCGGCCCTGCGTGCCTTGGTGCCGGCGGTCTTGGCGACGCTTGCGCTGCGCGCGTTTCGCGTGCGCCACGCCTTCCTGCGTCTGGCCGTGTGGAGGGGCGTGCTGTACGCCGCCCTCGCGCTGCCCGCGCTCGGTCTGCTGCTGCCGGTCGTTTCGGTGCGCGTGCCGGTACGCGTGTCCGCGAAGACAGCCACTCGGGCCGCAGCGTGGCTCGAGGAGGCGCGCGGCAAGCTTGCGACAGTAGCCGCGTTGCGGTCTTCATCGTCCTTTTCTTCGCCCTTTTCTTCGCCCTCTTCTTCAAGAGCCGCGAATTCAGCGGCCCTCGGCAGCGGCGCGAGCAGCACCCGCCGCGTCCTCGTTCATCCGGCCAGCGCGGCGGTGCCGTTCGACAAGCGCGCGGCGCTCGCATCGGGACGAACACCAGTTCCGGCGCTGGTTCCGGCGCCGGTTCCGGCACCGTCGGGGGGACCGGTTCAGATCGCGGCAGCAGCCCGCATCCGGGCATGGCGCGCGGGAATCGGCTCGCTCACGGCGGCGGAAATCGCCCTGGGCGTTTATGCGCTCGTGCTGGCCTTCCTGCTCGGGCGCCTGACCGTGGGCTTCGTGTTCAGCCATCGCCTGCGCCGGACGGCGCACGCCATTGACGATCGAAGCGCCCTACGGTGGCTCGATTGGCACGCGCTCGCCATGGGCGTCGATCGCGCTCCGGCGCTTGCGGAGTCCGCAGCCGTAACGGTCCCGCTTACCCTCGGCGTGTGGCGGCCGGCGATTCTGCTTCCGGCCGACTGGCGCGAGTGGGAGGGCACGAAGCTCTCGGCGGTGATCGCGCATGAGCTTTCCCACGTCCGGCGCAGAGACGCGCGCACCAAGACGCTAGCCCTCGTCTATCGAAGCTTCTTCTGGTTCAGTCCGCTCAGTTGGTGGCTGGAGGGTCATCTGGCGGCACTCAGTGAACAAGCGAGCGACCTCGCCGTGATCGGCGCAGGTGCAGAGCCCACGTACTATGCGGAGGTTCTTATGAGCTTCTTTGGAGCGTTACAAGACAACGGCGCGCGCGTTTGCCGGCAGGGAGTATTCATGGCTCGAGGCGGCCGCGCTCACGAACGGATCGAGAAGATTCTGTCGTCGACCGGGACGCCTCACGTCCCTCGGAAGGCGCGACTGCTGGTTCTGCTGGCGCTCGCCGGCGCGCCGCTGGTCTGCCTGACCGCCATGACGCGGCCCGTGCTGGTTGCGAGTCCGGCCGCGGCGCTGCAGCTTCCCGCGCCGCCCGCGCCCGCGGCTCCGCTTCCCCCGGTCGTGCGATGGGCGGCCCCGGCCGCTCGCGTCGCGCCGCCTGCCGCGCCAGACCAGCCGATCGGCCCGAGCGCGCCAATTGGGCCTCGCGTGATCGGCCCCGTGGCTCCGGCATCACCGCTTCCGCCGCCTGCACCCTTCTCCGTCATGGTTCACCCGGCACCTATGGCGCATATGGCCGTGGCGGCGCCTCCAGCTCCGGCCGGGCCGATCGGGCCGATCGGGCCGACCGCGCCGATCGGGCCCACTGGGCCGGGCGCCTGGGCGGTTCCACCCGTGCCGGCTCGGGTCCCAGGTTGGGCGGCGCAGTCCGAACCGCCTGAGGCTCCCGAGCCCCCGCAAGGCGGGGATGATGGCGACTGGATGATCAACAATGAGCATCAGGGAATGACCTTCGCCGTCGTGTCCGGCAGGTCGGTCATGATGAACGGGTCGAGCGACGACGCGGATGAAGTGCGGGCGCTGCGCAGCAAGATCGGAGCCGACTTCATCTGGTTCATCCACGACGGAAACTCATACGTCATCCGCGATGCCGCAACCGTCAAGAACGCGCAGCGCCTCTACGCCCCCATGGACGAGTTGGGTCGCCGGCAAGACGAACTCGGCCGGCAGCAGGACGCGCTCGGCCAAAAGCAGGACGAGCTCGGCAAGCAGCAGGATACTGCGCGCGTCAAGGTGCCGGCAGACCTCGAGGCGCGCTTGAAAAAAGTCGAAGACGAGATCCATGAGCTGGGATCGACGGCGAGCCAGGATGATCTCGGACGGCTTCAAGGCGAGCTTGGGGATCTTCAGGGCTACCTCGGCGATTTACAGGGAAAGGTCGGCGACGAGCAAGGCGAATTGGGACGCAAGCAAGGCGACCTCGGCGCGCAGCAGGGCGAGCTCGGAAGGAAACAGGGCGAGCTCGGAAGGAAACAGGGCGAACTCGGCCGGCTGCAAGGTGAGCTGGCCCGCGAGGCCGCGCACAAGATGCAGGCTGTGCTCAAGCAGGCGCTCGCGAACGGCCAGGCCCAGCGCGCGCCGGACTAGGCCGGTCAAGCGACAGCGAATCAGCGGCCCGCGCTGATTACCTCTGATTACCAGCGAGCGCGCACCGGGATCGGGATCAGCCCGCGCATGACGATCCCGGGCACGGTGCCGTCATCAACCCTCATCGTCAATCTTCGACCCTTGGTGCGTCGGATCCCTAGTGAGCTGTCCCAGCCATTTCGTTACAACCACCCCCGGCCCCTCCGTATCAAGGAGGGGAGTTCCCCTACTCGTTGAGGATGGGTTAGGGGTGTGGTGGTCGCCAACAACCGGTCCAAGGCCCGGCATAACGAATTGAATGGGACAGCCCACTAGTGCGCGGGGCCGGACGGCGCTGGGAGTTTCCCGGAGACCTTGTCCGCCTGCTCCTGGCGGGCGTTCGCCAGCAATTCCTGCTGCTGGGCGAACTCCTTCTGGGCATCCGCGCGCCGGCCGGCCTTAAGGTACGCCTGGCCGAGCTGGTAGTGGGTGTTGGCGCTGTCGGGAATGATCGCGAGGGCCCGCTGCAGGCAGGAAATCGCTTCCGTGACGTTGCCTTTGCGCAGATAGGCCCTGCCGAGACCCGACAAGGACTCCGGCAGCTTGGGATTGATCGCGAGCGCCCTGCGGAAAAGCGGGATGGACTTGTCCGCATCGCCGGACTCAATCGAAATCGTGCCCAGGTTCTGGTAACTCCACGGTTCGTCGGGGCTGACCTCGATCTCCTTCCGGAACTCGGCCGCCGCCTCGTCCATCTGGCCCAGACGCTGATAAAGCACGCCCAGGTCGTAGTGGGCGAAAGGCAGTTTGGGGTCGCCGGCCACCGCCTTCTTCAGCTCGTCTTCCGCCTGGGCGTTCTGATAGAGATCGAGATAGGCCTTGCCGAGCAGCAGATGCAGGTGAGGGGTATCGCCGCCGGCGCGGACCAGCTCGCCGAAGGCCTTCACCGAGTCATCGTTGCGCTTGATCTGCCCGTAGGCGATTCCCATCACGTAAAGGTAATCGAGATCGTCCTGTTCCTGATCGTGGAGCGGTTCGAGCGTGGCGACGGCAGCGGCGTAATCGCGCACCATGAAGTGGGACATGCCGAGGAGGTAGCGCGCCTGCAGGCTATCCGGAGTCGCCTCGAGCACGCGCTCAAACGATGGAGCGGCGTCCTTGAAGTCTTCCTTGCGGTAATAGGCCAGTCCGAGGTTCAGCTCCACGCCCACCATCCCGGGGTCAAGCTTCCCGGCCGTCTTGAAGGCCTGAATGGCCTCGTCATACCTGGCGTCGGCGGGGGAGCCCGACAAACCGGCCGCCTCCCTCAGATAGACGACTCCCAGGTTGGTGTAGGCCGCCGCTGAGTTGGGATCGAGTTTGAGAAAGTCTTTGAATCCGCGCTCGGCAGCCGGGTAATCCTTGCTCTGGAGCGCAGTCTGCGCCTTGGTGAATTCCGCGCGCAACTGTTCGTCGGATGCGCCGGGGCGCGTCGGAGCCTGAGCCCGAAGCGCACCCGCTAATGTGAGAACGGCGGCCAGCAACAGGCCGACGCCTGGCGCCAACCTTGCTCTCGCTTTTGACCACACGATGTGTTGGTTGAGCTTCATGTTCTCCCGGGCCATCTCCCACAAACAAATTGGGCGCAGCGAGGAATTTCTGCCTCGCTGCGCCCGAGAGTTCCAACAAGGTGCTGCCTAAGCGGAGCCTAGAACATGAACTTCAGGCCCAGTTGGACGTTGCGCGGCGACCACGTGGAGTTGACTTCGCCTTGTCCCACGTTGGGTCCGCCTGGAGCTCCAGCAGAGGTGAAAGCCGTGCAGGATCCGCCGAAGGAGACGGAGCCGCTGCAGCCGGCGTTCACGTACTGGTACTGCGTGTGATTGAACGTGTTGAAGGTCTCGAGCCGGAACTGCATCGTGGAGTGTTCGCCGCTAAACCACGGGAGGCTGAAGTTCTTCTCGAGCGCCATGTCGAAGTTGTTCCGGCCGGGCCCTGTCAGCACGTTGCGACCCATGTCGCCGAACATGCCGGCCTCGCCGTTAGCGAAAGCCTGGCTGTACTGTGGCTGGGTGACCGTGGCCGAATTCCACCACGACATGGTTGGACCGTAGGTCGGATCGTTGTACGAGGTCTTATCGATGGCGACCTTGCCCACGGTATCGCACACCATGGCGGTACCGATGCCGGTGGAAAATCCGCTCGGACCACAGGTGAAGTTAACCGGCTCACCGGTAAAGAAGCTGCCGATGCCGCTCAACTGCCAGCCGCCAAGCGCCTGATGGGCGAAGGCGTTGGACGAGTTCTTGAAGAACGGTATGGCATAGATGTAGTTGACCTGGAGCACGTTCGTGCGATTGAAGTCGGACGTGGAGTACCAGCGATTCAGGGCAGCGTCGTCAACTGAGTTTGCGGCGCCCGAACTGTAGGTACTGCTGGAGTTGTCGAGGGCATGCGACCAGGTGTAGGCGGCCTGGAGAGTCAGCCCGCGAGAGAAGGTGTGCCGGAGGCTCGTCTGCAGTCCGTTGTAGATGGAGTGGGCCGTGTTCTGCTTCTCGCCGATGGTGGTGTAGCCACTGTAAGGCACGAAGAGATCAGTCGGCGCCGACTGGTTGATGAGGATTTGCTGCACGTTGCAGCTGCCGGAAGTGCTGCAGAGCTGCACTCCCGCGTCTCCGGGCGCGCCCGCGCCCGCAGCCTTGCCGCCCACCAGCCCTATGCTGTTAAATGCTTGAACAGTCTGTGTGCCAACACCGACCGGGATTTCGTTGATGTTCAGTTCGCGCGCCAGATCGCGGCCCATATTGCCGACATAGGCCACGCTCGCGATACTGTTAACGCCCAATTGGTGCTCGAGACTGAGGCTGTATTGGTAAACGTGCGGCCAGTGCTCGCTGTATGGAATCGAAGTGAAGCTGGTCGGCGCGGGAATCAGCAAGCCGCTGGGAGCAATGCTGCCGTAACCGAGGATGTTGCTCACGGTCACGCCGGGCGCTCCGGGAGGATTGCCTTCGCCGCCTTCCGTTTGGGCTTCGTTTCCGTTCCCGGATTCATAATAGATGCCGAATCCGCCGCGGAGCGAGGTCTTGCCGGTCCCGAAGGGGTCCCAGGCAAAGCCGAATCGCGGAGCGATGTTCTTGCCCGTGTTCCGAAGTTGGCAGCCGTTCGGAATGCCATTGGAGCCGCACTGGACCAGCCCGTTCCCAAAGTTTCCGGGCGTGTCGCCTGTGCCGGCTATGAAGAAGCCGCCGCTATTCAACTGCGCTTCGTTCGCCGGATTGTACAGATTGGGCTCGAATCCGGAGTCAATGGTCGGCTGTGTGACGTCGTGGATCCTGGTGTAGATGTAGTACCGCACGCCCAGGTTGAGGGTAAGGTGTGGCGTGATCTTCCAGTCGTCCTGGATGTAAGGTTCAAGATCGGTCATCTGCCAGTGACCCTTGGCATAACCACCGACCGCCGTGCCGTTCACGATCTGGGTGCCTTCCACGTAGTTCTGGATGCGGCCCAGGAACATGTCCGCCATGGCGTTTCCAGTCGTCAGGGTTCCGCCCGCACCGTTCTGGAGCTCGCCCTGCGTATCGGTTCCGAATTGCTCGTTCTTGCGGTAGTTTTCGAGGTAGAACCCGAACTTGGTGGTTTGGTTGCCGTGCACCCACGCCATGTTGTCTTTCCAGGTGACGATGGGGTTCGAGTTAAACCAGGGGTGGTTGCCCGCGTCCTCATTGGTGCAGAAAGAGAGGCCGCCGCAGAGTTCCAAGGCCGGCAGCAGAGTGTTGCTCGCATTGGCCCCGAAAAGGTGGTTCATCACGAAGTTGCTGGGCCGGTTGATCGAACCCGCCACAGAATCGGCCGCTTCGTTGTACAGAAGAATGTGGTCCGTGGTATAAGCCGCCACAAACTCATTCTCCAGGTTGGGCTTGAAGGTGTGGGTGATGTGGAGAACCGCGCTTTCGCCAGGGCCCGCAAAGGGGGTCTTGACGGTATCGTAGGAGGCCCACTGCCAGAGCGCAGGCACCGCCAAGGTATTCCAGGTGTCTTGCGTGTAGCGGAAGAAGGCCTGCGTCTTATCACTGATGTTCTGATCGATTCGGATCTGCTCCTGCCGCCAGTTGGTGGGAGCGCTCGAAGACGTGGTCCAGCTCGCCGGGCCGCTGTTGGGCAGGGGAACCAGGCCATTGATGAGGTCGGTGCCGTTGGTGAAGGCCTGCGCGTTATACCCCGGCATGCTCGCCACGTTGTCGTAGGTGACGCCGTTCAGCTTCGGCAAATTGCACCCGCTGCCGACCGTGTTGGGAAGATAGTTCGCCGACTTCGGATCGCACTGCGAGAAATCGCCGGTCCGCTCCAGAAGCGATGGGACGCCGGCGCTGATCACCTGTCCCTGCCGGTAACGCCGCCAGTCCTCCGACCAGAAGAAGAAGGTCTTGGACTTGTCGGTGTTGTAGTGGTTGGGAATGTAAAGCGGGCCTCCAAAGGTGTAGCCCCAGTCGTTCCACTTCAACGGAGTGGTCGGAGAGCTTCCCGTACCGTTATTGTTGCAACTGTCGATGCAGTTGCGATTGATGAAGAAGGGCTGGGCATCGAATACGTCGTTGCGAACGTACTCGAAGGCGTCGCCGTGGTACTCGCGCGTGCCGGACTTGGTGGCCAGTTCGATGTTGGCCCCGGCATGCTTGCCCATGTCCGCGCCGTAGTTTGAGGTGGAGATGCGAAACTCGGCGATGGTGTCGAGGCTCGGGTAGGTGTTAAAGGTCGAAGCAGAGCCTTCGTCAGTGTTGTTGCCGCCGTCGATCTCCCAGTTGTTGTACTGCATGCGATTTCCGTTGAAGGAAATGCTGTTATTTCCGTAGACGCCTACCGAACTCGTATTCAGGCCGTTATCGGGAACGGCGCCCGGCACCAGCAACGCCAGCGATACCCAGTTGCGGCCATTGAGGTCGAGGTTCTGGATTTGCGTGTTGCTAATTACCGAAGAAATTGCAGCCGTGTCCGTCTGCACCTTGGGAAGGTTACCGGTGACGGTCACTTCTTGCGTCACCTGGCCGACGGTCAACTGCATGTCAACGCGTTGGACCTGGCCCACCTGCAGCGTGATGCCGGAGCGCACGAGCTTTTGAAAGCCCGACGCCTCCGCGGTCACGACGTAATCGCCGATGGGAATGGCCGAAATGGAGAAGACTCCGGCAGAGTCGCTGACCAATTCACGAGTGTACCCCTTGTCCGGGTTGGCGATCGTGACCTTGGCTCCGGGAATGACGGCACCGCTCTTGTCAGTTACCGTGCCATCGATTCGCGCAGTGTCTTGGGCGAAGCCGCTAAAGCAAATGGTCAAGAGGACCATTGCCAGCAGCACCAGCGTACGTTTCATTGGCATCCTCCGAACTTCGTTATTCTTGCGGTCTGGACCACGTCGGCGTCGAGCGCTAACTGAAGCCCTTCAAGCTACCCGGCGTCGCTCAGTGTTGTCAAGCGACCCTTATTAAACCCTTGCCAGTAAAGTTGTTTGTCGAGACAGACGGTACGCATAAGGCGAGCAGGCACGGGACTTGACGCCCGCACTCGTTTTCGGCCACGCCCTTCGAATCGGAAGGCAGACCTACCAGTCGGCATGGATCCGTGACCCGCGCAAACGCTAGCGCGCATGAGAATCCGCTTGGCCACCCTCTTGAATGCCAGGGCGATAACAGAACTCAGCAACTCGCCTCGACTTCCCTTAGTCCTTCAACCGACGCCAGAATTCCGCAAGTGCTTCTAAATGTGGACAGGAACTGCAGAAACCGCTGTTGACGGGGCCCCCTACAGCAGCGCACGAATCCCAATTGCCCCTGTTGACCGTATAGTAGCTTTAGGTGATGTAACGCAACGTTAAGCCTGTTAACCGAATCGCCGAGTAACGGTTACAATGCATAAATCAATTGTGTTGAACAACATACAATACGTTACATTGACAGATTGGCTTCCTGTGGAAGACTCGTGGTATAGTTCAACGAGACTAGGATATGCCCTTGGGATCAATTTCCGCCTCGGACTTGGCTGAACAGGAGAGGGCGGAGCTCGACGTGGTGCTTGCGTCGGGAGCGCTCACAAGAGCTCCACGCCAAGCGAAGTTGCTCGCCTACGTGTGCGAGGAGTATTTCAACGGTCGGGGCGATCAGCTGAAAGAGTACACTCTGGCGACTGAGGTTCTGGGCCGCCCCGGCGGTTTTGATCAGAGCCGCGACGCCATCGTACGAGTTGAAATCTACCGGCTCCGGAAAAAGCTGCGGGAGTACTATCAATCCGCCGGGGCAGCCCACTCGCTTCATATCGTCATCCAGTCCGGACAGTACGTGCCTCGGTTCGTGCGTCGCGAGGAAAGCCCTTACCATCTGCCCGAGAACGAGCCTGCTCCCTCTGACATCGCCATCGTCCCCTTGGAGCCGGCGGAGCAGGAAACCTCGGAGCCCGTGCCCGCACCAGCGTCCGAACCGGGGCCGGTTTCGGCGTCTTGGCCGCGGCGGCAATGGATCGCGATCGCCACAGGCGTATTCGCGCTCATGGCTGTGCTCGTGGCCGGGCTTCTGTTCCTCGCCAACCGGTCGAAGCGTGCACCCGACAGCCCACCCGCCGCGGTCGCGAGCCCGGCTGGCAGCGAGCTTGCTCCTGCTGCCGGCTCTGTCGACAGAATCCGCATCCGGGCCGGATACTCCAATGGCGACTACGATGATCGCGCGGGCAACGTATGGCAAAGCGACCGGTACTTTAGCGGCGGCAACGCGTTTTCCCAGCCGCGCCAGTATATCGCACGGACGCTCGACCCCGCCATGTTTCAAGCCATGCGTTCCGGCCAGTTCTCCTATGACATTCCCCTCGATCCCGGCAACTACGAGCTGCGCCTCTATTTTTGCGAGACCCATTACGGACCTGACACGCTCTCAGGCGGGGGCGAGACCAGCCGCCTGTTCGACGTTTCGATGAACGGCCAGTCTCTGTTGCACATCTTCGACATCATCAAGGACGCCGGCGGGAACGACACCGCGGACGTGCGTGTGTTCAAGGACGTGCATCCCGCCGCCGACGGCAAATTGCACCTGCGCTTTCAGCCGCTGATTGACTGGCCGGTCCTGAACGCGATCGAGATTACACCGGCGCCGCCCGGCCGCATCAATGCGATTCGCATCGTGGCGCAGGAGAACGCTTACACCGATCGCGAGGGGCACGTGTGGGAGCCGGACGAGTACGCGCGCGGCGGGCAGTTCGCGGTGCATCTGCACCGGTATCCTGTTACTTGGACGCCCGATCCCGACCTCTACGTGGGCGAGCGGTTTGGCAACTTCGACTACTCGATTCCAGTACCCCCGGGCCGCTACGCCGCGACCCTGCACTTTGCCGAAACCTACTGGGGCCTGGACAACCAGCGGCCGGGCGTGGCGCTTCCTGACTACGGCGGGTCACCCGAAGGTGGACCCGGCAGCCGGGTGTTTGACGTTGATATGAACGGCCGGACGCTCCTCAAGGATTTCGACATCTTCAAAGAAGCCGGGGGCGCTGGCCGCGCGCTGGTGAAAATCTTCCACAACCTCGTGCCGGACGGCCAAGGAAAGCTCGTCTTTCGTTTCGTCCCCGTGCGCGACTACGCCTGCGTGAACGCCATCGAGATTACCGACGAATCGCCTTAAGCTCAGCGAGAACATCGCGGATCAGTGCTTGGGCGGGATTCCGCCGGTGCCGGCATCGCTCGCCGTCTCTGTGGCGGCGGTCGATGGCAGACTCCGCGCGGCCCCAGGTTCCGTGCCGCCCTCTTTCGCACCGGCGAAGGCGGCAAGGTCTTCAGAAATCAACTCATCCGCACTCGCAGCCGGAGCCACCGCGGCAGGCGGGGTCGCGACGGCTTCGGGTTCCGGAAAAGTCACGGGCGCACTCGGCTCAGGCGGTGTCAGGGCCGGCGAGGCCGCACCGCCCGGCGTCGCGGTGTCTTCCGCAGCAACCGCAGCCACAGCATCAGCAGCCAGGGTTCCCTCGGGTTGCAATTGGGCGGCAAAGGCAGCGAAGAACTGATGGACGACCTTCAACGCGGAGCCATGAAGCAGCCGCTGCCCCACACTCGCGATCATACCGCCCACCTGGGCGTCGGCCGCGTAATGGATCACCGTGCCGGAGGCCTCGTCGTCGGTGAGCTCGAAGGTGCCTTCCCCGTTCACAAATCCGCCCGGGCCCTTGCCCTCCACCTTCATCCGGTAATGGTCGGGCGGCACCGCGTCGAGGATCTGAACGTGGCCGTGAAAAATCCCCTTGACGGGGCCGACGCCCACCACCATCTCGGCGCGGAAGCCTCCGTCCGCGTTGGGCTCGAGTTGCTTGCATCCGGGGAGGCTGCGGGCGAGAATCCGAGGGTCGAGCAGGCCCCGCCAAACGGTCTCTCGGGGGAGAGCGATCTTTTGTGAGCCTTCGATTCTCATGAGCCGGGCACGTCCGCCCGCCTGCCGGACGGCGATTCGGGATGGCAGCGCACGTTCACCGGCCCACGGCCGCGCGTTCGGCGGCCGCGAGGAGCGCCCGCTCCGTGCAAACCCGTGCCAGGTGTGCGCGATACGCGGCGGAAGCGTAGAGATCGTCATTGGCTTCCACGCCTTCGGCCGCATGGGCGGCCGCGTCGGCTACCCGACGCGCATCCGGGCGTTTGCCGGGCAGAGCAAACTCGACCCCGGCGGCGCGATAAATCTTGGAGGCCACGCCGGTGACGGCCACGGCCGCACGCTGTACAGATCCACCCTCATCGAGCACTACACGGACTGCCGCACCTGCGATGGCAAACCCGGAAGCGGGCTGCCGCAGCTTGACGTACGCGTCGCCGGCTCGCTCGGGCAGCGGTGGCATCCGCACGGCGGTCAGAATCTCGTCGGGCTCGAGCGCCGTCGTCAGGATATCGACAAAGAAGTCAGCGGCAGGAATCCAGCGCTCACCGCGCGGGCTTACGGCGCGAATTTCCGCGTCCAGGGCGAGAATGGCGGCAGGCCAGTCCGCGGCCGGATCCGAATGCGCCAGGCTTCCGCCGATCGTCCCCCGGTTGCGGACCTGTACGTCGCCGATCTCGGCCGCGGTCTCGGGAAGGAGCGGGCAGCGGGCGCGCAGCAATTCGGACGATTCGATCTGAAAGTGCGTGGTGAGCGCCCCGACGTAAATTTTGCCGTCCTCTTCGCGAACGTAAGCGAGGTCAGGGATGCGGCTGATGTCCACCAGGTGCCCGGGCGTCGCCAGGCGCAACTTCATCATCGGAAGCAGGCTGTGGCCTCCGGCCAGAACCTTTCCGTCGCCGCCGAACTCCGCGAGCAACGTCGCCGCCTCGCGGACGCTGGTGGCGACGTGATACTCAAAAGCCTGTGGGATCATGCACGGACTCCTTCGCGCATCAGTTTCCAGATCTTCTCCGGCTTCAGCGGCATGTCGATGTGCCGTACGCCAAACGGCGCGAGCGCATCCACCACCGAATTGACGACGGCAGGTGTCGACCCGATTGTGCCGGCCTCACCCACTCCCTTCACGCCCAACGGATTCACCGGCGTTCTCGTCTCCGTGCTTTCATTATCAAACCAGCAGAACTGGTGCGCCTTGGGCACGGCATAGTCCATCAGGCTGCCGGTCACGAGCTGTCCGTTCGCGTCGTAGACCATTTCCTCCCAGAGGGCCTGTCCGATTCCTTGCGCAAGACCGCCGTGCACCTGGCCGTCCACCAGCATGGGATTGAGCGCGCGCCCGCAATCGTCTACCGCGTAGTAATTCCGCAGGCGCACGGAGCCCGTGGCTTCATCGATCTCGGTCACGCAGACGTGCGCGCCGAAGGGGAAGGTGTAGTTGGAGGGCTCGAAAACGCACTGTTCCACCAGTCCGGGCTCAATGCCGGGCGGAAGCTGCTTGGCGAAGATGGCTTCGGCCACGATTTCGCCGAAGCCGATGGATTTTGCACCGTCGGCGGTGTGAATCCTGCTGTCACTGAAGACGAGCTCGCCGGGCTTCACCCCGAGCTTGGGCCCGGCGATGCGCGCCATCTTTTTCTTCAGCCTTTCCACCGCCAGGTGGATGGCGGTGCCGCCGACGGCGGTGGTGCGGCTGCCGAAGGTGCCGATGCCGAGCGGCACCTGGAACGTGTCACCGTGGAAGACGGTAACATCGCCGAAAGGAATGCCGAGTCCATCGGCCACAATCTGCGCGAAGGTGGTCTCCTCGCCCTGACCATGCGGTGACGTGCCGCTCAGCACCGTGACCTTGCCGGTGGGATCGATGCGTACGGAACCGAACTCCCAGCCGCCGGCCGGCATGCGGCTGGAGGGCCCCATGGCGCAGATTTCGACGTACGTGGACATTCCGATGCCGAGGTACTTTCCCTTCTTTCGCAGCCGGGCCTGCTCTTTGCGCAATTTAGCGTATCCCGCCGCCTTCAGCACCCTTTTCAGGGTCTTCTGATAATTGGCGGTGTCATAAACCACGCCGGTGGGCAGGGTGAGCGGAAATTCCTTGGGCGCGGGGAAATTCTTCATCCGCACGTCGGCCGGATCGAGATTCAGTTCGCGCGCCACCAGGTCCATGACGCGCTCGATGATGTAGGTTGCTTCCGGGCGGCCCGCGCCACGGTAAGCGTCCGTCGACATCTTGTTGGTGAACACGCCCTTGGTTTCCACGAACACGTGGGGGATGTTGTAGCAGCCGAGGATCATCAGTGCGGTCAGGGTGGGGATGGCCGGAGTGAGAAGCTGGTGATAGGCGCCGAGGTCGGCGATCACCTGGCACTTCAGACCCACTACTTTGCCGTCCGGCTGGACGTAGACCTCGACGTGGTTGACCTGGTCGCGCCCGTGAATGGTTCCGGCGATATTCTCCTGCCTGCCCTCGATCCACTTGACCGGCTTTCCCAGCTTCATGGATGCGAAGCAGGCCACGCCTTCTTCGCCGTACACGTTCAGTTTGCAGCCGAACCCGCCTCCGACTTCCGGAGTGATCACGCGGCAGCGGGCTTCGTCCACGCCGCACATGATGGCGAGCTGCGTTTTGAGGATGTGCGGAATCTGAGTCGAGGACCACGCCGTCAGCGTGTCCTCGCCCGGCGAGTAACTGGCAATCACGCCACGGGTTTCCATGGAGACCGGAGCCAGGCGTTGATTGACGAACCGCTGCTTGATCACTTTCAGGCTCGGATCCGCTTCCAGGGCCTTCCAGTCTCCGTGGTCAAGCGTGGCCACAAACGCGACGTTGTCCGCGAGCTTTTCGTGGATGGGCTGGGCGCCCGCCGTTGCGGCCGTCTCCGGATCGGTCACGGCGGGCAACGGATCGTAATCGACCTCGATCAGGGCGGCGGCGTCCGCCGCGATGTAGCGATCCCGGGCCACCACGGCGGCGATGGGCTCGCCGAAGTAGCGGACCTTGTCAATGGCCAGGCAAGGATGATCGGGGACCTTCAGGCCCTCGATAGCCGCTGCGCAAGGGACGCCGCCCAATTTGCCCTTGGTGTCCCGCGCCGTGTAGACCGCGACCACTCCCGGCAGCGCTCTCGCCGCCGCCGTGTCAACCGACTTGAGAACCGCGTGGGCGTACATGCTGCGCACGAAGGCCATGTGCAGGCAGCCATCGAGCTTCAGATCGTCCACGTAGTGGGCCCGGCCCTGAATCAGCCGGGGATCCTCCTTGCGCTTGATGCGTTGTCCTAAGAGCATACCTATGACCTCTCAACCTGACCGCTGCGGCGGGTTATCCGTTCCCGTCGTTTGTCACTCGCCACTGATCGCTCCTACTGTTTCGAGCGCGGCTTCTGCCTCCGCGACCGCGACCGTTCCGGTCATTTTCTTCGCCGCGTTTTCAACCGCCTTGATGATGTGCTGGTATCCGGTGCACCGGCACAGGTTGCCCTCCAGGCCCCTGCGGATTTCGTCGCGGCTGGGATTTGGATTGCGCTCAAGAAGCTGGTGCGCGGCGATAATCATGCCGGGCGTGCAGAATCCGCACTGCAGGCCATGCTCTTCCCAGAAGCCCTCCTGCAAGGGATGCAAGTGCCCGTCGCTCGCGAATGCTTCGATCGTCTTCACCTCGGCGCCGTCCGCCTGCACGGCGAGTATTGTGCACGACTTTACGGCCTCGCCGTTCACGAGCACGGTGCAGGCCCCGCAGATCGAGGTTTCGCAGCCGATGTGCGTGCCCGTCAAGCCGGCGACCTCGCGCAGGTAGTGAACCAGCAACAAGCGAGGTTCAACCTCATCGTCACGCAAGATACCGTTTACGTTCATGCGAATTCTCATATGGGCGTGACCTCCCGGTCAGAAGGCTGACGGATTCAACTGTGAGTGTACACCGCCCGGCGGGCTTTTGCACAACTGAGACATAATCTGACTCATGCCTGAGCAGAGCAATCCCGAGGCAGCGGAGAAGCCGGCGGAGAATCCGCGTATGTTGCTGATTTCAGGCGACATTTCAGCGTCATTCGCATGCCATGTTACGCTCAAGTCGATGCGGGGCGGCGGATCTCTCGCGGAGCCTCTAGTATCCCCCCCAGGAAGCTGGTAGCGGGGGGGAGGATCGAACTCCCGGCCTAGGGATTATGAGACCCTCGCTCTACCACTGAGCTACCCCGCCGCTCGCAGAAAGCGAATCGTAAACAATACATCTATCCTAGGGGACAACTCCGCTCGCGGTCAATCCGCGCCTCCAAGCACGATTGCCCGATTTCAGGCAGCAACGTTCAGCGCGTGTCGCATGATTTGGTGCGCGTTCATTTTCGCAGAAGTAAGGAATCGGTGCGCTTATCGGGCGCGCCAAGGTGCTGTTTCTGCAGGTGTGATTACGATCACAGCACGGCGGTTCTCCGACCCTCAGAATTCTGATCATAACCGCTTGGTTGATAACGGCTGCTGTTCCTAAGGATCGGAACACCAGGGGTTCGTTAGAAAGGCGCAGAAATATGATCGCACTCGGCCATCCCGCTGCCCAGGTCGTCTGGATGCCGGGGATCGCGTTGTCAATCCTGATTGCAAGCCTATCAGCCTTCATCTTCGTGCGACGCGCGATTCACTCTGCCGCCTTTCGCCGTCCCGCGGACACCGCCGCGACGCTCGCCCCATGGATTGACGGGCTGCTGAGCGGCTTGATCGAGTATGGGACAGGGCTCGGGAAGCTTGCCGGCCATTCGCGGACCGTGCAGCGAATCGTGCTCGAGCGCCTGCCGTCGGTTGAGTGGGAAGCCAGCCCCGATCGCCTCTCGAGGCTGAAGAGGATCTGCGCTGACTTCGGCCTTGTTACCGAGTGGCGGCGTCAATTAGCGCGCCAGCGTTCTGGCTGGGCCTTCTCCAGCCTGTTCGAGCCCGGGCTCAGGCCTCTCGAGCGGATCCCGGGCCTGCACTTTGTGGCGCGCGCTGAGGCCGCCGAAAACCTCGGGATCATCCGGGACGAACCGAGCTGGCCGCTCCTGGTAGAAGCGCTGGATGATCCACACCTGACGGTTCGTTCCGTAGCCGCGCGGGCTCTGGCCGGGATTCAAGCGCCGGAAAGCTTCCCGGCATTGGCGCAAAAACTCCAGAGCGCTGCCCTCGGTCTGGGCCGCAACCTCTCCGTGCGAACCCTGAAGATGACCCTGGCGAGTTTCCCCATGGACCGGGCGGCTGATCTCGGCGGCCTGTTGCACCACACGCATCGTCGCGTACGGTTCCTGGCCGCGGACGTCATTGCGACGATGACGCAGCGCGAGGCGAAGATGGCGCAGCAGATCCGCCCGTCGCCGAGTGCAGTTCCCGCGCCGATTGCGGAGATCTTTCTGACCGCATTCCTGACTGACGACAACCCCGATGTCCGGGCCCGCGCCGCCGATGTGATCGGACCCCTCGAAGACCGCCGCGCGGAGCGGGCCCTCTTGCTTTTGCTGGATGACGCGGAATGGTTTGTTCGCCTTCACGCCACCCGGGCTCTCGCCGAGCGCCGGCCTCTCGATCTCGCGCCCCTTGGCCGCCGCCTGACAGATTCGAACTGGCGGGTCCGCGAAGCCGCCGTCCAGACGCTGGCCGCGCAGGGGGATCGCGGCGTGAGGCTCCTGCTCACCCACTTTCTCTCGACTGAGGACCGCTACAGCCGGGATCAGGTGGCCGAACATATGGAGCGCATGGGCCTGATTCCGTCGCTGCTCGCCGCCTTCGGCGAGCCCGGCGCCGAGCGGGAGACGCGATTCATCGAGGGAATCATTCACCTGGGAAGAACGGCGGCGTTGAGCGCCGCTCTTCAGAACGGTATGGCATACAAACGGGCCACTCTGCTCACCGAATTGCGGCGCCACGCGGATTCCCCGGAGCGGGCCTTCGCGCAACAACTCCAGCGCATGCCGGAGCCTTTCGATCTGCGCGGGCAGGCTGCGCGGCCCGGCGCTACTCTGGTGGTCGAGACTGATTTGCAGGGACGTTGAAACGTGCATAGCCTGGCCGTAAACGCGCTCATTCTCTTCAACGCCCTGCTTGCGGTGTACTTCGTGGTAGGCAACGGCGGCTACAGCGCGCTGATGCTGATGTCGCTCGTTTCCGTGTGGCTTCACAAGCGGCGCCGCAGCTACGAAGCACTGCAGCAATTGCGGGAGTCGCCAGTCACGCCGCCGGCGACGATCATCATGCCGGCCTGGAATGAACAGGAAGTCATCGTCGAGTCGGTGCGCTCCATGCTGCGGACGGACTATCCCGGAATCCAGTTTTGCGTCGTGGACGACGGCTCGTCCGATGAGACCCTGAAAAGACTGGTAGCCGCTTTCAAGCTGATCCCGGGCGACCTCATTGTGCGCCCGCAACTACCCTCGCGTCCGGTGCGCGGCGTGTACCTGAGCGGTGATTTTCCCAACCTGGTGGTCATCAGCAAGGAGAACGGCGGCAAGGCGGATGCCCTTAACGCCGGGCTGAATATGTGCCGTACGCCTTACTTTTGCACCCTCGACGCCGACTGCATTCTGGAGCCTGACGCCATCCTGCGACTGATGCGACCCATCGTCCGTTCGCCCGTTCATATCGCCGCCAGCGGCGGCATGGTCCGTGTGCTGAACGGCTGCACGGTGGTGGATGGGAAGATCGTAAAAGTGAACCTGCCCCGTACGGGCCTTGAGCGCTTCCAGGTGGTCGAGTACCTGCGCAGCTTCCTGTTTGGCCGCACGGGCTGGAACCTCATCGGAGGCACGCTCCAGATCTCCGGCGCCTTCGCGGTTTTTCATGGCGAAACCGTGGTCGAAGCCGGGGGGTTCAGCGGCGATACCGTCACCGAGGACATGGAATTGGTGGTCCGGCTGCGGCATTGGGCTGCCGAGCACGGGCGCAAGATCCGCACGAACTTTGCGTCGGACCCGGTGTGTTGGGCGGAGTGCCCCGACAGCCTGCGGATGCTCGGACGCCAGCGGCGCCGTTGGCAGCTCGGTCTCTGCCAGACGCTGTGGAAGAACCGGCGGATGTTCTTTGATCCCACCCTCGGGGGTCTCGGCTGGCTCAGCCTTCCCTTTCATGCCCTGGTGGAGGGTCTGGGCGCGGTGGTGGAACCGGCGGGTTATCTCGTGATTCCGCTGGCGGCCTGGCTCGATCCGGCATTGCTCACCTTCCTGCTGCCACTGCTGTTCTTCAGCCTCGCTTACTCCGGCCTGCTCTCCGTGGCGGCCGTGGTTCTCGAGGAGCTGACCTACCGCCGATACGCAACCGCGGGCCAGATCGGCGCCCTCCTGCTGTACGCCTTGATCGAGAATTTCGGCTATCGGCAATTGCTGCTCTGGTACCGCTTCACGGGCGTCATGCGCTTCTTAAAGGGCTTCCGCAAATGGGAAAAAGTGGTGCACGTTGCACCCGCGAAACTAGCGGCAAGCCCGGTGGAACGATGATGCTGAACGAGCGCAGCCCCAATTCGAAGATACGAACCCTCGCAAGAATTCTGCTCAGCGTTGTCTGCGTCCTCGCCGGATCACATCGCGCGCTCTCAGCACAGGATGAGTCGCAATCGCAACAGCTCGCGGAATACCAGCAGCGCCTGAAGACTGATCCGAACGACGTGGACGCGCTCGAAGCCACGGCCAGAATCGAAGCCGGCCGGAAGAATTTCACGGAGGCCATCGCCGCGTACCGCCGGGTAGTGGCAGCGGTTCCGGACGACCGCGCCGCCCGGATCGAGCTTGCGCGCCTGCTCGGCTGGAACCTTCAGTACGAGGACTCGATTCGAGCCTACCGATCCGTGCTCGAAGACGCGCCCGGCGACCCCGAAACGCTGGAAGGGCTGGCCGCCGTCGAGGAGTGGTGCGGCAAGCGCGAGGACGCGGCGGCGATTTACGGCCAACTGGCGTCCGCGCATCCCGAGAACGCCGATTACATCTACCAGGCCGCGCGCCTCGAAGCCGCCACCCATCAGTATCCGGCGGCGCGCGATCGGCTGGCGACGGTGATCGCTCTCAACCCGGAGCAAATCGATGCCCGGCTGCTGCTCGCCCAGCTCGAGCTCAAGCAGGGCCAGTACGCGAGCTCGCTCCGCCAGTTCGAACACGTGCTGCTCCGGCGCCCCGCCGATCCTGCGGCGCTGATGGGCGCGGCGCAGGCGCGCTACTACACGGGCGATCTCGTGCGAGCCTGTGCCGACGCCAGCCGCCTGTCCGCCGAGCAGCCGCAGGACTTTGACGCGCTGTATTTGCTCGCGAGCATTGAACGCGCGCGCGGCCACCGCTATCGCACGCGGCTGCTGCTCGACCGCGCCAACCGCGTCTCGCGCCACAACGCTGAAGTCGCCCGTCTCCGCGAGAGCCTGCGGAACGAATCCACCACAGTGCTGCATCTGACGGCGGGTTACTCGCGCGAGATCGGCAGCCCCGAGCCGGGAGTTCCGCCCGGCCTGATCGACGAAGACCTGCGCTCGTTTGCTTTCGGCTCCGAGCTCGACTTTGTAGCGCTGCCCCGCAGCACTTCGAGCTTCGCCGCGAGCGCGCTGCCTTCCGAGAGCCCCTCGGGACTCATCCAAGGAGCGGTGGCGCCTACGGAATTCCTCTATCGCCAGACCACCCATGTTGTGGCAGGTCTCACGCTGCGCGGCGGCATCGGCATGGAGCATCTGGGCCCCGGCCTGCCCGTGGCTCTGCCGAACTCATCCGGGCTGCAGCCAGGCGCAACGCTCACGCCCATCGGATTTCTCGGGGCAACCTACGCGCTCAACCCCGCCTGGAGCTTCGATCTCACCTGGTCGCACCTCGCCCTGCCCTACACCCCGCTCGCCGCGCGCCTGGGAGTGGTCTCCGCCCGCAAGGAGGGTGGCATCAACTGGAACCTCGATCGGCGGACCGCGTTTCACCTGACTTACTTCGAGGAGAATCTCGCGAGCGAGAGCTACCAGCAGGTGAATTCCCTACCAGTCTTCGTGGCCGGTCAGCCGCAGGCCGCCGCCGCGCGCGATGAAGAGAGCGGCAGCGGCGGCACGATCACCTTCAATCGCAGGGTGATCGACGGCGAGCGGTTCGCGCTCGACCTGGGCGCGTCAGCCTTCGTGTGCGGCTACGACGGGCCGCGCCGCGACGTGGATCTGGGGTTCTTCACGCCCACCTTCTATCAGCGCGATCTGCTCAATGGACGCCTCAGTGGCTGGATCTCGAGGCGATGGGGCTACGACCTGGCGGCGGGATACGGCGTGCAGCAAGTGGATCAGGGCCAGGCGCTCAAGCGCGCCTTCGTGGTGAGCCCGACGATCCGGTTCAGGGCAACGCGTTATCTTGCGGGCAGCCTCGGCTACACCCACTACGATTCCACGCAGATCCTGGGGATCGAGCGCGGCAACGGCGTGCGCCTCGGCATCGATTGGAAATTCTGAACCGCCCTCGAGACTCTCTCTGTGACCTTCGTGGTGAGGTCTTACTTTTCCTTGATCGCAGGGGCAGGGTCTGGTGCTGGTGTCATTTGCGCGACCGCGGGAATGACGGTGCTCGAAAGGGATTCCACATGGCAAATGACACCAGTACCCAGACACCAGTACCCAGGGTCTGCCGCCCCTGACTTCCGCACTGCCTCAGTCTCCATCGTCATCGCCTGCCGGAAAGACATTGTGCCTGGGCGCCGGCATGGGAACATTCCCTTTGCGCTCCCTCCAAAGAATCCGGTTCAGAGCCACGTGATCGGCGGCGTCGGCGTGGGAAAAGTCCAGACGCGCGGACGCCTTGGCGCCCGGGGCGTTCGGCGGGTTCATCTGATAAATGAGCCCGTTCTTCAGATTGGTGTCATCCGCGCTGAACGGCGGTTCGGCCCCGCGACCGCTGAACAATTCGGACATGGGGGCGGCCCAGGCATCATTGTTGTTCATCGGTGCAAGGCCGAGCAGAACTTCCATGGTGCGGATCATGTTCACGGTGGTGTTGAACTCGTGATCCACAAAAGGCCCGCTCGACGGGTTCGGCGCATACTTGCTGATCACGAGCGCCGGACTGCGATGCGCGTCCACGTGATCGGGGCCGTCCTGGGCGTCATCTTCGAGGATAAACAGCGCCGTGTCGTCCCAATAAGGACTGTGCGAAATAGCCTCCACAACTCGGCCTACAGCAAGATCGTTGTCGGCCACTGACGCTTCAGGTTTCGGCGATCCCGGGCGCGTGCCGGCGGTGTGGTTGTTGGGAAGGCGCAGGAGCACAAACTCGGGCAACTCGTCCCCTTTTCGGCCCTGCTGGCGCGCAGCCACGAATCCCGCGAACTCGTTGAGGAATTCGTCCACGCGCAACTGGTCCGGGTAGGAGAGGTTGAAATCAGCAAAGCGCGGGTCAAAGTGGCCGACCAACTCGGGCTTGGTGGGCACGTCGCGCGCGATGACCGGAACCGCCCATGGCCAGGGGCTGGGCCCGCCGTGCGGCTGGCCCACATTGGCGGGCAATGGCTCGCCCGGGTGAACGAAGGTCTGAGGACAGGCCTCGCCTTGCGGCCGCGGCGTTCCGGCAGTTGGCGATTGTTGGGGGGTAAACTCGTTGCACCACTCGGTGGCGACGAACTCACCGTAGTGCCGGTAGCTGCGTCCGGCACGGGCCACGTCGCCCCAAAGATACCCGGTCGCCGGCTCGTCCACGTCCGGGATTCCCTGCTCGAGCGGATAGCCCTTCGACACTTCGCCTTCGTAATCGTAAAGGCGCTCGCCGCTGCGATAGCTGATCTCCCAGGTCTTTTCCGTGTAGTCGCTGGTGATGGCCGCCGTGGACCACACGTGGCCGTTGCCCGACACCTCGCCGCTGACGTAGAAATTGTCGAGAACTCCGAATTGCCGCGCCAGCTTGTGCTGATTGGGCGTGATGTCTTCGCCATACATCACGAGCGACGCGTCGCCGTTCGCTTCCTTGATGTCGCCGAACACCTGATCGTAGCTGCGATTCTCCTTAATGATGTAAATCACGTGATGGATCGGGTCCCGCCCGCCGGCGAATCGCATGGAGCGGGCTTTCGCCAGCATGCCGTTGTTTCCGGCGACCTCGCGTGTAAGATCGCGCAGCTCGCTCTCCGCCTTGGGCAGGTTGATGCTGGCGATGGAGCCGTGAATCAGCGTCGGGATGTAAGGATGATTGGGTCGCGTGGAGGTTTGGCCCGGAAAGGGCGGCAACACGGCCGAGTTGGGTCCCGTGCCCTGTCCCTTACCCGTGGCCACGAGCAAGTGGTCGCCCGCGACCGCCAGCGCGGTCGGATACCACTCGGTCGGAATGAATCCCAGCGCCTTCGCCGAGATGTTGCCGCTGACAGGCCCGAAGTGGGTCACGTCAAACACAGCCACGGCATTCGCGGACGCATCCGCCACGTAGAGCCTGTCACCTGCGGCATTCAGAGCCAGGGCGTTTGGAAAAGTTCCACCGTATCTCTCTCCGGGCAACTCGGTGCCAAGCCAGGCCACCATGTCGCCTGACGCTGTATCGACCACCGCCACGCGGTCCGCATTGGCCAGCGCCACGTATAAGCGCGACTCGTCCCTGCTCAGCAGCAATGCCGTGGGATGCGAGCCGGGCCCGGCGGACGCGCGCGGCTGATACAACGGAAGTTTGCGGCGTACGGTCCCGCCATCGAGGTCAAGCTCGTCGACTTCCGAGGCGTTCCACAGACTGACCCACGCGCGCTTGCCGTCGCGGGCGGCTATAACCGTGTACGGATACGACGACGGCACCACCTTGTTATTCGTGCTGAGATCGAAACGGTGCAGAATCTCGCCGCTCGTGGCGTCGATCAGCAGGGCATCATCGGAAAGATCGTCCGCGACCAACAGGCGCTCATGTCCGCTTTGCCGCACCACCGCCAGTCCGGCGGGATACGAAACGGCTTTCCCTGCCGGGAGACCCACCGCGACGCTAGTTTTCGCGTCCGGCCCGAGCGGCTGCAGAGGAATCTTGATGAAGCGCTCGGGCGCGAGACGCCCGCCGTCGAACGTGTACACCGCCACGCCGTTCCCGGTGTCGCCGGGGCGCGTGCCCTCGACGTCCGTCAGCGAGGCCATGGAAGCGTAGACCTCATGGCCGTCGCCGCTGAAGGCGAGTCCGAGGAAATAGGTCTGATGAGTCCTCCGCCCGAGGCGCGCGTCGGGATAGTCGGTGAGAGCGCCCGAGGTCAGATCAAGAATGGCGATCGACTCGCTTTGGTTCGACTCCGCCGTGCCGAACCCATTGTTCAGCAGCGCAAGATAGCGGCCGTCAGGGCTCAGGGCGGCGGTCAGCGGGAGACTGTTGGTGCGTTGGGGGTCGCCGGGCTCGGGAACGAGCAGCGACTTGCTGGTGGAAAGACTTCTGCGCTCGCGCGATTCCGTCGATGTCTGCCCCGAACGCTGATTCTGTCCCGCACCGGCGAAGGTGCGCACCAAGCCCCACCCGCCGATGCATAGAATCGCAATTGCTGACATTACGTCCACAGCCGAACCGCTTTTTCTAAACATGCTCCTCCACATGCCGGCCTCTTATTGAGAATTGCGCAAAATGCTGACTGTCGTATTCTGACAGGGCGGCCTTTCAAGGCCAGTCCTGCGAGGTGTGGCGTATTCGCAGCACCTGAACCTCGTCCTTAAGGACTTCGTACACCGCGACATAGGGCCACGGAGCAAAACCAATTCTCTCGTGTTCTCGACTAAACCAATGCGCCCCTGGCGGGGAAATCTGCGAAGTTCAGCCACTGCGCTGTAGACCCTCTTGGCGACGTTTTGAGCGGCGGCGGGATTATCTTTGCGGATCCGCTCTACGATCCGGGTAAGGTCATTCGCGGCGTTGAAAGTCCATCGAACCCGCATCACCGCCCGAAGATCTGCTCGGTGCGCTCAACCACCTCGTCGTGCTCCAGCAAATCGCCGCGGCGAGCGGAAGCGCGCCCTTCCTCAACGGCCGCAATAAAGTGCTGTTCGTAATCCAGCATCTGATCAACCGCTTCCTCGACCACCTGTGCGGCATCACGGCCAGTGCGGATGGCCAACTGGCGCAGGCGGGCTTCCTTGTCGGGTGGAAGATGTATTTCCATGACTCCTAGAGTAAGGGCCGAAAAGAACCAGCGTCAAGCGCGGTGCGCGCACGCGGCGAGCCGGCCTGCGAGGCGTTCTTCAGGCCACAGGAGCGGCATGACGCTCCCAGACATCGCGGAGTAGGCCGGGGATTTCGAACACCGCGCGATTCTGCAGCGCCGCCGCGCGCTGGCGATAAGCGTCGAGAACGCCGGGGCGCAGCAACTGCTTCACGGCTCCGGCGATCTCGTCGCCAAAATCCTTCACGGCCAGCCCCACACCCTTTTCGAGCACCCATTGCACGTTGTAGCGCTCCTGCGGCATGGTGCGGGCATTGCGCTCCACAATCACCGGCAGCTTCATCAGCAGCGCCTCGCTCACGCTTCCCGGACCCGGCTTGCCGATGAAGAAGTCGGCGAGCTGCATGTAATAGGGCACCTCCGCGGTGAAGCCTTCCACGAAGCGGGGCCGCCGCGCGCGCATTCGTCGCAGGTCGTCTTCGAGGGTGCGGTTGCGCCCGCAGATCAGGATGAGTTGCATGTCAATCCCCGATTCGTCCAGACGCTCCGCGATCTCGCGCATCGCCATCGAACCGTGGCCGCCAAACAGAACCAGGCCGGTGGGCAGGCTCGCGCTCAGGCCTAGGCGCACGCGCTCCCGCTCGCGGTCCACGGCCGGCGCTTCATAGAATCGCGGGTGCACGATCATGCCGCTCGTGCGCAGCACTCGCTCGGGCGCCACGCCGACCTCAAGCGCCTGCGCCGCGGCCCGCTCGGTGCCGCAGATGAAGAACTGGCCTACTCCATCGTGCGGCGGCTCGATCCAGAAATGCGGCGGAAAGTCGGCGAAGTCCGTCAGGATCGTTACCAGGGGCGCGTCAACGTGGCGCAGGCTCTCATAGATCGCGCGGTTGAATTGAGGCACGAGCGAGACCACGAAATCGGGCCGCATCTTGAGCCAATGCTCCTCGAGCAGCCGCACGGTCTCGGGATGATAGCGGCGAATGGCGGCATGAAGGGGAACCAGCAGATGCTCCGAGCCGCGTGTCCAGCCGCGGCGCAGCAGCAGGTTATAAAGGTCCTCGAGGCGCGTGCCCGTGAGGCGCCGCACCGGGTCGATGGGGTCCAGGATCTGCTGGAGGCTAGTAAGCTCAGTCTTCCACGTACCCTCGCGCCCGAGCACAGCGTCCAGGGCCACGGCGGCGCTGCGGTGCCCGCCGCCCGCGTCGAAGTAGAAAAGGTGCATGGTATCCATGAAGCAGATTGTTTCACAAACGAGGCTAGTTCGCTAGACATCTTCACGAACTCTTCATCAAGGCTACACAGAACGTTAACATAAGAGTTCTAGCCTATAACGTGCGATGCGATATGCACGTTCACAGCCTCAACTCCGGCATGTGCACTTTGCCGGTGTTGAGGCGTTTGTGCCGCGAGTCCTATAGTCCCCCCCAAGATCTTTACTTCGCCCTACGCCGGCGCGGCCTGGACCTTGTTACCTTCACCGACCACGACTCGATCGATGGCGCCGAGGCCGTGCGCTCCCGGCGCGACTTCTTCCTCAGTGAAGAGGTCACTTGCCGGGCTCCCTCCGGAACCGAGGTGCACATCGGAGTGTACGGCATGGAGGAGCGCCATCACGTCGGGCTCCAGAGCCGCCGCAATGACCTGCCGCGCCTGGCTGCGTACGTCAGCGAACAGCGGCTGTTCGCCACCGTGAACCATCCATTCTCGGCATTGACAGGCCGGCGCTGCGCAGAGGATTTCGAGGGTTTTAACCTGTTTGCGGGATGCGAAGTGCTGAACGCGCACCTGAGCCCCTCCCACAACCGGCGCGCCGAGGAGTTCGCCGGACGTAACTTCCAGGTCGGCGTCGGGGGCAGCGACGCCCACACGCTCGAGTCGGCGGGTTCCGCCTGGACGGAGGTTCCCGGGGCGCGAAACAAGGAAGAGTTTCTCTCAGGATTGAAGCGCGGGCACGGACGGGTGGCCGGCCACCCGGGCACCTATCTCAAGCTCACGAGCGACGTGCTACGCATCGCCCGTTCGCTGATGGCGGAAAGGCCCTGGACCTGCGTGCTCGCGCCGCTGCTTGTTGCGGCACCGGCCTTCACCCTGGCGAATTTCCTCGCGGAGCGGGCCTTCGCGAAGAAGTGGGGCCGCCTGATCCTGGAAGGGCGCACCCCAGAATTCGACACGCGCGCCACGCAGTCGCAGGAGAGTGTGGCATGACGATCACGAGCGCTCCCCATGCTTTTCTCGGGTTCGTAACCAGCCAGGATGTGCGCCTGATGCAGCGCGTGTCGCGCTGGCGCCCGCCGCGCTGGGTGCGCTGGTGGATGATCGGCGCGACGCGCGCCGGCGACGGATGCCTCTGGTACGCCCAGGGCCTCGTCTTCCTTCTGGCGGGCGGATCGCAAGGCCTGGCCGCCACCGAGGCCGGCCTGCTCGCGTGCGGCTTCGGCATTCTGGTGTTTGAGATCCTGAAGCGTTCGATCGGGCGCCAGCGTCCCTCCGTTCTGGAGCGGCACAACTGGGCGCGCCTGCTGCCGCCGGACGAGTTCTCGTTCCCTTCCGGCCACACCATCACCGCCTTCGCATTCGCCGTGGCGGTGACGCATTACTTTCCCTTTTTACTCCTATGGCTCCTCTTTTGCGCTGTCAGCGTCGCAGCTTCCCGCATCGTGCTCGGTATGCATTTCTTGAGCGATGTGCTGGCCGGCTGCGCTATTGGATGCGGCATCGGCTCCCTTGCCTGCCTCGTCGTTCACTGAGGCGCCGTAAGAGCTGATCTCGCTCGCGTCCGGTCCCGAAGCCACACTGTGGCGGCATTGCGCCCGGACACCGGCCTTTTTCCACACCCCCGTATGCTAACCTGAGCGCTTGTGGATGCACCCGTTGGCGTCAAAGCGCGCTCCGGCGGCATCACATTTCCGGTACCGCTGAGGGCGGCTAATGTCCTTCGTCAACGTCTTGTTCGGAAAGCCGCTCGCGACGAGCGAGGAGCGGGCCGAAAGAGTCGGCTGGAGCGCGGGAATCCCGATCTTCGGCCTCGACGCTCTCAGCTCGGCCGCCTACGGGCCCGAAGCCGCTCTCACGCTGCTGATCCCGCTGGGCGCGGCCGGGATCGCCTATATTCTGCCCATCAGCATCAGCATCATCATCCTGCTCGCGATCGTTTATTTCTCCTATCGCCAGACGATCGCCGCTTACCCGACCGGAGGCGGATCGTACACCGTCGCCAGCCAGAACCTGGGGCCGCGCGCCGGCTTGCTGGCCGGCACCGCCTTGATGATCGATTACATTCTGACCGCGGCCGTCGGCATCTCGGCGGGCGTGGGGGCGCTGGTCTCGGCGGTGCCGTCCCTCCAGCCCCACACTCTCGGCCTGTGTCTCGCGATCCTGCTGGTGCTCACTGTAATTAATCTGCGCGGCGTGCGCGAAGTCGGCGCGGTCTTCATGATCCCGACATACCTCTTCATCGGAACCCTGCTCGGCACCATCGCCGTGGGACTCGTTAAGACGCTGCTGGCCGGAGGCCATCCCACACCTGTAGTGGCTCCTTCGCCACCACACCCCGCGGCTGCGGTCTTAAGCGCCTGGCTGTTGCTGCAGGCCTTCTCGAGCGGTTGCACGGCAATGACCGGCGTGGAGGCGGTGAGTAACGGCGTCAAAGCGTTCCGCGAGCCTGCGGTCCAGTCCGCGCAGCGCACCCTCACCGTCATCATCGGAATTCTCGCCCTGATGCTCGCAGGAATCGCCTACCTGGTGCGGGCTTATTCCATCGGCGCCACTGACCCGGGCCAGGCGGGCTATCAAAGCGTGCTCTCGCAGTTGGTGTCGGCGGTCGCCGGCAAGAACCTGTTCTATTACGTCACCATTGGATCCATCCTGCTGGTGCTGGCGCTGTCCGCCAACACCGCCTTCGCGGACTTTCCGCGCCTCTGCCGGGCGCTCGCTGACGATCTCTACCTGCCGACTTCGTTTGGGACTCAAGGACGGAGGCTGGTGTATTCGCAAGGCATCGTGGTGCTGGCAGTCCTTTGCGGCTTTCTGCTCATCCTGTTTGGCGGCGTGACCGACCGTTTGATTCCGCTGTACGCGGTGGGCGCTTTCCTCGCGTTCACGCTTTCGCAGGCCGGCATGGTGATGCACTGGAAGCGCGCCGGAGGCAAGGCAGGCCGGCACAGCATGCTAGTGAATGGCGTGGGCGCGGTGGCGACCGGCATCACGGTGCTGGTGGTGGCGGTTGCCAAGTTCGCCCAGGGTGCCTGGGTCACGGTCCTGTTGATACCGTCCTTGATTCTGCTGATGCTGGCCATCCGCCGCCATTACGATCGGGTCTTTGCCGAAACCGACGACCCCACGCCGCTCACGATCAGCGACCTCCGTCCCCCGTTGGTGGTGGTTCCCATGCTTCGCTGGGGCAAGGTCACCAAAAAGGCTCTGGATTTCGCCTTGACGGTGTCGCGCGACGTGATCGTGCTGCACATCGACTGCGGCCAGGAGACGGAAGATCTACGCAAAAAGTGGCTGGAGCTCGTGCAGGTGCCCGCGAGGAAGGCGAAACTGCCGCCGCCGCCGCTCGTACATTTGAGTTCCCCCTACCGCTTCGTGGTACACCCGATCCTCGACTACGTGCTGGATCTGGAACGTGAAAACCCCGACCGCCAGGTGGCGGTGCTGATTCCAGAGCTGGCGGAGCGGCATTGGTACAACTACTTGCTTCACAATCAGCGCACCCGCTTGCTGAAAGGGCTGCTGCTGCTCAAAGGCAACCAACGAACCGTGATTATCGACGTACCGTGGTATCTCGGCCAGCCCACGTCGCCGGCTCCTAGCGGCGGCAATTGGCTTCCGTTTCGCCACCCTGAGCGCGAGGACACAACGCGCGAGGAGCGTAACGACGATCCCGATCAGAAGGGCTGAGATTCATCACTCGCGGAGCAGGCGCATCGGAGTTGTCACCCCGTCCGTCTTCTTTCGTTCATCGGCATTCATTCGTGTCTCAGCGCCACAATAGGATCCACCCGCGTCGCGCGGCGGCCCGGGATGAGACTCGCCAGGCCCGCGACGCCGCCCAGAATCAGAACGACAACTGCAAGCAGCAGGGGGTTGGTTGGCTTCACGCCGTAGAGCAAGCTCGTGATCAGGCTTGTCAGGGGAAAGGCGGCGGCCAATCCAACCGCGAGGCCCGCCAGCGACACACGAAGTCCCTTTGCGATCACCATGCGCAGAACGTCGGCCTGGCGAGCTCCCAGCGCCATGCGGATTCCGATTTCTGGGGTCCGCTGCGCGACGGACAGGGAGATGACTCCGTAAAGGCCGAGAGCGGCAAGAAAAGTGGCAAAGAAGGCGAACGAGAGCCCAAGCGTGGCCACAAATCGGCGAGGCGCTACCGCCTCGTTGACGACCTCCTGCAAGGTTTCTTCGCTCGGAATGGCGATCCGGCTGTCCAATCGGCGCACGGCGGAGTGAACGTCCGCCGCCGCGATCCTGGGGTCACCGGCAGAGCGAACCACCAGGGATATTTCAACCGGATTCCACTCCCAGTATGGAAAATAGACGATCCGGGGAGCGCTCTGGTCCGCCTCGGCGCGCGCGTCTGCAACGATTCCGGTGACTGTGCATAGCAGCACCTTGCCGGAGGGGGAATGCCAGGGAATGTGCATCCCGATGGGGTCGCGCCCGGGCGAGGCTGCGGTGGCAAATCCTTCTGACACGATCACCTCGTCCTGCCCTTCATCGCCTGCGGCAAAGAACCTGCCGCGCACGAGCGGAAGCCCAAGCGCGGCGAAATAGTCCGGGCTCGCGAAACGAACGTTGGCGTTGGTCTGGTTCTGCTCCCCCTGCGGCGTCTCTTGAAAATTGAAACTGTCCGTCCAGATTTCTCCCCGGAGCGGCAAAGCGTTTGAAAATCCCACGGTGCGAACGCCCGGGAGCGCAGCGATCTCGCGAAGCAACCTGTCATAGAGTAGCTGGCGCTCGGCCTGAGTTCCGTATTGGTGAGGAGGGGCGATCAGATCGATGGCGAGCACGTGCTGCACTTCGAGCCAGTTATTCTCTTTGAGCACCCGGGCAAGGCTTCCCGCCAGCAGCAACGCCGCAGCCAGCAGGATCGTACAGAGGGCAACTTCCGCGCCTGCCAGCACGTCCCGCAGCCGGGCGGTGGCGCGCGCGCCCGTGGTTGTGCTGGCTGTGGACTTCAAAGCGTCGGCCGGTTGAGCACGGCTGAGCCTCAGCGAAGGCAGTATAGAAAAAAGGAGCCCTGAAACCAGTGAGACGGCGATGCTGAAGAGCAGCACCCGGGAGTCGAGGTGGATCGAGTCCAGACGCGGGATACTCACGGGCGCTAGGTGAATGATCTCGCGCAACCCGTCGACGGCCAGCAGCAACCCGAGCGCACCACCCGCGATCACCAGCAGCGCGCCTTCGGTGAGACCCTGCCGCAACAGGTCCCAGCGCGTCGCCCCCAACGCCGCTCGCACTGCAAGCTCGTGGGCGCGACTCATGCTGTGCGCCAGAACCAGGCTGGCCAGGTTGACGCAAACAATCAGAAGCATGACGCCCGACCCAGCCATGAGCATCCACAAGGTCTTCGACGTGTCGCCCACCACCACCGCCTTGAGCGGCAGTAGACTTCCGCGCAGAACGGCGCCGTCGGCGTTTTGGGGATCGTGCCGGGAGATATCTGCTTCGACCGCGTCGAGATCGGCCAGCGCCTGCTGCGCGGTTACGCCCGCCTTCACACGGGCGATCACGGTGAAGTTCATATTGTTTCCGGCAGACGGCTTGGATTCCCAGGGCTGCAGCGCCAAGGGCAGAAAGTACTGAATCTCCGAGGTCCATCCGGCGATGGGCGTCGCGTCCAGTTGGGAGACTTTGGGAAAGTAAAAACCCGAAGGGAGCACTCCCACCACTGTGAAATCGTACCCATTGAGGCGAATCACTTTGCCGACAATATGAGGATCGGAATCGAATTTCGCGCGCCAGAGAGGGTCAGTGAGAATCACTTCCTGGCTGCGGCCCGGTACGTCCTCTTCGGGGAGGAATCCGCGTCCAAGGCTCGGTTGCACGCCCAGCATGGAAAACAGGGTCGCGGAAGCTCGGGTGCCGTGCACCTGAACGGCGCCATCACCGAGATCGAGGTTGTCACTCGAGGGCTGCAGCGCCACGAGGCCGGCAAACGAATGACAGTTGCGCTGCCATGCCAGGAAATTGCCACCGTTGTCGACATTTCCGGGGAACAACTGCGCGCCCATCTGCAGGTCCTCGCGCACCACGTAGAGGCCGCCGGGCTCCTGATAAGGCAAGGATCGCAACAGGATGCCGTCGACCATTGAAAAGATCGCCGTGTTCGCGCCAATGCCGAGCGCGAGCGTAATGACCGCCACGGCAGTGAAACCCGGATTGTGGCGCAACTGGCGGACGGCGAATCGCAGGTCCTTGATGGTTCGCTCGATCAGATTCACGCGTCGCATATCCCGGCACTCCTCTTTGATTTGCTCCACGCCGCCCAACTCGCACAAAGCAGCGTATCGAGCCTCCTGCGACGTCATTCCCTGCGCAAGGTTTTCTTCGATTAGCTGGTCAAGGTGAAGGCGGAGTTCATCGCTCAGTTCCCGCTCCACCCGATCCTTCCGAAAGAGCGACCGGAGCCTGAGAGGCAGCTTGTAGAACCAGCGCATGATCAAGACCAATGGCCAGGTGATCGTCGCGATTGAGCTTCTGCCAATTGCTCAATCTCTCGATCGCCGGATAACCTCATTCGTACCTCAGCGCCACCATGGGATCCACACGAGACGCCCGGCGCGCAGGAAGGTACCCTGCCAGGAGCGCCACGGCCACCAGTACAACGGTTGCCGATGCGATGGTCCACGGGTCGGTCGGCTTCAGCCCATAAAGCATGGTGGCGACCAGGCGGGACGCCGCCAAGGCCGCGGGCACGCCAAGCACGATTCCGAGGACGCCCAGCGTTAGTGCCTCTCGCAGCACCATGCACAGAATCTTCGCCCTTTCGGCGCCGAGGGCCATGCGAATGCCGATTTCGCAGGTCCTTCGTGCGACGGTGTAGGACATCATGCCGTACAGGCCCACGCAGGCCAGCGCGAGCGCCAGCAGTCCGAAGAAGCTCGAAAGCCGGGCAAAAAGACGTTCCTGGAAGGTGGCCTGGTCGATCTGCTCGGTCTGTGTTTTGACGTCGAACAGCGGCAGGTGGCTGTCGAGTCCTTGAACTGCCTGACGGATGGGGCCGATCCAGTTGTCAGGATCGCCGTTGGTTCGCACCTCGAACGTCATTTCAGCGAGCTCGTGGATTTTCTGCGCATACGGAACGTATACAGTAGGCGGGGCGTAATTGCGCAACTTGCCGTAACGGACATCGCCCACCACACCGACGATGGCGATGTCCGAGCTCGTCTTTTGGTCCCCAAAGCCGAATCGCCGGCCGATCGGGCTCGTGCCTCCCAGGTATTTTTGGGCGAAGGTGCGGTTAACTACGGCGACCTTGGGAGCCGCCGCCGTGTCTCTATCTTCGATCGTACGGCCCAGCACCAGCGGAATCCCAAAGGTCTCAAAGAAGTGCGGCCCCACAGAATTCACATAAAGGCTGAGAGACCCGTTGCTGTTTGATTCGCCGGCTCTCGGGGCGTATCCCTGAATGGAAATCCCGTCGATGGTTACCCCGCCATTGATGAAAGTATGGCGGGAGAGGCTAGCCGAGCGCACGCCGGGAATAGCCTGGATCCGGCGCTGAAGTTCCTCGTAGAAGTTCGTCAGACGCTCGCCCCTATACCCGTCCTCAGTGGGATCGAGTCCGAATAGCAGGAGGTTGCGGCGATCAAACCCGATGCTCTCATTCTGCAGGTTGGTGAGCGTGCGGACAAACAATCCGGCGGCAATCAGCAATAGAAGCGACATGGCCACCTGGGCCACTACCAGCGCCTTGCCAAGTTCCACACGTCTTCCCTGCGATCGGCCGCCGTTTCCCGCGATCCTGGCGCCGCCCTCTTTAAGGGTGGGCGTCAGATCCAGGCGCGTGCCGCGGAGGGCGGGAGCCAACGCGAAGAGAATCCCCGTGAGCACGGAAATGGTTGCGGTGAAGCCGAGCACGCGCAGGTTGGGAGAGATGTGAAGGATCACTGGATCTCGCCCGCTCGACATGAAGGCAAGCAGAACGCTGCTGGCCCAGTATGCGAGGATGACTCCGAGAGCCCCGCCCGCGACCGCGAGGATCACGCTTTCCGTCAGCAATTGGCGGATCAGCCTCCCTCGGCCCGCCCCAAGGGCCAGCCGCACAGCGATCTCCTTGCGCCGGGATGCAGCCCGTGACAGCAGCAGGTTGGCCACGTTAGCGCAGGCAATCAAGAGTACGAGACCGACCACCGCCATCAGCACAAACAGCGGCCGTGAGAATTCGCTGCGCAGCGCGTCCAGCCCCGCACCTGCCGGCGTCAGCTCAACGGTCGGGGTTTCCACTGCCATGGCCGGGGAGCGTTTCGCTGGTGGCGGCGGCTCGATGCTGGCCACGCTCTGTCGAACTGCCACTTCCAGAGCGGCGCGCGCCTGTTGCTCGGTTGCGCCAGGCCTTAACCGCCCCATGATCAGAACCCACCAGTCGTCGCGCCCCGTAAACCTTGAGACCTCGCCGGGCGTTGCATATGTGGCCCAACCCGGATCAATTTGGGGCTGGGTCCGGAGAGGAATCCAGACATCAATCGAAGCTCCGGGCTGAACTCCGAAGAACTCGGGGACGGTTACGCCGACCAGGGTGAAGGGGACGCCATTCACGGTGATGGCCTTGCCCACGGCGAGCGGATCACGTCCAAAACGCCTTACCCAATAGCTATAGCTGACCGTGGCTACTGGGCTCGCGTCCGCCGTATCGTCCGCCGGCGTGATCGTCCGTCCGATGGCGGCCGGAACTCCGAGCGTGGAGAAGAAACTGCCCGAGACCAATTGGCCCTGTGCCAGACCCGCCTGCCCGCCCACGCCCACATTCAGGCGGTCGGCGTCCGCAAGGGCCAGCACGCTGGAGAACGCTCGATTGCGGGCGCGAATGTCATCGAAGATGGCGTAGGGAAATGAGGTGCTGGTGACGCGGCCGCTTTTGTCCTGGTCAAAGCCGCCGCTCAGGGAGTGCAAGAACCACGGCATGGTCCCGGGCTGGCTCTGCGAAGCCCAACTCAGCAGCACGAGCTGCTCAGGCTTCTCTACGGGCAGCATCTTCAGCATCACGGCGTCGATCAGGCTGAAGATGGCGGTGTTGGCCCCGATGCCGAGCGCCAGCGAAAGGACGATCACGGCCGTAAAGCCGGGCGACTTCGCCAGCATCCGCAGCCCATAGCGAACGTCCTGGATGAGGTTCTCGATCAGCTTCACCCGTCGCATATCCCGGCACTCCTCTTTGATCTGCTCCATGCCGCCGAGTTCGCGCAGGGCCGCGTAACGAGCTTCTTCCGGGTTCATCCCTTGCGTGCGCTTTTCAGCGGTCAGCTCTTCGAGGTGGAACTTAAATTCTTCGCCGAGTTCCTGCTCCACCCGGCTCTTCCGGAAAAGCGATCGGAATCGAAGGGGCAATTTGTATCTCCAACGCGTCAAGGCACTGCCTCCTCACGACATTTCCAAAACGAGACCGATGGCGGCGGAGAGCCGCTGCCAGTTGGCTTCCTCTGTCTCCAAATACTTGCGTCCCGCCAGCGTCAGCGAGTAATACTTCGCCCGGCGATTGTTGTCGGATTCGCCCCACTTGGCCCTGATCCATCCGCTTTGCTCAAGGCGGTGCAGCGCGGGATACAGCGCTCCCTGATTGACCTGGAGCACGTCCTTGGACACCAACCGGATGCGCTGGGCGATGCCCCAGCCGTGCATGGGTTCAAGCGCGATGGTCTTGAGAATCAGCAGGTCCAATGTGCCCTGGACCAGGTCGGTGGGTTTACTCATTCTTGCTCCCCTCAGTCATCGACACTAGCGCCCGGTCCGACTCTTGTCAATAACAAAGGGGAGCCTCCAGGGAAAACGGATTTGCCTCAGGACGAAAGTTTTCTCTTGACGAATGATCTAGTACACTAGTACACTAGAAATATAGATGAATGGTCAGCGCTCCATTTCGCGGCCCCCGTTCCGGTTCAGGCTCGACAGCGTGAGCGGGGTACCGGTCTACCGGCAGATTATCGATCAGGTGCAGGGCGGGATTTCGACGGGCTCGCTGCGGCCCGGAGATCAGCTTCCCACCGTCCGTCAAGTCGCGGTCGATCTGGAAATCAATCCCAATACCGTCCTGCGGGCCTATCGGGAGCTCGAAATCCGCGGTGTGCTCGAGACGGAGCAGGGTACGGGTACGTTTGTCTCGACCAGGAAAGTGCAACGGAACGAATTGGAGCGTGAACGGCAGCTGGATCAACTGGTGGGCGAATTCGTCGCTCGCGCCGGAGCAGGCGGCTTTGACGCCGGCGAGGTCATCGATCGTCTGCGCGAGCTCGTGCCCGCGCGTGAGAAGAAGGTGAGGTAGCCCGTGTACCTGACAAGGAGGAGTTTTATGGCCGACCACAAGAGCGCAAATCTGAATGCGAAGGTCAGTGGGCCGGGGGTAGCCGCTGGCCTTGCGGCCATCGCGGCCGGGACGATCCTGGCGGCTTGGCTGGGCCGGCCGGCGCCCGCCGTGGCAGGGATTCTGGTGGGCTTGTATCTCATCTTCGCCATCAAGGTGGTTCGCCAATGGGAGAAGGTGGCCATACTGCGATTCGGCCGTTACCTTGGCCTTCGCGGGCCCGGAGTGTTCTGGATGATCCCCGTCATCGACACGCTGAGCCGCTACGTTGATCAGCGGGTGCGCGTGGCCACGGTCACGGCCGAGTCGGCGCTCACCCGCGACACGGTGCCGGTGAACGTGGACGCGATTGTGTTCTGGGTGGTGTGGAACGCCGAGAAATCCATCCTGGAAGTGGAGAACTTCATCGACGCCATCACCATGAGTGCCCAGACCGCCCTGCGTGAATCCATCGGCCGCCATGAGCTTGCCCAGATGATCACCGAACGCGAGACCCTGGGCCACGAACTGCAGCGCATCCTGGACGAGAAGACCACGGCCTGGGGCATCACCGTGCAGTCGGTCGAGATTCGCGACGTGCGCATTCCCCAGGCTCTGGAAGACGCCATGTCGCGGCAGGCGCAGGCCGAGCGCGAGCGCCAGGCGCGCATCATCCTGGGCCAGGCCGAGACTGAAATCGCGGCCAAGTTCGAGCAAGCGGCCAAAGTTTACGCGGACAATCCCGTGGCGCTGCACCTGCGCGCCATGAACATGCTCTATGAGGCGATCAAGGAAAGGGGCTCGATGGTGATTGTGCCCTCTTCGGTTGTCGAAACCATGGGTCTCGGCGGGATGCTGGGCACGACCGCGCTCGCCAAGGGCCAATAGCTAGAGGAGGCGTGATGAGAATACTTACTGCACTGCTGCTCGCGTCCACACTGGTGGCTGTGCCGGCGGCTGCATCGGACTCGCCGATCGCCGGCGTCTGGACCGCTACGCTGCACGATCAGCCCTGCATCAAGTTGACCGTCATCGACAACGGCGGCAAATTGAGCGGAAGCATTATCTTTTACATGCTTATGCTCGAGGACGGCTCCTGGAAGGTCAAAGGCGACGCTGCCGTTGATTTGATTAATCCCAGGCTGGAAGGCCAGACCTTTGTATTCGAGGTGCCTCATGCCAAGAAGCATGGGTCAACCGATCCGGCCGATCAGGAGATCAAGGCTTTCCGATTGGAGCTTACGGGGAAGAACGAAGCCGTTTTCAAGAATGCCACTGAGGCAGGCGACTTGACGCTCAGGCGAAAGACGGACTAGACGTTCCCGTTACTTCGTCACTCGTGCCTCAGCGCCACCATTGGATCGACCTTCGTCGCGCGCCGCGCCGGAATGTAGCTGGCCAGTATCGCAACGACAATCAGCATCAGGGACGTCGCGGCCAGGGTCAGCGGGTCGCCAGGTGTCACGCCGTAGAGCATGCTGGTGAGCAGACGGGTCAGGGCGAGCGCAGCGACGAGGCCGGCGCCCACGCCCCCGAGAGCCAGGATCATTCCTTGCCAAACGACCGGTCGGAGAACGTGATTCTGCTGCGCGCCCAAGGCCATGCGAATCCCGATCTCGTGGGTGCGTTGTGTCACCGACTGCGAGAGCACGCCGTAAATCCCGATCGCGGCGAGCAACAATGCCAATCCGGCGAAAACGCCCATCACAACCGTGCGAAAGCGCGGTTGCGACAGAAATTCGTCAATCCTGTCGTCCGCGGTCCGGAAGTCCGAGACGGGGACGTCCTTGTCCAGATCAGCCATCGCGCGCTCCACGGACGGCCGCAGACTCAGGGGCTTGCCCGACGTGCGGATGACGATGCCGGTGGCTTCGCCGCCTGCCTGTTCGAGCGGCCGGTATACCGCCGCCGGCGTGATGTAGCTCATCTCCTGGTAGACGATGGTCTGCTTGACGCTTCCCACCACGCCGACAATTGTGAGCCAGTGAGCTTTCTGTTGTTCTTCCAGGGACGTTCCAACTCTGATCTCTCTGCCCATTGGATCTTCGTGAGGAAAATACTCGTGGACGAGGGCCTCATTCACGATTGCCACCGGCTGCGATTCCTCGCGGTCGCGTGAGTCAAACGTTCGGCCCCTCTGGAGCGGGATGCTCATCACCCGGAAAAACCCCGAACTCACCGTATTAAACGCCACGTCGCCGACTTCGGTGCGCGGCGCGGGCCGTCCTTCAACCGACAAAACAGCGTTGCTTGGTCCGGCGGGAGGCAGCGACGAGGTCAAGGCCGCCCCTCGCACGCCCGGAAGGACGCCCAGGCTCGATACCAATTTGCCGTAGAATCCCACCTGCCGGTTCGCGTCCGGATAGCTGGACTTTGGCAAATTGATTCCAGCCGTGAGCAGGCCGCCCGGGTCGAAACCAAGTGAAACGGAGCCCAGGCGGGCGATACTCTCAATTAGCAGTCCGGCTCCGACCAACAGCACCAGGGACAGCGCCGCCTCAAAGACCACCAACAGTCTTCCGGAACGGTGGCCGAGAGCGCTCCGCGTCCCTCCACGTCCCGCCTGCTTGAGTGCCTCGTCGATGTCCGGGCGGGACGCCTTGCAGGCCGGAACCAGCCCGAACCCAAGACCCGTGAGAACGGCCAGCAGCGCCGTGAACACCAGAACGTGCAGGTTCACCGCCACCGCGTTGCCGGGAGGGAGTTCGACGGGGCTCGCCGACCGGAAATATGCGACCCCTGCGGCCGCCAGGAAGGCTCCAAGCGCGGCTCCGAGCCCCGAGAGCAGCAGACTCTCGGCCAGAAGTTGCCGGACCAGGCGCGAACGCCCGGCGCCCAGGGCGGAGCGGATGGCAAGCTCCTTGTTCCTCTCTCCGGCGCGTCCGAGCGTCAGATTCGCGACGTTGACACAGGCGATGAGCAAGACCAGCGTGACGGCAGCGAACAGGACCAGCAGGCCCATTCTCAGGTTTCGGCCTGCGAGGTAGGTGAATTCCGACTGCAGTTCGTAGACCACGGGCACGAACTGGGCGATCCAGCTCTCGGCGGGGACCTCCTCAAGGGTATGCCGGTGAATGGCTGTGAGTTCGGCCTGGGCGGACGCTCGCGTGACTCCCGGCTTAAGCCGGCCGAACACGCCAACAATCGAGTTGAGCGCTTGACGGGCGTATTCGCTGTCGGGCGTGATCAGAGTCCACAGGTCGGACTGCCTCGGGTAGAATTCAAATTTCTTCGGCATCACACCGATGATGGCGCACGCCTTTCCGTCGAGGGTCAGGGTGCCGCCGACAGCATCCGACGAAGCGCCCAGCCGGTCCTGCCAAAAGCGGTAACTCAACACGACCGTGCATCCGGCCTTCAAATCGCCGGCCACAAACGTTCGGCCGCGAGCGGCAGGCACGCCGAGCAGCGCGAAGATCCCCTGGGTTGCGGGAATCGCCAGCACGCGCTGCGACTGGCCACGCCAGCTCAATGTCTGGCCGGCCGTGGCCCAGGTCAAGGCTTCGAGCTGCTCGAAGCTGTGGCTCGAGCTCTGCCAGGCCTCAAATTCGCGATAGCTGTCGAATACCTCCGAAGACCCGATGTGTCCGATCTGAGCCGCCCAGACGACCACCAGGCGATTTGAATCCTTATACGGGAGGGGCCGCAGCAAGACGGCGTCGACAATGCTGAAGGTGGCCGTGTTGACGCCGATACCGAGGGCGATGGTCAATACCGTGAGGAAAGCGAAGCTCGGGCTGCGCCGCAACTGCCGCGCGGCATATCGCAGGTCCTGAAGGAGGTTCTCCATGACGTTCCTCGTATTCAGTTTTCAGTTTTAGGCCCCTCTTCGTGGGGCCGAGTCCCGAGCTCCGGCAGCCGAAAACCGATTCCGCGTATCTCGCTCATTAGATGAGGCATTCGAGCTTCACTCGTATAGTACATTTCACTCACGGCACTCATCTCGGGCGGGCGTCTGGTGGCTTCACTCTTTTTCGGTTTCGCGGACAACGGAGGGGCGCTGCGCACGGACATAACAGCCTCGGGTCCCTTGCAGAACTGGCACGACGTTAGCAGAGTTTCAGACTGTTCGTCAAGGCCTGCTCGATCGAGGCCATGGTTGTAGCCTATACCACGCAATCACCTTTATTCGTACCTCAGCGCGACCATCGGATCCACCTTTGTGGCCCGCCGCGCCGGGACGTAGCCCGCCAGGAAACCCGTTGCCAGCATCACCAGGACGGCGATCGAAATCGCGACGGGGTCAGTGACGGTGACGCCGAAAATCATGCTGGCGACCAGCCGTTTGGACGCGATTGCGAGCGGTATGCCGACGGCAATTCCCGTCGCCACCAGGTAGAAGGTCTCGCGCAGGATCATTCGGAGCATGTCGTTCCTTTGTGCGCCGAGGGCCATGCGGATGCCGAGCTCCCGGGTCCGCTTGCCCACCGCGTAGGACATGGTGCCGTAAAGGCCAATCGACGCCAGGACGAGTGCAAGCGCCCCGAAGAAGCCAAGGAGCGCGGCGAGCCACCGGTGGTCGCCAAGGTATTCGTCCAGGTCGGCCGCCGGAGTCTCGATCCCGCTCAGCGGCTGGTCTTTGTCCACGGACCGCGCCTGGTGACGAAGCGCGGCAATGACGCCGGCCGGATCAACGGCGCTGCGGAAAACGAGGTTCATTTGACCGTAATCGTCGGGAGCCGCCTGGGTGTATGGAATATAGACGGCGTCGAGCGATCCGTTTTCGAGCAAATGATGCCGGGTATCGCGAACCACTCCGACGATCTGCATGTCGCCGGCGCTCTGAGGCCCGTCAAAACCGAGTCGCCTGCCGATGGGATTCTGGTTCGGGAAGAATGTGCGGGCCATGCTCTCGCTGATGACGGCCACCTTGGGCGCGGTTTCCGTGTCGGCGCTCGAAAAATCGCGGCCCTGGAGTTGTCCGATTTCCATAGCCCGGAAGAAACGAGGAGCCACAGGGTCGTAGTACACCTCGCGGGGCTCTGCGATTTCCGAACTTTGCACCCAGACGTTCTTTTCGGGGCGGGCAACGAAGGGGCGGTATCGGGACAGTGTGGCCCACTGGATGCCTGGGACTGAATTCATCTTTTCGAGCAACTCCCGGTAGAGTCGCATTTCCCTGGCGTGATCGTAGCCGTTCAGCGCCGGACAGACCCAGGCGAACAGGACCCTGTCGCGCTCGAAGCCGTTATCGATGCTGTACGCCGCACGGAGTGTGCGGATCAGAAGACCGGCGCCCACCAGCAGGACAAGGGACAGGGCTACCTGCGCGGCCACGAGCGGCTTTCCCAGGCCTCCCCGCCACGACCGCGACTCAGTCGCTCCTTCGGTTCCTTTCAGAGCCGGATTCACTTCGACGCGACTGCCCGTAAGCGCCGGAGCGAGTCCGAAGAGCACTCCCGTCAGCAAAGATACGCCCGCCGTAAAGCCCAGGATCACCGGGTCAGGCTTCAGGGTGAACGGGATGGCCTCGCCCCCGAGAGAAAGCACCGCAACCAGCGCGCTCACGCCCCACCTCGCGAACAGAAATCCCAGGCTTCCTCCCAGGATGGCCAGCAAGGCGCTTTCGGAAAGCAGTTGGCGGATCAGGCGGCCGCGGCTGGCGCCGAGCGCCAGGCGCAAGGCTACTTCTTTCCGCCGTCCCGCGGCGCGCGCCAGCAGCAGGTTTGCGACATTCACACAAGCGATCAGCAGCGTGATGCCAACCACCCACATCAGAATACCCATCTCGGCCGCGAAATGATCACTCGGCTGGCCGACGCCCCTTGAGCCCGGCTTCAACTCAATCTTCTGGGCGCGGATCTGCTGCTCCAGTTCCGGAAACAGGCGAGAACCAGCAGCGTCGGTCAGAGTCTGTTGGTAGATGACTTGCAGGTCGGCCCGTGCCTGTTCGGGGGTGACGCCGGGCCTGAGCCTTGCCATGATTTCAAATGTATCGTGATCCTTCAGCGCCAGCCGGGGATGTACGAACATCGGAAGGGTCACGTCGGCTGACCTTCCGGCGACGTTTCTGCCAAAGAACGTGGGCGAGGTGACTCCAACCACCGTGAACGGCGTTCCGCCCAGATAGATGGGTTTTCCTATTACGGCAGGATCCAGGGAGAACCGGCGCTTCCAGTAGTTATGGCTGATCACGGCGGCCGGCGCGCCGCCAGTGCGGTCATCGTCCGGCGTGAAAGTCCGGCCGGCCTCAGCGCCCACGCCGAGCACCCTGAAGTAGCTTCCGGACACGAAGTCGCCACTCAGGAATTCCGCCTGGCCGTCAACCGTTACGCTCATCGTGCTGTCGTCCCAGGCGAAAATCCCGGAGAAGGAGTGATTCCGGTCGCGAAACTGCTCAAAAGCCGGGTAGGGGAAGTCGCTCTCCATTTGCCCTTTCGGCGTTACCCGGTTGACGAGCACGAGCTGCTGCGGGTCCTTCACGGGAAGGTTCCTCAGCAGGAAGGCATCCACCAGACTGAAGATGGCAGTGTTGGCTCCGATCCCGAGCGCGAGCGTCAGCACCGCGACAATCGTGAATCCGGGATTCGACCGCAACTGCCGGACCCCGTAACGCAAATCCTGAACCAGGGTCTCAATCATCGGTAGTCCCCTTTGTTCACGATAGGTTTCCCTGGCCTGCTCGACACCACCGAAACTCCGCAAGGCCGCATAGCGTGCCTCCTGCGGCGCCATCCCCCGGCGCAAGTTCTCATCAATCAGCATTCCAAGGTGGGCTTGCAGCTCCTCATCCAGGTTCGCTTCGAGGCGCTTCCGTCGAAACAAAGCAGCGCAGCGTGCGGCGAGCATTCTTACGCGACTCATGCAATCACCAATCAGCAATCGTCAAATCACCCGATGGCCCAATCGCCTGATCACCGATGTCCTCATTCCTGCCGCAGCGCCGCCATAGGATCCACCCGGGTCGCGCGCCGCGCCGGGATGTAACTGGCGAGCAGGGCAACAACAGCCAACAAAATCGAGACTCCGCTGAAGATCGCAATGTCGTGGGGGCGTACGCCGTACAGCAGACTCGACAACAGGCGCGTCAGGGCCATGGCCCCCGCGAGACCGAGCGCGAGACCTAGCAGGGTTAATCTCAGGCCGTCGCCCAGCACCATGCGCAACACTTCCGATCGTCCCGCGCCCAGCGCCATGCGAATGCCGATCTCGTGGGTGCGCTGGCTGGCGGAATAGGAAATCACGCCGTAAAGCCCGACGGCCGCGAGCCCCAGGGCCACGCCGGCAAAGACGCCAAGCAGGATCGTGACCACGCGCTCGAGCGCGAGCGACTCCGAGGCCAATTGATCCATGGTCATCACGTACGAGATCGCCTGATCCTTGTCCACGGACCATATTTGGCGTTGGACCGCTTTGGCAAGGCCGACAGGGTCAGACGCGGTCCGAATGGCGAAGCATAGCAGCGGCGTTGGAACCTGGGCGAACGGCAGGTAGACTTCCGCAATCTCATCTGAGGTCAGCCCGAGCTGATGGACGTCTCCGACCACGCCCACCACCTCCACGGGATTCTTGATGCCGGCCACCACAATGTGCTGGCCTACGGGATCAACGCCGGGCATGACCCGCTTCGCCAAGGTGGCGCTGATGATGGCAACCCCGTTCGCGTCCGGTGCGTCCTGGTCCGCAAAGTAACGGCCCTTGAGCAGGGGAATGTTCATCGATCGAAAATAGTCTGGGGTGACGGAACCCCATACCGCCTCGGGTCGCTGCTGCTGGGAGCTGGCTTGCGCCTCGAGGACCACAGTACGCACGCCCCACCAGCCGCTCAACGGCAGAAAGGTCACTGTTCCAGCCGAGTCCACACCCGGAAGGGACTTGATGCGATCGAGGACCTGATTGCTGAATGCGAGTTGCTGGGCCTCCTTTCCGTACTTGTAGCCCGGTAGCAGTACCCTCATCGACAAAACATGGTCCGGATTGATGCCTAAGTCGGCACGGAGCAGGCGGACGAAGCTCTTGATCGTAAGGCCGGCACCAGTAAGCAGAACCAGGGACAACCCGACTTCGACCGTCACCAGGGCGCTGCGGAAACGACGTCCCTGCTTGCTGCCCGTCAGACTGCGGCCCGACTCTTTCAGCGATTCGAAGGCGTCGAGGCCGCAGGCTTGCATTGCCGGCGCAAGGCCGAAGAGAATGCCCGTTAGCAACGAGGCTGCCAGCGCGAAACCGAGCACCCAGCCGTCGATGGGAATCTTGTCCACGCGGGGAATGTTAAGGTTGGCGATGGTGGGCGGAAACATTGCGACCAGCGCCCCCGTCCCCCCGTACGCAAGCAGCAGGCCGAGCCCGCCGCCGGCGAGGCCGAGCAAAGCGCTCTCGGTCAGGAGTTGGCGCAGCAACCGGGACCGGCTCGCACCAAGCGCCGTTCGCACTGCCACTTCCCTCTGCCGGGTGACGGCCCGCGCCAGCACGAGATTGGCGACGTTGGCGCACACGATCAACAATACCAAGCCCACCGCGCAGAGCAGCACCAGCAACGGGGCGCGAATGTCACCCGTGGTCGTCTGGCGCAGGGTCATGATGTTGACGCCTTCGTCTTTGTTTGTCTTTGGATACTCGCTGGACAGGCGACCGGCAATGGTGTTCATCTCGGTTTGCGCTTGTTGAAGGGTTACACCAGGCTTCAAGCGAGCGATTACGCGCAGGAAGCGATAATTGCGGTCCTGCACAGCCTCAGGAGGTGTGACCAGGGGAGTCCACAACTGAGTCACACTGTCGGGGAACGCCGGCGGCATGACGCCCACAACGGTGTACGGCGCGCCGTCCAGGGTGATGGTCTTGCCGACCAGTCCCCGGTCGCCGCCGAAGCGGCTCCGCCACAAGTGATATCCCAGCACGGCGACATGGTTCTTGCCGGCTTGCTCTTCTTCGGGCGTAAAGGTGCGCCCGATCAGCGGGGTGACGCCCAGGACGTGAAAATAGTCTGCCGCGAACTCGTAGCCGGTGATTGGCGCAGGCTCGCCGGCGCCTGTCAGCGTATACATGACGTCGGTAGACCCGGCCATGCCTTGAAACACACGACTCTGGGCCTGCCAGTCACGGAAATCCGGCGGCGAGACCTGGTCCGTGTTGTAACCGTGAGGCCGGTCGTTGCCCCACACCATCACCAACCGATCGGCGTCCGGGTAAGGCAGAGGCCGCAGCAAAATCGTATTGACCACACTAAAGATCGCCGTGTTGGCGCCGATGCCGAGGGCCAAAGTCAGCACCGCCACCAGAGTGAACCCCGGACTCCGGCGCAATTGGCGAAGGCTGTAGCGGACATCCTGAGCAAGGGTCTCGAGCATAGGCAGTCTCCTTCGATCGCGATACTCTTCCTTGACCTGCTCGAGGCCGCCAAAACTGCGCCGTGCCGCGTAGCGGGCCTCCTCGGGAGACATCCCGCGCCGGATATTCTCCTCGGTCAGCATCTCGAGATGGCCGCGCAGTTCCTCTTCCAGGTTCTCTTCGAGACGCGCCCGCCGAAGCGGCGCCAGTAAACGCCCCGCCGCTATCTTGAGCCATGCCATACATTCACCAATCGCCAATCACAAATCGCCCGATCACCCAATCGTTCAATCACCCGATTTCCTCACTCATATCGCAGCGCCACCATGGGATCCACCCGGGATGCCCGGTGCGCCGGAAGATACCCGGCGAGAAGCGCCACGGCGGCCAGAACAGCCGCTGCGGACGTGATCGTCAACGGGTCCGTCGGCTTCAGGCCGTACAGTATGCTGGCAACCAGGCGGGACGCGGCCACAACCGCGGGCACCCCGATGACGATCCCGAGACCGGCCAAAGTTATCGTTTCGCGCAGCACCGTCCGCAGAATCCTGCCGCGTTCCGCGCCGAGCGCGATGCGAATCCCGATCTCGTTCGTTCGCCGCGCCACCGCGTACGACATCATGCCGTACAGGCCCACGGAGGCCAGCACGAGCGCCAGCAGCGCAAAGAAGGTCGAGAGCCTCGCGAACAGCCGCTCCTGAAAAGTCGCCTGATCGATCTGCTCGGTTTGAGTGATCACGTCGCGGATCGGAACATTTCTGTCCAAGTTTTGGACCACGCGCCGAACGGCAGCAGTGAGACCGCGAGGATCGCCCGCCGTGCGCACCTCAAAGGTCATGAATTCCAGGATGTCGAGATGCTGGGCGTACGGGACGTATATGGTCGGCGGCGGCGCCTGACGCATCTCGTCGTATCGGGCGTCTCCAACCACGCCGACGATCGCCATGTCGGCGCTCTTCGCGGGATAAAACCCGAATCGCCGCCCGATGGGACTGGAGCCTTCCAGGTAACGGCGGGCAAAAGCGCCGTTCACCACGCCGATCATGGGCGCGCCTGCGACGTCGCCGTCGCCGATGGTTCTGCCCAGCAGCAGCGGAATCCTAAACGTCTCAAAGAAGCGCGGACCGGCATAGTGAACATCGACGGAGAGCAGTCCCTCCTGCAACTCGCCCGGTTTCGCAATATATCCCGGGAGCAAGAGTCCTTCGCCGCCCTTGCCGTCGTTGATGAGGGCATGGCGGGAGAGCGTGGCGGAGCGCACACCGGGAATCAGCTCAATGCGGCGCTGCATTTCCTGATAAAGGCTCACCAGGCGGGCGCCGTGATAACCCACTCGTGACCCGTCAACCGTAAACAGCAGGATGTTACTTCGATCGAAGCCGATATCTTCCTGCTCCAGGTTCCGGAGGGTCCGCACAAACAAGCCCGCGCCGACCAGCAGCAACAGCGACATCGCCACCTGCGAAATCACCAGGGCCTTGCCGAGCCCCAGGCCCATTCTCCCGCTGCGCGGACCCCTTCCGATCACTCTTCCTGCGCCTTCTTTGAGAGCCGGGGTCAAGTCGAGGCGCGTGCCGCGCAGGGCCGGGGCGAGTCCAAACAGGATCCCTGTGGCGATCGACACGAGCGCGGTAAAACCGAGCACACGCAGGTCCGGCGAGACGGAGAGTTGGACCGCGTCGCCTCCGCCTGACATGAATTTCAGCAGAAGGCTGCTCGCCCAGTAAGCGAGGATCACCCCGAAGGCGCCGCCCGCGAGCGCGAGCAAGAGGCTCTCGGTGAACAACTGGCGGACGAGTCTCCGCCGGCCCGCTCCGAGCGCCAGCCGGACCGCGATCTCCTTCTGGCGCCACTCCGCCCGCGCCAGCAACAGATTCGCGACGTTGGCGCACGCGATCAGGAGAACCAGTCCGACGAGCGACATCAGTACGAATAGCGGCTGCGAGAATTCGCGGCGCAGTGCGTCGAGGCCCCCGCTGGCCGGCTGCAGGTCGATCGTCGGGGGCTGGAGCGACGTGTCCGGACGCCGTTGCGCGGGCGGCGGCGGTTCGACTCCGGCGGCCTCCTGCCTCACGATCACGTCCAGCGAGGCGCGCGCCTGGTCGGCGGTTACGCCGGGCCTGGGGCGCCCCATCATCAGCACCCACCATTCGCTGCGCGCCGAGAACACCGACTCCCCTTTAGGCAGCCAGCGGCTCCAACCCGGATCGACCTGCGAATGCGTGCTGAGCGGTATCCACGCTTCGGTGGGCCGTCCGGCCTGAAGTCCAAAGAATTCGGGCGCGCTCACGCCAATGAGGGTAAAGGGAACGTTATTCACGGTGATGCCCTTGCCCACCAAAGAGGGGTCGCGGCCGAACCGGCTGATCCAATACGCGTAGCTGATCACGGCCACCGGAGCCGAGTTCGCCTTATCGTCGGAGTCCACAAACGTGCGGCCCAGGGCAGCGCCGACTCCAAGCAGCGAAAAGTAGTTTCCTGAAACGTATTCACCCTTGGCCAAGCCGGATTGCCCGCCCGCCATTACGTTCACCGGTTGGTCAGCGTCCGCGAACCCCAGGGCTTCAGAAAAGGCAGTATTGCGGGCGCGGATCGCCTCGTAAATGGGATAGGAGAAGGACGTGCCAGTGGAGCGTCCCGATTTGTCGGTGTGGGAACTGCCGTCGTACCCTTGGATCAGATAAGGATGGCCCTTCGAGACCCAGTTCAACAGCATGAGCTGCTCCGGCTGGCGCACGGGCAACGTCTTCAACACGACGGCGTCGATCAAGCTGAAGATGGCGGTGTTGGCGCCGATCCCGAGCGCCAGGGAGAGTACGACTACCGCCGTGAAACCGGGTGATTTTCCCAGCATGCGAAAACCGTAGCGGATGTCTTGCAGGAATGTTTCGATCGCGGGCAAACCTCGCTGCTCACGATAGATTTCCTTAGCCTGCTCCACGCCTCCGAAGCTACGCAGCGCCGCGTAGCGAGCCTCCTCCGGCGGAATCCCGCGCCGGATGTTCTCTTCGGTTAACATCTCGAGATGGCTGCGAAGCTCTTCATCCAGGTTCGCGTCGAAACCCTTTCGCCGAAACACCGCCAGCAAACGCCCCGCCGCCATCTTGAGCCATGCCATAAATTCACCAATCGCCAATCACAATCGCCCGATCAGCTGATCCCTCAATCACCCGATGTCTTCACTCGTGCCTGAGCGCGGCCATGGGATCCACTTTGGTGGCTCTGCGCGCGGGCAGGTATGCCGCGAGCAGCGCGACACCCGTCAGCAGCAGGGGCAACACGATCAGCGTCACCGGATCCCTCGGGCGGACGCCATACAGCAGGCTCGAGATCAGTTGTGCGAGGCCGAGCGCCGCCACGGTTCCGGCTGCCACGCCGGCCAGGGCAAGCCGCAGCGCTTCTTTGAGCACCAGTTGCGAGATCTCGCGCCGGGTCGCTCCGAGCGCCATGCGAATCCCAAACTCGCGCGTGCGGCAGGAGACCGAATAAGAGATCACGCCGAAAATTCCCACCGCCGCGAGCGTGAGGGCGATGGCGCCGAACAGGCCAAGCAGCCAGGTGCGCAGGCGGGTCTGGGCAAGCGACGTGTCCACGACGGCCGACATCCACTCGACGTCGGTCACCGGCAGGTCGCGATCCACTTCGCGGACCTCTTGCCGGATCGTGCGAGTCGCGGCCTCAGAGGTCGATGAAGTCTTTACCACCAGGCCTACGCCCCATAAGGGAGCCTGGGCGAACGGCACGTACAGGATCGGCCCCGGAACCTGGTTGAGCGCGGCATCCCGTACGTCCCCGACCACCCCGACGATCTCCCGTTTGACGTCGCCGTCCGGCGGAAACCCGAAGATGAGCTGCCGGCCGAGCGGATTCTGATGGGGGAAGTAAAGCCGCGCCAGCGTTTCGCTGATGATCGCGACTTCGGGCGTGGACATCTCATCCTGCCGGCTGAAATAGCGCCCGCGCAGAAGGGGAATGCCCACCACGTGGAAATAATTTGGACTCACGGTAACGTAGTCGGCGGTGTTGTTCCTTCCAGGCGGCAGGGCAGGAGCGTTTGCAATCCGGAAAGGCAGACTGGCGCACCCGTCAGCCAACGGCAGCGGAAGAGCAATGGCTGTTTCATGCAGATCCTTCTCGGCTTGGATCCGTCCCAGTACTTCATTCGAAAACGCCACCCACTGCTGCGGTGTCGAGTATTGAAATCGTGGCAGGGTCACTTCAGCCTTCAGAATCTTCTGCGTCTCGAACCCCGGGTTGACGGAGAGCAAAGCGGCGAAGCTGCGAATCAGCAAGCCCGCTCCCACCAGGAGCACCATGGCCAGCGCGACTTCCGCTGTGACCAGAAAATTCCGCGCCCGCCGGCGTCCCTTTCCTTCGCCCGGGCGCCCAGCGCTTTCCTGAAGGGTTGTCTGAAGCCGGGGATCGGCAGCGAATAGGGCAGGCGCCACTCCGAACAGCAAGCTGGCCCCGAGCGAAAGCAAGAGGGCAAACGCGAGCACGGGACCGTCCACGCGAATCGATTCGGTGCGAGAAAAGCTGGCCGGCAGCAATCCGCCTAACCCTCGAACGCCCCAGTAAGCCAGAGCGATGGCAATGGCAGCGCCCAGCAGACCGAGCACGGCGCTCTCGGTCAGCAACTGGCGAAGGAGCCGGGCTCGCCCTGCGCCCAAAGCGGCCCTTACCGCGAACTCTCTGGCGCGGGAAGTTGCGCGCGCCAGAAGAAGATTGGCCACATTGGCGCACGCGATCAGGAGCACGAGTCCGACCGCGGCCAATATCGCGAGGAGGGGGGCCGAGGCGTCATAAGTCATCGCGCTCCGTAAAGACACGGTGCGAATCGCCCACCCGTCATCTCCGGGACGATACTGTGGCCAGAGCCCTTTGCCGAGCGTCTCCATCTCCGCCCGGCCCTGGGCCGCGGTGATTCCCGGCTTCAGCCGGGCAACGGCGGTAAACAAGTGTGCGGTGGGGCTCTCGGTCAACGGACCGAGATAAGGGTCCTGAACCACCGGGATCCAAAGTTGCCCTCCGCGGCCGTCGAGCACGAACCGAAAATTGGCCGGCATCACTCCAACCACCGTGAAAGCCCGCTTGTCGAGGTCGATGGTCCTCCCGATCAGCCCCGGGTCGGCACCGAAACGGCTGCGCCACAACCCGTAGCTGACCACTGTTACCGGGGCGGCGCCATGTACGTCGTCCTCAGGCAGGAATGTGCGGCCTGCAAGAGGCGGCACGCCCAGAACCGGAAAGAACTCCGCCGTCACGTCGCCGACCTTCACTACCATGGGTTCGCCGCGCCCGGTCAGGTTGAGTTCGTGCCCCTGGACCGCGGCTATTCCACTAAAAACGTGATTCTGCCTGCGCCATTCCAGGAACTCCTGGTAGGAGCAACCCGCTGCCGGGAGGCCTTCCCGGTCATTGGCCTCAAACAAGCGGACCAATTGGCCGGGACTTTGATAGGGAAGGGGCTTCAGCAGCACGGCGTACACCACGCTGAAGATGGCCGTATTGGCGCCGATTCCGAGCGCCAGCGTAAGAACAGCCACGGCCGCGAACGCCGGATTCCGGCGCAGTTGGCCGAAACCGGACCGAACATCCTGACCGAGCATCTCGATCATGGGCAGACTCCTTCGATCGCGATAGTCTTCCTTGACCTGCTCCACGCCGCCAAAACTGCGCAGCGCCGCGTAGCGCGACTCGTCCGGCGTCATGCCGCGGCGCACGTTTTCCTCGACGAGCATGTCGAGATGCGCGTGAAGTTCCTCATCCAGGCTCTCGTCGAGATGCCTACGTCGAAGCGGCGCGAGCAAACGCGCCGCCGCGACCCTTAGCCATGCCATCCCGTTACCCATCGCAAATCACCCATCGTCAATCGCTTACCTGGTGCCCCGATAAGACGATCATCCGATCGCCTCGCCCTGCAACAGTCGCGCGATCATCCCCGCCATGCGCTCCCAGCTCTCGGCCTCGCGCGCCAATTGCTTCTTGCCGGATTTCGTCAACGCGTAATAGCGCGCGCGCCGGTTGTTGTCGGACGTGCCCCACTTCGAGCCGATCCAGCCCTTCTGCTCGAGGCGCAGCAGCGCCGGGTAAAGGGTTCCCTGGTTGAGATGGAGCAAATTCTCCGAGACCTGCTCGATGCGCCGCGCAATGCCGTAGCCGTGCTGGGGCCCGAGCGTCTCGAGCGTCTTGAGCACCAGCAGGTCGAGGGTGCCGCGCAGAATGTCTTCCTTGCCTCCGGTCATGGTCACTCCTTTAGAAATCCAACAGGAGTATGCGCCGTCTTATGTTGGAAGTCAACAGGAATTAAACGAAGGCCGGTGTGGGGATCGCCCGGTTGGGCTTTGGGCAGCGATGCCGCCCTGCAGCCAAGCCTTTGCGGCTCTGCCGCTTCGCGGCAGAGCCGCTGATTGTCGGGGACTCCGAGCGGTCGCTGCTTGGCGGTCGCCTATAATAAGAGAACGCGCGATGCAGCCTGCAGAGACCAATCCCGTAGCCGCCGTTGTGGCGGCGCCTGAACCCGAGCCGCCAGCCAGCCGCGTGCCGGCGATCTTCCGCTCGCTGCGTCATCGCGACTTTGCGCTCTTCTGGACCGGCAACTTCCTTTCGAACATCGGCACCTGGATGCAGAATCTGGCTCTCGGCTGGCAGATTCTGTTGCTGACGAACTCGCCGTTCCTGCTTGGCCTGAACGGATTCCTCGGCACCATACCCTCGCTCGTCTTTTCCCTACCCGGCGGCGCAATCGCGGACCGGTTGAGCCGGCGCCGCCTGATGCTCGTCACCCAGACCACCATGGCGGTGATGGCGCTCGTTTTGGGCGTGCTGACGTCGTTCCGGGTGGTGCGCATCAACGAAATCCTGGTCATCAGCTTTATGACGGGGTTGGCCTCGGCGCTGAACAGTCCCGCCTATCAGGCGATTGTCCCGGACCTGGTCCTACGCGAGGACCTGGTGAACGCCGTGGCGCTGAACTCGGCCCAATTCAACCTGTCGCGCGCCATCGGACCCACGCTGGCCGGCCTGGCTTTGGGCGCGGTGGGCGTGGCGGGATGCTACTACCTGAACTCGATCAGCTTTCTGGCGCTGATCATCGCCCTGCTGGTGCTGCGGATGCCGGCGCGCCGCGTGGAGCCGGGCCCGGGCATGTGGGGCGCGGTGCTCGACGGAGCGCGCTTCATTAATCGCCACCGCCTGGTTGTGATCCTACTCTCGGTGCCGGCCTTCCTGGCGCTCTTCGGCCTGCCTTTCGTAGTGCTGATGCCCGTGTTCGCGCGTAACTTGCTGCATCTCGGCGCCTCGGGCCTCGGCTACCTGATGGCTGGTGCGGGCTTGGGCGCGGTGGCCTCCGCGCTCACCTTGGCGACCCAGCGCAGCGCCGAGGGCCGCGGCGGGTTCATCTTTTCATGCGCGGCCGTCTTCTCGCTGGCCCTGATTCTGCTGTCTCGCGCCCACGATTTCTGGTGGTCCTTCGCGCTGCTGGCGGTGCTCGGGGCCACTATGGTGGGAGCGCTCGCGCTCACCAACACCACCCTGCAGCTCATCAGCCCGCCTGAGCTTCGCGGCCGCATCATGAGCTTCTACGCGCTCTCGGTGATGGGCCTCGCGCCGCTTGGCAGCCTCTGGGTGGGGTCGGTGGCTGAAAAACTTGGCACGCGCTTTTCGCTCACTCTCGGCGGGTCGGTCTGCCTGTGCTATTTCACGATTCTGCTGGTCGCTCTGCCCCGGATTCGCAAGGTAGCGCGGCTGCCTTGGCCGGACCTCAAGAGCAATGGCAAGTGACTCAATGGCAGTGGCAAGTGGTGAGTCACAGGCGGCGAGTTTCCTGAACCACGCTCTTTGTCCTGCAACCCCCTTCTGGACCAGGGGCGGTACTTGCCACTCGTCACTTGTCACTGACCACTTCCCGCTTGCTGTTCGCCTTTTATTCGCCTAAAATGGCGATTGGCGGATGGCGACGCCGCGCTCCAGGGTCCGGCGAGCCCTCCCGCGAGGAGGTTCTGATGGCGTTGACGAAGCGGCAGAAGCAGGTGCTCGACTTTCTGGTCGGTTTCATCAATCACAACGGATACGCGCCCAGCTTCGAAGAGATCGCGCACTCGCTCGACCTTTCGTCGCTTGCCACGGTGCACAAGCACGTTGCCACGCTCGAGCGCAAGGGCTTCATCCGTCGAGGCTACAACCAGAGCCGATCGATTGACGTGGTCGCCCTGCCCGGTCCCGTGCCCTTTACGAAGACCGCGCCGGGCGCGAAGGCCACGGCCGCTGAACTCGGCGCTCTGGAGTTCCCCCTGCTCGGGCGCATCGCCGCCGGCCGCCCCGTGGAAGCCGTCGCCAATCCGGAGACTTTGTCGCTCGGTGACTTCGCGCGCGCGGGCGGCAAGGTGTTTGTGCTGCGCGTCAAGGGCGACTCCATGATCGATGACCATATCTGCGACGGCGACTACATCCTGGTGGAGGGGGTCGAGAGCGCCGAGAATGGTGAGATCGTGGTAGCGCTGATCGAAGGCACGGACGCCACCTTGAAACGATTCTTCCGCCTGGACAAAGGTCCTGACAAAGGTAAAATCCGACTGCAGCCCGCCAATTCCCGCATGGATCCGATTATGGTGGCGGCGCGCGACGTGAAAATCCAGGGCCGGGTGATCGGCGTGCTGCGCAAGTACTGAATCTGGAGGCGCCCCCGGTTACTTGAGGAGTCCGTTGAGGAAATCAACCTGCAGCCAGCCAAGAGACTGGAGCAGCAGTGCCGCCGCAGCCACCGAAAGCGCGGCGCCGCCGAAGATGTATTTGCCGGTCTGCCAGCCCAGGATACTTTGGAGGTCGGCCTTGCTCTGGTCCGAGATCAGGAAGGTGGATTCGTTTTCGCCTTTGAGGATCAGATCGCGGTCCTGCTCGCCGTGCCGGCGCGGGTTCGCGGCACAGGTGCCCGAGACCGTATAGGCCTTGCCGGGCACGATGCAGTATTCCGTCAGGCGGTAGCGCTCCGGAGAGCCCGCGTATTCGCGGCCGGGCATCCGGGGCCTTTTGCGCGGCGGGTTGACGCGGTATTCGAGGGAGGGATCGGCCCCCTGAAAAGCGGCTGTGCGCGAGCCCGAGCCCACCAGGTTGATGTACTCGAGTAGTGCGTCCTGTGTCGGCGGCAGGAAGGACGCCGTGGCCGCGTCTTCGCTCGGGAGAAAGGACCCGCCATCGACTTCGGTCTGGCAGGGATCCTGGAGATCGATTTCGGCGTCCTGGGCATCCACCAGGACGCGGCCCGTCTCGTCCTGAAGGTAGAATCGCACGCCGTCGGCGTCACTGGCGTACCGGGCCCAACGGCCGCCGCCCCTCGAGTCCTGATTCCATCGATCGATATCGATCTTGTAAAAATAGCACGGCGTGTGCGTCGTGGGGCTCGACACGGTTTCGTCGCCGCCGGCCGTACCCGCAACCTCGACGAAGCCCATGGCCACGCCGCGGACGGGGGTCTCGGGCGTGTCGGCGAGCACCTGGTAGCGGCGCAGGAAACCAAAGCCCCGGAAGAAGCAATAGAGGCCAAGACAGAAGCCGGCAGCAAGAAGGCCGATCAGTCGCATGCCTAAGCGAACTTCACCTCTACGTCGCTGCGGTCGCTCTCCGGGACCTTGAAGAGGGTGCGCTGCTGGAACTTCATCATCTGAGCCACGAACATGTCAGGAAATTGCTGGATCCGGATGTTGTAGGTGTTGACCTCGTCATTGAAGAACTCACGCCGGTCGGCCACCTTCTCCTCGATATCGGTGATGCGGCCCTGCAACTGCGTGAAATTGGCGTTGGCCTTGAGTTCCGGGTAGTTCTCGGCCACTGCAAACAAGCTCTTGAGAGCACCGCTCAGCATGTTGTCGGCCTGCGCTTTGCCCTCGAAGGTGGTGGCGCGCTGGTAGGCGCTGCGCGCCTCGGTGATTGCCTGAAAGGTCTTCTGCTCATACTGCATGTAGCCCTTGCACGTCTCGATCAGCTTGGGCAGTTCGTCGTGCCGCTGCTTGAGCAACACGTCGATGTTGGACCAGGCCTTGTCGATATCGTTCTTCAGCCGCACCAGGCCGTTGTAAAGGGTAATAAAGTAGAGCAGCACCCCCACCACAATGAGACCCAGCACCAAGAGCACCAGAACGGTTGCACCCATTGCCATGTTTACTCCCTCGAGATCGCCGGCCTTCGCGCGAACGACGCGCGCTTCCTCCGGGGCCCGGCCCGTTACAAACTATAGCATTCATCAACGCGAATCCGGCGCCCGCCACCCCCTTTTCCCTCGATACTGGCGGCCGGCCAAGCCGCCCCGCGCCCCGCGCATCCCGACCAATGCGGGCGATCCCGAAAGGCCGCGCGCGGCAGCGCGACTTTCGCGGTTAAGATAGTGCGGGAGGCATGAATGCAATTGCACCGCCTTGGGCGCACCGGCACAAGCCGTTGGACGGATTTTTTCCGTAGAAGTGAGCTGGTGGCAGCGGCGCTCGTGGCTATCGTGCTCGGCCTCCACTTCACGGCCGCCCGGCCCTCGGCCCGGGAGGGCGGCCCGCAGAAGGCGGCGGTCTCCGGGTCAACCGTCCCGGATAAGGGCGCCCCCGATGATCCGGTGGCCGATTCGGCGACCAGGATCGCGCGTATTTATGCCGCCCTGGAGGCGAACTCTCTTGACCCGACGGACCCCGATCACGTGATTCTGGACGGCGCCATCCGCCAGGGCCTGGCTACCCTGGACCCCTTCTCCTCGTTTTTCGATCGCGACCAGTTCCAGCAGCTCCAGCAACAGCAGAGCGGGCAGGCGATGGGCTTCGGCTCCATTCTTTACGTGCAGATTGGCAAGCTGCTGGTGATCTCCGCTGCCCCGGACTCGCCCTCCGGGCGCGCCGGCCTCGGGCCCGGCGACGAGATCGTGCAGGTCAACGGAACCCGCATCGCGGACCTCGACTTTCAATCCATGATCCAACTCCTGCAGCAGGCGCGCGAAAAACCCGTGCGGCTGGGAGTTATTCATCCCGGCAAAATCGTGGCCCAGGAGTACGAACTGAAGCCCGCCGAAGTCAACCAGTCCAGTGTCGACAAGGCGTTCCTGCTGCAGCCCGGCATCGGATACTTACACCTCGCGAGCTTCGAGTCGAAGTCGGCGGAGGAAGTATCCGAGGCCCTGGCCGGACTGGAACAACCCACAGCCCGGTCCGATTCCGGCCCGGCGCGGGCGCCTTCGAGCGCAGCGGGACGCAACCACGCAGGCGCAGCCGATCCGGGCCGTGCGGCCGATCAGGCGTTGCGCGGAGTCATCCTCGACTTGCGCGACAACCATGGGGGCCAGGTGCAGGCGGCCCTGGGTGTGGCCAGTATCTTCCTGCCCAAGGGGCTCTCGGTGCTCACCGTTCGCGGCCGAGCGCAGCCGCCCGAGACCCTGCGCACGGCGGAGCTTCCGCCCCCCTTTCACGCCTGGCGCGGTCCGCTGGTGGTGCTTGTAAACGGGGAGACGGCCAGCGCGTCGGAGGTGGTGGCGGCGGCGCTCGAGGAGCACGACCGCGCCGTGATCGCGGGCGTGCCCACTTTCGGCAAGGGCGTGGTGCAGAACGTCCTGCCGCTCAGCGACTCGATGGGACTGGCGCTGACCGTCGCGCAGTATTTCACGCCCAGCGGCCGGTCGATCCAGCGCCCCATTCCCGGCACCTCGCTCGAGGGTATGGCGCCCAGCCGCACGGGCGAAACGTCCGGATTCATCACCGACGACGGGCGGTCTCTGGCGGCCGGCGGCGGCGTCACGCCGGACGTCATCCTGCCTGGGCGCGACCTCGACCCCTGGGTGCAGTTCGTCGACCAGCGCGGCGCATTTACCGATTTCGCCGACAACTACCGCAACGCTCACCAGCAGATCCCGCGCAGCTTCGAGCCCGATGACCAGACCCTCGGCGATTTTCAGAATTTTCTACACCAGAGGGGCGTGCGCGCTCCGGAAAACTACTGGGAGCACGATCGCGATTACCTCAAGCTCCGCATCCGCACCGAACTGATGGATCTGGTCTACGGCGTCACCATCGGCGACGAGGTGGCGATCGAAGGCGATCCCCAGGTGCAGGGCGCGTCCGCGCTCTTCGGACGCATCCCGGCGCTGCTGAAGCCCGCGCCGGGCGAAAGGGCGGCAAAACAACCGGCGGCGTCCGGAGGCCTGGAGCGCGCTCTGCCCCGAGGCCGCTAGAAGGTCCGATTCTGCAGTTGCTCGACGATCAGGCGTTGACTCACGGTGATGCGCGAGCGCAACTCGGAGAGCGTGACCCATCGCGGCACGCCTTCCCAGGAGTCGCGAAGCTCGCCCTCGACGGCGGCACGGAACACCGCGATACTGGACGGGATCGGCTCCGAGATAGAAAGGCGGAAAACGAACTCGAGGCTGGTGACGGAGAGCCCGGTCTCCTCCGCAATCTCCCGCTTCAGAGTTTCCTCGTCCGTCTCCCGCCGCCGGGCGAGGCCGCCCGGAAGTCCGAGTCCACGGCCGTCGCTGCGATCGATTGCGAGGTAGTTCCCGCCGCGGTGAATGATTCCGAGCGATGAGCGCAGCGTTCCGAAGACCGGGAAGCGCTGGTAAATTCCGAACGCCAGGCGCGACACCACCCAGAAGAGCCGCCGGCGGAGGACGCCCGTGGCCATGCGTTCAGACCTCGCGCCTGCTGAACACGTTCACGCGTGGCCGTCCGGGTGCTCGCAGCTTGGGAAACTGTCCCAGGCCACCCGGCCCGTCCAGCCAAGCTCCCGCAAGCCGATCTCGGAGGAGTAATACGATCGCGCCACCCAGTCTTTGATGTTGTCAAAATGATCGCGGAGAGTCAGCGGGGATTCACTGGCAGAAGTCGCAGAAGAAGACGACCCGGCCCACGGATTCCAATCGCCATCCGAGGCCTTCTGACCCGATTCCCCCGTCGAGGCAGTGGTCAGAATGGCAATCTGCTGCTCCCCGGTCAGGCTCAGGAAAGGCTGGCGGTGACGCGCGATGGCTTCGGCGTCAAAGGCCGAAAGCGACTCCAGGAACTTGCGTTGGTTCTGTTGCGTGTCCGCTGTCAGCAGCAGGTCAATCATACGGTTGACCTGAGCGCGGCTCGATCCCGGGATGATTCGCTCGCCGAGCACGATCAGGGTCTGGTTCTGATGGGCTTCGAGGAACGCGGGCGACCAGTCTCCAGCGTTGGCGGCAGGCGCCGATCCCGACGCCTCGGCCTGGTGCTCCGCCCCATGTGCGCCAGGGTGCCCGACCGAACGTGTCGACGGGCCATCACCGGTAGCGGGCGCCAGCGGACCGAGCGAAACCAGGGCCGCGCCGCCTCCGGCGGTCCCGATCAGGCGCTGAACCATCTGGCGGCGGCTCAAGCCCTCGCGTCCGCGGGCAAACCGGAAGATCGGATTCTCGTCCTTCATCGGGCCTCCTCACGCGCCTCAGGTCTCGGCCAAGTCTATCACTCGTTGTTTTCTGCGGCCATCAGGATCGCGTCGCCTGATGCGGTTTTCCGGAGCAACATGGCCCTGTGGTCATTCGCCAGACTGTCTGAGGACTCCGCGCGCGTTTTCGCAGATAAGCGAAATCCCAAACGATGAAGAAGTGCCAGCACAGGCTCGATCCGGGGAATTGACGCCGCCATGGGCACTCTCTCCAATCCTTCCGGGGCCTGGATCGTCAGCCAGGGCAGTGCGCGGACGTCCGGTAAATCGACACCAATCGCCCTGCCGCGCTCTAACTCTTCCACGACCGCAGGCGGGACCAGGGTTCGGGAATAAAACTCGGCAAGCAGATGCAGGAAACCAGTCTGGTGCAAGTGTTGGATTGGCGAAGCATCGCAGATCGCTTCAAGCGTTCTTGAGGTCGTGGATCAGCTCCTCTTCGCTGAGGTCGAACGTGTTGACGCCATAATCCGCCAGATGAGTGAGGAAATATGGCTTGGGCACGTCGGCAAGCTGGGCCGCTGCGCCCGATGAAAGCTGGCCCATCTCGTAGAGCTTTACGGCCGCAGCGAAACGAATCCTCGACGCGAGGACATCTGGCGTGGCCTTCAAGGCGAGCAGAATCTCATCCGGTATGAAGAGGGTGATTTGACTCATACGTGCGCGGCCCATTCGACGCTACGCTTCCTTCCTGGCCTCAATGCGCGCGAGTCAACTCGATTTTCGATCTCGGCGGCCAGGGTGACATTCATGGTGCATACTCCTCAAGTGCCTTGTGATATTCTACCGCACTATCAGCCGACCTGAGCATCCTGGCAGCGTTTCTGGCGGCGGCTTGCCTGTGGGGTGAAACATGGCGAAAACCTCAGATTCTACCTATGACGCAATCGTAGTAGGCTCGGGCGCGTCGGGCGGCTGGGCTGCCAAGCGCCTCTCCGAGGGCGGCCTGAAGGTTGCGATCGTGGACTGCGGACGCGATCATGGCGACGAGGATTTTCGCGAGCACAAGCCTCCGTTCGCTCTCAAGTACCGGGATCTCTCGCCGGAGTTCCTCCGCAAGACGCGGCCCATCCAATCCCAGCTCGATTCCTGCAACGAATACACCTACGACTGGTTCGCGAACGATCTCGAGGAGCCTTACACCACGCCCGCGGGCATGCCCTTCAGTTGGCAGGGACGGCTGCGCGTGGTGGGCGGACGCACCAACGTCTGGGGCCGCGTGGCCCTGCGCCTGAGCGATTACGACCTGAAGGCTGCCTCCCACGACGGCTATGGCGAGGACTGGCCGCTCAGTTACAAGGATCTGGAGCCTTACTACGACCTGGTGGAAGAGTACGTGGGTGTGGCGGGGCGCGCCGAGGGCGTTCCCCAGATCCCCGATGGCAGGTTCCAGCCGGATATGGGACTCACCTGCGGCGAAACACGGTTCCGCACGCGCGTGAAGCAGAAGCTCGGCTGGACGGTGACGCCCACCCGCACGGCTAACAACACCCGCCCGACGAACGGCCGCGCGCCTTGCCATTATTGCGGACCGTGCGACCGCGGCTGCGTGACGCATTCCTACTTCAATTCGGTCTTCACGACTGTAGCGGACGCGCGCTCGACCGGCCGCTGTACGCTGATCCCGAACGCCATGGGGTACCAGGTCCTCATGGATACGGACCGCAATCGCGCCCGCGGCGTGCTCTACGTCGACCGTGTCACTCGCCAGCCGCGCGAGGTGTACGCGCGCGCTGTAGTTCTCTGCGCCCAATCGCTCGAATCCGTCCGTATTCTGCTCAATTCCGCGAGCCGCCAATATCCGAACGGCCTTGCCAACTCGAGCGGGGTCCTCGGCCACTACCTGATGGACCACGTCTGGGTGGGCGGCGGAGCCCAGGGCGAATTTCCCGACCTGCCCGGGAATCTCTCTGCCGACGGCCCCAACCGTCCTTGCGGCATCTACGTGGCGCGCTTCCGGAATCTGCCCGGCGGCGAGCGCTCCAAAAACTTCATTCGCGGTTATGGCTACGAGGGTGAAGGCGACACCAACTTCAATTGGAGCGCCGCCGGCTTTGGCGACGCTTTCAAGCGCGCCCTGCGGGAGCCGGTCACGACGGTCGGTATCGGCGGCTTCGGCGAATGCCTGGCGCGCTGGGAGAACTACGTCGCCATTGATCCGAGCGTGACCGACACCTTCGGCATTCCCGTGCTGCACATTCACATGAGCTATGGCGAGAACGAAAAAGCCATGATTCAGGACATGCGCGATTCGGCCGGGCAGATGATGGAAGCTGCGGGCGCGAAGAACGTCAAAACGTTCGCGTTTCCGGACCGCGTGCCCGGTTACGCCATTCACGAGCTCGGCATCGCGCGCATGGGAAGCGATCCCAAGAAATCCGTGCTCAATCAATTCCAGCAGTCGCACGACATCAGCAACCTCTTCGTGATGGACGGCGCCGGATTCACCTCCAGCGCCTGCCAGAATCCCACCCTCAGCATCATGACCCTGGCCGTCCGGTCCTGCGATCACCTGCTCGGCGAGATGAAGCGTGGTAATGTCTGAGCGGTCCCGGTAGGATCGCAAACCTTGGAATCAGCACCAGGGCGGTGCGTGTGCCATCCACGCCGGAGATTACAAGAAGACGTTCCGCGTAGAGGTT
>DASZIG010000006.1:0-61502 GCA_035949375.1 Terriglobia bacterium | reverse complement strand
AATAGGGGTTCCCTTTTTTCTAGAAAATCGCAAGCCGGGGGGTAGGGCGAGCCGACCGCGTAGAATAGCCCGCCGTGCGCTCACGTTGGCTCAGGATGCGTCGTTAGGTTTCGGGTGACCATTGGCCTTGCCGCGTCCAGCCACACGAACGCTGAGAACTGCGGCTGAGGGTGTAGCAGGAAATGTAGCAACCATCTGTCTTCACGGCGCGTCACGGTTGTTACGAGACAAGGAAAGCCGCCAGCAACCCACGCCAATTTGAGGCAGTGCTCATGCGGTTCGTAGCAGCGGTGTCGCCTTGTGCATGCTTGAGACGGCTAGTGTCAGGACGCCGTTTGATAGGCTAGATAGGATTTGAAGTCCTGGGTGAACGCCGGCCCGCTTGCACTGCCGACGCAATCATCGCCAATTTTACTCAACAGGGCTTAGTCTGCCGTGTGTTATCGTTCAGATTGGCCGTCGAGCTTGACGGGCCGAAAAGCCGACGCCCTGCCAAGTCGGCCGCAACCACCGGAGAGAGTCACCGAGGGAGGCGATGGCTGACGAGGAACGAAAGAAGGTCCAACCGAAGCGCCACGTCAGCAAGGCCCCGCCACCGATCACGCCACTGCGCGGCGCTTCCCCGCGACCAATCGCTCCGAAACCTATCCGGGTGCCAAATCGTCTGCCGCCGTCGCTACCTGGCTTCATGGCGCCTCAGGCTGACGCGATCATCTGCGATGCGGCTGTAACATTTGGCGACCAGACCCAGATTTCACAGTTCTGCAGGCAAGTTGTTTCTGAGCTGACCCCGCATTTCTCCGCCGCGATGAAAGATAAGAGATTGCAAGCCTCGCTGGTTCGAGTGATCGTCAGCGATCTACTACGTTACCTTTTGGTCCTCAACTGTAATTATGAGCGGGAGGGCGGCCATCTGGAGGGAGAATGTTGGAATTCTGACGAATGGCGCGGGTTAGCCCGCGAACTTGCTCGAGCCTCTTCGGAAGCGGAGCCCGGTACTGTGATAGCACCGCAACAAGCCGCAGTAAAACCGAGGCCCAGGCCGCCCGGTTCAGCCCTACAGGTGGCCGCAATACACTCGCCGCCACCACCTGCCAGGCCACTTCAAAGGCCGCGACCAGAATGGCCGGCGCTCTTTCCCGTCGAGCTGAGACTAACGGCTTCCAGGGTTATCACTGAAGGCCTGGGGAGATTTCAGGACAGCGGAAAGATTCTCGAATTTTGTAAGCACGTCGTTTCGGGGCTGGCGCCGCGTGCCTACCAGGTCGTGGAGGAGAACCTGGTCGATGCCCATTTCGCTCAGATGAGCCTACAGGACCTGCTTTGCTCATGGATTCACGGTAACTGTTGTTCCGCAGAGAGGATGAGCCAGGGCGAGAACGAGGTGCTGAATTGTGCCGAGTGGCTCGAATTTACGCGCCAATTGGAAGCGCTTGGCCTCAAATCTCAAACTTGTCTGCACCAAAGTTTCACAAAATTCCTTCGTTGCATAGGGGAGTTTGCTCAGCAGGAGAAGCTGGTGGCTTTGCGCGCCGGTCCTGAGAAAAGCGTGCCCTGGATGCGGGGAGGCGCGCCGCCAACACTCAATGAGTTCAAGACCAGCATTGGAAGGGAGGCTCTGAAGGAAGTGTGGGGCTTGGCGGATCCGAAAACGAAGGGCAAGAGCGAAATCCAGAAAATCCTCGCCGGTCATTGGGAGGGCAGTTTCCCAGAAGACGACGCTGCGATCATTGCAAATGCAATCTGGTCCTGCGTCCTGCTCCATGGTGACACCGTCTCGCGAGAGGGATCGGCCCTGCCTGCAGGCCCTCCCTCCGGCGCACCGCCCGTGCAATCGACGACGGAGCCCAGGATGTCCCCGGAGGAAGAAATTTGGCGCAAAATTACGCACGATTTGGTCGGGAGGATGTCGAGGCAGGCCAACGACGAAATGGATGAAAAGTACAAGAGTCTCCAAGACCAGCTTCGTCGGAACCCACTTTACGCATTCCCTTTAGGCGTGGCGCGCCTTCAGGGGGAGAGAACCAAGGAATCAGCGTGCAGGCTCTCGCAAATCTACTCCAAGGTATGGGCACTCCAGAAGGAAATCAGAACCGCGTCATTTGTGAGGGTTGTTTTTGCCCGAGATATCTTGCCAACCATTGAAAATGGCATGACGAAAGTGAAGACGCTTCTTCACGACGCGGCTCGGAGACACGTGGCTATACGAGATCACGCCGGCGAAGATGAGATTGCCATACGGGGCGAGGACACTATTCAGGATCTTTCTAAGTTTATGGAAAGATGTCAAAACGAGATGGAGATCGAAGCGCTGGAGTTGGAACTGACGCTGGGTAGGCTTTCGGACGCAAGACACCCCTCGGCCGCGCGGGCTGCGCTGGATCAACGCTTCGATAACGCATTCAGACGACAGGCGTCAGATTCAGAGAAGCTAGAAATCCTGGATGAGAAACGCCGGCTCGTCGCGATTGAGTCTGAGAACGATCCGCCGGATGAAGCCGTCAGGTCTTGTCGGCGACTTTACAGCGACGCGAGAACCACCGAGGAACGCAAAGCCGTGCTTGCCGATTTCCAAAGGATGTATCCACGGGAGGCGGCCGAATCCCACTGGTACCAGCAGCGACTCGCACACCATGAGAGCCTGAAGCCGGCAATCGAGGGCGACCGCGATATCGATGCCGGCGGCCACGACGCTCGGGGGAGGCAAGCACAACAGCCACAGCCCAAAGATAGCTCCTTTGCAGAACTGCAGGCCACGGGCACTCCAGAATTGAGGGGTGCGGGCCCTCGCTTGTCGAGTTGGGACGCTCTCGAAATCTCGTTCACGAGTGACGACCGGGTTCAGCTCCGCATTGGTATACACCTCGATACCCGCAACTCTACTGAGCTTGGGTTCGAGGACCGCAGGAACCGAAGGCCCAACCGAGCGTGGGCGATGTTACGCGAGCTGGCAAGAGCGGGGGGAACCATCCCGGCTGCGGTTGGGCACGAGGCTTGGCCGAAGGTTGAGAAGCGGATGCAGGAAATACGAAAGGCTTTCCGAAAGCACTTCGGCATCGCGGGCGACCCCGTGCCGTTCGTTAAGGGCACTGGATACCTAGCAAGCTTCAAGATCGGTTGTAGTCCCTCCTTTGACACCTAGGCGAATTTTCGCCGGAACCGAACAAGAAACCGCAATTTTTTTCCGCCCGTCTTTCCAATGGTTTAGGCGGAGTTTTCGCCAAAGACTAGGTCCGCCGTCGAATTTTCGCCCTATAGGGTGTGAACGCACCACAAAGCCTAATCACCGAGTCGAACGGAAGCCAAGTCGGATTCCAATTGGTGGACGAGCCCCAGGCGGCAAAGATCCTGTGTGTTTCGCGTGCTTGCCTGCGTCACTGGCGTGCTCATGACGGCGGACCGCCGTGGGTTCGCGTGGGCGAGCGGCTGGTGAGGTATGAACTGGACGCGCTGCGCAGGTGGATTGAGCGGCAAGCGGGGGTGCGCGATGGCCGGTGAGCCTTCAACGGCCAACGCTTTAATGAGGGCGGCGCTGAGTTACGCCGAGCGCTGCTGGCCTGTGTTTCCCTTGCACAGCGTTAGCGACGGCCGATGTACATGCAGCAAGGCCAATTGCTCCAGTCCCGGCAAGCATCCGCGAACGGAGCACGGATTTCGCGAAGCGTCGACAGAAGCGGCCTTGATCACGCGGTGGTGGGCGACGTGGCCCGACGCAAACGTCGGGATCGCGATGGGCGGCCCGGCTCGATTGGCGGCCCTGGACATCGATGGACCCGCTGGCGAGGCTTCCCTGCAAGAGCTTGTGAGGCAGCACGGCGAGTTACCCGCCACATTGGAGTCACGGACCGGCAACGGGCGGCATCTTCTCTTCGCGTTCCCCGAGGGTCTGACAATTGGCCCTAGCGTGGGCAAGCTGGGTGATGGGATCGACATTCGGGGGCAGGGCTCCTATATCGTGGCCCCGCCTAGCTTGCATGCCAGGGGGCGCCTTTATCAGTGGGAGTGCGAGCGCCCGATTGCCTGCTGGCCGGAGTGGTTAACCAGAATACTGGACACACCGCGACCACGATCGCACTCCGAGGACGACGACGAGGGAAAAATCCCCGAGGGCCGCCGCAACGACGCACTCACTTCCCTCGCGGGCAAACTGCGCTGGTCGGGACTGAAGCAACCGGAAATGCTCGCTGCTCTTGATGTCGTCAATAAACTCCGGTGCGAACCGCCTCTCGCCGATGCCGAGGTTAGCCGCGTCGCCGCCAGCGTCGCCAGTTACCCGCCTGGTGATCGCGGCAGCACCGCGGGGCAGCGGGAGTCAGCGGCTACCAGGCTGATTCAAATCGCCGAGGCCATGGAGTTGTTTCACGATGCGATGGGGGACGCCTATGCATCGGTCCCGGTAAATGGCCATCGAGAGACAGTACGGATCGACTCGCGGGCTTTCCGGCGGAGGCTGAGCCTTGAATTCTACGCCGCTGAAGGTAAGGCGCCGTCACCGCAAGCAGCCGCGTCGGCGCTGCCAACCATCGAGGCGAAGGCTTTGTTCGGCGAGATTCAGCACGAAGCTCATGTGAGAGTGGCTGACCACGAGGGCGAAATTTATCTCGACCTCTGCAACCGCGACTGGGAAGCGGTCCGGATCACAACAACGGGTTGGACTGTTGTGCATGACCCGCCCGTCAGATTCGTGCGGCGTGAGGGGATGCTCCCTCTGCCATCGCCGGCATCTGGCGGGTCGCTACATGTGCTTCGGACGTTTCTGAACGTTGATGACGCGGACTGGCCCCTGGTCGTCGGGTATCTGCTGGGCTGCCTACGCGAGCGTGGACCTTTCCCGCCTCTGGCGCTGATCGGTGAGCAGGGATCAGGAAAGACGACGGCGAGCCGGTTGTTGAAGGGCGTGATCGACCCGAGCGAGGCAGCTGTGCGATGCGCACCTAAGGATGAAAGGGACTTGATGATTGCGGCCCAGGGAGCCCATGTGTTGGCCTTGGACAATCTGTCTCACCTTGATGAGCAACTTTCAGATGCACTGTGCCGGCTGGCCACCGGGAGTGGGCTCGCGACTAGGACGCTCTATACCGACCGAGACGAAACGATTTTCCGGGCGGCCAGGCCGGTGATTGTGAATTCGATCGGTGAGGTCGTAAGTCGTTCGGACTTGCTCGACCGCGCTATTGTGCTCAGCGTGCCTCCGCTGGCTGCAGGAGAGCGAAGACCGGAAAGCGAGTACTGGGACGGGTTCAGAGTTGTCCATGCAGGGATTCTGGGTTGTCTTTGCGATGCCGCAAGCCTTGCTTTGCGGCAGACCAGAAGGCCGGTCTCCGCGCCGGATGTGCGGATGCTCGACTTCGCGCTCTTTGTGATCAGGGGCGAAGAGGCGTTAGGGCTCGAGCCCGGCTCGTTCGCGAAGGCTTATGAGTCCAACCGCAAGGCGGCAAATGAGGCGGTCGTCGAGCTGTCACCGGTGGCCCAAGCAGTTGAGCGGTTCGCCGCGGATAAGGGCCAGTGGGACGGCAGTGTCACTGAGCTCCTAGAGCTACTGACGCCGTGGGTTTCGGTGGAAAGCGCCCGCTCACGCGAGTGGCCCAAGACCGCACGTGGGCTGAGTAGCGCTCTTCGGCGAATCGTTCCGAATCTGCGACGTGTCGGAATCAAGGTAGCCTTCCTGGGCCGCACACCCCGCTCCGGGCGCAGCCGGGTGTCAGTAGAGAAGGTTCCCGGTGAATATTCACCACGTTCACCCGACCAGGATCTTCACCCGACACTCACCCTCGAACCTGGTGATAGGCCAAGGGATAAGGTTCCCGTGAATGTGGTGAATGTTGGTGAGGATTCTTCCGAATTGGTGAGCGTTGCGGGGGCCGAGGTGAAGGTCGAAGAAGGGGACGTATGAGCACCACCGAAAGCCCAATTGACCGTCTCCGCAAAGTGGGCGGCAAGTTATTCCTCTCCGGCGACCGACTGAGGTATAGCATTCCCGCCGGCCAGCTCGAGGCTCGCCAACTGCTCGACGAGATCCGGCAAAATCGGGACGCCGTCACTGCGATGTTGCGGGGCCTGGAAAGCCGGCCGCCGTCGCTCGACGAGGTTACCGCCATGCTGCCTCCCGGCGCCCGGGTGGTCCGGTACGAGCCGAAAGCCGCGCCGTTCGAGATAGCGGTCTTTTCGGTGGTCACCGACGCCGGGACCTTCTTTCGCCAATACCTCCGGGACTTGGTTTGGCGCGTTCAGCATCCGGGCGGTTACGCAGCCCCGCCGCTGCCGGACATCTTGGCGAAGCTGGCGGAGGCGGGCCTTACCCTGACGGACGTTGGAAAGCTGGTCCGTTGACCCTATGTCAACGGGCGGCGGGTCAGACGGTCTTCACGACCCCGGCAGCTTGCCACAAGGTGCCGGACTGGAGCAGGCTATGAGCCTAGTGGCCATTCCGAGATTGGGGGAGCTCGCGGCCGACCCGCGCAAAGTGTCCCTTCTGGCGCCGGAGGCGATTCCCGAGATTAGGGGAGAACTCGCCCGCCTTGACAGCTTGCTACTGGCGCGCCTGTTGTCGGCGAATCACGACGGCGAAGCTGATCGCACTCAGGAAGGGGACCGCCTCTTGAACGCTAAGGAAGCCTCGGTCAAGCTCAGCTTATCTGAAGATCACTTATACCGGCACGCGCGGCAATTCCCATTCACCGTGCGCATGGGCCGTCGATTGCGTTTTTCCGAGGCGGGGATCGCCCGATTCATCCGTCAGCGGATGGGACGGTAGATGCATATTGACATATGTACGTCTGTATGGCTACACTCTCGACATGAGGAAACATGTCGTTCGCAAGGAGACGAAGCCGGTGCAGATACGAAAGAAAACCAAGACGACACTCAACCTTCCCGAAGACCTCTGGAAGGCTGCCAAAATAAGAGCAATAGAACTCGGGGTGGATGCCCAGGACCTCGTTGCAAACGCTGTCGAGCAATACCTCAAGAAAGGCGGTGTACAATGAGGGGAGCGGGACGGATCTTCAAGAGGTCCAATAGCGCGTTCTGGTGGATCGCTTATTGTCATCGCGGAAAGGAAATCAGAGAGTCGAGTGGCGGCACCGAGAAAGACGCCCAGCGGCTGTTGAAGCGCCGCCTCAAAGAAATAGGCGCGGACTGGCTCGGCCTGAAAGCGTTTGTTGGGCCGAAACAGGACCGTCTAACAGTTGGCGACTTACTGACCGCCATGGAATCTGACTTTCGAATCAAAGGGCTTAAGAGTCTGGCGCAGACCACTGGGCACTTGCGAATGGTTCGCGCTGCCTTGGGTGATCTTAGAGCGGTAGATATCAGTGCCGAAACCGTAAACCGTTATATCGAGCAGCAGCTTGCGGAAGGCAAGGCGCCAGCAACGGTTAACCGGCGAACAACCCTTTTGGGCGAGGCGTTCCGGCTGGCTGTTAGGCGCCAGCAGTTGAGCTCAATGCCAGACATCCCAAAATTGCGCGAAGACAATGCGCGCCAAGGTTTTTTTGCGAGCCAGGACTTTTTCGCCGTGCTTTCCAATCTCGGGGACCAGGACATTGCTGACTTTATGGAGTGGTTCTTCTGGACGGGAATGCGCCCTGGCGAGATTCGGAGCCTCACTTGGCAGGCATTCGACCGCGAAACATGGGTGTTGCGACTCCATGCTCAGGATGCCAAGACGGGCCACGGCAGAGTGATCCCCCTGGAAGACTCGCTGCGAGAGATCCTACAACGGCGGATCATGGCGCGGCAGTTCGGTTGCGAACTGATTTTCCATAAGAACGGGGCAAGGATCGGAACGTTTTACAAACGATGGAAGCGGGCTTGTCAACTGGCCGGGGTCGCCGGAAGGATTCCTTACGACTTACGGCGAACGGCCGTTAGGAACATGGTCAGGTCTGGGGTGCCTGAGCGAGTGGCAATGTCCATCTCGGGCCATCGGACGCGAGCCATTTTTGACCGCTACAACATCGTCTCGGAACGAGACTTGAGGGAGGCCGTTTCAAGGACCACGGCTTATGTGAAGAGCCTGCCGGACGGCCCCGCCGTAATACCAATCAATCAAAAGGCCGTCGCCCAATGACCAATCCTGAGGAAACTCGGACACTTCTCGGACAGTTGCGCCGTTTGGGCGCAATCCCACCAAGGCTCGCATCGGCCCACTTTGTTGACGAGATTGAAGATACGTGGTGGGCCCACCAGGACTCGAACCTGGGACCAACGGATTATGAGTCCGCTGCTCTAACCGACTGAGCTATGGGCCCGAAACCAGATCAACTTATTGCTGCAAATCGCCTTAGCTCGCAATCGCTAACTCAACACTTCGTGGGGCTTCTCCGCTGGTGTCAGCCTTGGTGCCAGTTGCACCCTCTGCAGCTGTAGGCTCTCGAAACGCTGCGAGCTTTTCAGCCGCCGCGAGCTAGTGCGTAGGTGCGAAGTGCGCATAACGGCAAGTCATCTGAATCGGACTGGTGTCCCATCAACTCCTGAACAGTGCGGAGATCAACGCCTTGCATTACCAATCTACTGGCAAAAGTATGTCGGAGGCAATGCCACGTGAAGTTCCGAATCTCCGCCCTGTCAACGGCAGGTCAAACCAGCAACGGGGTCCGGTGAGACGTGCACCGTCGGCATCCAGGATGAGGGGGGCCTGGAACGTCCGCATATCGTATCCACCACTCCCCGGAACCCAGACTCTTCTCACAAACACCTCGCACCGTCTTTGCCATTTTTGCACGTCTATTGCCGACTCCCCTTGCCAAAGCCTTCGAATTGCTGCATGCGGCCGAACTTACGAGTTGGGCGTGCAACAACTCCCGACGACCGGCACTCTGTTCCCGGCTTACGTGCGCGGACTCGCTTATCTCAGCGCGGGAAACGGCAAGGCTTCTGCCCTCTGAATTCCAGAAACTGCTGGACCATCGCAGCGATATGGGAAATTGCCCGCTCGGGGCGCTGACTTTTCTCGGATTGGCGCGGGCCTATGCGATGGAAGCGGGGATGCGGCTCAAGGGCTCGTCGAATCCTGCCGCCACGAGAACCGGCGCGGATATGGGCTCCCTCGCGCGGGCCCATCGCGCTTACGGGGACTTTCTTGATCTTTGGAAGGACGCAGACGCCAACATCCCGGTCCTGAGGGAAGGGAAGATGAAAACGCGCGGACGGTCATCGGCCGATCTCAGGCTTCGGCCGCGGGGGGCAGCGCGCGCAGGTGATCGAGGGCGTTGGCCAAGCCGTCGCTGAGAATACGGACCAGCCCGAAGGCGAAATCGCCGTGGGCGTTCAAGAAGTCCAGCAAATCATCACGGCTGATCAACCCGATCTCCGAGAGTTCCAGCGTCCACGCAGAAGCCTGGTACGGCTCGCCGGCCACCGTCGCCGAGAGCCCGAGGATTTCCCCTGCGAAGGACGTGGTGGACCCGGCAGGCCCAGCTCCCAAGCCGGAATGCGACAGGACCACGCTTCCGCTATGAATCACGAATAAGGCGGCAGCAGTCTGGTCGCCATCGAAAAGCGGAGTGTGTCCGGCGTAAAATACCCTGCTCTCGATGGCCGCGAAATCCGTGGCGGTTGAGGCCGGCAAGTCCCTAAACAGATCCTCGTGAAACACGTGCAGTGGAACCGTCAGCGGATGCGTCATGTTCTCACCCCTCCCGTCACTCCGGCACCCACGTGCGCCGTTGGGCTTTCTGCAGCACGTGTAATCTAGCGCCCGTATCCACTTGCTGCTGTGACAACCGTCACGGGCGCCGGTGCCTCGTCGCCTGGAGCAACGCAGTCGAGCCTGGAAGACGAGGAATCAAGAGGGAGGCACCGGTTCCGGCAGGCATTTGCCGCTTGTTACATCGCCTACCGGAACCGATGAGGAGGATGAACTTTAAGTGGACCTATGCGCCGGCGAAGCTTTCGAGCGCTGCCCGGTCCTGGATCACCATCATCGAACCGTTACGGAGCAGCAGGTGCCTGTTCTTGAATTCGCTCAGCGTGCGGGTGACTGTTTCCCTGGAGGCGCCGATCATCTGACCGATCTCTTCGTGCGTCATGGTGATCCTGACGCGGATGCCTTGCTTGGTCTCCTGGCCCCTGGCCGAAGATTCGAGGAGAAATCTCGCGAGCTTCTCGGAGGCTGAATGAGTGAGGCCGAGCGAACGGATCTGATCGCAGGCAGTCTGGTAATCGCCACTGAGCTGCCGGGCCGCGTGGATGGACGCCTCGGAGTTCTGGGCGAGGAAACGCAGAAAGTCCTCACGCCTGACGAAGTTCACTTGACAGGGCTCCAGCGTCTCGGCGGTAGCCTGATAAGGCTTCCCGGAAACCACCGCGTGGAGTCCCAGCACCTCGCCGGCATTGACGATCCTCAGGATCACTGTCTTGCCTTCACTCGAGGTCATGGAGAGCTTGACCCGGCCTTTGCACAGAACGTAAACCCCGCGGGCGCCTTCCCCCTCCCCGAACAGCATGGCGCCCCCCGGATAGCCGGCGGTGAACTTGATGCCGTCGAAGGCTTTCAAGCATGTCTGCTGCAGGCCGCAGAAGAAGCCTTCGTTCCGCAGAGTGCAGGTCTCGCAACTTCCGGTCAGTTCCATTCCGTATGGCATCTTAATCTCTCCTTTTTTTGTTTTCTGACGAATCCTGCGATTCCTGTCTGATCCGCTCGATGGTGAATTGCATGAGGGGCCCAGCATGAAGTTCTGCGCCCTCTCGAAGCATTCCCGCCAGCAATCGCCGGCCTTCCGGGTCGACGAATGTGACGTCTGTCAAGTCCACAAGGGCTGGCGACCCCTTGATGTTCATCTCGCTCCACACCCGCTCGAGCTCCTCGACCCAGGGCCCGCTGATCTTGCCGTGGAGCTTAAGCCTGGGCGGGGAGGATTCCTGATCGCATGTGATTCTGAGCATCTGAAATCAAGCCTTCCCTCGAAGAGTTGCTCGCGGGCCTGGCGCACGTCGCCAGGAACCCGGTGAGCATGGCGGCGCGTAGCACCCGCGCCACCTCGCGATCGCTGAAAGGCGGCGCAACACAGTCTGCGCCACCGGCTTCCAAGACCCTGAGATAAAGCGCCACGTCCTCATGGTTCGACACCACGACGACCGGCACCACGGAGCAGGCCCGGTCTGCGGAGTCCAGAATGTCTTCCCACGACCCGTCCGGGAGATCCGTGGCCGTGAACGCCAGAATCGGCGGGGTTTGAGACCGAAAAGCACCGTCAGCCTCGGCGCAATCGCGGGCCCGCGAGGTTTCCACCCCTTGGCGATCCAGAAAATCCTTGACCTCGTCCAGAGAATGCCCCTGCCCGTAAACCAACAAGGCCGGCGCTCTCTCTTCCACGACGCTTCTGCTCTGTCGAGTCATCGTATCGCTCCGGGGTCTGCCTTCTTGTGAACGCAGCCCCCTTGTCCCCTCAGCGCTCCAGCGCACCTGCGTTCCGGCCTCGGTAACGCAGTGCACATACCAATTCCAAGACCTGCTCTCAACTGATTGATGAGATGTGATTTAGTTCCAAGGTGGGCGCTTGTGTCCTTAGTCCTACGACTCGGTGACGACGGTCACATTTCGTCAGGTGACGAGATATCGTCAAATATCGCGACGGCTGATCCCTAGCTTGCGCATCTTCGAATTCAGCGTCGTCCGCTTCAGCCCCAAGCGGGCGGCCGCGCCGTCCGCACCCGAGATCACACCGCGCGTGTCGCGAAGCACCTTCAGGATGTGGTCGCGATCGGTGGCCTCGAGCGAAGACAGAACGGTTGTGGCATCATCTGTCGCGCGTGGCAAGGCCAGTTCGGAAAGAGGAACGCGCAACACCGGTCCGTTCGACAGGATGACGGCCCTCTCCAGCAGATTCTCCAGCTCGCGGACGTTGCCTGGCCAACTCCAGCGCTCCAGAGCGTGCATGGTCTCCGGCGGGATGGTCTCGATCACCTTATTCATGCGGCGGGCGTGCCGGGCGACGAAGTGATGCACCAGGACCGGTATGTCTTCGGCTCGCATCCGCAAGGACGGCAGCTCGATGGGAAATACGCGGAGACGGTAATAGAGGTCACTGCGGAATTCACGGGCCTTCATCATGGCGGTCAAGTCACGGTTAGTGGCGGCGATCAGGCGCACGTCGACCGGAATCGTCCGGGTGCTGCCCAGGCGCTCGAATTCCTTCTCCTGCAGGGCGCGCAGCAGCTTGGGTTGAAGTTCCAGGGGAATGTCTCCAACCTCGTCCAGGAATAAGGTGCCGCGATGGGCCAGTTCCAGCCGACCGATCTTCTGGGAGATGGCGCCGGTGAAGGCTCCCTTTTCGTGACCAAAGAGTTCGCTCTCCAACAGGCCGCTCGGTATGGCGGCGCAATTCAACTTCACGAATGTGCGTTCGCGCCGGCCGCTCAACGTGTGAATGGCGCGCGCGATCAGTTCCTTACCGGTTCCGGTCTCACCCAGAATCAGGACTGTGGCATCTGTGGGCGCCACCGTCTCCACCTGTTTCAGGACGCGCTTCAAGGCTTTGCTCTCGCCGACAATCTCCTCGAAGTTGCCCTCCGTCCTCAACTCTTCTTCGAGATATGCCTTCTCTTCTTCCAGACGCTCCCGGGCTTCGATCACCTGACGATAGGTCTCAGCGTTGTCGATTGCGATCGCGATCTGGCCCGCCAGGTGGCTCAGCAGGCGGACGTCTTTCTCGGTGAACGCAACCTCGGAAAGCCGGGCGACCCCCAGGGTTCCGAGGGGCTGCCCGCGATTCATCAAGGGCACCCAGCACGCAGACTTGATGCCGATATCAATCAGGCGCTTGATGTCTGCGGGCGCGAACCGTTTCTCCTCCTGGCGAACCTGATTCAGCACCACAGGCTCGCGCGAGGTAAAGGCCTGCCCCGCCGGCGACCCGGCCACTGAAATCTCCGTCCCATCCGGCGGCAGCTTGAGTCCGCTTGGCGCCTCGAGGGTATGGAGACGCAATTGCCCAACCGAGCGATCGAAAAGCGCCAAACCACAGTAATCGTAGGACGTTACCTGGCGGATCCCGGCGGAAACAGCGGCCAGCAGCCTGCGAATATCCAGATTCGAAACCAGCGTATTGGTGACCTCGAGCAGCAGCGCCTCCTCGGCCTGCTTGCGCTCGGTGAAGTCTCGCGTGACCTTTGAGAAGCCGACCAGAGCGCCGTTCGAATCGCGAAGGGGGCTGATGATCACATTGGCCCAGAAACGCGAACCGTCCTTGCGCTGGCGCCAGCCCTCGTCCTCGAATCGGCCGGTTTCCGCCGCGACTCTCAACTCGTAGTCGGGCTTGCCGCGATCGAGGTCCTCTTGAGTGTAGAACTTCGAAAAGTGCTGTCCGATAATCTCTTCGGCCCGGTAGCCCTTGATGCGCTCCGCGCCCGAATTCCAGGACGTCACGTGGCCCCGGGCGTCCAAGGTCAGGATGGCGTAGTCTTTCACGCTCGCCACGAGCGTTCGCAGGCGCTCCTCGCTCTGCCGCAAAGCTTCCTGGGCCTGCTTGCGCGCGGTGACGTCCCGCACCACGGCCAGAACTAGGGGCTCCGGGCCCAGGCGCAACGCGTTCAGCATGATGTCGACGGGGAATTCGGTACCGTCCCTGCGTTTTGCGTAAAGCTCCAGGCCGGCCCCCATGGGCCTCAGCCGTGGACTCGCAAAGTAGCGGAGAATGTGGGCGCCGTGGGCGGCTCGAAAACGCTCGGGCACCAGAAGGGTGACGTCCTGCCCCACCACCTCGCTGCGGTCATAGCCGAACAGCCTCTCAAATTGTTCATTGACTTCAATCATGCGGCCATTCGGACCGACAGCCACCAGCGCGTCCGGGCAGGCCTCGAAGAGTTGTTCGAACAGACCTTGCTCCGGCCGTGATGGGTCGATTAGTCGGGGAACCTTCCCCAGGGGGGTTGCGTCGGATTCGCGAGATGGCACTTTCTACCTCAGCGTCGGGCGTTCAGTATATCAACCCCTGGCGTCGCAACGTGAATTAATAACGGCCTGAGCAATAGCCTGCCTTACCTGGGCGAAGGATAAGATCTCCCCGCCCCGGTCTCCACTGCTGATTGAGTATGCGGCTTGTCCACGCGCCGCACAATCCTGTCGCAGGCGTTCGGCCCGCGCAAACGCCGCCGTAACGAGGTATCGGACAATGGCGGGAGCGGACCTAACCAGAAAGATCCGGAATCAGTCATACCCTATGATCGGGAACCCGCAGCAACTTGGTTCCGTAAGGATCTGAGGGAGGACTGCAAATGAAAAAGTTGCCCGCCGGCTTCCGATACGCAATGAGGCAGTTCCGGCGGTCGCCCGTCTTTACCGCCGCGGCCGTGCTCACCCTCGCTTTGGGAATTGGCGGGACCACGGCCATCTTCACCCTGATCAACGCGGTGATGATGCGCTCGCTGCCGGTGAAGGACCCCGGCATGCTCTACCGCGTTGGCGAAGGCACTGACTGCTGCGTCCAGGGCGGACCCCAGGATCGCTGGGGCTTCTACTCGTTCCCGCTATTCGAGCGGCTGAAGACCCAAATGCCGGAGTTTGAAGATGTGATGGCCTTCCAGGCCGGCAATTGGCAGCAGCCCGTGAGACGCGAAGGACAGCTTGCCGCGCGTCCGCTTCGCTCCGAGTACGCGACCGGGAACTATTTCTCCACGCTGGGCGTGGGCGCTTTCGGTGGGCGCGTCTTCAGCCCCGACGACGATAAGCCGGGCGCGCCTCCCGTCGCCGTGCTCAGCCATCACGTTTGGCAGACCGCCTACGGCAGCGACCCCTCCGTCATCGGCTCGACGTTCATCATCGAGGGACATCCTTTTACCGTCATCGGCGTCACGCCGCCGGGTTTTTTCGGCGAGACGCTGCGTAGCGACCCGCCGGAAATCTGGCTTCCCTTGCAGCAGGAGCCCATGGTGGATGGCCCAAACGCCCTGCTGACCCAGCCTGTCGCCGCCTGGCTCCGCGTGATCGGCCGGCTGCGGCCGGGTGCCTCCATCAACGGGGTGTCCGCGCGCCTGACGGGCGTCCTGCGGCAGTGGATGCAGTATGACTCCGGTTATCCCGCCAATTGGATGCCGGAGGTGATCCACGACCTGCCCAAGCAGGTGATCAACGTGGTGCCGGCGGGCGCCGGTGTAGCCGAGATGAAGGAAGGCTACAGCCGGAGCCTTGAGATCCTGCTCGCGGTTTGCGGCCTGGTGCTGCTGATTGCCTGTGCCAACGTTGCTAACCTGCTGCTGGCCCGGGCCGTGGCGCGCCGCAGTCAAACCGCGGTGCGGCTTGCGATCGGCGCCACACGCCGGCAGATCATCGCGCAGGCTCTCACGGAAAGCGTCCTGCTTGCCATCGGCGGCGGCATTGCCGGCATTGTGGTAGCCGTTGCCGCCGCGCGCCTGCTGTTGACGCTTGCCTTCCACAGCGCGCATTTTCTGCCGATCAGCGCCGCGCCATCGCTCGTGGTCTTGGCGTTCGCCTTCGGACTGGCCCTGCTGACCGGGGTCATTTTCGGCGCGGCTCCGGCGTGGTTCGCCACGCGTACCGATCCTGCGGATGCGCTACGCGGGTCGGGCCGCAGCACCGGCGATCATTCTTCCTTCGCCCGTAAAGCCCTGTTGATCGTCCAGGCCACGTTCTCGGTGGTGCTGGTCGCCGGCGCTACCATGCTTGGGCGCAGCCTGAACAAGCTCGAGCATCAGGATTTCGGATATCAGGTGCCCGGTCGCGCATTGGTGGAGCTGCATAATCCGCCGACCACTTATACCAACGAGAAGTTGGCCGCCCTCTATCGCGAATTGGAAGACCGGCTCGATCAACTGCCGCGCGTGCGCTCGAGCGGCCTCGCGACCTACAACCCGCTGACCGACAACTGGGGCGAGCTCATCCTGGTGGCCGGACATCCCGCGCCCAAGCCGGGCGTGGACTCCGGCGCGTCCTGGGACCGCGTGAGCGCCGGTTATCTTCAGAACCTCGGCGTGACCTTGCTGCGCGGGCGATATTTCAACCCGGCTGACAACGGGACTACGGCACCGGTGGCCATCGTCAACCAGGCCTTCGTGAATCGCTTCTTCAGCAACGGCGAAGATCCACTGGACCAGCATTTCGGCCTGGACATGCCCGAGAACAGCGGAACCTACCGCATTGTGGGCATCGTTCATGACGCGCATTTCGCGAGCTGGGGCCTCGACCGGCCGGCGTTCCCAATGTTCTACGTGCCGCTCGCCCAGTACGTCGACTACAAGCAGCCCATGATGCAGGGACTCGAGCACGGCTCGCACCTGATCCGCGGGATCATGCTGCTGACCGACACTCCGCCCGGCACCCTCGAGCCGCTGCTGACGAAGACCCTCGCCGAGGTGGATTCCAACCTGACGATGATCGATGTCAGGACGTTGCAGCAGCAGGTCGATCTTTCCTTCGACCAGGAGCGCGCCGTCGCCAGCCTCGCGGGACTCTTCGGGATCGTGGCGCTGGTGTTGGCCGCGGTCGGACTCTATGGCGTCACAGCCTACGCGGTAGCGCAGCGTACGAACGAAATCGGCATTCGCATGGCGCTCGGCGCCGACCGGCTGAACGTAGTCCAACTGGTGCTGCACGGGGCTTTTCAGCGCGTGCTGATCGGCCTCGTCATCGGGTTACCGCTTGCGGTCGGCGCCGGACGCCTGATCTCCACGCAGTTATATGGCGTCTCGAGCTGGGACCCGTTCGCGCTGACCTTGGCCGCGAGCGCCCTCGCCGTTTGCGCCTTCTTCGCAGCTGTGATCCCGGCCATCCGCGCAGCATCGATCTCGCCATCGAGCGCCCTGCGCACCGAGTGAGGAGAACCTCGGTTGTAGCGCCGGTGTCCCCACCGGCGCATTCGGCGCTGAGACCACCCCGGCCTTCGGCCACCCCTCCTAAATCAGGAGGGGAACAGGTCTTGTGCCAACGTTTGCGCCCCTCCTGGTCCAGGAACAGACAGGTCTTGTGCGACTCCCCTCCTGGTTCAGGAGGGGTGGCCGAAGGCCGGGGTGGTCGATCATAAACTCCAAACTAAACCACCAGCTATCGCCACGCGCGATTGCCCGAATGCCCCTTGACCCTCTAAACTAAAGCATCCACACTGACACGGGGGAATGGGCAAACATGATCCAGGTTCGAAATCTGGTCAAGAAGTTCGGCGACGTCACCGCCGTTCAGGACATTTCGTTCGAGGTTCAGCGGGGCGAGATCTTCGCCTTTCTGGGCCCGAATGGGGCCGGCAAAACCACCACCATCAAGATGCTCACCACGCTGCTGCGGCCGACCAGTGGCACCGTGACGCTCGATGGGCTCGACCCGCAGCGCGAGCAGCACGCGGCCCGCGGGCGCTTCGGAATCGTCTTTCAGGATCCGAGCCTCGAGTGGGAGCTGACGGCCGCGGAGAACATGGAGATTCACGGCGTGCTCTACCATGTTCCGCGCAAGCTCCGCCATGAGCGCACCGAGCAACTTCTCAAGCTCTTTGAGCTCTGGGAGCGCCGCAACGATCCCGTGAAACGCTTCTCGGGAGGCATGAAGAGGAGACTCGAGATCGCGCGGGGCTTCCTGCACACGCCCAAGATCCTCTTCCTGGACGAGCCCACGCTCGGGCTTGACCCGCAGAGCCGCAACCAATTGTGGAACCACGTGAAGCACGTAAACGAGACCGAGCAGGTGACGGTTTTTCTGACTACACACTACATGGATGAGGCCGACCGGGTGGCGCACCGCATCGCCATCATCGATCACGGCAAGATCGTGGCGCAGGGGACTCCGGCGGAACTCAAGGAACAGACCAAGAGCGATTCCCTTGAGCAGGCCTTCCTGGCGCTGACCGGCTCAACGATCCGCGACGAAGCGGCCGGCTCCGCGGACCAGATGCGGCAGTTCGTCAAAATGTGGAGGAAATAGCGATGGGCGCCGTTTACATCCTGTGGCTGCGTGAATTGAAGCGCTACGTGCGATCGCGCGCGCAGATCGTGGCTTCGCTCGGGCAGCCGCTGCTCTACCTGCTGGCCCTCGGTTTTGGCCTGGGCCCCGTCTTTCAAAAATCCGGGAATGGAAGCTACCTGCAGTTCATCGCGCCCGGCGTGATCGGCATGACCGTGCTCTTTACCTCAATCTTCTCCGGCATCGGCCTGCTTTGGGACCGCCAGTTCGGCTTCCTTAAAGAGACGTTGGTGGCGCCGGTGCCGCGCATGAGTGTTGTTCTCGGGAAAACGCTGGGCGGGGTCACGGTGGCGCTGATTCAGGGCACCTTGGTGGTGGTCGTGTGTCTCGTCGCCGGCTTCCGGCCCATGGGACTCGCGGCCGTCCCGCAGGCCTTCGTTTTCATGGCCCTTATCGCCTTGGTCTTCGCCGGACTCGGCACCGCCATCGGCTCGCGACTGCAGGATATGCAGGGCTTCCAGCTGATCATGAACTTTCTCGTGTTGCCCATCTTCTTTCTGTCGGGGGCGCTGTTTCCTCTGGAGCATCTTCCCAAGGCGCTCAGCGTGATCACCAGCGGCGATCCGCTCTCCTACGGCATAGACGGCCTCCGCGGCACCCTGATCGGCCGTACCCACTTCGGGCTGCTGACGGATCTCGGCGTGCTCGCCGCGGTAGCAGTGGTCCTGCTCAGCATTGGAAGCTATCTATTCTCGAAAATCGAAGTCTGACGGCGCGCGGTCACGTCCCGAGGCTGTCACACGATGGAATGGCAGCGCTAATCGCTGTAATTCGCCACAACCCGCGCCACCTTTCCAGTTGCCGATAGTTCCATGAACTCTGCCGTGCGGCTCCCCTTTTGATTCGTGTAGCAGAGCACCACGCTGTCCACACCCCAAAGCACGTCCTCAAGGCGAAAGCGGAGTTCGGGGTAGGCCTCCAGCCCTCGCTGAAAGTAAGCTCGCAAGTTTGCCTTCCCGATGACTTTGCCATCCGGCGCTTCCAACAGCCGGGCGGCAACGGGCGAAGTCAGCTCGATTGCGTCCTCATAGTGCGTCATGATCAGGTCCAGATCATGGGTGTTCCAAGCCGCAATCCAATGCTCAGCCAGAGTCCAAGCCTCGTTTCTTGTCACTGCCATTTCTCCACTCCACGTTCATCAACAGACCCAAGGCATATGCGGCATTAAGTCCGTAATCAATCGCCTGATGGCTCCGCGATCTTCGGCCTCTCGATCTCAACGAACCGGGCGTGCGCTTTATCCTTACGGACGCGATCGATGGGGAACACTTGATTGTGCATCACGAGGTAGACGCCCGGGGGAAGCAGGCGGGCGGCGAGCAGGCTCTCGGTCATGTTCTGCAGGCCGTCGCTGCCCTCAAAACCGAGCGGCGTCATGGCACCCGTTAGGATGATGGGCGCTCTGAGATCCGGCAGGCTTCTCTGCAGGAGCAGGCCGGTTTCAACCAGGGTGTCGGTTCCGTGCGTTATCACGATGGGGCCGGGCGACTGGAGCTTGTGACGCACTACGTCGAGCACCACGCGGCGGTCGGCTTCGCCCATCTCCAGGCTGTCTTTATTCATCAAGTGAGTGATCTCGACTTTAAGGTCGGGCAGCCGGAGCATCCGGAAGTAGCGGTCGATTTTGCTGTCGACGTTGGCGAGCGCCCCGGTTTGTTCCTGGTAAACCTTTTCAATGGTGCCACCGGTGGAGATCACGTAGAGAGTTTGCATGAAGATTCTCGAGCGTAAGATGAAGCGAGAGCGTCCTGAATTTCGGACACCGCCGCCGGGCGCTATGGCCTGCCCTTTCCCACAGGCAAAACCAATTGCGCTAAGGTACGATGACGAGCCTGCGGCCGCCCCGCACCTCGCGCTGCCAAGCGTTCTCGATGTCGGCCAGGGAAACACGCTCGGTGTCAATGCGAAGCTCGCCGCTCGCGGCGCGGGCCATAACCTGCCGGTAAGCGTCCTCGAGGGCCTCCCGCGGCGGGATTCCCGCGGTCCCGAGGATGGTGAGCGCTGTACTGCGAAGCACCGCGGCGCTCAGAGAAATCACCGGTCCGGCGCTTTCTCCAACCTGAACCAGGCGCGTCTCGGAAGTGGCGGCGGCAAATTCCGAACGCGTGATCGCTGAGAGGAGCACTTCGGTGGGATGGCCCCACACGTAGTCCATGATGACGTGGAATCCCGTATCGCCGGCCGCGCGCGCAAGAGCCTCGGCGAGTTCCAGGTCCGGCTTGTCGAGCGCGATGGTAAGGTCGGCGCCGAGCGCGGGCAACGTGCCGAGCGCAAGCTCGTTCCGTCCGGCGGCGATCACCCTCGCCGCGCCCAGGAGCTTGGCGATCTGTACGGCGAGCTTCCCGGTCACTCCGGTAGCCCCGAGGACGAGGACCGTTTCGCCGGCCGCGAGCTTGGCGCGCCCGCTCAGCGAGAGCCAGGCGGAAACGCCCGGGTTCGTGATCGCCGCGGCCGTGGCGTCATCCACGCCTTCGGGAATGGGAAAGCAAAACGCACGGGGCGCCACCGTTCGTTGGGCCATGGCGCCATACGGCCGGCGGGGTCCGCCGAAAAACACCCGGGTGCCATCATCGAGTTGCCCCACGCCGTCGGTGCCGCAGACCGCCGGAAGCTCGCGCGGGCTTGCGTAGTGCGAGCCGTTGGCCAGTTGCCTGTCGACAGGTTTCAGCGCGGCGGCCCGGACCTCTATGGTCGCCTCATCCTTGCCCGGCGCCGGCTCGGGGAACTGCTCGAAGCGGGGGGCAGCGCCCAGGGTGTGGAGTACGGCCGCATTCATCGGTGATGTCCTCCGAGCAGCGACCCATTATAGCGCCGCCGCAGTCGATTTCGTGGTTCATGAACTCAAGGGATCGTAATCCGATTCTCAGTTCCGATGTGCTATATTAGAGCCGGGCGGAGCGTTCGGTTTCCTCCGGTTGGTCGCCGGAATAACTCGCGGGTTATGGCGGCTTGAGAGTGCCGGAGGGAAGGGCTGCGGCCGTGGTAGGCAAGCGCAAGCGCGGAGGTTTCCGATTGACGCCGGCGGTCCGGACGTGGGGGCGGCTTTGCGTGGCCGGGGCGACGCTCTGTTTGGCGCTGGGTTTGTTGACGTGGGTCTTGGGACCTCCGGTGAGCGCCTCGCAGCAGGGGACGAACCCTTCGACCAACGCACCGGGACAGAACCCAGCACCGGGACAGAGCCCAGCGCAAGGCCAGGGCCCGGCACAGGGTCAGGATGCCGCGAAGCCCGGCCCCGCCACGACGGCGCCCCCGGGGGATTCAGACAAGTCGTCGCCGGCGTCGGACGCGCCCGCGCAAATCAACGTCCGCCAGCCCACCATTCACGCCCGGCCCATTCAGGTGAACGTGGATATGGTGGTGGTCGGTGTGACGGTGACTGATCCATACGACCGCATCGTTACCGGATTCGACAAGAGCAATTTTGAGATCTTCGACGAGAAGGTGCCGCAGCAGATTTTGACCTTCTCCACCGAGGATGTGCCGATCTCGGTGGGCATGATTTTTGATTCCAGCGGCTCGATGTCCGACAAAATTGAGAAATCAAAAGAGGCAGCCTTACAGTTCTTCAAGACATCGAACCCGGAAGATGAGTTCATGCTCATCGATTTCAACGAAAGGCCTGACCTGATCTCCGCCTTCACTTCGAAGTTCGAAAAGCTCCAGGAGCGTCTGCTGTTTGTGAAGTCCGGCGGCAAGACGGCGCTGCTGGATGCGATTTACCTGGGATTGAATCAAATGAAGAAAGCCCACTCCAGCCGCAAGGCGCTGCTGCTGATCTCGGATGGAGGCGACAATCACAGCCGCTACACCGAAAATGAAATCAAGCGCGCCGTAAGGGAGTCCGACGTCCAGATCTACTCGGTGGCGGTGCTTGAGCCCCTGGCGGGCCGGAACCGTACTCCGGAAGAGGCTGCTGGTCCCGGGTTGCTTTCCGACATTTCAGAGGTCTCCGGTGGACGCATGTTCAGTGTGGAGGACCCGAGCGAACTGCCGGACATCGCCGAGAAAATCTCGATCGAGCTCCGCAACGAATACATCATCGGGTACAAGCCCTCGAACATGGTTCGTGACGGCCGCTGGCGCCGCATCCGGGTGAAGTTGGATCCGCCCCGGGGACTGCCGGCGCTTCAGGTCTATAATCGCACCGGATATTATGCCCCGACGCAGTAACCGCTGCCTCGACTTCATACTGCTCCGGAGTTCCGCCGCTGGGCGTTTTGCCGCCGCGTCACGGGTCGCAACGGCATTGACGTGGCTGCTCGCAGCCGCAATGGTGCTGGCGGCGCTGCTCCCGGCTTTTGCACAACCTGGCGCGCAATCCTCAGGCACCCAATCCGGTGCTCCGACTGGCGCACAACCCGGCACCCAATCCGCGCCGGCGAAGCAGAATCCGCCGGAGCCCGCCACCGAACCGCCGGTCCCGCTCGGCGGCCAGACGCCGTCGGTTGAGAAGAACAAGAGCGGTGGATTCACAATCGTCGCCAAGGTCAACTTGGTGGTGCTGCCGGCCACGGTGGTGGACGCCAAGGGCCACCTGGTGAACGATCTCACCGCCTCCGATTTCAGGGTGTACGAGAACTCGGTACTTCAGAACGTCCAGGTCTTCAAGCACGCCGACATCCCGGTCAGCGTGGGCATCGTGATCGACGATAGCGGCAGCATGAAGGAGAAGCGTCCGGCCGTCAACGCCGCTGCCCTGGCATTTGTGGAGACCTCCAACCCGCAGGACCAGGTGTTCGTGGTGAATTTCAATGATACCGCCTACATCGACACGCCGGGGGATTTCGCCTCCAACATGGAGGACCTGCGCGGGGCCCTGGAAAAGATCGACTCGCGGGGCGGCACGGCGCTGTTTGACGCCGTCTATACTTCGCTCGACCATCTGCGCCTGGGCAACCGCGACAAAAAGGTTCTGCTTGTGATCACGGACGGCGTGGACAACGAAAGCCGCTACACGCTCGACGAGCTGCTGCGCTACGCTCAGGAGTCAAACGTGGTGGTCTACACCATCGGCCTGCTCGGCGAAGAAGATACGTCGAGCAAGCTCTTTTCGCATCTCAGCCACGACGACAAGAAGGCCAAGAAGGACCTGGAGCTGATGGCTAAAGACACCGGCGGCGAGTCTTACTTCCCGCGGTCGCTCGACGAAGTGAACACCACCTGCCACGCTATCGCCCACGACATTCGCAATCAATACACCCTGGCCTACTATCCCACCAACAAGGCCTTTGACGGCACCTTCCGTGCCGTTCACGTAGAGGCCTTCATGCACGGCACGCGCAAGAAGCTGATCGTGCGCACGCGCCCGGGCTATTACGCGCCCAAGGGCAGCCAGCCCGCGAGTGCGACGGCCGCCGGCGATCGCTGACCCCGAACCGCCCAAAACCGAAAATAGAGACCAGGGTTTCGCTAAGCGGTCAGCTCAGGCAGGAAACTTGTGCCGTGGGGAAGGCTGAGGCCGAAATTCTCCGCAATCGTGGCTCCGACGTCGGCGAGTGAAGCTCGTGTCCCGAGATTGATTTCGCGGGCGGCCCGCGGCCCCGTGGCCAGCACGGGAACGTATTCGCGCGAGTGGTCGGTGGAAGGTCCCAGGGGGTCACAGCCGTGATCGGCGGTCAGGATCAGCAGGTCGGCGGGCTCGAGCGCGCCGAGTAACCGCGGCAGCCGCGCATCCACTTCCTCGATGGCGCGGCCGTAGCCCTCGATATCGAGACGGTGGCCGTAAAGCATGTCGAAATCGACGAGGTTGGTGAAAATGAGCCCGGGCCCTGAGTCGTTGAGGGCCGCAATCGTGCTGTCCAGGGCGGCCTGATTGTTCGCTCCGGGCAGCGCTCGCGAGATTCCGCGGTTCAGGAAGATGTCGGGAATCTTGCCTACCCCGGTGACATCGAGTCCGGCCTCCGAAAGCAGATCGAGCAGCATGGGGCGCGGCGGCTCGACGGCATAATCGTGCCGGCGCTCGGTCCGGCGGAAAGCGCCCGGCGGCCCGGTGAACGGCCGCGCGATCACGCGGCCGACACGATGTTCGCCTTGCAGCATCTCGCGCGCGATGCGGCAGATGCGATAGAGTTCCTCGACCGGGATCACATCCTCATGGGCCGCGACTTGAAAAACGCTGTCCCCCGACGTGTAGACGATGGGCGAGCCGGTCCTCAGGTGCTCTTCGCCGAGTTGCCGGATGATGTCGGTGCCCGAGGCGGGAAAGTTGCCGAGCGTGCGGCGTCCGATCGCCTCTTCGAAGCGCTCCATCAAGTCGCGCGGAAAGCCGTGAGGATAAGTGGGAAAGGGCCGGTCGAGGATTATGCCGGCCATCTCCCAATGGCCGGCCGTGGTGTCTTTGCCGGGCGAGAGCAGGGTGGCTTTGCCGTAAGCGCCGCGGGGATGAGCGTCGGGCTCGACGCCCGCAAGGGGCCGGATGCTCGCGAGGCCAAGGCGTGCGAAGTTCGGAATTCGGAGACCGCGCCGCTCGGCGATGTGGCCGAGCGTGTCACGTCCGGCATCGCCCCAGGCGGCGGCGTCCGGCTGAGCTCCGATGCCGAGGCTGTCGAGCACTACGAGGACAACGCGGTCGAACGGTCGCATGACAGCGCCTCAGCCGCCCAGGTCGCCGTGTATGACGGGCTCGATCCAGGATTGGAAATCCTGCGGATACTCGAGGGGCAGGGCGCTTGCTTCGTCGAGCTTCTGCCAGAGGGCGCTTGGGAAGTCCCAACCGCCGGCACCGAGATTGTCATCGAGTTGGCGAAGGTTGCGCGCGCCGATGATCACGGCGGTCATTCCCGGCACGGCGAGCGCCCAGCCGAGCGCCGTTTGCGCCAGCGATTTTCCGAGCGCCCGCGCCGTGGATTCCAGAGCCGCCAGAATGCCGAAATTATGCGGGGTGAGGAAGCCTTCCGTCCAGCCGCGCGCCGCCGGGTCAGAGTCCGCCAGACGCGATACGGGCGGCGCGGGCTCGCCGGGCCGGTACTTGCCCGTAAGGAACCCGCCGGCCAGCGGGCTCCAGGCGATCACGCCGATTTTTTCAGAGCGGCACAGGGGCAGCAGTTCGCGGTCGGCCGCCCGCATCACCAGGCTGTATTGCGGTTGCAGGCACTCGAAGCGCTCGAGTCCGCGCGCCGCCGAAATCCCGAGGGCTTTGGCAAGCTGCCACCCGCCGAAGTTCGAGCAGCCGAGGTAACGCACTTTCCCCTGGCGCACCAGAGCGTCAAGGGCCGACAGCGTTTCTTCAATCGGCGTGCGCGTGTCAAAGCAATGGACCTGGTAAAGGTCGACGTAGTCGGTGGACAGCCGGCGGAGGCTTGCCTCCAGAGCCTGGAAGATGTGCTTGCGCGTAAGGCCCTTGTTATTCGGGCCGTCGCCGGTGGGGAAAAATGCCTTGGTCGCCAGCACCACGTCGTCACGGCGGCCGTGCAGCGCCTTGCCGAGGATCTCCTCGGAGCGTCCCCCGGCGTAACCGTCGGCGGTATCGATGAAGTTGCCGCCCTGATCGAGAAAGCGGGCGATCACGGCGAGCGATTCCGCCTCATCAGCGCCGGGAACCGTGCGCGGTCCGGCCTCGCTCCCGAAGGTCATGGCTCCGAGGCAAATCTCGGAGACCTTCAGTCCGGTTTCGCCCAGCAGTCGGTACCGCATCGTTGCCTCCCGGCCCTTCGGACCCGGCGACGCTCAGTGCTCGTCGCCCGCAGCGCCGCTCGATGAGGATGCCGGCTGCGCGGCCCGCGCTTTGATAATCTCGCTCAAGATGTCCGGCTTCCCCTCGATGCGGACCAGGTGCGGATAGCGCGGCCCGCCGTGGTAATCGATGCGCACGGTCCTGAAGTAGTCGTCGTTCTCCACCAGCAACTCGATCGGTTCACTTCCGGACTTGGTGGCGCGCAGAGCGGCCCCGAAAAGTTCGGGCGTGAACCTTCGCCCGTTGACCGCCACCACGGTCATGCCCGGGATGATGCCGGCCTTGAAGGCGGGGCTGTCCCAGATGCAGTCGCCGACGTGCCCATCGCCGCTGATGCTGAGTCCGACCGAATAGACGGCGTTCACGAAATTGCCGCCGCGCCCGCCGCCTCCCCGCCCGCCCGGCGCTTCCTGATCGTTGAAGTCCACCTTCCAACCCGCGGCTTCGATGCCGCCCGCCGGCGCCTCCGGTGAATGGGAGTCGAGACGCTCACGAAGGAACTTCGCCCAGTCGTAGGGCGCCACCTGATTCAGCGTGCTCACGATCTCGTCGAATGTGTACGGCTTCACTTCCGGCCCATTGTTGGGCCCGCCGTGAAAGATGTGGCAGAAGTCATCGATCGATTTCTGATCGTTGGTGAGGCTGCGAATCATCACGTCCACCCAAAGCCAGACCAGGTCGCCCTCATCGTAATAGTCGCTTCCACGTTTCCAGTTGAACCAGCCGCCTCCGAAACCGCCGCGGATGAGCGGCGCGAAGGTTGTGTCCTCGAGATCGCGCCACGTGCGGCCCGGACGGCCCGGGCCAAGTTGGGCGGCGATGCCGGCGATGGCGTTGCGATACTGATCCGGGGTCCACAAACCGCTGCGCGCCGTCAGGATGGGCCCGAGATAGTCGGTCAGGCCTTCGTAGACCCAAAGCAGATCGTCTTTCATCGGCTGCTCGTAGTCAGGCGTGGCGAGATCTGCCGGGCGGCGGAACTTCCCGTTCCAGGAGTGCACGAACTCGTGCGGCAGCAGGCTGGCCATCCCCACGCGTCCCGTGGTGAGGCCGTTCTCGCCCACCCGGCTGTCGTTCGATTCGTTGTGCTCGAGGCCGAAGTGCGCCACATGGTCGCTCAGGCTCAGGACAAAATGATAGTCGCGATAGTGGCGGGTGCCGAAGAGTTTCCCGGTCTCCGCCACCAGGTTTACGTAGTGCTGGCGCAGGTCGGGACTCATCTCGACGGAGGCCGCGCTGTCGCCGGCCATGTCAATCTCGTGATGGATGGGCTCGCCGGGCGGCGTCACGTCCACATTGTTGAAGTACTCACCCATGATCACCGGCGAATCCACCAGGCGCTCCAGGTCTACAGGCTTGAATTCAATCCCGCTCTGGGACTCGTGATCGACGGGCAGCGGCGTTCCGTACTTCCAGCCATCCGGCAGGCGCAGTGTAGGCTTGAACATGATGTCCCGGGCCGGAGCGCCCGCAGGATAGAACGTTTCCTGATTCCATTCGATCACGGCCATCTTGTCGGTCGCTGAACCCCCGGCGGTGAAGGGCCCGCCGCCGCCCGTCGGCTCCAGGTACTGAAAATCGATTTGCAGGCTGCTCGCACCCCTGGGAATGTCGACGTGAAACGTATAGACGTCGAGCAGGTCGCGATGCCAGGGCACGGTCGCGCCGCCGGCCTTCATCTGAAGCCCGGTGACGGCGTCGATGGGACCGTCGGGTTCGTGCTCGCCGGGGATCCACTTGGGATAGTAAAGCGTGAACGGACCCGGCTGGGCGGGCACTTCCATGTGCACGCGGATGATCTTGAGAGCAATTTCGGTCGCGTCGACCGTCAGAGTGATCGGCGGTCCGCCCCGGGCCGCGGCCATCATATTCGCGGCCGCGAAGGCCAGCGTTAGAATGACGGCACCGGGGCGCGGGAATATTCTCATGATCTTCCTCCGTTAATTCTGGGCTTATGCGCAATGCGGGCACGCCGCAGGCAAGCGGCCCCAATGTTGAAGAACAGCCTTGAAGAACGGCCTTGCACTTTGCCGGGAGCCGGTACCGGAAATCAGAGCGGACCGCGCGAGGCTGCCGGAAACGCCCCGAACCGCCTCGCGCTGCCCGTCAATGCCCGCCCTACTTCGCTGTGAAGTTCGCCGAGAGCTCGAGGTCACCCCACTTGACAGCGACCTCGCCGCCGTTGCCCTCTTTTTCCAACTCGATGGTCACTTGTTCGGCCGCGGAGCTTGCCTTGTCCTGCTTCAGCGGGACGGCGACCACGTCCTTGGCGGCGTTGTGATCGGTGCCCCACTGACCGTGTTGGGAATTGAAGACCAGCTTCCAGCTATTGTCGGACTCCTTGCGCGCCCAGAGGCTGTACTCGCCCTTGGGCACGGTGGTGCCGCTGAAATCGAGATCGCTGGTCGTGGTGAATGTGGTGGATTTGTCGGCGCCCAGCCGCCAGACTTCACCGGCGGGCAACTGCGACAGCAGGTCGTTCACGCTGCGTCCGTTCAAGGAGGTCCGGCCATACTCGACTGTTACTTTGCTGCTTCCCAACATGAGATTAGCGGTGCCGCGAGGATGGCCCTGCGCCATGGCGGGGGCTGCGAATGCGGCGCCGAGACCGACAGCGCACAAGAGGCTCAACAATGCTTTCATGGTTTTCTCCTTTTGATTTGACCTCAACGTCGCGGCCTCCGACGCCCGCTTGAGGGTAATCTCGTTGCGCCGGACGTGCACCGGGGCTGGACGAGATCACTGATTATACCCTTACCGCGCCATAGCCGGCCGCGATCAGGCCCGCCCCGCCGCTTCGGCGGCCTCGCGCGCCGTCCGGAGACCCTCAACCTCATCGCCTGTGGGCATGAATTCCATCGCCACATAGCGGTCGTAATGGAGTTCCGCCAGCTTCTTGTAGATGTTCGTGTAGTTGATTTCTCCGGTACCGGGTTCGTGCCGGCCCGGCACGTCGGCGATGTGCACGAGGTCCACGAGCGCTATGTTCTTCTGCAGCTTTTCGATCAGATTTCCCTCTGAGATCTGCTCGTGAAAGAAATCATACAGGAACCGGACGTGGGGATGATCGACCTCGCGGATCACGTCGAACCCTTCGGTGACCGAGGTCAGGAAATACTTCGGGTTCTCCTCGGGATCGATGTTTTCGAGCAGCACTTTGTAGCCCTTGGGCTCCACGATATCCGCCGCCCGTTTCAGACCTTCGACAACACTCGCGTGCTGGGCTTCGTGATCGAGAGCCGGAACCTTGTCGCCGGTCAGCACGATCAGCGCCGGACACTCCAGCTTGTCCATGACCGGCAGCATGCCCTGGACTTCGGCCAAAAACGCGTCGCGCTGCGCCGGATCGGTGAGGCTGCGCTTCACGCCGGCTGTGGCGTCAAAGTGGATTCCGAGCTCGCGGCGTTTGCGCGCCACGTTCTGGTACTCCGCGTCCGACCACTTCTCGAATTCGCCCACCAGCTCGACATTCTGATAGCCGGCGCTCGCCGCCTTCTCGAGGCGCTGCTCGAAGGGCATTTTGTGAAAAACGGTCCACAGCATCAGCGATATTTTGAAGGACGCGCCGCTGGCCGCCGGCGCGGGCGCTCCGATTCCAGCCGCGTCCGCCTTCATGCCGCGCGCGGCGAGCGCTCCGCCGCCAAGCGCCGTGAGAGCCAGGTTTCTGCTAAAGCTGCGCCGGTTCATCAGATTTCTCCTTTTCTCGCCTGCGTGGCCAGGTAATCGCACGCATGGCAGGCGAGCGCGATCATGGTGAGCGTGGGATTCTGGTTCCCGACCGACACAAACGCGCTGCCGTCCATCACAAACAGGTTCCGCACGTCGTGCGACTGGGAATACTTGTTCAGCACTGACTTCTTCGGATCGTTGCCCATGCGCGCCACGCCGCACTCGTGGATGGCATGACCGAACGGGCTGATATTGGCGTCGAGCGAGATGTTCCTGGCCCCGGCGGCTTCCAGCATTTCTGCAGCGTCGGCGGCGGCGTGCAACCCCATCTTCTTCTCGTTCTCGCCATAGGCCGCGTTGAAATGCAGCGCCGGGACCCCCCAGGCGTCCACCACCGTCTTGCTCAGCTCGCAGTAGTTCTCAAAGCGCGGCAGACACTCGCAGAAAGCGCCGAGCCCCATCCAGTACTCGCCCTGGCGCACCCGCGACTTGAATCCGTTGCCGTAGCCCTCCACGTTCATGCTGAATCCCGGGCCGGCGCCGCCTTGATAGCCGTAGCCGCGAATGAAGTCCGGATGCCGCTCGCTGACGTTGCGGAAACGAATCAGGTACACGCCGTTCGGACGCTGCGGCGGTCCCGCCGTGGGGCGCTCATCGAAGCCGGGCAGCACGCCTGACGCCCCGAACCCGGTCGCGTGATCCATCAGGTAGTGTCCGAGGACGCCGCTCGAATTCGCGAGGCCGTTCGGGAATTGCCGATTCGCCGAGTTCAGCAGGATGCGGCACGACTCGAGCGATTGCGCGCACAGCACCACGCTCCTGGCCCGCAGTTCGCGCGTCTGACGCGTAAGACGGTGCACGTAGCGGACGCCAGAGGCGCGCGTCCCAACGCTATCCATGGTCACGTGACTGACCACGGCGTCGGTGAACAGAGTCAGCTTGCCGGTGGCCTGGGCCGCGGCGATGGCGGTCGTCGGGCTGTTGTAGTAGGAATGCGTCACGCAACCGCGCTCGCACGGACCGCAGTAGTGGCACGGCGGACGCCCGTTCAGCGGCGCCGTGAGATTGGCGGTGCGGCCCACGGTGAGCGTGCGGCCAAACTTCTCCCTGGCAACCTTGCGCAGCAGAACCTCGCCGCAGGTCATGGACATCGGCGGCTGAAACTGGCCGTCCGGAAGCTGAGGCACACCCTCGGCGGCGCCGCTCACGCCGATGAATCGCTCCGCTTTGTCGTACCAGGGCGCGAGTTCCGCGTAGTCGAGCGGCCAGTCGTCGCCGTAGCCGTCGTGGCTGGCGGCCTTGAAGTCCAGATCGCTCAAGCGGTAACTCTGCCGGCCCCAGACGAGCGACCTGCCGCCCAGGATGCGCGCGCGAAACCAGTTGAACGGCTTGCCGGGCTCGGTGGTGTACGGACTCTCGTAATCGTTGACGAACCAGTCGTAGTTGTACTCCATGCAGGCGTAGCAACGCGACTGGATGGGGCGCGTGCGCGTGATCTCGGGTGAGAAGCCGCGATACTTGATCTGGTAAGGGATCACGTGCTCGGTGAAGTCTTTCTCCGGAACCAGCATCCGCCCCGCTTCCACCAGAGCCACGCGCAGGCCGGCCTCCGTCAGCTCCTTGGCTACGAAGCCTCCCGTCGCGCCTGACCCCACCACGATGGCGTCAAAGACTTCAGTTGAACCCTGCAGCGAATCGCCGTGCATCATTAATTCTCCCAGGTTCAGAATCATACTCCCGCCGCCCACAGCATGCCACGATGTTCTTTAGCGCGTCGGTCCCCGGCGCTGGTTTTTGGTAACCGAACCTCGAGACCCAGTCATTTATGGGACCCAGTCATTTGTCGGACCCAGTCATTTGTCGGACCCAGTCATTTGTCGGACCCAGTCATTCTCGCGAAGGCGGGAATCCACTTCGAAATCTCATTCCCGACGAATTCCCAGATGGATTCCCGCCTTCGGTGGGAATGACTGGGCTCGAAAGGGATTCCAAATGGCAAGAGGTACCGACATCACTTATCGCCATCACTTATCGCCGATGTCCTTTGGTCGCGTGTTAGAATGACGCGTGAAATCGTATGGTGGCGTCGATCGCCACTTGGAGAACCCTATGGCGAATCAAGAGCAGACTAGTGGATTCGATCGTCGTGAGGTGTTGCGCCGCCTGATGGCGGGCGCGGCGGGGGCCGCGGCCGCCCTGCCGGCGACGGCGATCACCGCCGGCGTCCGGCCGGCAGCGCCAGCCGCCGGAGCCGTGCCGCAACAGGCGGCATCCTCCACGGCGATGTCTCTCGGCGCTGCCGAGCCGCCGGACCCAAGCCTCGCCGCAGCGGATTGGAAGCCGCAATTCTTCGACGATCATCAGGACCGCACGGTGCTGGCCGTAGCAGACCTGCTGATCCCTGACACGGACACGCCCGGCGCCCGCGCCGCCCAGGTAGATCGCTTTATCGACCTGTTGCTCTCCACCAACGGTCCCGGCACCGATGAGGACACCAGCGGCACCGACTTCACCGATCTGCTGTTTCGCAAGGGATCGCTCGAAGGTCAGAAGCGGTATATCGCGGCCCTCAGTTGGCTCGACGGCTTCTGCCTGGCACAGTATTCGAAGCCATTCACGGGCCTCGACCGGCCAACCCAGGAAGCAGTGCTCGACCTTCTGACCCATTCGAACGACAATCCGGAGGCCGCCGCCGGACATGAGTCCTTCGCGCTGATCAAGAATTCCATAGTGACCGCCTACTACAGCTCCGAAATCGGCTCGCTCAAGGAGCTGAAGTACCAGACGAATCCGTATCAGAGCGGGGTTCCGGGCTGCGACCATCCCGAACACTCAGGACAGTAGGCAGTAGACAGTAGGCGGTAAGCAGTAGGCAGTCGGCAGGAGGCGGTGGCAGCCGGTAGGCTGGCGAACGCAGGCAGGCCCGGAGGGCCGAAAGACTTTAGCCCACGGCGTGAGCCGTGGGACCACGGTGCGATTGAAAGTAGACCCGGAGGGCCGACAGACTTTAGCCCACCGGCGTGAGCCGTGGGACCACTGACGCGCGAGGAGGGAACATGTGCGACGTGAGCAGGCGCGGATTCCTGGCCAGTGGCGCGGCTTTCTTGAGTCTCGCGGCGGAGGCGGAGTTGTTGGCCGGCCCGGCTCCCGCATTGACGCCCGAAGTCGGCAAGGTCGATCTGGTGGCCCCGGACGTCTATTTTCACGAAGGGCAGGTGTCCGACACGGCCGATGCCGTCTGCAACAACGGCTGGATCATGTTCGAAGATTATGTGCTGGTGATCGACGCCAATTTCCCGGCCGGAGCCCGGCAGGTGATCGGCAAGATCCGGGCCTTGACGGACAAGCCCATCCGCTTCGCCCTCGACACCCACCATCACGGCGACCACGCTTACGGCAATCAGGTTTACGTGGAGAATGGCGCCGTGCCCTTCGCCCACACCGGTGTGATCGAGGAGATGAAGCGCTACGAGACGGGCTACTACGACAGCAAGCCGGGCCGCTGGCAAGATCAGGCAAAGACCCGGGCCGATGTGAGGTCGAGCCAACTCAAGCCGCCCACGGTTCTGTACTCGGGCCAGATGATCTTTGACGACGGCAAACATCGCGTTGAGGTGATGAACCTGGGCGTGGCGCACACGCACGGAGATTCACTGGCGTGGCTGCCCAAAGAGAAGATCCTCTTTACGGGCGACGTCTGCGTCAACGGACCGTACAACTTCGTGGGCGATGGGGACGTGGGCAAATGGGTAGGCACCCTCGAAGCGGCCCGGAAACTCGGCGCCGAGATCGTCTGCACGGGGCACGGCCCGCGCTCGGCTGCCACCGTGCTCGATGATCAACAGGCTTTTTTCAAGGCCTTGCGCGAACAGGTTGGCGCCCTGATGGCGCAGAAACCGCCCGCGGAGGCAAAGGGCCAGGTCGAGGCCATCCGGGCGGCGCTGAAAGCCAATGCGCAGATTACCCGCTACGTCGGGGATCGCGGGACGCCCGATGGAGAAGGCTTCCCTTCCCAGGTCGAGAAGGTCTACATGGAGATGACCGGGAACAAGCTTGCGGAACTGGAGCACGAACGGCACCTCGCCCGCCAGGTCCACGCCCGCTCCCATGGCCTTGCGCAAGTCTAAACGCCGCAAATCATGTCGCGGGCCGCGCGGCTGCACGCGGCCGACGCGCATCGAGAGTCACTACTTGCCCGGCGCCGCCGGCGCGCGCTTGCAGTCCCAGGTCCCGCCCTCGGTGCCTTGCGTCCAGTCGCCTTTCATGGCGTCTTTGCCATCCAGGCCGCCCGTCACGGTGATGGTGCCTTCGTCATCATCGAAATGCAGTTCCAGCTTGCCGCTCTTGAAGGAACCGTTTTGCACGTCATGGCTTGCAGTCCCGCCGTCGGGGGATGGCGCTGTGAACTTCCCGGTCACCTGCTCCGCCGCCTGCGTCAGATCAAACGTGTATTCCATATCGCCCTCCCCCGTGCCGTGAGCCACGCACGACCACGTACCGCCAACCGGACCCTCCTTGGCGCCGGCAGATGCCAGGCCGGCCAGCCCCAAGACGACCGCGAGTGTTACCAGCAAAGCCTCGAACCGCACTCTCATCCTTCGACTCCTCGATTGGATTTTGACGCGTCCGGATAATCCGCCCTACGACAGAACCTTTGGCACACGGCGCGCTTCTGGTATTACGGAAAAACGGTGCCGAAAGTTCACTGAAGGTTTCCGATTCTTTCCGAAGGTGACTCTCGCACGGGCCGCTCGGACACAAACCTCAGGCAACTCACATTGACTTTCCGGGCTACGGCAACCTAAACTGTCCCCCGTTTCTCAAGGTAATTCACGCTCACGAAATCAAAGTGGAGGGGGTGCCATGAAAACGACGCGAGTAGGGGTGTGCGCCGGCGTAGTGTTGCTGTTGGGCGGGTTCGGTCTCCAGGCGCAGGAATCAGCACCGCAAGCCACCGCTGGGCAGAGCGCGAGTGCGGCCACAGCAACGGCGACAGCGGCAGGCACGGTGGTCCCGCGTCTGGTGCAGTTTAGCGGCGCCGTGACCGACTCAGCAGGAAAACCGGCGCTGGGCCCCGTCCTCGTGACGTTTTCTCTTTACGCTCTCCAGGAAGGCGGAGCCCCGCTGTGGTCTGAGACCCAGATGCTCCCTCTCGACGCGCAGGGCCACTACGCTGTATTCCTCGGCGCCGCCTCGCCCGAAGGCTTGCCCCTCGATCTGTTCGCCACCGGCTCGGCTCGCTGGCTGGGCGTCGCCCCGGCCCTTCCCGGCGTGGGCGAGCAACCGCGCGTGCTGCTGGTGGGCGTCCCTTACGCCTTGAAGGCGGCCGACGCGGATACGCTCGAGGGCAAGCCAGCGTCGGCGTTTGTGCAGACGGGTGAGGGCCTGGGCAGCCAGGCAAGCACGGCCTCAGGCTCCGGCCTGGCAAGCGCCGGCGGCGCCAGGAGCGCGGCTGGTCCCAGCGCGAAGGACAGTCCTGCGGCGCCCCCCGCCATCACCGGGAATGGCAAGACGGATTTCATTCCTATTTGGACGAACAGCACCACGCTGTCGTCTTCGACGCTGTTTGAGAAGTCCGGCAAGGTGGGTATCGGGACCACGACTCCGGGAGCCACGCTTGAAGTGAACGGCACAACCAAGTTCGACCAGGGGGTGACATTCGCCAGCGGGCAGGTTTTCCCGGGGGCAGCTTCGCTCGGGCCGAATACCTTCTCAGGCACTCAAGACATTGCCAGCGGCAATGTCTCAATTGGCAGCGGCAACCTGGACCTGCCCGACACCACGGCCGCGACGGCGGGGGTGATTAATCTGGGCGGAAGTCCTTTTCTCCACCAGTGCTGCCATACGGGCTCCGGCTATACCAATACGTTCCTTGGTCGAGACGCGGGGAATTTTAGCGCCACGGGGGGCTACAACACGGCCAGCGGCTACGGGGCTCTCTTCCTGAACGCCGCGGGGACCGACAACACGGCCAGCGGCTATGTGGCGCTCGACTTGAACACCGGCGGAAGCTTCAGCACGGCCACCGGCGACCATGCGCTCTACTCGAACTCCACCGGGAACAACAACACGGCCAGCGGGGCCAGTGCGCTGTACGCGAACCTTGGGGGGAGCGGGAACACCGCGGTAGGCTTCAGTGCCGGCACCGATTCGAACCGATTATTCCCCACTTCCGGCTCCAACAGTACCTTCGTCGGCGCCAATGCCAACGTCACGGCGGACAATCTGACCAATGCCACCGCGATTGGATATAACGCCCAGGTAGGCGAGAGCAACGCCCTCGTGCTGGGCAACGGGGCCATGGTGGGAATCGGCACGCCGACGCCGCAGTACGCACTCGATGTGCACGGTACCGGAAACTTCACGGGTGCGGTGACGGTGACGGGCCTCGCCGCGGGCAAATGCGTTCAGGCTGGGACCGGCGGCTTGCTGACCACGACGGCTTCGGCATGCGGTGGCAGCAGCGGTGGGACGATCACCGGAGTGACAGCCGTAGCCCCCATCTCGGGCGGTGGGACGAGCGGCACGGTGAGCGTAGGCCTGCAGACCTGCCCGAACGGGGAGATCCTGCAGTCGACCGGCTCAGGGTGGGTCTGCGCCTCGGTGGGCGGAGGAGGTACCATCACGGGGGTAACGGCTGGAACCGACCTTACGGGAGGGGGGAGCAGTGGCGTCGTGGTGCTGAACGTCGATACCACCAGGGTGCCCCAACTGGCGACGGCAAACACGTTTGCCGCTACACAGACGATCAGCAGCGGAAACCTGGCGCTGCCCGACACCAACGGCACCGGCACGGCGGGCGTGCTGATGATTAACGGCAATCCCTTCGTGCACGACTGCTGCCTGGCCGACAACGACAACGTGTTTCTGGGCCGGGCGGGGAACTTCACCACCACGGGGAGCTTCAACACGGCCAACGGCGTGGGTGTGCTCTACTCGAACACCACGGGGGGCGACAACACGGCCAGCGGCTACCAGGCCCTCTATTCGAACGCCAGCGGGAGCTACAACACGGCCATCGGCGATGGCGCGCTCCACTCCATCACCGCGGGGTACGGCAACACGGCCATCGGCTATCAGGCGCTCTTCTTCTCGACGACGGGTTCGGGTACTTTTTACCCATACGGGAACACGGCCAGCGGCTATCAGGCGCTCTACTCGAACACCTCGGGGGCCGGCAACACAGCCACCGGCATCAATGCGCTCTACTCGAACACCTCGGGGGGCGAGAACACGGCCAGCGGCAATTATGCGCTGACAGGAAACACCACCGGGTCCTATAACAACGCTCTGGGGTTCTTAGCGGGCGTAGGCTCCGGAAACCTGATGAACGCCACGGCCATCGGCGCGTGCGCGTCGGTCTCCGCCAGCAGTGCACTGGTGCTCGGGACGCCTGCCGGACAGAACACGGATTGCGGCACGTACCCCAATACGCAGGTGGGGATCGACGTTTCGAGCCCAAGCAACATCTTCACCATACTGCAGGGCGGCGGGCACGCGATCGCCGACGGCTGGGATACCTACAGCTCGGGCCGCTGGAAGTCGGATATCCAGCCCTTGCACGGTGCGCTCGGCAAGGTGCAACGCCTGCGCGGAGTCTCGTACACTTACAACGCGAACGGCAAACACGACATCGGCATGATCGCGGAGGAAGTGGGCCAAGTGGTGCCGGAAGTGGTCAGCTATGAAACGAACGGCAAAGACGCGAAGGGGATCGACTACGCCCGTCTGACTGCGGTGCTGGTGGAAGCGGTGAAGCAGCAGCAGGCAGAGATCAAGCACCAACAAGCGCAAATTAACCGGCTGAAATCAGAGGTTCGGGCGCTTGAGAAGAAGTAGCGCGGAGGACCAGGCAGCACGGCCCCGCCGCTTTGTTCCTTCTGGAACAGACAAGGATCAGCAGAGGAGTAACAGTTGATGCAAAGCAACTTCACTCCCGGCGCACCATTTAATATGGGAGTTAGGCCCGATTCTTCCTGGGATTAGACTCCCCTCCTAGGATCGGGCCTTGATTCTGCGATCAACAGGTCTCCCGTTTTAATCAAGTGGTTATAACACATTGTTCATCCGTCCGTCAACATTTTTTGTTGGGTTTGTGAACGATAAAATTCCGGAATAAACATTCGCGATTTCCGAAGCCGTGCCCATCGACAGCCCGATCCGTGGGACAATCAGGTGTCAGCGGTTTAGGTGGCGGTTGCTCAGTGGCCGAATCCCTCGGGGATTTCAATGGCTGAATCCCCGTCGCAGAAGCAAGAGGATCACCGGCCATCCGGTGGGCCCTGGCAGCCGTGGCGAAACTTCACGTTCGCGCGTCGGAAAGGCGGGGCTTCTTAGAGTGTGTGTGAAGACTGCGGCTTCGGAGAAAACTGGGACTGTGTAGCCTTGAGACTAGCCCCATCGTTAACGTGCAAAAACGCGAAAAAAAAGAATCTAAAATTTAACAAAACGAAGCCACTAAGCCCAATAGAATCAGCAAATCGATGCGAAAATAGGGGCAAAACGAAGCCAAACGAAGCGAAACTCTGTCGGCGCAAGTGCTTTAGAATCAGTACACCTGTTTGAGGATGTCATGAACGAAGCCACCGTCAGTAAAGCCGTCGTCCAGATTTCCCTCGACTTCACGAATCTCCCAGAAGCGCTCGATATGGCGCATCGCGCGCTGCGTGCCGGCGTCGATTGGCTGGAAGCGGGCACGCCGTTGATTCTGGCCGAGGGCTTGAACGCGGTGCGCGGACTGCGCCGCGAGTTCCCTCACCCGATCGTGGCCGATCTCAAGACCATGGACGGGGGATACCTCGAAGCCGAGATGATGGCCAAAGCCGGAGCCACTCACGTGGTGGTGATGGCGCGGGCGCATCCGGCAACCATCAAGGCCGTGGTGCAGGCGGGACGCGACTACGGCGTGAAGGTGATGGGCGATGACCTTGCCTGCGCCGACAAGCCGGCGGCCGCGCGCGAGATGCAGGATCTCGGCGTGGACTACATCGTCCACCACGTGGGCTACGACGAGCGGCGCGACCCGGAAGTGATCCGCCAGCATGGCGGGCGCGCTCCCACGCCGCTCGATGAGCTTGCGGCCGTGGTTCAGGCCGTCTCGATCCCCGTCCAGGCCGTGGGCGGCCTCACCATCGCCCAGACCAGCGAACTGCCGCGCTACGGGGTCCACCACCTGGTGCTCGGCGCGCCGCTCGCCGTGGACGCCGACGCCTTCAAGGCGCCCGCGCATGACGTGGAAGCGCTGCTCCGTGAAATCGTCGGGAGGCTGAGAGGCGAGGGGTGATCGACGGACGCCGGCGTCATCGATGAGAGCCGGTGTCATTTTGCAGGCTTCGGCACGCAGTCATTCTCGCGCAGGCGGGAATCCAGTCTTTGATGAAGCATCTCCAAAAGCACGCGGAATGGATTCCCGCCTGCGCGGGAATGACTGCGGTCCAAAGGAATGAGCGTAGGCAAACCACCATGACCGGTGGATGAGCTTTGTTGACCAGACCGGCAACTTGTGTTCCTGGTTGAATCCGATATACTCACGCCTTCACTTCCGAGAACGTCAAACCAACGCACCCACGAGTGCTGAAGGAGGGCTTATGAACGGGACAAGTTCGAGGGTCAGCATCGGCAGCCTGATCGCGATTCCGGCTGTCATCACGCTGGTGATCACGATTCTGCGCCTGGTGGGCGAGCTGCAACACTGGCCCGCGCCGTGGATCAGCAACACCGCCGGCGGGGGCGGAGCCGTTATCGGCATCAGCTGGCTTCCCATCATCTTTGGACCGTATTTCGCCTGGAAACTGGCCAACGCCGGCGAAGGCGCGTCGAGCATGGGCAAGGCCATCGGCATGAGCGTAGTCGCTCTGGTTGTTTTCGCCGTCGGCGGGTTTGCTTTCGGAATGGGTCTTACCAAGCACATGGTGCCCCTGATTCTTACCGGATTCGTGCTTGAGCTCGTGTCCGCGTTCATCCCGCGGATCGGATGGCGCGCGCTCGGGAACGTCTTGCTGGCTTACGCGTTCGCGGCGCGCATCCCGGTTCTCATCGTGATGTACATCGCCATGAGCGCGAACGGCGGCCAGGGTTGGGGCACGCATTACGACGTGGCCGCTCCGGGCTTCACGGTCACCTCGTTTACCCAGAAGTTCGTCGACCTGGCCGTGCTTCCGCAGATGAGCATTTGGATCGGCTGGACGGCGGTGATCGGCGCGCTGCTGGGGTGCATCTTCGTAGCCGTCTTCGGCCGCCGGCGCGCCCCCGTGACCGCGTGATGCGAGGAGGCTTATGAACGGCACGGCTTCGGACTCTTCGCCGAACATCGCCGGGCTCGTGGCGCTTCCGGCGATTCTCACCTTGGTGGTGACCGTTCTTCGCCTGGTGGGCGAGCTTCAAAACTGGGGCTCGCCCTGGGTGGTCAACTCGCACGGCGGAGGCGACGGCGCCATTATCGGCGTCACCTGGCTCCCTGTGCTGTTCGGCCCCTATTTCGCCTGGAAGCTCATCAAGTCCGGAGCGGGACCTGGGAGCGTGGGCGGCGCTGTGGGCGCGGCGATTGGATCGGTCGTGGTGTTTCTTGTCGGCTCGGTTACGGCAGGCTACACCGAGACTCATCCCGGCATCCTGACGCTGGTCGGCTTCGTGATCACGCTGCTGGCTGCCTTCATACCGGGAAAAGGCTGGCGCGCCCTGGGCGTCACGTTGCTGACTTATGCCTTCGCCGCGCGCATTCCGGTGGCGATCGTCATGCTGATCGCCATGAGCGCTCACGGCGGGCAGGGCCTGGGCACGCACTATGACGTGGTCGGCGACCAGTTCGCCGCCCTGGCCTCGCCGTGGTGGAAGAAGTTCGTCCTCTTCGGCTTCATTCCGCAAGTAACCCTCTGGGTCGGTTGGACCGCCGCCGTCGGCAGTCTTGTTGGCACGCTGGTCACTGCAATCTTCGGCTTCGGTAAGCGGCCGGCTGAGGCATAATGGCAAGAGGCCTTAGCCGTTGAACCCATCGATTCGGAACGTCGCCATCATCGCCCACGTCGATCACGGCAAGACCACGCTGGTGGACGCCATGCTGCGGCAGAGCGGGATTTTCCGCGCCGGCGAGGTTATGGTGGAGCGCGTGATGGACTCGAACGAGCTCGAGCGCGAGCGCGGCATCACCATTCTCGCCAAAAACACCGCCATCACCTACCACGGCACGCGGATCAACATCGTGGATACGCCCGGCCACAGCGACTTCGGCGGCGAGGTGGAGCGCGCGCTGAAGCTGGTGGACGGCGTCCTGCTGCTGGTGGACGCGAGCGAGGGCCCGCTGCCGCAGACGCGTTACGTTCTGCGCAAGGCGCTCGAAGCGAAGCTCCCGCCCATCGTGGTGATCAACAAGATCGACCGCAGCGATGCCCGGCCGCAGGAAGTGGTGAACGAGGTCTACGACCTCTTCATCGATCTGGACGCCGCCGAGGACCAGCTCGATTTCCCTATCCTATACACCATCGCCCGGGACGGAATCGCGCGGACCTCGCTCGATGATCCCTCCGCGAACCTGCAACCCCTGTTTGAAGCCATCCTGAAGACCATTCCGGCGCCGGCGGGCGACGCCGACGCGGTGCTGCAATTGCTCGTGGCCAACCTCGATTACAGCGATTATCACGGCCGGCTCGCGCTCGGACGCATTTTCTCCGGAACCCTGCATCGCGGGGACGAGGTCGGGATCGCCAAGCTCGACGGCAGCCTGCAGCAGACCCGCATCACAAAGCTCTACGGGTTCAAGGGTCTCGACCGGACCGACCTCGAGCTCGCCGCCGTGGGCGACATCGTCGCCATCGCGGGTGTAGAGGGGATCACCATCGGCGAAACCGTGACCAGCGCCGAGTCCCCCGCCCCGCTGCCGCACATTCCCATCGACGAGCCCACCATCTCCATGGTGTTCACGGTGAATACCTCGCCCTTTTCGGGCCGCGAGGGCCAGTACGTCACCTCGCGCCACTTGCGCGACCGGCTCGACAAGGAACTGCTCACCAACGTGTCAATCCGCGTGGAGGAGATGGAGAATACCGACGCGTTCAAAGTGATGGGACGCGGCGAACTGCAGCTCGCGATTCTCGTCGAGATGATGCGCCGCGAAGGATATGAACTGGCGGTCGGGAAGCCGGAAATCATCACCCGCGAGCGCAACGGCAAGGTCCAGGAACCGCAGGAGCAGTTGATCATCGATGTGCCGCAGGAGTTCGTGGGCGTTCTGATGCAGGAGATCGGCGTACGAAAAGGCGTGAACACCAGGATGGTGAGCCATGGCACGGGTCTCGGGTCGAGCGGGCGGGTGCGCCTGGATTTCCTGATTCCGTCCCGAGGGCTCATCGGCCTGCGCGGCGTGATCCTCAAGGCCACGCGCGGCACGGCGGTGATGAATACCCTCTTCGAAGGCTACACGGACTGGCAGGGCGATATTCCCTCGCGCCTCACGGGATCGCTCATTGCGGACCGCGCCGGCCGCACCACCGCCTACGCCCTCTGGAACCTGCAGGAGCGCGGCGAACTGTTCGTCGGGCCGGGCATCGAGGTGTACGAAGGCAGCGTGATCGGCCAGAATTCGCGCTGGGACGACATGGACGTGAACGCGGTCAAGGAGAAGAAGCTGACCAATATGCGCGCCTCGGTGGCCGACGAGGCCATCCGCCTGATTCCGTTCCGCCCGCTGACCCTCGAAGAAGCCATCGAGTTCATCGCCGAAGACGAGTACGTGGAGGTGACGCCGAAATCCATCCGCCTGCGTAAGAAGATCCTGACGTACAACCAGCGGCCGAAGAAACACAAGCACAAGCTGGATGAGTAAGGGCCGCCGCCTTCCTGAATGGACGCATCAGGCTATCCGAAATGGTACACGACTATCTTTTCGGATAGCCCCGTCACCAGACGTCGTCCTTGTAACGCTTTTGTTACAAACAACTTGTAAAAGTCCTGGGTGTGGACCTTGCGGTGCTCTAGTGCTGGCGTCCGTGTTTAGTCAACTGGCTCGGGCTATCACGGCTAGGCGCTAGCAGTACCCAGGTAGGCTTCAGCGGGGGCTGGGGAAGAACCGAGACGACTGCAACCAGAGGCGCTGCGGCGCCCGGTCAGAAGTCGGGGTTCCAGACAGTCCCCGTTTTCAGGCCGCGGCGTGTGGCTTTACCCCCAACGGCGCTCACCTCTCGGTGATCACGCCCCCCAAGCGCGTCGCGGCCCTTTTTTGTTTACATCGAACCCTTAAGCGGCCCCGCAGTCGGACTCGGCGCCGGTGGACTCGCGCGCGGAGCCGAATCCCCATCCAGCAGTTTCGCACCCGGCCGGCCCAACTCCGCCGCCACGCGGTTCAGGACGTCGCGGAGCGTCGCCTGGCGAAGCAGGCCGAGCGCCCGACGCCTGGTCCGAACGTCGCCCCACCGCCTCAAGGCACGCGCGCTCGCCGGCCACAACTCCCAATGTCCGTTGAAGGTTGCCGCCAGGAGTTTCAAGGCGAGGAATGCCCCGTGAGCAGACGCCTCCGCCCTCGTGTCCAGATGATACCAGTGCGACAGCAGCCGGTTGCGCTCGTAAATGGTTCGCACGTGCCGCCGCGCGAAAGCAGGCTTGATGGTGGATGAGAACTGGTGCCACACCGCGCTCCGCGGCTCGTAGTGCACCTCAAAGCCCTGCTTCCATGCGCGCAGGGACAGTTCGACGTCTTCCCAGCCGAAAGGCGCGAATGACTCGTCGAAGCCGCCCAGGCCCAGGAACTTCCGGCGGTCGAACATGGACGATCCGCCGGTCGCAAACAAGGTCAACCAGGGACGATTCAAGCTTCGATCGGGTTCCGGCACGAAGTAGCGCCGATGGATGCCGATGAATCCGCGACGGAATTCGCCCAGTTGCCCGACGCCGGAAAGCGTTCCGGTGTCGTAATCGTAGACCTGGCTGGCCACGGCGAAGACCGCGGGCGAAGTCTTGCTCGGCACGTCGAAGTGGGCCGCGAGAGGCGGCAACGTCTCGCGGTCGAGCGCCACGTCGTTGTTCAACAGGTAGACCAGGGCATAGCGGGCCGCACGCACTCCGCGGTTGGCGGTCGGGGCAAATCCTGCGCGCTCGCGTCCTGGTTCCAGGCGCACGCGCGGGAAACGGGAGGCGAGCCAGGCACAAGAGCCGTCCGCGCTTGCGTCGTCGGCCACCACGATCTCCCAGGGTCGTTGGCAAGCCGACTCGTACGAGGCCGCGGCCACGAGGACGCTCGGCAGGAAGCGCTCGAGAAGAGCGCGTCCATTCCAGCTCGGAATCACGATGCTGAGGCCGGGCTCGGTAGGGCCTTCGGATGCGCTGGGACTAGGCATGGTCAGAGGGTGCGGGCAGGCGCTCCGCGCAGAGCTCGAGAGAAGATCCCCCGCCCCGGCGCGTGCTGATTCGTTCCCAGAGAGGGAAGCCCGGTTTCATAAGATAGTACCGGAGGCGACCTCCGCGCGGCCCGTGGCGCCGCGTCAGGCGATTCAGCATCGTGTGCTTGAACGCATGGTAATTCTGCGTCCCGGTCGAGTTGCCGAGCGCCTGCAGCTTGAAGCCGGACGCTTCCAGCATCCTGGTGAGCGTCGCCGGTGTGAAGTGAGAAAGGTGATAGGGCAGCGAGAGCTCGTACCAATCTGCGCCGAAATGGCGCGCGAGATAGCTCGCGAAGTTGGGCGAGCGCACCAGGAGCAAACCTCCGGGACGGAGCAGACGAAACGCCTGCTTGAGGGCCTGAGCGGGATCGGGTAAGTGCTCGAGCGCGTCCCAAAGCGTCACCACGTCGAACTGCTCACCGATGAGAACCGCGGCGCTCAACTCCTCGGTCACGATGCGATCGTGGCCGAGGCGGTGCCGCGCTTCGCGGTATGCCGCCGGCATCACTTCCAGCCCGCAACGGTCCCAGCGTGCGGGGTCGAGCGCCAGCAGGAACAACCCCAAACCGCAGCCGACATCGAGAATGCGGCCTCCCTGCCGGAATCTCTCGAGGAACGACGTGCGCGAAGCCTGGTCCCGCCGCACCCAGGCGGGATCATCGGCATTCACTCGTCCCCAATACTCGGGCCGGTAGTACTCCTCGAGCTCGGCCCTGCCCAATCGCGGCGAGGTCATCACCAGGCCGCAGTGCGGGCAGCGCAACAAGTTGAACGTGCGCGGAACGCGGCCTTCCTCGACGGTCGCGCGAAGAACGGTCTCGTCAGCCAACTCTCCGCAAAAAACGCATGGCTCTCCGTATGGCATGTCCGGGCGACGCAACAGCCGCAGCCCGCAACAATTCTAAGGCATGCCGACCGCTTCAGTCATTGCTTGTGGAAAAGGGGTAGCGTGTTGGTTGCGAGTGCGCCACACCGTGCGCAGATCAGGTCGTGGGAGGCGGCGTGTCCAACTCTTCGTCTTCCAGGTGGTATTCCTTCAGCTTCCGGTAGATCGTCGTCTTGCCGATCCCGAGCATCTTTGCGGCGCGCACCCGGTCTCCGCAGGCAGCCTGAAGAGCTTCTTTGATCGCGTTGCGCTCGAGATCCTGCAACCGGGCGGTATCAACGGCGCCGGACCGCCGCTCGGTCCGATAGATCACCGTGGAGGGCAGGTTATCGACCTCGAGCCTCACACCGGCGCTCAGCGCCAGAGCCCTTTGGACGGCGCTTTCGAGTTGGCGTACGTTGCCCGGCCAATCGTACTGCATCAGCCGGTTCATAAACTCGGGTGAGAAGTCGGCGATCCCGTCGTCGCCGCCGTAACGGTTGAGGAAATGATGCACCAGCGCGAGAATGTCGCTCTTGCGCTCGCGCAGAGGAGGCATGTGAATGGCAAAAACGTTCAGGCGATAGTAGAGGTCCTCGCGGAAGGTTCGGTTGCGAATGGCCTCTTTCACGTCCACATTGGTGGCCGCGACCACGCGCGCCTCCACCGGGACGCTCGTGTTCGAGCCCACGGGACGAATCTCCCGTTCCTGGATCACGCGGAGCAGCCTGGACTGCTGTTCGATCGGAAGCTCCCCGATCTCATCGAAGAACACCGTGCCGCATCCGGCCTCAGCCAACAAGCCCACCCGGGATTGGCTGGCGGTGGTGAAGGATCCGCGCGCATGGCCAAAGAGCTCGCTCTCGATCAGGCTGGGCACAAGAGAGCTGCAGTCCACCACCACGAACGGTTCGTCGTGCCAAGCGCTGCACGCATGGATGGCGCGCGCCACCAGTTCCTTCCCGGTGCCGCTCTCGCCGAGCACCAGGACCGGCATGCGTTTCGCCGCCGCCTTGAGGATGGCATCGCGAATCATCTGCATGGGCCTGGAATCGCCCACCAGAGCGCGTAAGGCGCGCTCCGCGTCGGGCGAGGGCGCAGGTTTCGCGTCGGAGACCGGGTGCTTTTCCGACAAACGCGCCAGCAGCCGCCTGACTTCCACGGCGCCAAAGGGCCGGATCAGGTAATCCGATATGCCCAACCGGACCGCCTCAGTAGCCTTGGACATGGCGCCGGCGCTGGCAATCAACACCACTTCCAGGTTGGGGCGGTCCCGGCGGGCCCGCCGCACCACTTCCACGCCGTCGGGGCCTGGCGCATCCAGATCCGCGATGAAAACGTTGATCCCGCCATTTTCGAGCAGATCGAGCGCTTTCAAACCGGAGTCAGTCACGGCTGTCTTCCAGCCCAACTTTTCCAGGCTTCCGGCCAGCAGAGCGCGGGTCTGCGCATCGGGGTCGAGCACCAGCACGGAGGTTTCGACTGCCATGTTGCTACAAGTATATTGAACAAAGCTCCAAGTGTCCATCGAGGGCACACATCCAAGGCGCGCAAACGGTTCCGCGAATCGAAGGCACTGCGTTTGGTGGCGCTCGCGAAAGCGGTCCCCCCCTGTTCTGTACGGAACAGCGCGCCGGTCGCGGAAAGTTCATGCTAGACGCGGGTCGTGGTATAGTTGATCGGACCGAAAAAGGCTTGAGGCCGCTTTCGAAAGCTTGCCTCCGTTCACGCCCTGCCGTTCGTTCTGCTAAGGCGCTGCCCAACCCGGTTTTTTCTCGCTTCGACGCTTTACAATTGTGCCAGGAGCCTGGCACGGGTCTAATAGCCTACTCGCACTTTAGTTGACTTTATTGAGGGTCCCACAACGAGATGAACGCCCTGCTGATTTACCCGGAATGGCCAGATACTTACTGGAGCTTCAAGCACGCTCTGCCCTTCGAGGGCAAGCGCTCCGCTTATCCCCCGCTCGGCCTCCTCACCATTGCTCCCCTGCTGCCGAAGCACTGGAACAAGCGCTTGGTGGACACGAACATCCGGCCCCTGACCGACGCCGATTTGAAATGGGCCGACGTGGCCCTCATCAGTGGCATGCTCGTGCACAAAGGTGAGGTGTTGAAGATCCTCGACCGATGCCGCGCGCGGGGCCTGACGACGGTGGTGGGCGGGCCGATCTCCAGCAGTGTGCAGGAGCTGCCGATGCACGCCGACCACGTCGTGATCGGCGAAGCCGAAGGCCTGATCGCTACTCTCGCGGCCGATCTGGAGCGTGGATCGGGCGAGCCCGTTTACAAGTCCGCAGAAATGCCGTCCTTGGGCACGACCCCGGTGCCGGACCTCTCTCTGATCAATCCCCGATACTACAGCTCTATGGCCATCCAGTATTCGCGCGGATGCCCATTCAATTGCGAGTTTTGCGACATCATTGAAATCTACGGCCGCAGGCCGCGCACCAAGTCGCCGGAGCAAGTGCTGGCAGAGCTCGATCAGCTCCATGACATGAAGTGGCGCGGGTCGGTGTTCATCGTGGACGACAACTTCATCGGAAACAAGCCCAAGGTGAAGGAGCTGCTGCCCCACATCGTGGACTGGAACGCGCGCAGGGGTTCGCCCTTCACGTTTTTCACGGAGGCATCGCTGAATCTCTCCGACGATCTCGATCTGCTGCAATTGATGAAGGACGCACGCTTTAACCGCGTGTTTTTGGGCATCGAGACTCCCGTGGAAGCGAGCTTGAAGGAGGCGCAGAAGCTCCAGAATACTCGCCGCAGCCTGATGGACAGCGTGCGCCGGATCCAGAATTACGGCATGGAAGTGATGGCGGGCTTCATCGTGGGATTCGACAGCGACCCCGAGGACATCTTCGACCGGCAGGTGGCGTTCATTCAGGAGAGCGGCATACCAATGGCCATGGTGGGTTTGCTGCTGGCCCTTCCCGGCACACAGCTCTACCGCCGTTTACAGAAGGAAGGCCGGCTGGTGGACGAAGGCGGCGGCAATAATATGGACCTGTCGCTGAATTTCGTGCCCAAAATGAACGCGCAGCGCTTGGTGGAAGGCTACCGATCCATTTTGGAACGGATCTATCATCCCGATGCCTACTACGATCGCGTCCGGCAGTTCCTCGAGCACTTTGAGCCGGTCGTCCACACCAAGCGCCGCCTGTCCGACTACAAGGCGTTCTTCCGTTCGATCCTGAGACAGGGCATCTTCGGCGATTCGCGCCGCAGCTACTGGAAATTCTTCCTCGAGGCCGCCACCCGCTACCGCAGCTCGTTTGACACGGCCATCACCCTGGCGATCATGGGGTATCACTTCCAAACCCTGACACGCCTGGTCCTGGAACCCGAGTAACGGTAACGGCTACCACTGCCCCGCCCTTCCTGATCGCGTGTGCCGTGTTAGACTGAGGCATGGAGTTCTAGTTTCCAATCCTCAGTAAGCACGAGCGGGAAGCACACGCATGCCTGATTCTAAAGCGCCTACGCGCATCGAAAAAGATTCCCTCGGCGAAATCGCCGTACCGGCGGACGCCTATTATGGCGCCCAGACCGCGCGCGCCGTGGCCAATTACCCCATCAGCGGTCTCCGCGCGCATCCCGCGCTGATCCGCGCCTACGGTCTGCTGAAGCTGGCTTGCGCCGAAGCCAATGTCGAGCTGGAGATGATCCCGGCCAGGATCGGCGAGGCGATCGCAGAGGCCGCGCGCGAAGTGGCCGACGGCAAGCTGAACGACCAGTTCCCGGTGGACGTGTACCAGGCCGGCGCCGGCGTCAGTTTCCACATGAACACCAACGAGGTGATCGCCAACCGCGCCTCTGAAATCCTGGGCGGGAAAAAGGGCGACTACTCCCTCGTCCACCCGAACGACCACGTGAACTTCGGCCAGTCGACGAATGATACTTTTCCCACCGCGATGCGCCTCGCAACCGTCCTGCTGCTGGAGGAATTTTACCCGGCCATGGAGGAGCTTAGGAACGCGTTGGCGGACAAGGGCGAAGAGTTTGACGATATTGTCAAGAGCGGCCGCACACACCTGCAGGACGCGGTCCCGATTCGCCTCGGACAGGAGTTTACGGCCTACGCGGTAGCTCTTGACGACGCTCTCGCAGCCGTATTCTTGAACTCCGTTACTCTCACCTACCTCGGACTTGGCGGCAGCGCCGTGGGCACGGGCCTGAACGCCCACCCCAGATTCCCGAAAGCCGTGGCGAAGAAGCTCTCCAAGCTCATCGGAAGACCCGTCGAGGTCAAGGATGACCTGCGCGCGGCCATGCAGTCCCAATTGCCGATGGCTTCCGTCTCCGGGGCTTTGCGCAACCTGGCGCTCGAACTGATCCGCATCGCCAACGACCTTCGTCTGCTCTCGAGCGGACCTTACACCGGTCTCGGCGAAATCGGGCTGCCGGCGCTGCAGCCAGGGTCCAGCATCATGCCCGGCAAGGTAAACCCGGTCATGGGCGAGTTGCTTAACATGGTGGCGTTTCAAGTGGTGGGATGCGACACGGTGGTGGCGCTCGCGGTTCAGGCCGGTCAGCTCGAATTGAACGTCATGATGCCGGCCATGGCTTGGAACGTCCTGCACGCGATCGAAATCCTCAAGAACACTTGCCGCGTGGTGGCCGAAAAGTGCGTGCTCGGCATTACCGCCAATCGCGAAACCTGCGAACGCTATGCCTATCGGACGCCATCCATCGCCACCGCCCTCAATCCCGTGATCGGATACGCGCGCGCGGCGGAAATCGTGAAAAAGTCGCTCAAGACGGGCAAATCGATCCCCGAAATCTGCCTGGAAGAGAAGGTGCTCAGCAAGGCAGAACTCGACCACATCCTGGACCCCCGCCGGATGACGGAGCCCGGCCTTCCGCCCAAGCGTAAGAAGGGATGAAATAGAGGATCAAAGCACAGGAATCCCAAGGACCCCAATGTGCGATGCAACTCCTGCCCAGTCTTGGCAATGCGATCATTCCGATTGAGAAACTTCGAGACTACGCGCTTGATCAAACGCATCCAAGTGGGAGGCACAAGGCGAGAGTCTTTGAGGCTGCGCTCGGTTTTCGTCAGGAGCACTACGACGTCCTTGCCCGGCTTATCAGGGTTACGCTGGGCTGCGCGCCGGCCTTGCGCGGTGTGCAAGACGAGCATGGTATGAAGTGGACGACGTAGCACGAGATACTTGGACCAAGCGGCCAGACTGCAGTAGTAACGGTCGCTTGGATTTGTTGAAAGGAGCGGCCCACCGAACCTGTGCTAGTATCGTGCTATATAGAGGGTCAGGGTAGAAGGAAATTCACCGAAGCACAGAATGCACCCTGAATGTGATCTTATGGACGCAACGTTTCGCCCCAAGCTGCTGGACCTCGTGGAGTTTCCCGCCACTTTAATCGGCGACGAGGCCGCGGGGACCGCGCAGGGCACCGTCGTCGAGGACTTCGGGACGGCTCTGCTTGTGGAAGTCTACGATGATCAGGGGATTCCTACAGATTTCGCGACCATTCCCGTGGAGGCTGCAAAGACGCTTTGGCCGGCTCCAGACCAGGGAACTGAAGCGCCGGATCCTGTTGGCGCTGAGGGTCACTTTGAAAAGGGACTCCTGCTCCTTCAAAACGGCTTGTTCCGGGATGCTAAACAGGAGTTCAGAGCCGCCTTTGAGCTGGAGCCACGATTCGCAGGCACTCTCATGAACATAGCCAGCGAGCCGGCGAAAGCGGGCAACTATGACGTTGCAATCGGCCTTTATCAGCTCGTCTTGGAGTTGCAGCCAGAGAATCAGTTGACCCAGCACAATCTGGCGGCGGCCCTGATCGACCGCGGCATCGCCTTCTCTCGACGTGGGGCGCTCGACCGCGCCATTGAAGACTTCGAAGCTTCTCTTTGGTCTGTCCCGGCTCGTACGGAGATCCGTGGAAAAGGCGCAGCACAACTTTGCCGCCGCGTACACCGAGCTAGGGGTGCGGCTTGGCCAGATTAAGCGTTACCGGGAGTCCTACGTAAGCCTGCTTAAGGCGCTTGAGCTAAGCCCTTCGGACGTCACTCGGAGGAATCTTGCGATCGCGCATGTGTCTCTTCAGGCCTCTTCCAGCCCCGACATGGAAATCCCCTTAGCTAACAGCTTCCGACGTGCCCTGCAAATGGGATTGACCTTCTCTGAGTGCCTCAACGTTTACGGTGCAACCCTAATGGGTCTGGGCGATTTAACCAACGCCAAGCGAGCCTTGGAAGCTGCCGTTCGTGCCGATCCTCAAGACGAGATTGCCCAAGAAAATTTGGCTTCAGTCCAGTCTCGCGGGAATTCAACCGATGCACCGCCGCTGAACCTTGGAATCGCCCCGATTGAGCTCGTCGCGGCAGCAGCCTAGCTGTTAAATTAGCGGGGGTGAGGACGCTCCGAGTCCAAACTGCGCCGCTTCATTCGACAACCTGGCCGGCGGACGTCCAATCGAGGAATGCGCCATGAGCAAAGTGCGAGTTGCCGCGTTTTCGGTTTCCCTCGACGGATTTGGCGCCGGGCCGCGGCAGGATCTGAACAATCCCCTTGGAGTTCGCGGCTTCGAGCTGCACGGCTGGTTCATGGACACGGAAGTGTTCCGGAAGATGCACGGCCAGAGCGGCGGGATCCGGGGTATCGATAACGACTTCGCCGCGCGCTCTTTCGAGAATGTCGGCGCCTGGATCCTGGGCCGTAATATGTTCGGGCCGGTGCGGGGTCCCTGGAAGGACGACTCCTGGAAGGGATGGTGGGGCCCGAGTCCGCCGTACCATACGCCGGTTTTCGTGCTAACCCGTCACCCGCGGCCTTCCCTCGAAATGGAAGGCGGCACGACGTTTCACTTCGTCACGGACGGGCCGGAGTCTGCCTTGAGGCAGGCGAAAGAGGCGGCGCGAGGCAAAGACGTGCGAATCGGCGGCGGCGTTTCGGTGATCCGCCACTATCTGAGCGCGCGCCAGGTCGACGAGGTCCACCTGGCGCTGTCGCCGGTCCTGCTCGGCGAAGGCGAGCATTTGTTTTCTGGAATCCATCTGCCGCAATTGGGCTACACGGTCATCAGAACAGCCTGTGGAGAGAAAGCGACGCATATCCTCATCGAGAGGATAGAGCCGCAAGAAATGAAGGCAGGGTGATTCCCCCGATTGCGCGCCGCGGGCTGCGCGTTGAGGACGGCGATGCTCTTTAGCTTGGCTGAAGCATCGCCCGCCTCGCCCAGGGCTCGGGCTACCGCGACTTCTTGCTGCCTTGCTCTTCGAGCTCCTTCCGTTGCTCTGGACTTGGAGCAATCGGCGGTCTCGGCTGCTCGGGCATGGTATCGGGGGGCATCGGGCCGGTGCTCGGATGCCGGGGCGGAGTCCTGGGTAGCTTTCTCTCTTCAGGCATGGTCGTTCTCCTTAACGCGCAATCCCGCCCACGAGGTTTGACTACGCCGGTATCGGAATCGGTGGCATCGACCCAGCGGGCCGGTTTGGAGTGTTACGATCGGAACGTGAGGTTTCGATGCTGGTCCTGGGCATTGAATCGAGCTGTGACGAGACTGCGGCCGCGGTGGTGGCGGATGGCGAGCGCATCCTGTCCAATGTGGTGGCGTCCCAGATCCTGACGCACGAGCGCTTCGGCGGCGTGGTGCCGGAACTGGCCTCGCGCGAGCATCTGCGCCGCATCGGGCCGGTGGTGGGCGAGGCTTGCGCGCGCGCCGGTGTTACACCCGCGACGGTGGACGCCCTGGCGGTCACCGAGGGACCTGGCCTGATCGGCTCGCTGCTGGTCGGCTTGGTATACGCCAAGGCCCTGGCCGCGGGGCTCGGTAAACCCCTGGTGGGCGTGAACCATCTGGAAGGCCACATTCACGCCGTCCTGCTCGAGAACAAGCTCGCGCGAGCCGCGGATCCTCAAACTGAGGCCGCGGAATTCCCGAACGTCACGCTGGTGGTTTCAGGCGGCCACACCGTACTGTACCGGGTCGAGGCCGATGACCCCTCCGGCGACGCCGGACCTCGTTTCCGTTATAGCCGCCTTGGACAGACCCGGGACGACGCTGCCGGCGAAGCGTTTGACAAGGTCGCCAAGCTCCTGGCGCTCGGCTACCCCGGCGGGCCGGTCATCGACCGCCTGGCCGCGCGTGGCGATGCGGACGCCGTGGACTTCGGACGTGTTCGCATGAAGGGCAACCCGCTCGATTTCAGTTTCAGCGGCCTCAAGACGGCGGTTCTTTACCGTGTGCGCGGCAGCCCGCTCGAGCGCGAAGCCGAGGAGCGCCGCCGCTGGCAGAATGACCAGCGCCGCGAAGCACGCCACCCCGGTGCCGACGAACTCGGCGAACACTGCTCGCGCGCCACGCTCGACCTTATCGCGTCTTTTCAGACCGCCGTGGTCAACGACTTGGTGGAGCGGACGCTTGCCGCCGCCGAGGCCGAGGCCGTATCGTCCGTCTTTGTATCGGGCGGGGTGGCCTGCAATTCCTTTCTGCGCCGCCGGGCCGCCGAAGCCGCGCGCGCGCAGGGCTTCGGCTGCTTCTTCCCCTCCCTGGCGCTCGCGACCGACAACGCCGCTATGATCGCTGCTGCGGGCTATTTCAAGCTCGCCGCGGGCGAGCGCGCGGACGTGACGCTCACGGCCCACGCCTCGTTTCCACTCGGCGTGAAGCCCGACGGCACCGGAATCAACGCCCCCGATCGAACCGCCTGATGCCCAAACGCTCCCCCTTCAACAAGCGTCCGCTTCGCGTCGGCGTCGATACGGGCGGTACCTTCACGGATTGCGTAACGGTCGAAGGCGGCGAGGTCCGCATCACCAAGTTATTCTCTACGCCGGACGATCCCGCCCGCGGCATCGTCGAAGGCGTGAGGGCACTGCTCCAACCGGCAGGTCCGCCCACAAACCCCGAACTCCGAGTCCCGAGTCCCGGCCTTGAGATCGTTCACGGCACCACCGTCGGCACCAACGCGCTGCTGGAACGCAAGGGGGCGCGCGTGGCGCTCGTGACCACCGCGGGTTTCGAGGACCTGATCGAGCTCGGGCGGCAGAATCGACCCCGCCTCTACGACCTCAACGTGGAACGTCAGGCGCCGCTCGTTCCGCGCCGGCTGCGCTTCGGCGTCGCGGAGCGCACCGGTGCCGATGCGCGTGTGCTGCGGGCGCCGTCCGAAGCTGAACTCGAAACCTTGACGGCGCGCCTTCGAAAGGCGCGAGCGGAGTCTCTCGCGCTCTGTTTCCTCTTCTCCTACGCCAACCCATCGAACGAGCGTGCGGTGGCCCGAGCCCTGGCTTCGTTGAAACTTCCGCTGTCGGTGTCGCACGAGATCCTGCCCGAGTTCCGCGAGTACGAGCGGCTTTCCACGGTGGTGGTGAACGCCTACCTCGCCCCGCATCTGGGCGCATACCTCGCCCGGCTCACGGCCGCCTTCAAGGCAGGCCTGGTGGCTTCAAGCTCACCTCGCCCGCGGAAAGCAGCCAGGGTGGACCGGACCCCGGCGGTTCGCCTCTCGATCATGCAGTCGAACGGCGGCATTACCACCGCCGAGCGCGCCGCGCAGGAACCCGTCCGCACCATCCTCTCCGGACCCGCGGGCGGCGTGGTGGCGAGCGCCCAGCTTGCCGCGGCGCTTGGCCTCGCGCGGGTGATCAGTTTCGACATGGGCGGCACCTCGACGGACGTGAGCCTGATCGACGGCGCGCTGCGGACCACGCGCGAGACTGCGCTCGCCGGATTGCCGGTGGCCGTGCCCGTGCTCGACGTGCATTCGGTCGGGGCCGGCGGCGGATCGCTCGCGCGCATGGACGCGGGCGGCGCCCTGCGCGTGGGTCCCGAGAGCGCTGGCGCCGTGCCCGGTCCCGTCTGCTACGGCCGCGGCGGCGACCGGCCTACCGTGACTGACGCCCACCTGATTCTCGGCCGGCTGGACGCCGGGCGCTTCCTGGGAGGCGCCTTCCGGCTCAACCTCGATGCCGCGCGGGACGCCTTCGCTCGATTCCTGAGCGAGCAGGCGCAGCGCGTCCCGCGTCGTTTACTGCCCCCGACTGCGCTCGAACTCGCGCGCGGCATTGTGGCCGTGGCGAACGCCACCATGGAGCGGGCGCTGCGCGTGATCTCAGTGGAGCGAGGTCACGACCCGCGAGACTTCTCGCTCGTCTGCTATGGCGGCGCCGGCGGTCTGCACGCCGCCGATCTCGCGCGAGCCCTCGACTTGAAGCAGGTGATCGTGCCGCCTAATCCCGGCGCATTTTCGGCTCTGGGCGTCCTCGGCTCTGACGTGGTCAAGGAGGTCTCACAATCCGTGCTCGTGCCGGTGCCCGCCGCCGAGGCGACTGGGAGCGAGTTCCTGCGCAGGATCGAGGCGCGATTCTCCGGGCTTGAGCGTGCGGCGCGCGACGAATTGCGCGGCGAAGGCTTCGCGGGACCGATCGAGGCCGCGCGCTCCCTCGACTTACGCTATCTCGGCCAGTCTTATGAGCTCACCGTGCCTTTCACGGCGGGCTTTCGCGACGCCTTCCGGAAGGAGCACGAACGCGCCTACGGTCACGCCCGTCTGGAACGCCCGCTCGAGATTGTAAGCCTGCGCGTGCGCCTGACCATCCGCACCGCGAGGCCGGCCGGCCCGGCCGGCAAGGCACGCCGACCCGCTGCTCGAAAGCACGCGCCGCCGATGCCGCTCTCGATCAGGCCGGCCGGATTCGAGAAAGGCCTCGTACCCACGCGTTTCTACGATCGCGAGCAGCTTCAGCCCGGAACCCGATTCCAGGGTCCGGCCGTGGTGCTCGAGTACAGCTCGACCACCGTGGTGCCGCCCGACTACGCTTGCCGCGTGGACGACGGCGGGAATCTGATTCTGTCGCGAGGGAAGGACTAGTCAGGATTGCCGATTGGAGGGATGCCCAGGCGCAGCGCAGACTGTTTTAGGGAGAGTCGCGCCGGGTCACAGTCTTGTGAACCCGTCCGCGCTCCACGCTTCGGTGCCGGCGCCGTTGTGCACGAAGAACAGGCCGGTTGGGTCGTACTTCTTCTTAATAGCAGCGAGGCGCGGATAATTGCTTCCCCAGTATGCATGCTGCCATCCGTCTTCAAAGAAATTGCTCTCACTCACATACGCTCCGCCATCGGGCGCGATGGCGCGCAGCTCATTCATGCACTGATGGATCTTCTCGGCGGCTTTTTGGCCCGCAGCGACGTTCGGCTCATGCCCGGGGACTCCCGGATATGCCGGACCCTGGCCGTCCGCGGTGATCGCCAGCGCAAATGCCGTCAGTACCGCCGGATTCATCGCGGTGTCGCGCGCCGCCGCCACGGCTTCGGCGGGCGCTCCCGCAAGCCCCTTGTTGAACTGCAGCTCCACTTGCCCGTGGCGGGAGCTTGCAAAGAGCGCATCGGCGAGACGCTGCTGCGAATCGTCCGCGAGCAACGATGCGGGCAGCCATAGAGACTCAAAGGCCCAAATGACCCACCCCACTTGCCCGCCGTCTCCCGTCCACCATACGTTATGGGGGTCCGCGCCGGGACGAGGGTCCGAGCGAAAAACCTCCTGGTGATGTTCCTTCCGCCACTCCACGTCCCACCAGCCTCGCGCCGGTATGCTCCCGATGACGAGCGGCTCTCGGATCGTATAAGCGTCCGGCGAACCCCTCACCCAGTCGAGAAACGGCTTCCAGACGTTCTGTGCTTGCTCGCCGGTCATGTCGTGGACAACCATGCTGATCACCAGCGAATTGTCGGGCTTGACGTGAGCCTGCTCGCCCCAATGATCGTTGAAGAGTTGTTCGCGGTAGAAGCCCACAAACTGGCGGATCAGGCGGCGATAGGCGTCGTCTGATGCGGCCTTGACGATAAAATTCGCGCCTCCACAGAACTCGGGGAGTTCTCGCAGCCGCAGAGTCACCCTGCTCACAACCCCGAAGGTGCCGCCTCCGCCGCCCTTGAGCGCCCAGAACAGGTCCGGATTCGTGTATGTATTCGCGATGCGTATCTTTCCGTCGGCAGTCACGACTTCCGCTTCGAGCAAGCCGGCCGCTGCAAGGCCATAATGCTTTGAGAAGCTTCCGAAACCGCCGCTCTGGATGAGCCCCGCCACACCCACGGTGGTGCAGCCGCCCCCTTGAACGTACTGGCCTCCCTTGGTTGTAACGGCGTCGTACGCTTGCATCCAGATCGCCCCGGCGCCGAGCGTCACGGCCGGCTGCGGCGGGTGAACGCCGCCGCATCCCCGCGGGACGAATTCCGTGTGCATCGTGATGTCATTCATGCGCCGGGTCCAGATCAGCAGCGAATCGGGCGCATTCGAGGTGCCCTGGTAGCTGTGGCCGCCGCCTTTGACGGCCAGGCGCAGGCTGTTGTCGCGGGCAAAGTTGACCGCGGCCGCGATATCCGAGGCATTTCTGGCCGCAACCGCGTAAACGCTCGGCTCCGTAGTCCACGCGCCCGTCCAGCCTAGAGTCTCGGTTACGCCCGGCTGGTCGCCGATATAGTAGGGATTTCGCAGATTCGGAACGAGCTTGTACCACTCGGCTGCTCCGGCCGGACCCTGGCACCGGGCGAGCGGAAAGTCCACGGGAATCAGATTCCCGCCGACGGCGTCATTGAGCCCGTTCCATGCCGCCTTTGATGGCCAATCCGCGTCGGACGGGCGTCGACGGCGAAAGGCCGCGCCTGCAAGCAGCTCACGCGGGCACAGGGGCAGCAGCGCCGCTGATCCCGATCTTTTCAAGAATGCTCTGCGGTCCATATCGCTACAATCCGGGCCCTTCAGCCGGCCTCACGATTCTGTTATCGGATGCCCCCCGCGGCAGCAGCGAGTTCCCCTATGCAGCTTACAGTCGCACTGCCACCACTAGCAAGCGCCCGACGCGGTCATTCGCGCCCGACGGCTCACGCCGTGGGTTAAATTCTTGCGCCCTCCGGGGCTGCCGGGAATCCTGACTGCACGCGCGGTCCCACGGCTCACGCCGTGGGCTAAATTCTTGCGCCCCTCTGGGGCTGCAATGCGCTGCGAAGGAATCTTGTCCCAATAGCGCCGATTCAAGACCCGGGCGCACGGGGTCCGGCAGGCCCGGAGGGCCGACAGATTTTAGCCCATGGCGTGAGCCGTGGGAGGTCGAGGCCGATAAAATCATGGGGGACCCGGAGGGGCGAAAGGAGCGCCCACACTCCATGCCAAGCTAGGCTACAGTAAGACACCCACACCGTTTGACAATCTCGAGCGCGTGTGTCATGATCGCCGCCTCGTTGCCGCTTTGCGGTCAGGACTCACCACGGGCGCATGCAGAAAGAAAAGTTCTGTGGCCTCCGTGATCTCTGTGGTGAAAGCTCTTGCTCTTCGCCGGGACCGGGAACTGCGCACTCAACATGACCCCACCCCGAGTGGACCCCGCTGAACTCGAAATCTTCAAGAACCTGTTCCACTCTGTGGCGGAGGAGATGGGCGCGGCGCTGCGGCGCTCGGCTTTTTCCCCGAACATCAAGGAGCGGCGCGATTACTCCTGCGCCGTCTTCGACGGGCGAGGCCGCGTGATAGCCATGGGCGACCACATGCCGGTGCACCTCGGCTCCATGCCGATGTCCGTGGCGGCAGCGGTCGGCGCGCTCCGGCTCGGGCCGGGCGACGTCGCCATGCTCAATGATCCCTACGCCGGCGGCACTCACCTGCCCGACATTACGCTGGTGATGCCGGTCTTTACCCGAGGCTTCGGGACCCAAGGCTTCGCGACCAAAGGATCTGCGGCCCGAAGCTCCGCGACCGCGAAAGGCGGGCGTCCGTTGTTCTACGTGGCCAACCGCGCCCACCACGCAGACGTGGGCGGCGCCCGGCCGGCCTCGATGGGCTTGAGCGAGGAGATTTATCAGGAGGGGCTGCGCATTCCGCCGGTGCTGCTCGCGCGCGGCGGCAAGATCGAGCGCGATGTCATGGCTATGCTGCTCGCGAACGTCCGCACTCCCGCGGAGCGCGAAGGCGATCTCGCGGCGCAACTCGCGGCCTGCCGCCTCGGCGAGCGCCGGCTGCTCGATCTTGCGGCGAAATACGGCGCCCGGAAGGTCGCTTTTTACCTTGACGCGCTTCAGGTGTACGCCGAACGCCTGATGCGCGCGGCGCTCGCCCGCATCCCCGACGGCCGCTATGCGGCGGAAGATTTCATGGACGATGACGGCTTCAGCCCGGAGCCTGTGCCGCTGCGCGTGTCGATTCGAATCCGGCGCGACGAGGCGAGGGTCGATTTCGCGGGCTCCGCGCCGGCCTGCCGCGGAAGCATCAACGCGGTGCTGGCCATTACCGCCTCCGCCGTCTTCTACGTTTTCCGCTGCCTTCTCGGCGAGGACGTGCCCGCCTGCGCTGGGCTGATGGCCCCGATCGAACTCGTGGCGCCTGAAGGCAGCGTGGTGAACGCTCGAGCCCCCGCCGCCGTGGCCGCCGGTAACGTGGAGACGTCGCAGCGCCTCGTGGACGTGGTGCTGAGAGCCCTGGCCCGGGCGCTGCCCGCCCGGATTCCCGCCGCGAGTTCCGGCACCATGAACAATCTCTCCTTTGGCGGCGTCGACTTGCGAACGGGTCAGCCTTTCGCCTATTACGAAACGATCGCGGGCGGGATGGGCGCGCGTCCGAACGCCGACGGCTTGGACGCCGTGCATACCCACATGACGAACTCGCTCAATACGCCGGTGGAAGCACTGGAGAGCGCCTATCCCGTGCGCCTGCGACGGTACGCGGTGCGTCGCGGCTCGGGCGGGCGGGGACGATTTCGCGGCGGCGACGGGGTGATCCGCGAAATCGAGTTCCTTAGCGCCGCTCGCGGTAGTATCCTGTCGGACCGGCGTATCACGAGGCCCTATGGCCTGGCCGGCGGCGATCCGGGGCGGCCGGGGCGCAACCTGATGCTGCCGGGACCGGCCGGACCGGAACCGCGACGGCGATCGAGAATCGCTTCCAAGGCCTCGTTTGAAGTCGCGGCAGGCGACGCGCTCCGCATCGAGACCCCGGGCGGAGGCGGCTGGGGCAAGGCGGAAGAAAAGCCGAAGGCGAAGAGCGGCAAGCACAAAAATTGAGGTCAGACTCCCGGGAGGGTTCAATGGACGCACTCGATCGTCGTGATTTCATGAAGTCGGTGGCGGGCGCCGCGGCGTTATCTGCCGCCGACTTCGCCACCGCCGCGGCGGCCCCCGACGCCGGCCCGGTATTTCTCGCCACCTGGCCGCACGGCAAGCCGGCGGTGGACCGCGCCGCCGAGGTGTTCCAGTCGGGCGGCGTCTTGATCGACGCCGTCGAAAAAGGCATCAACGTTCCCGAGGACGATCCGAAGGTTACAAGCGTAGGCTATGGCGGTCTGCCGAACGAGGACGGTGAAGTCGAATTGGACGCCGCCCTTATGGACGGCACCCGCCACCGCGCGGGCGCGGTCTGCGCGCTGCACAGCATCAAGAACCCGATCTCGGTGGCGCGCCAGGTGATCGAGAGAACGCGCCACACCACCCTCGCCGGCGAGGGCGCTTACCAGTTCGCCCTCAAGGCCGGCTTTCAGCCCATGCAACTTCTGACGCCGGACAGCCTGCAGAAGTGGCTGGACTGGCGCAACAACCCGAAGCACGAACAATTCTGGGTCAATCCGGCCAATCACGACACCATTGGATTCGTGGCCACCGACGGCAAGGGTCACGTGGTCTCGGGTTGCTCCACCTCGGGCCTGGCCTGGAAGATTCACGGCCGCGTGGGTGATTCCCCCCTGATCGGCTGCGGCGTCTACGCCGATGACAACCTGGGGGCGGCCTCCGCCACCGGCGACGGCGACCTGATGACAAACTATTGCACCAGCGTTTCCATCGTTCACAACATGGGGCGCGGCGCGTCGCCGCAGGACGCCTGCGTGGACCTGATCCAACACATGGGCAAGACCGATCCCAAGAACCGCGACCAATTTGTGTGCGTGATTGCCATCAACAATCGGGGCGCGATCGGCGCCGCGGCCACGACCAAGGAGTGGAAATTTCAATACGCGCTCTGGCAAAACGGCGAAAGCAAGATGGTGGATGCGCCGGTGGTGTTCTAGCGATTTGAGCGTGTCGCCGACTTCGCAACGAGATTTCTCGCTTGGCTCGGAATGACACGAACGCCGGTCAGAGGTATTCCGGGTTCTTCTTCCAGCCGCGCACCATCGACATGAAATTGTTCCAGCCGTGCAGCGCCACCATCACCAGATGTCCGGGAATGAAGGCCACGAAGCCGCACATGGCCGCGAAATGCCACACCCGGGCAAGGTGAAATCCGCCCATCAGCCAGGCCAGGCCCGAGAACTGCACGGGCCGCAGGATCACGATGCCGGTCAGCACCGAGATGGCGCCGAAGAGCACGACGCTGGTATAGGCGAGCTTCTGCAGCGCGTTGTAAGCTTCGGTCTGCCGCGGCGCGGGACCGAAGAAAAAGTAATGGCGCGCCATGGGCCACACGCCGGGAATGTCGCGAGGCCGGAAGAGCATCATCCTGTACTCGCCGCTCGCGACCAGGTAGCCGACGTAGATCAGCCCTGTTGCAGTAAACACCCACATAAATGTGTAGTGCCACTGCAGCGCGCCGCCCAACCATCCGCCGAGGGTGATGGCTTCGGGAATGTTCAGCAGTTTGTGCTCCGGAAGGCGCGGGCCGAAGCTGGGAAAAGCCTTGAAGATGCGCCAGCCGCTCGTGATCATGACGGTAAGCGCGACGGCATTCAACCAGTGGCAGAATCGGACCACAGCAGAGTGCTCGTAGGCGGCCACGAACCCGTCCGGAACCGGCTCTCCGATGGTCGCTGCCCCGCCGATGGCAGCAGGACCCGGCGCGTCGACGGCCGCGGCTGGCGGCGCCTCCGCGGGGACGGGCGCGGCCACGGCCCGCGGCACGTCTTTTCGATCGTCGGACGGGGCCGCTGATGCAGGTGCGGATGGCAAAGCGGCCGGCGGCGCCTCGACCGGCGCAGCGTCGGCGGCCGACGCGGCAGGATCGCGCGCAGGCACAGCCTCGGCGCGTCCCCGGTCCGCATGGACCTCGCCGTCTTTTTCGCCTTCACTCATCTCTTTGAATTCC
>DASZIG010000005.1:0-31312 GCA_035949375.1 Terriglobia bacterium | reverse complement strand
GGCATGTCGAAACTTGGATTCGCGCCTTGCTGGGCGACCCTGTGAACGAAACTACCGACTACAAGAACCCGAAGCCGACCTCACAAGAGATTCGCCAAGCTGCCGAGGCCCTGTATCCATGGACCCGCCCCGGCGCAGATTTGCGCCCTAACTTTCCGCCCTCATTAAATGACTCAAGGCCCGAATGGCGCAAGATCCCATCATAGAAACTCGCGTAGAACCCGCGTGGATACCGATTCACCTGGGCGCGTCGTGGGGGAGGCAGCACTCATGAAAGTCGCGGCCGTGCAGATGGATGTGAAGATCTTCGACAAGGCGCGCAACTTGCGCGTGGCCCTCGAGAAGCTGGTCCAGGCCCACCGCGCCGGCGCCAGTCTGGTGATCTTTCCGGAGTGCGCGCTCACCGGGTACTGCTTCGCCAGCCGCGAGGAGGCGTGGCCCCTTGCGGAGACCGTCCCCGGACCCTCCACTGAGAAAGTTGCCCTGGCCGCGCAGCAATTGGGCTGTACGGTGGTGATGGGAATGCTCGAACGCGAAGGCGACGCGATCTACAACGCCGCCGCGGTCATCACGCCGCAGGGAATCGCGGGGAGCTACCGCAAGATCCACCTGCTGTGTCTCGGCATTGACCGCTACAACGCTCCGGGCAACAAGCCCTTCTCCGTATTTGACACGCCTGCCGGGAAGCTTGGGATCAACATCTGCTTCGATTGCAGCTTCCCGGAGTCGGGCCGGGTGCTCAAGCTGCAAGGCGCGCAGATCCTGGCCATTCCCACCAACTGGCCGCTCGCCTCGGACACCTGGGCGCACACCCCGTTCGTGCGGGCCACCGAGAATCATCTGAGTGTAATCGCTGCGGACCGCGTGGGCGAGGAGCGGGGCTTCCGCTTCGCCGGCCACTCGCAGATCGTCGATCCTGAGGGGCGCCAGCTCGCCTCAGCCGGCCAGACCGAAGAGACCGTGCTGGTGGCGGAGATTGACCCCGCGGCGTCGGACCGCAATCGCGTGGTGCGCCAGCCCGGTGAATACGAGTTCGACCGCATTGCCACGCGCCGTCCGGAGATGTATGGGCCGATCACGGCCCGTGAAAAGTGAATGCCCGTGACACGCGAAAGTGCCGAGCGGCAAGCGGCGGGCGCAACGGACAATCGTCCATCCGATATCCTGGCGTCAATCCGTTATACTGGCCGTGGGGGTGCGAATGCTGAAAAATGTGAGGACCGCATGAGTGCCAACCCGGGCCGTCCAACCCTGATCTCAGACCTTGACGTTCACCTCTTCAACGAGGGCACGCATTACCGCCTTTACGACAAGCTCGGTGCGCATGCCATGACTGTCGACGGCGTGGAGGGCACCTATTTCGCGGTCTGGGCGCCGAATGCTGAGCGCGTGTCCGTGATGGGCGATTTCAATCTCTGGGACCGGGAGAATCGTCCGCTCGCCGAGCGGGGCAGTTCCGGAATCTGGGAGGGATTCGTGCCTGGGGCCGGCCAGGGCGCCGCCTACAAGTACTTCATCGCCTCGCGCTACAACGGATACCGGGTCGACAAGGCGGACCCTTTCGGCTTCACCAGCGAGTTGCCGCCCAAGACCGCCTCGATCATCTGGAATCTTGATTACGCATGGGGCGACGGTGACTGGATGCGGTCGCGCCGCGATCGTAACGCCGCCGCCGCGCCCGTCTCGACCTATGAGGTGCATCTGGGCTCCTGGATCAGGTCCCCGGAGGATCCGGAGACTTTCCTGTCGTGCCGCGAGATCGCGCCGCGCCTCGCGGAGTACTGCCGCGACGTCGGATTCACCCACGTCGAACTGCTGCCCATCATGGAGCACCCGTATTATCCGAGCTGGGGCTACCAGATCACGGGATACTTCGCGCCCACCAAGCGATACGGCAGTCCGCAGGACTTCATGTACTTGGTGGACCACCTGCACCAGCAGGGGATCGGCGTGATTCTGGACTGGGTGCCGTCGCACTTCCCGACTGACGAGCACGGGCTCGGCTATTTCGACGGTACACACCTTTACGAGCACGCCGACCCGAGGCAAGGGTTTCATCCTGACTGGAAAAGCTACATCTTCAATTATAGCCGCAAGGAGGTCTGCAGCTTCCTGATGTCGAGCGCGCTCTACTGGCTGGAGCGCTATCACGTGGACGGCCTGCGCGTGGACGCGGTCGCCTCCATGCTTTACCTCGACTATTCGCGGCCGGCCGGCCAGTGGATCCCGAACGAATACGGAGGACGCGAGAATCTCGGCGCCATCGAGGTGCTGCGCCAGTTCAACCGCGTGATCTATCAGGAGCAGCCGGATGTGCAGACCGTGGCCGAAGAATCCACCGCCTGGCCCATGGTCTCGCGTCCCACGTACCTGGGCGGCCTCGGCTTCGGCATGAAATGGGATATGGGCTGGATGCACGACATGCTGGACTACATGAGCAGAGACCCCATCCACCGCAAGTACCACCACAACCAGCTCACCTTCCGCATGCTTTACGCCTTCACGGAGAATTTCGTGCTGGCGCTCTCGCACGACGAAGTGGTCCACCTGAAGCGCTCTCTGCTCGAGAAAATGCCCGGAGATCCCTGGCAGCAGTTCGCCAACCTGCGGTTGCTGTTCGGTTACATGTACGGCCAGCCCGGCAAGAAGCTGATCTTTATGGGCGGCGAGTTCGGGCAGGGCCATGAGTGGGACCACCGCACCAGCCTGAGCTGGCACCTGCTCGAATATCCTTTCCAGCGGGGCGTGCTGAACTGGATGCGCGACTTGAACCGCGTTTATGCCGCCGAACCGGCTTTGCACGAACTGGACTTCGATCCGGCGGGCTTCGAGTGGATCGACTGCAACGACGCCCTGCAGAGCACCATCAGCTTCCTGCGGCGCGGGCGCACCACGGATGATGTCATTCTGACGGTGTGCAACTTCACGCCGGTGCCGCGCTGGGATTACCATCTCGGAGCCCCGCGCGGCGGATACTGGCGCGAGATTCTCAACAGCGACTCGAGCCTTTACGGCGGCAGCGGACTTGGGAACAGCGGCGGCGTCGAGGCCGCCCCCATTCCCGTCCACGGCCGGCCCTGCTCGCTCACCATCACGGTCCCACCGCTCGGAATGCTATTTTTCAAGAGCTCCTGACGGCCAGAGGATCGAGCGGAGACCGGAAGGCGGCGGCGCGCCCCTGCGCCATCTGAGGCCGCCTCCAGCCTTCACATCCCCAGAGGAATCTCGAACTTCGGCTGGAAATTCGACAGGATGTATTGCATCAGGTTGTCGAGCAGAGCGGTGGCGTAGGGATCGCTTCCGTAGGCGTTCGTGAACCCGAAAGTAGTGACCAGCAGCTTGCCCTTGCCGGCGCGAGCTTCCAGTAGAACGCCGCTGTTGTTGCGCACCCAGCCGTAGAACATCCCCGCCAGCACACCCGGAAAAGCCGACGCGGGCAATCCCCGGATGACGGCGGGCGGATTCACGGCCTGGGCTTCAAAACCGGGCAGCGCTCCGAATCCGATGCCGGTAAAGACCGGATGATCTTTGCGCACCCAGAGGAAGTTGGAAATCCAGTTGCCATCCAGGTTGGACCCGTTCCGGGGCACGATCTCGATTCCGGGCGCGACCTCCTGATGATCCGAGGCGATCAAAATCACGCGTCCGCCTGCCGCGAGAGCGGACTTGGCGCGCGTATTCAGTGTTGAGGCGATGACCACCGGCAGGGATTCCTGGCCGGAAGGCTCGAGGTATCCGTGGGCGTGCATGGTTTCGGCAAGCCGCCGCAGGTGTCCGGCAGGGTCTTCGAAGATCACGGCGGGATGCAGTTCATCGGACGGCGGTGAAAAAAAGAAGAGTTCGATCGAGTTCTCGCTCAGCATTTTGCCACCCTCTTCGACGCTGAATGAGAGCTTTCGCGATACCGGGGAGGTAACGGGCGGCACCGTGAAGTCAATCGATCCTGCCGGCATGACGTTGTCCGGCGTGGTGGCGGGCAAGGGGACGATGAAGCTTTGGTCAAATCCCTCGAGCCCCCAGTGCAGCGTCGCGCCGGTGAGCGGCTGGCCGTCGTAATGGGAAAAGGACAAGACGGCGTGAACACGCTGGCCGGACCTGAAAGTCCGCTGGGGCAGCTTTGCGACCACCAGATCGTCCTTCTGCAACCCGCCGAGCTCGGTGCCGAATGACTTCGGGTGACGCGCCATGTCGAGCAGCCCGTTCGATTCCCAATCGATGTCAGTGAACTCGGTAATGACGTAGCCCTGGATCTCCGGGCGCGCTCTCAGGCTCTCAATCTCGTACTTCAGCGAGCGGTACTCGTGTTCCTCAGTGGCATCGGTGAGCGCCTGAAGGCTCGGGAACAAGGTGTTGTAGCCATATTCCGCGAAGCGACCGGCGAGGCCGGCGGGGAGCGTCAGCTCCTGCCCGCCAAAGTCGCGGTCGAACCACCACGGTAAGGGGTCGGGCGGATGCGGCAGGCCCCAATTGCCGAACTCCGAAAGCATGAGCGGCGCGCCGGTGTTCGGGACGGCGTCGTCATTGGGACTCCACAACCACGCGGGGCGAGAGGCCAGATCGGCGACGAAGCGATCGAAGTCGGCGGCGGCGTCCGGTATCGCGGCATAATCGTGGAAATCCGCGATGTCAGTGGCCATGTGAAAATTCTCGCAGCAGGCGCTGTTGTCGTCCACGAGCCAACCGGGCACGAGTTGGTGCGCCTGGCCTGAGAAACCCTTCAGCCACTCCCGGTCGGCGGCCTGCTTCAGGTCGACGCCCCAGCTTTCGTTGATCAGGCTGACGGCAATAATCGATGGGTGATTCCAGTCGCGCTCAACCATGCCTTGCAGCGTCTCCAGGCCGCGCTGCTCGGAGTCCGGAGTGAGTTTGTCCCAATTCGGAATCTCGTACCAGACCAGGACGCCGGCCGCGTCCGCCGCCTCCAGATACCGCGGATCGGGAACTTTGATGTGGCACCGCAGGAGGTTCAGGCCCAGGGCCTTTGCTTCGTCCATCTCATGCCGCACGAAGTCGAGCGACGGCGGCGTGTACGCGGTGTCCGGGTAGAAATCCTGATCGAGCGCTCCGCGCAGGTAGATCGGCTGGCCGTTCAAGTAGAAAAACCCGGCGCGCGCCTCGAAAGTGCGAAAGCCGAACCGGCTGGACACGGAATCCCCGGAATAGAGCCAAGCCTCGACGGTGTAGAGGTTGGGTGCGGCCGGACTCCAGAGTTGCGGACTCGCGAGCGTCCCGGTGAAGCTCGCCTGCGTCGCCGCCGGAGTGAGGCTCAGCGCCTGTTTCCACACGATCTTGCCGGAGGCGTCAAGAATCTGCGCGCCCGCATAAGGCGTCGAGGTGTCGACGGGAGCGCCGGGAGGCGCGGCCGCCCCTCCGGCGGGCGGGTTGAGAATCTCCAGGCTGAGGGCGAATCGCCCGTCGGCTCCGGCGCGAATATGCAGAGCGCTGATGCGGGTTCGGGGACGAACGTCAAGCTCGACGCTCTGCCACAGACCGCTGGTTTGCACGTACCAGTTCTGCTTGCCGTGCGGAATTTCGGCGTACCGGATGCCTTCCACTTCGTCAGGCTTCGCGCCGGGATCGATCACGCGCACCGCCACCTGATTCTCGCCGGCATGCAGCCACGGTGTGGCGTCCACTTCGAAGGGCAGGTATCCGCCGTCGTGCTGGCCGGCCTTTTGACCATTAACATAGACCTCGGCGCGGTAATCCACGGCTCCGAAATGAATGAGCGCGACACGCCCGGGAGCGACGGTGGGAACCGTGAAAGTCCTCCAGTACCAGGCGACCCCCGCGTAGTCCCGCAAATCAGCAAACTCGGACTGCCAGGACCCCGGCACGCGCGCGGTACGCTCCTCGGAGATGCCGTTCAGTTCCGCCGCTCCAATTTTGGCCGCGGGATCGATCACGAAGTGCCAATCGCCATCGAGGGAAGTGCTCTGCGCCAACGCGCGCGATCCGCCGAGCGTTATGAGGATCAAAAGGAGATGCAGGCCGGACCGCCGAGCCCGCGCCAGTGACAAGACCATACAGGGTTGCTCCGCTTTTCAAGCTGCGCGCGATCTGCAGCCCGCGTTTCGAACCAGTTTTGATTATAGCCGTCCGAGTGCGGCTGAGGCTGTGGTAGCATACTCAATAGAAAGCCGTGTCGAGTCACGAAGCGACGCCCCCAAGCGCGCTTCCCCGGCTCCGGATTCATCTGAGATGAATGTTGGGATCGAACGCCGTCTTCGCAAGCGCGATCAAAAGGCGCTGGACGTGCGCTGCGAGAGCTTCGGTCTCGAAGAAATCTTCGTCAGCCGCGACGTGAGCACCGGTGGCCTCTTCCTGAACACTCCAAACCCGCTCGTGCCTGGGTCTCAGGTCGAACTCAGCTTCCGTGTCGGACCCGAAGGTCCCGAAATTGAATGTAGCGGACGCGTGGTTTATGCCCTTCTGGGCGTCGGCATGGGCATCCAATTTATCGACGCCAAGGGTGAGGTCGCGATGGCTTTGGAGAAGCCGTTCGGCCAATCCCACTGAGACTCTTGCGAGGGGGAAGAGCTCTCGAAAGAGGAACTGAAATGAGATTCAAGACTTTGCTGTTGGCCGCACTCCTCGGAACTGTGACCTTGGGGGCGGCTGTGAGGCTGCGCGCGCAGTCCGCGGCCGAGACGCCCCCTGCAGCCGGGCAGGTTGCGGGTCCCGCAACCGCTGCTTCGCCTTCGAATGCAACCCCGATGTTGAAGGCGGACGCCCTGGCTCTCCTCTACAATATCTATGATCGGGCCTATCACTTTAGCGACGCCGTGAGCAAACTGCCGGCCGCCGACTGGAAATTCGGCGGACGGAAGCGCCAGGTTTTTTACGAGAAGGCTGCTGTCGTCCGCTCCGGTGTGACGGATCTGCGCAAGCCTTGGGATGACTTCTACAAACAACCGGATGACGCCGCGCTCGGGCGCGCGACGCTGACGGCCGTACAATCGGTGGTGACTCAGGCGAACGATTTTGTGACGGCGCTCGAGGATACTCCAGGCTCCGCGCAGGCGCCGGATTTCAAGTCGATTGCGACCGATCTCGGAGACCTGGAGCATCAACTTGAGCCTTACGTGACTTACTTGCAGGCTTCCGCGCGACCGGCGCCATCGGCCCCTACGGCTTCGGCGGCCCCGGCACAACCGGCCCCGGCCCCATCGGTCACCCCGCCCACGGCTGTCGGGAACAATCCTCCCGAACACGCCGCAGCGTCGCCCCTGCCCACCGCGGAGACGCCGGCGACTCCCCCGGCACAGCCTGGGGCGGAGACTTCGGCGCCCGCGTCTGCCAGCGCGCCGGGCGCGTCCACGCCGCCCAGCCCTACGCCGCCCAGCCCCGCGCAGCCGGCTGCTTCCCCCGGTGCCGCCCAACCCGCCGTGACTCCTGTCGCAATGCAGCCGGCTGACGTTCAGGCGATCCTTTACAAGATCTATATGGCGACCTTCCGTATCGGTGACCTTGCCGGCTCGCTCCAGCCGGACAAGTGGAACATGGCCGGCCCTGACCAGGCGGCATTCGTCGCCAAGGTGGATGCCTTGCGCGCGGCGCTGGCCGCTGCCGAGAAGTCGCGCGGCGACTTCTACAATCATCCCGAGGACGCAGATCTCGGCCGCAGCGTTTCTTCCGATCTGCAAGCGGTAACCCCCAAGCTCGACGACCTCATCGCGGCGCTCGACGGCACCCCAGGGGCCGCATCGGCGTCTGAGTTCAAGCAGGGCGAAGGGGATCTCGCGGGGCTCGATCAGCGCCTCGATCCTTATGTAGCCTATCTCGCGGAAAAGGCCCAACCACCGGCGGCCAATGCCGGCGCCGAGGCTATCGAGACCGAAGTGGTCAAGATTCCGGAAGCGGCGGCGCCCCTGAGCACCCTCGCGGTCGAGAAGGCGCCGGAGGACCAGGAGCAGGTCAAAACGATGCTCTACAAAGCCTACGTGCCCGCCTTTCGCCTCAAGGATATGCTGGCGCAGGAGCATCCGGACCAATGGCGGGCGACGCAGACGGAGCGCACAGCCTTCGAGGACGCTTCCAAGACGCTCTCCGAACGAATCGCCGATCTCGAAAAGTGGCGCGATCAACTCGCCAATCATCCCGAGAGCCTCGAGGCGGCCTTCGAAGCGTACGCCTCTCTCGGGAAACTCGTGGGGCCGGCGGACGTGGTTGGCCGGTTGGTGGGTCAGTATGGCGATCCCAAGATCGGCGCCGAGTATGGACAGCGCGCGGAGCAGGTCGAGGCATCGCGCGACGAGCTCGAGCCCTATCTTGATTATCTGCTAGGTCACCACGACCACACCGTGGGCATGATCGAACGCAACTTCATGACCTGCGAGAGCCAACTGACTTACTCGATGCGCCCGACCGTGCAGCAGGCGGTGTCAATGAAGAACGTCAACCCCGTTTTTCGCGGCCGGGGCAGGCGCACGGAGCGAGGGGGGCATCAGGCCGATACCTCGAAAAAGAAGGGCTCCGCGCACGAGAAGAAATCGCCCGCTGCGCCGGCCCCCGGACGCTGAGCCGTCTAGGGCTGCAGGTAGTGATCCAGCCAATCGAACACTGTGTGATACCACAGCCGGCTGTCTTGCGGCTTGAGCACCCAGTGGCCCTCGTCGGGAAAGTAGAGCAGGCGTGAAGGAATACCGCGGCGCTGCAAGGCGGTGAAGAGCTGGAACGCCTGGCCCTCGGGCACGCGATAGTCGCGCGCTCCTTCCACCAGCAGCATGGGCGTCTGGATGTTCCGTACGAAATTCGACGGCGACCATTTCTCGGACAGCGTGGGATTGTCCCAAGGCGTTCCCTTCAACTCCCACTCACCGAACCACACTTCCTCTGTCTCCCCGTACATGCTGTGATTGTCGTAAACACCGTCGTGTGAGACCAGGACTTTGAAGCGGCGCGTGTGACCTGCGATCCAATCGATCATGTAGCCGCCGAAGCTCGCCCCTGCGGCGCCGATCCGATTGGGGTCAATGTAGGGCAGGGAAGCCAGGTGATCGGTGGCGTTCATCAGGTCCTCATAAGGCGCCCCGCCCCAGTCGCCGGAGATTTCCTCGGTGAACTTCTGGCCGTAGCCGGTCGAACCGTGGAAATTGGTCATCATCACCACGTAGCCTTCGGCCGCGAACATCTCCGCGTTCCAGCGATAGCCCCAGGCGTCTTCCCAGGCGCTTTGCGGTCCCCCGTGGATCAACATCAGGCCGGGGTACTTCCCGTTGGCGTTGAAGTGCGGCGGTTTCACCACCAGATTCTGGATGGATGCGCCAAGCGCGCCCTTGGTGTAGAGGGATTCCGCCGGACTCATGTCGAGCGTGGCGAGCAGGGCGTCGTTGAAGTGGGTCACGGCCGCAAGGCCCGATCCAGTTGCGGCCGCCCGATAGATTTCCGCGGGCTGCACAAGCGTGGTCTCCGTGAAAACCAGCGTCTTGCCGTCCGGGGTCACGCCGACCTCATCGAACATCCCGTTCAGCACCTTCTCGACGTGCGGATGGCTGACCGAAGTCTTGAAGATGGGCTGCACGGCGTGGTCCGGGGCCACGAAGTAGACGACGTCGCTGTCCGGCGCCCACGCGAAGCTCGATACCCATTGGTCAAAGCCGGGGGTAAGCTCCCGGGTGCTCCCGTCCTGGCGATCGTAAACACGCAGGCGGAAGAGGTCGGACTCGTAGCCGTTGCGGTCCTGCGCGGTATAAGCGATGTAGCGGCCGTTCGGGGAGTACTGCGGCGAAGCGTCGGAGCCATGGACGCCCGGGGTGATGTCGCGCGGCTCGCCCCCGGACGCCGGCACAAGGTAAAGGTGATTGTTGGTGGTCCACGCCGCCGCGGACTGCCCGGCGTCGCCGAGGGTGTGGTTCGAGGTGTAGCACACCTCCTGGCCGTCGGGTGAAAAGGCGTATCCGTCCGGCGCACCGAGGAAAAACGTGGGCGCATCGTACGCGCCGGGCGTCAGGTCACGCGCCGGACCGCCCCCGGCGGAGACCTCGAAAAGGTGGGTGTAGCGCCCGTCGCGCCACGCGTTCCAATGACGGAAGAGGAGTTGATCGAGCAGGCGGGCCTTCACCGGATTATGCTCGGCGTCGTCCTGCCGCTTCCGGTTGCAGGCGTCATCGGCGCAGTCCGGAAACACGTCGGAGGTGAAGAGCAGGGTCTTTCCGTTCGCCGCCCACGTGATGCCGTCGGCCCCGGTCGAGATCGAGGTGAGGGGATGCGCCTCGCCGCCTTCGAGCGGCAGAAGCCAGACTTGAGAAGTGCCGCCACGCGTGGAGATGAAAGCCAGTTCGCGGCCGTCGGGCGACCAGCGCGGGCGATTGTCCGAGCCCGCGCCCGCGGTGATCTCGCGGGGCTCGCCGCCGGCGAGCGCGCCCAACCACAGGTGACTCACGGTCTTGTTGGCGTCGAAATCGACGTTGGCCACGGCGAACGCGATCGAGCGGCCGTCCGGCGACACTTGCGGATCGTCCACGCGGTGGACCTTCATGAGGTCTTCAAATCGCAAGGGATGCCGAGTCTGACCGCGAGCCGGCACGGCGGCCGTCAAGAGGGCAATCGCCCCCGTAGTGAAGGCGAGAAAGAAGACGCGCTTCATACCTATTCCCCCCGGGCGCGAGATGGCTTACATGTGTGGGCTATCGGCCCGAACCGGCGGCCGTCGAAACGCCGCTGAGGGCCTCTCTGAAGGACCCGCGCTGGTTTTCGATTTTCTTCTGCAACATCATGATGGCGTAAAGCAGTTGCTCGGGACGGGGAGGGCAGCCGGGAACGTAGACGTCCACCGGGATCCACTGGTTCACGCCCTGAACGATGGCGTAATTGTTGAAGACGCCGCCGGAGGTGGCGCAGGCGCCCATCGAGATCACCCAGCGGGGCTCAGGCATCTGGTCGTAGAGCCGCTTGATGACCGGGGCCATCTTCTGCGAGACGCGTCCCGCGACGATCATCAGATCCGATTGCCGCGGCGAACCGCGAAAGACCTCGGCTCCGAAGCGCGCCAGGTCAAAGCGCGAGGCCGACATGGACATCATCTCGATTGCGCAGCACGCCAGGCCGAAGCTCATCGGCCAGATCGACGACTTGCGCGCCCAGTTCACCGCCTGGTCGAGCTTCGTGAAAATCAAGCCCTCGAGGCCGGAGGATTCGCCCGCTGAATGATCGTAGGTTGCCATGAGCCGATTATGTCACCTCGAACCGCTGGGATTCAATGGCCTTGCCCCGGGCGTTCGCGGGAATGGCTGTGCTTCGAAAGAATCTCGGCCGGGATTATCCCGCTACCGGCGATTGCGGGGACAAAACATGGAAACCCGGTCTGTTCGTGGAGCTCCGACTACCTCCAGCCATTCCTCGTCTGCGACCGTGGCCGTGCAGGGGCCAAACGTGCAGATTCGAATGTAGCGGCGTTCCCCTTCTCGTCGCAGCGAATTCAGCACGGCGCGGAGCATGCTGCCGGTGAACGGCGTATACATGTAGAATACGGTGCCCTCGGTCAACTCCGCCGCTCGCGCGTCTCGCTCGATAAAACTCACGTTCTTCAGGTTGAGCGCCTCAGCGCTCCGTCGCGCGCAGTCGATGTAAACCGGCTCCAGCTCAACCCCGATGCTGCGAGCTGCCGTGCAAACAGCGACCAGCAGAGGAACGTGGCCCAACCCGGAACCGAGGTCTACAAGCAGGTCATGTTCTTTGAGAGCGATTCGGTCGATCAGGTCGAAGATGTGCCGTGCCGGTGTCGGCTGGTAAGACACCATTTCGGGCGTCGGCGGGACGACCGCGGCTCCCGTCACTCCAAACCGCAAGACTCCGACAATCAGTTCATCCAGATAGTCATATCCCACACCGGTCGAGGTACCGGGGACCTTCCCATCTGCGACTGAACTGCGCATCCACCGAAGCAAGGCATTCGACCCATAACCCTGCCGGATGTCGCGGCGGATCGCCTCGTAGATTTCGAGATTGGCTGCCTCGAGTTTGGCTTGAAGCGCTCTCGCATGTTGGTACGTCGCCGCTTCTGCGGAATCCGCTGCAACGTACGGCATCGCAAGATCGAAGGCATCAAGACGTCCCAAGACTTCAATGCGCTGGCGCAAGTTGTCTGGTTCCTGCAGAGAAGAATCTGCTTCCAGTCTCTCGATCAGGCGCTGCAAGGCCTCTATCATCGTTAGTGCTTCTCGATCTGCGCCGAGCGGCTACTCCTTTAATTCAATCGTCAATCGCAAATCGGCAATTCCTACAGCCCGTGCCACCTGGCGATGATGGTTTTCTGAATCTCCGACGTCCCGGAGTAGAGCGTTCCCGAGATGGCGTCGCGATACTGCCGCTCCAGGTGGTTCGCGGTCAGGCAGCCGTCCGGGCCGAAAATCTCGATGGCGTCCATACAGGTCTCGATGCAGGCGCGGCTGACGGCGAGCTTGGCCATGGCGGCTTCACGCAGCGGACGCTTGCCTTGCGACTTCAGCCATGCGGCCTTGTAAAGCGCGAGGCGCGCCATCTCCAGGCGCAGATCCATCTCAGCGACCTTGTCCGCAATTCCCGGAGATCGGTCGACCGGACGAACGCCGGAGCCCGTACTCGCACCCGCGGCGCCGGGAGCCGCGGCTGCCCTGCCTGTACCCTGCCTCGTGCTTGCGTAGCGCACGCAGTCTTCCAGGATGCGCTGCATCATGCCGAGCTCGCTCGCGAGGATGCAGATGCGCTCCCATTCCATGGAGATGGTGAAGATCGCCTGGCCGCTGCCGATCTGGCCGAGGATATTGGCCTCCGGAACTTCGCAATCCTCAAAGGCCAACTCCGCCATGGGCGAAGTGCGCAGCCCCATCTTGTGGAGCTTCCGGCTGATACTGAAGCCCGGCGTATTGCGATCGAGAATGAATCCGGTCACGCCGGCCGCGCCCCGCGAGGGGTCCACGGTGGCGTTTACGATGATCATGTCGGCCACGGGCGCGTTGCTGATGAAGGTCTTCGACCCGTTGATGACGTAGCGGTCGCCCCGCTTCACCGCGCGCGTCCGCAGGCTGAAGGCGTCGGACCCGGAAGTGGGCTCGGTGGTCGCCTGAATACCCACGAACTCGCCGCTCGCGAGCTTCGGGAGGTAGCGTTGCTTCTGTTCCTCGGTCCCGAACTGGAGCAGGGGAATCTCCGCTGTCCACTGGTGGGCGTTGATGGAGAAGATCAGGCCATTGTCCTGGCACCCGTAGCCCAGGGCCTCCAGGGCGCACACCGTGGTCACAATGTCGGCGCCTCCGCCCCCGTACTCCTTGGGTATGGGCAACCCGATGATTCCGAATGCGCCGCACTTGTTCCAGCCCTCGCGAGGAAACTCCGAGTTGCGGTCGCGCTCGATCAGGTTTTCGTTCAGTTCGCTTTTGGCGAACTTGATGACAGATTGGCGCAGCGTCTGCTGCTCTTTGGTCAGGGAAAAGTCCACAATTCGCTCTTTCGTGCCCGGGGGTTCCGGCCCGGCTGATCGCGCTGTCCGGCTCCAATTGCGGTGCCGGTTGTGCGCCGAAGGGATGCCAGACAGCGGATCAAGCTTGATTGCCGGTAGCGGACAATCATAGCCGATTTTGGCGGGAGTTTGGCGCTCGCGTGGCGCGTCTCTTTTGCCTCTGTGGTAAAGGCTTTAACCACAGAGATCACGGAGGCTGCCTAGAGGGCACGGAGAAAGACTACTGCCCGGTCGGCTTATTCACCGGCACGTCGGTCAAGAGACCCCACGCCGTGCTCGTCGCCTGTCCGTTGCTCGATTGCAGGATGTACCACGTCCCGTTCGAAGGCCGGAAGACCGCGATGTCCGTCTTCTCGTCGCCGTCGTAGTCCTTCGCTACCGGGACGTCGCCGTCCTGTCCGAGCACGGTGGTCACCGTCTTCCCGTTGCTACTCTGCAGCGTGTACCACGTCCCTGTCGACGGCCGGAAGATCGTGAAATCCGTCTTGGTGTCGCCGTCGTAGTCGCCCGGCACCGGAATATCCGTGCTGAGGCCCCACTGCTCGGTGACCGTCTTGCCCGTGCTGCTCAGCAGCACCCACCACGTGCCGGTGGAAGGCCGCCAGATGGCGTAATCGGTCCTGCCGTCGCCGTCGTAATCGCCCGGAACCGGGATATCCCCGCTCGCACCCCACTTCTGGGACACGGTCTGGCCGGTGCTGCTGTAGATTACGTACCAGGTCTGGTTCGAAGGCCGCCAGACGGCGTAGTCGATCTTTCCATCCCCGTCATAGTCGCCTGGCAGCGGAATATCACCGCTCAGGCCCCACGTTTTGGTCACGGTCTTGCCCGTGCCGCTCAGGGTCACCCACCACTCCTGAGTCGACGGCCGCCAGTTCGCATAGTCCGTCTTGCCGTCCCCGTCGTAGTCCCCTGGCACGATCAGATCGCCGTTCTCGCCCCAGTGCCCGCTGACCTGCTTGCCCGTGCTGCTGTCGATTACGTAGTAGGTGGCGTTTGAGGGCCGCCAAACGCCGATGTCCGCTTTGCGATCCCCGTCGTAGTTGGCAATGTGCTTGTCGCGACGGAAGATCGAGGCTAGATGACTGGCTGGGATGTCGCCCGTCAGCCCCCACTGCGTGGTGGCGCCCCCGCCGCTTGAGTAATCGATGTACCACGTCCCGTTTGAGGGCCGGAACACCGCGTAGTCATTGACCCCGTCGCCGTTGTAATCCCCGACCACCGGAATGTCGCCGACCGCGCCCCACTGCTGGCTCACCGTCTTGCCCGTGCTGCTTTGCAAAACATAGAACGTGGCCGTGGACGCGCGCCATACCGCCACATCCGTCTTGCCGTCGTTCTCGTAGTCGCCTTCCGCCGCAATGTCGCCGGGCAACCCGAAGGGCGTCGTTACTGTCTGGCCCGTGCTGCTGTGGATGATGTACCAGGTGCCGTTCGAGGGCCGGAAGACGGCATAGTCCGCCTTGCCGTCGCCGTCGTAGTCGCCCGTCACGGGCACGTCGCCCGGCAAGCCCCATTGCTTCGTGACGGTCTGGCCCGTGCTGCTCAGGATCACGTAGAAGGTCCCGTTCGACGGCCGCCACACGGCGATGTCGGTCTTGCCGTCGCCGTCGTAGTCGGCCGGCACCGGCACGTCCTTCGGCAACCCAAAAACCACGGTGGTATTTGGGCCGCCATTGTTCGACAGAATGTACCAGGTCCCGTTCGAAGGCCGCCAGACCGCGAAGGCATCCTTGCCAACACCGTAGTAGTCGCCGGGCACGGGCACGTCGCCCGGCAGGCCCCACACCTGGGTCAGATTCTCGCCGCCATCGTTCGAGAGGATGTACCACGTCCCCGTGTCAGGCCGCCAGACGCCAACGTCACCTTTGCCGTCGCCGAAGAAGTCCGTGGTCAAGGTGGGACTGTCGGCGAAGGGAGGATGGAAATTGGCAACCACGGCCTCATTGCTGCCGATAGTGAGCACGCATGACCCCGCCCCCCCGCTACATGCTCCGCTCCATCCTGAGAAAGTCCAGTTTGTAGCCGCGGCGGCATTCAACGTCACCATGCTTCCGTTCGTGTAGGTGGCGCTGCAGGCGCCTGCGCCGTTGCTGCAGTTGATCATGCCGTCGGTGCTGGTCACAGCCCCCTGGCCTACGTCGCTCACCGTCAAGGTGTAGCTCGGCAAGGTGAACGTGGCGGTTACGTTCTGGTTACTGCTCATTGTGAGCGTACACGGCCCTGCTCCATTACATGCCCCGCTCCACCCCGAGAAGATCCAGTTTGTGGCCGGGGCGGCGTTCAACGTCACTACGCTTCCGCTCGCGTAGGTGGCGCTACAGGCCCCTGTGCCGTCGCTGCAATTGATCATGCCGTCCGTGCTGGTCACGGATCCCTGGCCAACCTCGCCCACCGCCAGCGTGCAGCACACCTCGACAAAAGTCGCCGTAGGGGTGAGATTCTGGTTCATGACCACCACGCACGGATTTCCGCCGCTGCAAGGCCCGCTCCATCCTGCGAACGCCCAGCCTGCGGCATGCGTCGCGTTCAAGGTGACCGTCGTGCCGCTCGAGAACGTTGCGCTGCAGGTGCCGGTGGTGCCGCTGCCCGTGTTGGTGCAGTTGATGTCGCCGTCCGTGCTGGTCACTGTCGCCTGGCCCACCATAATGGGGGTGAGCGTGCAACACGGCGACCCGGCCAGGGTGTTGATCAGGCCGCTCCCGTTCGGGCTGCCCCAGCCCGTTGCCAGGTCGTAGCCGACCGTTGCCGAATAGCCGTTGCTGCCGCTGGTGACGTCGTGGAAATCCGTGTGATAACTTGAGCTCAAACCAATCGTATAGAGGGCCGGATTGATGAAGCCGAGGGAGGGGTTGCCGTCAGCCGCCGCCTGTTGATTGACGAGAGCGAGGTACCCTGCCCACATGGGCGCCGCAAAACTGGTCCCGCCGTAATAGTTTGCCGTGCAGGTGGTTTGGTCGGCACAGACGTAAAAGCTGTAATTGGCGTTAGCGGAAACGTCCGGGCCGTTACGATAAACTGTGGAACAGTAGGAGCAGCCGCTGGCCGTGGCGGTTTGCCACGAGGGGATCGCAAACAGGTCCGGCGAAATGCCGCCCCCGCCGTCGGACCAGGCGGTTTCCGAGCTCCAGGGGCCGGCGGCGCCGCTGGTCTCCAAGTCCGTACCGCCGACGGACGTGAGGTAGATGTCATCGGCCGGGTAAATCTCGGAATACGGCGACCACGCAGCAAAGTCACCGGCGGCTTGAAACAAGTTCTGCCCCTGCGCCGCGAACTCCTGGAAGTACGGGTTGTCGGTGTTCGGATCCGCGGGGTACCACGTCCACGATGAACTCAATTGAGCGTTCAGCGGATCGGCCGTGGCCATGGCGTTGAAGATGGGCGCGTCGGTCGATCCGATATACACCACGAGGCTGGACAAGCCCGGAGCCATACCGAGCGCCTGGGTCATGTCCAGGGTTTGTTCGATGTCAACACAGCCATCGCTAAAAAAACAGCTCGTGCTGGTCCCGTCGGTGGAGTCGAGAGTTATGGGGACGTTGTTCGTTTGGCCTGCGTTCTGGTAGTAGGTGTCCAGGTCCGACAGATCCGTGCCGTAATACTCGAGCAAGCCGAGGGACTGGCCGCTGCCGGTGAGAGATGTCCCTTCGTAGTATGCCGCCCTCATGTCACTGCCGCAAAAAGACTGTTGAGGACAGGAGCCCGTCGTGGCAAGAGAGTGCACGCCCGGCATTCTACGCACCAGAGCAGGCTGCGGGATCGAGTAATTATCCAAACCGGAGATGTGCCAGAGTTGGAACGGCAATTCCACGGTGGGCTCGCGGTCCGGAGCATAGAAGGTGCGGTTTTCGGTGGGGTGCTGGTAGACGCCCATCGCCAGATGGAAGGCTTTCTCAATGCTTGCAACCGGTCCGGTCACATCCACGTTTACCCGATTGCGGGAAGTGCCGGACACCGTAAGTCCGTTTGCTTTCGCGAAACGAATCACGGCGTCGTAATCGTCCGCACTCGGACCAAACATGGACGTGAACTCTTCCACCGTCAGGAATTGGTGGTAGGAGGGGCTGAGAGGACGGTAGAGTTCCTTCAAAAAGCTGTCTAATGCTATCTGGTTGCGGAGCGGCAGAGCGATTACCAGGCGCATGGACTGCTCTGCGGGGAGATGTCCGACGAGCCGGGCCTGCCCGTTGAGCGTCACTTCACGCACGTGATGCGTCAACAGAGGCCGTGACTGCGCGTGGCAAATGAGATTCGAAAACAAGACCAGCGATAGAGTTCGGAGGAGAGGCTTACCTAGCCTTCGGATTTTGCCTTCTTCTGCTGTCCGGCACCGGGCATTCTCATTTCTCATGGTCTTGCTCGTGTCACGCCGATCCCCCCGCGCCGAAGGCTCATCGAAAGGGGAATTCGGCCGTGGTCGACATCGCAGGATACTGACGGCGCCCCCGACCCGGCGCTACGTCCGTCATCGGGACCGCAGGTCCCGAAAATGAGAGCTTGAGTTCACTGGCTTATAGATTCTCAATAATAGCGCCGGCGAAGCCGCTGGTGGATAGCTTCTGAATGCCGGTGACGCCCTCCATCTTCATCAGCCGTTCCAGATCGTACGTGACGCGTTTCTGGCTGATGGCGGCCGCCAGGGCCTTCTCGATGCTTTCACTCACCTCGGGCCAGCCCATAAACTCGAACATCAGGGCTCCGGAGCGGATGACGGCCGACGGATTGATCACATCCTTGTCGGCGTACTTGGGTGCCGTGCCATGCGTGGCCTCGAAGACGCCATAGCCGTCGCCGATGTTGGCCCCGGGCGCGAGGCCGAGCCCGCCGATCTGGGCGGCGCAGGCGTCCGAGAGGTAGTCGCCGTTCAGGTTGGGCGTGCAGAGCACCTGGTACTCGCCGGCGCGTGTCAGGATCTGCTGGAAGACGGAATCGGCGATTCGATCGTTGACGAGAATCTTCTGCTGCCACCGGCCCCGGCCGTGAGTTTCGTAGATCGAATCAAGACAGGTCTTCACTTCCTCGGCGACCTGCCGCTTGAAGTCCGGCGGAGCCATCTCGATGCCAGGCTCGAGCTCGGCCGTAAGCTGCTCGACCGACGCTTCCGGATTCTTGTCCCTGCCGCCCAGAATCCAACTCTCGCGCTCCGTGACGACGTGATCGCGAAACTCGTCACGGGCGAGCTGATAGCCCCAATCGCGGAAGGCGCCTTCGGTAAACTTCATGATGTTGCCCTTGTGCACCAGCGTGACCGTCTTCAGGCCGTGATCGATGGCGTAGCGGATGCCGCGCCGCACGAGCTGTTGCGTTCCCGTGATGGAGATGGGCTTGATGCCGATTCCGGAATCGGCCCGGATCTGCTTTTTGACGCCGTCGGCCTTGAGTTGCCCGTTGATGAAGTCGATCACGGTCCGGGCCGCGTCCGTCCCCTCCCGCCATTCGATGCCGGCGTACACGTCCTCTGTGTTCTCGCGGAAGATGACCACGTTCATCTGCTCGGGGCTGCGCACCGGCGACGGAACACCGGGGATGTACTTGACCGGACGCCAACACGCGTAAAGATTCAGCAACTGGCGCAGGCCCACGTTCAGGCTGCGGATACCTCCGCCGACAGGCGTGGTCAGCGGGCCCTTAATTGCGATCCGGAAGGCCGTGATGGCATCGAGCGTACCTTGCGGCAGCCATTCACCGAATTGACGGAAGGCCTTTTCGCCGGCGAAGACTTCGTACCACGCGATGCGGCGCCGCCCGCCGAAGCTCTTCTCGACCGCGGCGTCAAAGACACGTTGGGACGCCTTCCAGATGTCGCGACCGGTGCCGTCGCCTTCGATGTAGGGGATGATCGGGTGGCCGGGGACTTGAAACACACCGTCCGCGAACGTGATCGCCTCGCCGTCCGCGGGCACGGCAACACCGTTAAAGACCTGGTTCATGTGGCAGGCTCCTGTTATTGACCGAGTATTCTATCAGATGGGATGGACCTGTGGCGCTCACCTGAAATGTGACGCCGCGAGCGCCTGCGTTTAGGCAACGTGCCTGAGCCTTTCGATCATCGAAACTCCCGGTTGCGAACAGGTGAGCACTATGGCTAGCCCCCGCCTGCACGTCTTGATGGTCGCGCTTCTGGCTGCCGCGACCATGGCCTCTGCGCAGCGGCCGAACGTCTCCGATCCGGAACACATGACTCCTCAGGACGCTCTCACGCTGACCCCCGAGTGGCTTGAGCACGGTTATCCGCAACAACGAGCCTGGGCGGCCTACTGGATCGGCCGCGACCGGCAGGAGCAGGCGATCCCGCAACTGATCGACGCGTTGACCAAGTACCAGGCGAGTCCGCAAGCGGCGTCTTCGGATTGGACCGACGACGACTACGCGACGCTGGTGATGCTCGATTCACTGATTCAGTTGAATGCGGACGTTCCGCCGGACCTGACGCAGGGGTTGTATAGCAAGTTTCCAGCACGGGCGCTCCTGCTCCTCGCCAGATCGCGGAGCGACGCTCGTGACGCGCTGCTGGCGGTCATGGACAACGCAAAGCAGCGTATCGATTGGCTGGCGGCAGCAGACCTGCTCGCCCGGAATCCGCCTCCCGGTTTTGCCGCTCGTCTGCTGCAGAGCATTTCCCCCATTCGCGCTACTATCCAGGTGCTGAGTCCGGGAGAGGGGGGTGGCGGCAGCGGATTCGCCGGCGACTGCATAGGCCCCGGCGGTGGCGCTCCGCGCGTCGACTGGCCTCCGGTCAGGATCTACCGGCTTTGGGCTGCCGAGGCAGGGGGTTCGGAATTGTTCGTGGACGGTGAGAATCCCGTGTACTTGCAGAAGAAGCTGGGCCGGGACTATGTAACGGCTGCGCGTCCCGCGGACGATTGCAGCCGGTCGAATGTGCGGCCTGCCGACTTGAGCCGCGATCTGATCGGACAACTCCTCGGGCAGAAAAAGAACGACTTCGCCCTGCAACTCACTCCCTTCCTCAGCGTCACGTGGAACTCGCCCAAGGCGTACCTCGACGAAGCCACGCCGTTCGTTCTCAAGCAGGAAGGAATCCTGCGCAGCACCGAGGCCGGGCTTGAGGCGCGCGGCCTGTTGACTGACGCCGAGGCCGTGTCCACACACCCCGTCGTCGAAGTCCACGTGGGTGACGTACGAACCGACAAGACGCCGCTGCCCGATCTGCTTTTCGCTGACCCTTCCATTCACGTCATTGACCCAGGCGCTGGAGCCCTCGATTGAACGGGCGCGCGGACTGCGTCTGTCGCGTGCTAGAATACCGCCCGGTAAAGTCTCATCCCGAGGTGTAGCGTGATCAACGCAGCCCACGTCGTGATCTACTCCAAAGACGCCGACGCCGATCGTGCCTTCTTTCGCGACATTCTTGGCTTTCCCTCTGTGGATGCCGGGCACGGCTGGCTGATCTTCGCCTTACCGCGTGCCGAGGTCGCCTTGCATCCGACCGGTCCTGGCGACGGAAACGTGCCCGATACCACGGCATTGAAGGGACACCACCAGTTCTACCTGATGTGCGACGACGTCGAAGCAACGGTGAAGGAACTCCAGGGCAAAGGCGTGAAGTTCACCGAGCCTGTTAAGGACCAGGGCTGGGGTTTGCTGACGGCGTTTCAACTCCCCGGCGGCAGCGGGCTTTGGCTCTATCAGCCGAGGCACCCTTCGCCGCACAGCGTGTAGGGGCGCCGCTTGCCCGCATCAGGATCAAGGCAGCGAAACACGCCGCGGCACTGAACGCCCCGCCATCGAGTACGACTTCAACCCTGAACGCCCCGGCATCTAAACTACAGGGGCGATCGCAACGCCGGATCCGTGGGACACGATTTGTGATTCCCCAATCGTCGTTAGCGGGAATCATGGTGAGGTGCTTATGGTGCGAAAACTAATCCTGCCGATCCTCGCCGCCGCCCTCAGCCTGGTGCTGGCCGCGTCCCTGGCGGCACAGGGAGAAAAATCCGACACGAATCAACCGCAAGTCAGCGGTACGATGCAGGGCAACGTGGGTTGCGCGGTCCTCGAGAAGCACACGCCGGTCAAAGGCAAGCTGCTCGCGCTGGGCGTGATCTACGCGCGCACGGAATACAAGGTGCTGGCGACGTTCAATGCCACCTTGCCTCGAGATAAATTTACAGGGCCGGGGGAGATTAAGGATCTCAACGATCTCGCTGTCAAAGACAAAATAAAGCTCGTAATCCTACGCTCCAACTATAGCGACGCCGAATTTGCGCAGGCCAGGAGCATGTGCGGGCAGCCCGCCACGCCGCCTGCAAACCCGAATCCTCCCGCGCCGCCACCGAGTCCTCCTGCGCCGTGAGATGGGAAGGCTACCGCACCCCAGGCGGGATCGGTTCGCTCGCGCGGGAGTCGAAATAATAGGCGGAATCCGCGGGCCGCACCACGCGCGGCAGCCAAAGGGGCCGGCGGAGATTGCAGGGACCCGGTGCGGGACGCGCAAGGGCCTTCCACTTCAGGTAAACGGCGTGAGCGCGATTGGTGTCTGCGAAGATGTCTCCGTAGCGGTCTTCGGGCCCGGCCCGTTCTACGCGCACCATCTGATGCCAGCAGTGCATTCCGCTGATCGGGTCAGGGTGCACCGGGAACGTGATGTCCTGATGGACGCCGGCGTCGCTCCACCACACCCGCCCGGTGTCAGGATCGCGGCTCTCGTAGGGTGCGACGTCCGTGAGTTGACGCAGCCTCCATTGGCCCTTGGCGACTTCCTTCAGATCGACCCAGGCGCTTGAGAGGCGCTCGACCCGGTCGTCCTGATTCACACGCCAGCGTCCCAGATGATGGGAGCAGGCAACCACGCCCGGCGTCAGGCCTTCCGTCACCCAGGCGTGCAGCACGAAATAGCCGATCTCCGTGTGAACCTTCAGAAGATCGCCGGTGCGGACCCCGCCCAACTTCTCCGCGTCCACCGGATTCACCCAGAGCGGGTTCTTGTGAGCGATTTCGTAAAGTGACTTGGCGTTGCCGGTGCGCGAATGGATCAGCACGGGCAAGCGGAAGGTGGGGAGCAGGGTGTAGGTTTCGCCGTGCGCGTCCGGCGGCCAGTCCACGAGCGGCTGGTACGCCGGATCGAAATCCTCCGAAGCCTGTCCGGCGGACTTAAGCCGGGCGGAGCGGTGAATGTGGCTGCGGCAATACTCGGGCAGGGCAAACTCGGGCCATTTCCAATCGGCCATCGTCTTCGAGAAGATCTCGAGCTTGCGGGAAGGCGTATTATAGCCCGTGACGGCCTTGCCTTCGACCATCACGCCGACCGGCTTCCCCGCTTTACTCACCACTCCGCCCGGTCCGACCTCCAAGCCCTCGAGGTTCGCCTCCGCCACCGGATTCTCATTCAGCCGGTGGACTCCGGCGCTGATTTCGAAAGCGCCGTACTTCCGCATATAGGCTAGCGGCGTCAGACCCTCGCGGCGCGCGGCCTCCGGCAGGCCCGGAACCGAGTTCTCGAAGATCCAGCCGTAGTACTCGTCCACGGTGATCTTCCGCCCGGGCCGGTACGGGGATTCGAACCACTGCCGGATGCCGAGCGACCCGTCAGGGTCAATGGCCCACGACAAGCTGATCCAGAACTCGTCCTCTTCCCAGACCTCGCCCGGATTCGCCTGGTAGGTGTGCTCGACCTTCTTTCCCTGCTTCTCCCCGTATACGCGCAGGACCGGCTGCCGGAAGCCGATCCATTGCGCGGCGTGGGTCTCCTGGCTCATCAGGTCGTGGCGCTCGGGGCTTTGCCCCATGGGCAGCACGTAGTCCGCGTACCAGGCGGTTTCATTCCAGGTCGGAGTCAGGGCTGCGTGCAGGCCGATCAGGTTCTCGTCGCGCAGCACTTCGATCCAGGAGAAGCCGTCCGGAAAAGTCCAGACAGGGTTCACCACGCGCGTGAAGTAAGTGTCCAGCCGGCCGCGGCCCTCTTTGAGAAAGTGGGGAAGAAGGAACGACATCTCGTGCAGGCAAAGGGGCCACTCAGGCGGGTAGAGCAGCTCGTTCCAACCCTTCTGCGGCGGCGGCGCGCTGCAGGGTCGCGGCACGAATTTGTTCCAGGTATTCAGATTGTGCCCTCCCTCGGTTCCGACTGAGCCGGTGAGGACGTGGAGCAGCATGAGCGTGCGCGCCGTCTGCCAGCCGCCGAGATTCCCCGCCGCGCTGCCCCGCCAGACGTGCGATGCGAAGCGGCTTCCGGCGCCGGCAATCTCGCGGGCGATGGTCACGATGGTCTCCGCCGGGACGCCGCTCTCGCTCGCGGCGAACTCCGGGGTGTATTTCGCGTAGTGCCGCTTCAAGGCTTCGATGGCCGCTTCAAAGCTTTGCCCGGCGGCGTCGAAACCGTCCACGGTCAGGTCCTGCCAATTGGTCCAGTTCCTCACAAAGGCGGCGTCGAACCGATTCTCATCGAGGATCACCTTCGCCATCGCCAGCAGGACGGCGGACTCCGTGCCGGGGTAGGTCGGCAGCCAGTAGTCGGCCATGCTGGCCGTGTTCGACAGGCGCGGATCCATTACGGCGATCCTCGCTCCGGCCATTTTGCCGTCGATGATGCGCTGGGCGTGAGGATTGAAGTAGTGGCCCGACTCGAGGTGCGCCGATAGCAACAGGATGAAGCGGGCGCTCGCGTGATCGGGCGACGGGCGGTCCGCAAAGTGCCACAACGTGTAGCCGAGGCGCGCGGCCGCCGAGCAGACGTTGGTGTGGGAGTTGTGTCCGTCGATGCCCCAGGCCTGCAGCAGGCGGTCCATGATGAAATCGTGACCGGGCCGGCCCACGTGGTACATCACCTCCTGGCCGCGTCCGTCTTGAATGGCTTTGCGGATGCGCCCGCCCACCGTTTCGAGAACCTCCTCCCAGCTCACGCGCTCCCACTTGCCGCCGCCGCGCGGTCCGACGCGCTTCAGCGGGTGCAGGATGCGGTCGGGATCGTGAATCTGGTTGATGGTCGCCGGACCCTTGGCGCAAACCCGCCCGCGGCTGGCCGGATGCTCGGGGTTGCCCTCGAACTTGTCGATCTCGCCCGTTTCCTTGTTGACGTAGGCCAGAAGCCCGCAGGCCGATTCGCAGTTGAAGCAGATCGTGGGGATGAGCTGGTAATGGCGCTCCACGCGGCGCGGCCACGCTTGAGGATCGTACTCCACCCAATCGTCCCAGCGCTCGACCGGCGGACTCGGGGAGAGATACATCCTCGGACTTTTGAAATCGCTCAGGCTCATACGGTCGTGGCAAGCGCCGGTGTCGCCGAACACCTCGTGGTGGTCGGGGTGGCAGACGCGAAAGGCCGGCTTTTTGAGTCAGCCGGCGGGACGCCGGCGTCACAAACGGTTCGCGCAACCGGCACCATGGGAGATCGTCGGTCTCAAACGCCCCTCCGGCATAATGTCACCTTCCAAGGCGCGTGTCATCTCAGTTGCCACTACGGGGGCGGGTTTCGCTTCGAATTGGTAAATCAAAGCCACTGACGAGACCGCCTACTGATTCTAAAGGACTTGCGCCAAGCGAGTTTCGGGCGAGAATATACTTGCCTCGCCCACTGAAAAGAATCAATATGATACGGGCGAGGGTTTCGGGGACGGTTCGGAGTCAACAGGTGGTAAACTCTTGGCCGGTAGCGAAGGCGAACAGCCACGGCTGTTGAGCCTAAGTGATCTCATGGACGAGTACAAAATTGAGGCCCTGTCGTTGCTCGTATCAAATCTTCACTATTCCAGGGATGATGCGACTCGCGAAGCGCGCGAGGGAAAAGCCTCGTACGAAGATGAAAAGAGAATTCAAAGTGCCATCGACAGCCTTGGCGCTGGCGTGACAATTTTGAAGGCAATTGGTGTAGATGTCTCACTGCTTGCCCAAATGGAAAGTCTTAGGAAAAGCCTTAGTGATGGAGTCAAACCCAACCCCGCCTTCCTGTCTGGTAGCTTAATGGGCATCCTCACGGGCATCCACGCCGCTCTTGGCGATCAGATGTTCATGTACATTCCAAAAGAAGACGCTCGCTTCTGGAACGACATCAACTCTTTTGGCGAGGAATTCCTGATTACATTCCCGACTGACGCGATAGCGGAAGTTATTGAGATGCACAACTGCCTAACTGTTTCGCGCCGAGCGGCGTGCGTGTTTCACGCCATGCGTGTTGCTGAGTACGGAGTGCGAAAACTGGCATTCTTATTGAAGATTAAGTTGACTCACAAAGGCAAACCGCTCCCCATTGAGTACGCCACGTGGAATGAAATCATCGTAGCTTCCAAGAATAAAATAGCCGATGCCCGTAAACGTTCTCCGGGAGCCAAGAGAGAAAAAACCCTTCAGTTCTTTTCTGATGTGGCCGACCTATCGGAATACATGAAAGACTTGTGGCGTAATCCGTGGTCGCACACTAGGCCAAAGTATTGCGATCGAGAGGAGACGATCGCCATCATTAATCGAGTTCGGGGATTTGTTCAGGTTATCGCTAAGTACGAGTACAAACCTGCGAAGAGAGATGCTCTTATTGCAAGGAAAAGACGTGAGATTGAAGAAGGGAGAAAGAAAAATGACCCAAGGACATCCGAGCCAGGAAGCTAAGCGATTCGACGAAGCTCTCGACCGGGTTCTATCCGTGTCGCACAACGAATTGAAGCGCCGTGAATCCGAGTGGAAGAAACAGAAAGCAGCCAAGAGAATAGCCAAAGAAGATATAAGGAGTCGAAGCTATGACCGTTCGAAGGACTAATGTCATCACACTGGACGAAGTTGTTGGAATTCAGTTCGAATGCAAGAAATGCAATTCCAGGATCATCGTGTCTCTCTCGACGCCAGGAACGTTCCCAATGGCGTGCCCTTATTGCGGGGACGGTTGGGTTGTGAACGAGACGAGCCATCTTCATGACAGATTCTTTAACGCAGTTAGTCAATTAGTAGATGCCATGAGGCAGATCGCCAATGGAGCGAACAATGTGAACTGCGTTTTTGGAATTGAAGTCAGACCAGACATCAAAGATGTCGTTTCCCGCGACCCTGACGCTTAAGCTCTTTCTCAGTTCTCTTGCCTCGCATCGTCCAGAGTCTTACCGGTGAGTTGCTTGTATGTAAGCCGCTTGCCGACGATCTGAGAGAGTGCCAGATTGAAGCGCTCGGAATCGTCCATATCTTTGCGGTAGTTGAAGCGGAAGGCTTGCTCGTCAAGGTAACGGAACAAATGGAAAGACTCGACACTCACGTAGGTTCCACGGATGCCGCGCTTCAAGAGCGACCAGAAGTTTTCGAGGCCGTTGGTGTGAACGTTGCCCCGAGCGTAGGCTTCGGCGTGGTCGATGACCTGATGAATGTAATCGGCGTCCAGTCCCTCATAGGACAGCAAAGCATCGGTGAACACTTCGGCTCCCGGCTCGACATGCTCCCTTACCTGAGCCTGCAAACCGCTCTTGCGGACGTTCGGCATGACCTTCAACCGCACTTCTCCGTGACGTTCAAGCAATCCCATGACAGCCACTTTTCCCCGGTTGAAAGAGTGGTTGATCTTCTCGACTCGCTTGTCCTTGTGCATGTTCCGAGCGAGCCCACCAATGAAGGTTTCGTCGGCCTCGACTTCTCCGAGCAACTTCTTCTCGAAGGTTCCTTCCTGCATGGCGAGCCGGATGCGGTGACCCATGAACCATGCGGTTTTCTGAGTGACGCCGAGCGCACGGTGATTCTCCCAAGAACTGATACCGTTCTTGCAGTTGACGATCATCCAGAGAGCGGTGAGCCACTTGGAGAGCGGCAAGGGGGAATCCTCGAAGATGGTGCCGACCTTCACGGAGAACTCGCGCCGGGGGTGATGGGAACCGCACTTGAAGGTGCGCCGCTTCGCGTTGAAGTGTACGCTCTTGGAGCCGCAGGTAGGGCAGATCACGACACCATCAGGCCAACGCTTCGATACGAGCTTCCGAAGGCAGTTTTCTGGGTCGGCGTAGAACACGATTGCTTCTTGAAGAGTGGTCGGCTCGCTCATGTTTTTCTCCCTCACAAACCAAATGTTACATTAGTAAAGTGGGAGAGTCAAGTATATTCTTGCCGAGTTTCGCTTCGTTTGGCTTCGTTTTGACCTATTTTTCAGGCATTTTTACTGATTCTATTGGGCTTAGTGGCTTCGTTTTGCAAAATTTTAGATTCCTTTTTTTTGGCTTTTAGAGAGAATTGTCACAGGGCTAGCTTCAGGGCTACACAGTCCCGGTTTTCTCTGACCGGATGACGGCCCGCGGCAGATGTGGGGGTACGGCTTGCCGTACCCTCACGCGTCCCGGTCAAATGTCCGTAGGGGTGTGGCTTGCCTTACCCTCATCCGTTTCGGCCGAGATGCCTCATGTCTGGTGAGGGCGGAGCAAGCCCCGCCCCTACAGTCGGTCAGGGGATGCGCCCCGTTCGTCGTGCTTCATTGCCCCGTCGGCCTGTTCACCGGGACGTCGGTCGAGAGGCCCCAGGGGGTGGTGGCCGTCTGCCCGTTGCTCTACTGCAGGATGTACCAGGTCCCATTTGAGGGCCGGAAGATGGCGATATCTGTCTTCTCGTCCCCGTCGTAGTCCTTGGCCACCGGAATGTCCGTGCTCAGGCCGAACACCGTGGTCTTCAATTGTCCGTTGCTTGATTCCAGGGTGTACCACGTCCCGTTCGACGGACGGAACACCGTGATGTCGGCCTTGGTGTCTCCGTCGTAGCCTCGCGCCACGGGAATGTCACCCGTCTTGCCCCATTGCTGCGTGACGCTCTTGCCGGTGCTGCTGGCGATGTAGTACCACGTCGCATTTGACGGCTAGAACACGGCGTAGTCCGTTTTTCCCTCGCCATCGTAGTCCGCCGGCACCGGAAGGTCGCCGCTTTCGCCCCACTGCTGGGTCACCGTCTCGCCCGTGCTGCTGTAGATGACGTACCAGGTCAAATTCGAAGGATGGAAGACGGCGTAATACTAGCTATCGAAAACCCGCGACTCTCCATTTCACGCTGAACCAAGACAAACTTCCTCCCGCGCTTGATTCGGATCCACACCACATTTTCTTCCCAACCAACCCGCAAGTCATCTTACCAGTTATAACATAGTAGTACTAGTGGCCCGTGGCTCTCCAACTGACCCACACCTCCCAGGTTAGCAATAGAGCGCCGAGCACGAACTCGATGAGCTGGCACCAAAGGAGGCGCCACGTCCAGTCGCCAAGCCGATCGGCTCTCTCACCGTATTCTGGATGACACGACCCTGTTTCCCCCTGCCGTTGAGCACGGGCATTTAGCTCTCGCGATCTAGCAGCTTGCGCCGTGTATCGAAAGTCGTAGAGCCGCGTGAGGTTTGTGGCGAGACCAAAGCCCATTTGAAGCAAAAAGAACAGAAACGGAAAGAGCCAAGAGCTGAGCTGCCGATACGGCGCAAGCTGCAGCGCAGGCAGAAGCGACTTGATTCCCAACAAGGAGGTGCAGCCCGAAGCCGAGCGTAGCGCCCAAGGCCCGCTCCGAGGCGACGCAGGAAGGCTGTAAGGTCTGCAGTCAAATATTATTGAATCTCTACGCCCAGTCCATCGGTGACGCCGCCAAACCTCTGCCAGTTTCGGTGCGAGGAGAGGATATCGACGGTGCAGCGTCTCATCGGTTCGCAGCCGCTGAGGTGGTTCGGACTCAGTTCTCAGAGTGGCTTATAGTTGAGCCGGACGCTCCTCTCACAGTTTGGATCACGGGGACCAACGCACTTCAAGCCGGGCAGGCTCAGTACTTGGAAGCCGAGGTGGCGATATTCGTCAATCACCCGGTGCTGGCCGGAGGGCAAACCCACGCCGTCGTTGGTAGGCTCGTTTTGGGGCACGAAGGGGCACTCGTTGAGGGCTACACATTGGAGGAACGAACAGCGAAATTTCGCGAGTTGGTTTACTCGGCCATATCGGAATTTCTTAAGAACTGGCAGGAGGAACTCGCAAGGAAGTGAAGCGGCGAGGGCAACCGGTCCCGAAACCCGCCAAAGGGACCTATCCTCGGCCCGCCCGGCCCCCCCTCGCTCTCAAAATAATTCGCTTGACTTATTCATTGGGAGGTGACAGTCTCGCCACGTACTGCTTCCGGTAAGGAGCGGTCACGTGGACAGTCGGGGTTCTTCTAAAGAGGTTGACCTCTTTTAGTCGAGCGATTTGAATCGGGCCATAAGCTCCGGTCTACCTTACCTATCTGCGCGGGCGACTCTGCGCGTTGAAGCGCGGTGACAGCCACGCAATCCCAAATTGTGATTTTCGTTTCGGGTGACTTCGCCCGTCATGGGGTCTGCGCAGTCGTGTCCTCGTAAAGGGGGTACGGCGGCGCGGCGCTCTCGGGCGACTCCCGTCTCTAGTGTGAAGTGATTAGAACCTACGAAATGGAACAGCGTTTATAGGTATGACAATTTCGCATCACAGGAGACAAAATGAAAGATCGAAGCTATAGCTTTCTGCCTGTTACCAAACGCACACTGGGCATGGCGCTTCCGGCGCTGCTGCTGCTTCTGGCTCCATCTCTGGCGTACTCACAGGACAACGGTGCCGCCGCTGGATCTGTTGGCTGGCCAGCGCCGCCTGTTGGCGTGACGAACTCGACCAAGAACCCTCTGCAGGTTGCCATCCTGCACTGGTATAACGCGAATCTGACGACCAGCTTCCCCACCGGCAACCAACCTGCAGGAGCGGCCTTTGACGGTGCCAACATGTGGGTGGCGAATTACAGCGACAACACGGTTTCCAAGATTAGCGCTAGCGACGGTACTGTGGTCGGGACCTTTGCTGTGGGCACGCAACCCAACGGGTTGGCCTTTGACGGAGCAAACATTTGGGTGGCGAACCAGGTGAGCGGCACCGTGACCAAGCTGCGAACAAGCGATGGCACGGTGCTCGGGACATTTACCATAGGGCTCGCGGCCCTCTACGTGGCCTTTGACGGGAGCAACATCTGGGTAACGAACGGCAGCCAGACTGCTGGCACTGTGACCAAGCTGCAGGCGAGCAATGGAGCAGTGCTGGGCACGTTTACGACGGGGCTTGAACCCGACGGAGTAATGTTTGACGGCACCCACATCTGGGTGGCCAATGCTCTCAGTAACACCGTCACCAAGCTCTCTATCAGCGGCACGGTGCTCGGCACGTTTGCCGTGGGATCGATTCCCGAACAGGTTGCCTTTGACGGGACCAACGTCTGGGTGACGAATGAAGGCGGCGGGAGCGTCACCAAGCTCTCGACCAGCGGCGCAGTGCTCGGCACGTTTACGGTGGGCTCCAACCCCCTCGGTGTGGTCTTTGACGGGGCGAACATCTGGGTGGCTAATGATGGCAGCAACGACGTCACCAAGCTCTCGCTCGCTGGCTCGCTGTTGGGAACATTTGCTGTCGGAGCCAACCCTAACTCGATGGCTTTCGACGGAGCCAACATCTGGGTCACGAACCACAACAGCAGCACAGTTTCGAAGCTATAGGCCAGGCGTAGAAGCGGTAAGCAGCAGCGCAGAGCCTCGCTTCCCAGAGGCTCTGCGGCTTCTCTTCAGATCCCACTTCTTTCATCCGCCGGCAGCAGAACCCTGTCGATGCTGAGAATCGGGTGGGCCGGCTGGCGCAGACCTTTCTTTTCAGGTCTGCGCCTACGAGGCTCGACAATTCATTTGATCCGGTCCATTTCCAGCATCGCGCGGTTTCCCAAGAAGTAGAACCTCCAGGTTGACCCAGGGCAATCGACCGATTGCCGATTTCAAGATTGCCGATTGGCGATTGAGAAGCTGCGGCCACCGTCCTGTTTCAATTCCTTCCTCATTTCTGGGGTGCTTCCGCCGGCTAGGGCTGGAAGAGCAGATGAAAATGCTCAGGCATGAGACCCAGCCCACCAGGAGGAAGCCGAATTTGGAACGTGCCGCGCGCAAAGCCTCCAAAAAAA
>DASZIG010000004.1:0-37592 GCA_035949375.1 Terriglobia bacterium | reverse complement strand
ATGTGGAGGCCGCCCTGCGCGACATCGATCGAGACGGGCTTCCAAGAAACCGGTTGGCAACAAAGTACTGCCTAATAATGGACAACAAGCACTATCCGCCCAAAGAGGTCCTTAAACACGCATCGGCAAGGGCTGGGACGCGAATTCGCATGGCTGACGGATATGAACTGTTCGGAGGAGAACAGACGAACAAGCCGCTGAGGGATCTCGGCTTTACGGTAATGCGGTGTCCCGACGCGACCGCGCACAAGTATCCGACGCTCCCGGGGGCAGGCGCGGACCCTCCGTAGAAATTTGCGGGTGGCGGCGACATCGCAGTTCATGTCGCTGCCGCAGGTGGCGCATACATCGCTTTATGTGTGTGCGCCCCTTTGGTCACGGACCGCGGGACTCCGACGAGGCGGCGATTCAGCGGAACGGTGTCGCCGGCCACCCGTGAAGCCCTCGAGAGCCAAAGCGCTTCGAGATGTTTTGCTACCATCCTGAATCGAGGGTAACCGGGCCCTTAATCGGACGATTCCCTTCGGCTGATTCCTGTAGAATGGTGCCGGAAGGTAGGATTACGAAATGCACAACGAGTTCACGGCTGTGTTTGAACGCGACGGCGAGTGGACCATCGCCTATTGCCCCGAGATCCCCGGCGCCAATGGCCCGGGGCGGACGAAGGATGAAGCCCGGGCAAGTTTGGCCGAAGCCATCGCCCTGATTCTGGAGGATCGCCGCGAGGATTCGCTGCGCGGAGTTCCGGCCAACGCCCAGCGCGAGACGGTGATCGTTGAGTGAAGCGATCTGCGCTCCTCCAGCACCTCCGGAGGCATGGCTGCTCTCTCAAGCGCGAAGGGCGAGCGCACTCCTTGTGGATGATCACAGCCTTTCTGACCCGGCGCCGGGCCGCGCTGGAGAGGAGAAAGCAACTTTGGCCGTAACCGAGATTCGAGACTACTTGAAGCTCCGGCCTGGCCTGAAGCAGTCACCCGAGGGATTGGTCTGGCTGTCCTATGACCAGGAAGCGGACACGTTGTACGTGAACTACAGAAAGCCCAGCTTCGCCACTGACAGTGAGCTCACCGAAGACGACGTGATCGTGCGCTACGCGGGTGATGAAGTGGTGGGATTCACCGTCCTGCACGCCAGCCAGCGACCCTGACGCTGGCGGGTGGCAGGCATTAGCCGGTGGCTACCCGCTAACAACGGGCGAGTCGCGACGTCCGCGCCTACTTCCTGGCGTCGTATGGGTTCTGGTATTTCAGTACGGTGCTCAAGTCGATCCCGCGGATGATCCCGGCCGAGTGGTAGAACAGGCCCCAGGAATCGATCGACGACAGATCGGGGAAGATGCAAGCTTCGAGGACGAACGAGGGATTATTCTGCGGCACCCAACCGCCGCCGGCGCCCGTCGTGCCGCCGAACTGGTCGGAGCCGCCGAGCTGCGTGCAATAGCACGAAGCCGGATTACCCTCGCAGCCCGAGTTCGGCGGCACCTGCGCGTAGTAGGCGAGCGCCGCGAGGCTCGGCTGGACGGTATACAGCGTGGCGAGCAGGATGTAGATCTGTGATTGGTCCGACGCGGTGTAGACGCAGAACGCGCGCTTGCCGGCAAGCCGCAGCGGACTACCGCCGTTGGTCCCGTAAGACGGGTAGAGGTCGCCGACCACTCCTCCGGTTTGCGTGCAGTAGGTGGCGGCGCTGTCTTGCCGCGTCTTCCTGGAGGTCGAGTCTTGTCCCTGCGTGCTGAAGCCGGCGCCGAGCAGCACCGTGCACGCCACGAGCGTGCCTGCCATCCGTCCGATCAAGCGGTTCATTCTGGTCTCCTTTGCGATTGCCGACGTGGAAGTGCGAGGTTCGAAGGCGGTTCAGTCTATCATAACGACCGGGAACAACCATCGGGCATAACGATCGGGCACAACGATCAGGCGCCACGATCAGGCACAACGACCGGGCACAGCGATCGGGCACAGTGTCAGCGGGTGGCTTGCAGGGGGCGGACGGCTTCGAGCGCCGCGCCCAGAGCGGATTCAAAGGCCTCGGGAGCAATGACTCGGTGTCCGAAGCGCGCCGAAAGATAGAGTTCCGTCAACGCCGTGGCCGGCGGGCGCGCCGAGAGGTCCGGGATGCGCCGCACGAATTCGAACGGGGTTTCGGCGGGCGCCTTCGTGAGTCCGCAGCGGGCGCAGCGTTGCAGGAAGCGCTGATATCCGAGCCTAGCTGCGTGGGCTGACATGGCATTCGCGCGCCGGGCCAGCTTCCATGCGAAAGCCGCGCGCAGTTCCTCGATCCATTCCGGCCGGCGCACGGCGAGCGCCGCAAGCGCCAGGATCACGACCAGCACCGCCAGCGCCTGCAGCCGGTGCCGGCCGAGCCAGTCTCCCGCGTCGGCCAGCCGGCCGGTGCCCGCGTGTTGCCAGCGGCGGCGCAGCGCGCTGAACCGCTGATCCGCCTGGTTGTACTCCATCTCGGCGTCGAGCGCCAGTTGCGCCTGATGTCCCAGGTCATAGTTCACCACCCAATCGCTCCAGAACAGTCCGGCGGCGTCGAGATACTCATCGAGGAGGCCGGGCGCCGCACGCGGACCGGCTGGCGTGGCGTCAAAAGGCACCCAGCCGTAGCGCGGGAAGTAGACCTCCACCCAGCTGTGCGCGTCGCGACCGCGCACGATGAAGTCGCGGCCCACGCGGTTGTAATCGCCCGTCTCGAATCCGTTCACGAGACGCGCCGGAATGCCGACGGTGCGCAGCATCACGGCCATGGCGGCCGCGAAGTACTCACAATTGCCGCGGCGCGCCTCGAAGAGAAATCCCGCCACCGGATCGGCGGGCTTAACGGCGGGCAGATCGAGGGTGTAGGCGTAATGCTCGCGAAGATAGGTCTCGAGGGCCCTGGCGCGATCGTAGTTGGTCGCGGCGCCGGCGGTGACCTGGCGCGCCAGCACGCCGATGCGCGGGTCCAGATGCGGCAGCCCGAGATCAGCGTCCGCGAGACCTTCGGGATCGGCGCCCGAGGCGTCGCGAAGCTCGGCCGGCGAAGGCAGGTCGAGGTCCGCCACCACGCCGTACCCGAAGGGCGTTGCCAGGTGCTGGGGATTATGCAGCGACCCCGCCGAGTCCACCAGCAGGAAGCGAATGGGCGCGTCAATGCGGCGCGGGCGCCCCGCCACGAAGAGCACGTCGGTGAAAAGGGGCTCGACGAGCACGCGGTATCGCGTGGCGCCGCCGGTGGCCGCGTTCGGGGAGAATCGCAGGCTGAATTGCTGCGGAAGCGTGGGTCCGAGAAATCTCTCGCTGTGGGCACGGCTGAACCAGCGGCGTCCATCGAACTCTTCGAGCGCCACGCCTCGCAATTTCTCGCCCTGAAAACGCCGGGCATCGCCTTCGACCGTGACGCGCATGATCACCTGGTTCGAGCGCATAAGCTTCCCAAGATCGCCGAGTTCAACGCTCTCCGAGAATCCGGTGATGCGTTCGCCGGAAAACGCCGCGCCGGACCAAAAGCCGCTATGGTACCGGGGAATCGCGAAGAAGAGCAGGACCGCGACCGGCACCATTCCGAGCGCCATGGCGGCCGCGGCCTTCCCGAGAGCCCGCTCTGCGCCGGCCGTACGGGACACTGCGCGCGCGCCTGTGGCCGGCTCGCGCTGCCGGAGGATCGCGTACGGCCGGATGACCTCGTAGCTGATGAGCGCGGAGACGGCGAAGAGCAGATACAAGCACAGGCCGGCGATGTAGCTTGCGCCCACAGTCAGGATGGCGGCGGCCAGCATCAGCACAAAGGAGAGCGCGCCGAGATACGCGTGGTCGCGCGGACGCGAGGCTGAGAATAGCTTGACGGCCGCGGTGAAGAACACCAGGTGGACAGTCGCCACCAGCGTGCGGTCGAGCAGCGTCGGCCCGTGCGCGAAGTAGGCCACGTCGAGCGGGAAGAAGACAACGTAGAGGACGCTCGAGACGGTGACGGCGCGCGTTCCCAGGCGCCAGTCCCTGCGAGCCGCGAGGCCGACGATCCGCACCAGCAGCACGGCTCCGAAGAGCGCGACGGCGGCCGTTTCAAGCTTGCCCGTGGCGGCAAGCGTGAGGAAGGCCGTAGCCAGTGCGCCCGTCAGGGAAATCTGAAAATAGCGCAGCACGCCGCGCGCCGGAGGTTCGGAAGCGGCATCGCGTGTCGCCGGACTGGATGTGGTGGCCACGAAGCGTCGTCCTCTCAGTTTAGCGCATCGGCAGCCGCGTTCGCGATCTTGCGCGCAAGCTGCGAGACGGCTGCGTCGTCAAAATGCGAGAGAGGAAGCCAGCGGACCCCGGCGAGGGTCAAACCCGGAAGCGACGCGCGGTACACCCGGACTAGAATCTGCCGATAGGTCACATTGTGGCGCACGCGCGCCACTTCAAGATCGAGAGACGTGGGTGCGGCGCCGAGACTCCCGAGCTTTGCTTCGAGCCGGAGGCGCGCCTCCGCGATCGAGGCGCCAAACGCAGAGGGAAAATTCCAAAGGTCCGTCATGAGGCCGTCGTCGAGGCCGCGGACCAGCAGTGCGGAGTGCGTCCCGTTGGCGGATCCACGCGGCTTGCCGCGCTCGCCCGGTCCCCGACGGACGACCAGGGCAGCGGCAAGATGGCTTTCTTCGCGGGCGCGGCGCGGTCGCGCAATCGGGAAGCGTTCCGGATTGCCTCGGGCGCGGCCCCGGCACCAACTTCGCAGCGGACACACCGGGCAGCGCGGCGTCCTCGGCAGGCATACCGTCTGACCGAGCTCCATCAGCGCCTGATTGAAGTCTCCGGGACGCCGACGCGACAGCAGTCCGGCAAGCCTCGCCTGAACGACTTTGCGAAAGGCCGGATCGGCAACACTGCCGGCGAGAGCTTCGAGGCGCGCAAGCACGCGAGCCACGTTGCCGTCGAGCGCGGCGAGCGGCGTGCCGTACGCGATGCTCAGGACGGCCGCCGCGGTGTAGTCGCCGATGCCGGGAAGCTGCACTGCCTGTGCGGGCGACGACGGGAACCTGCCATTAAAGTCCTTGACGATGATCTGCGCGGCAAGGTGCAGTTGGCGCGCCCGGCGATAGTAGCCGAGACCGGACCAAAGTTCGAGCACGCGCTCGAGCGGAGCCCGAGCCAGTTCGTGGACTGTGGGGAAGGCGCTCAGGAAGCGCCGGTAGTACGGAATGACGGCAGCCACCTGGGTCTGCTGAAGCATGACCTCGGAAACCCAGATGTTGTAAGGGTCGTGCGAGTCGCGCCAAGGCAGCGGACGGCGGTGTTTGCGGAACCAGTCGAGCAGCGCGCGACGGAGCTGCGCATCGGTCCCGCCCGCGACGGCGGCACGCGGGGGCGAGACCGGTTTGGCACGAGACATAGGCGGGCGGCCGAACATCCGGGCCGCCGGGGCTCTCAGTTCACCGTGAATACGGCGTGTTGCACGGGCGACCGGTTGCCGGCCGAATCGCTGGCCAGCACTTCCACCTCGTAGTCGCCGGCCTGGAATCCCGCGGTCTTTATGGGAAGACCGACGGGGATCACCGGATTGCCGGCCTTGCCGAAGTTGCTCACTGGAGCAGAATTGGTGGCCACCGGCAGATTCGTCTTGCGGTTGACGACCTCGTATTGGAGTTGCACGTTGGGCGCAGACCCCGAGGCCAGTGTCGGCTCGTACACTTCAACGTAAAGGGCAAGGGTTTGCCCGGCCTTGAAGGTATTGCTCGCGGACGGCTGAATCTGCATGCCCTGCGCGACGAAGGTCTTCTGATCTTCGAGCAGCGCTTCGTCGAGCGTCACCGCGGACTGCGATACGGGCTGGAATTGGTTGCTCAGCACCACGCCGCTAAGGCTGAACTGCTTGCCGTTATAAGGCTGAACCGTGAGCGGGATTTCCTGCTTGGCCACTCCGTTGCCGCCCGTGCCCACGGCGATCTTCAAGGTGTACTGGCCCGGCGCAATGTCGAACCCGCTGCGGTAGATGAATCCGGTGTCAGCGAAGTCTTTGTACTCCTGCTTATCGAAATTAAGCGGGCGGGAATCGCTGAGGCGCGCCGCCACCGAGCCGTCGGGGCGATAGGCTACACCGAGGATGGTCACGTCGCACTTGAAGTTTTTCTTCTCCTTTTCGAAGTTGAGAGCATCAGCCGGCAGGGCCACGGCGACGTTCACCAGCGCGTCGTTGGCGGCCATGTAGAAATAGGAAGCTTCGGCGGTCATGTGGCCGCCCGAGGCCTGGGAGCCTGCCAATTGAGCTTCCAGGGCCTTGCCTTCCGCCTTGCCCGCCAGAACGTCCCCACCCTTGGTGTCGTAGTAGCCGTTGCGCGAGCGCACCTCGAGTCCTTTGGTTTCCAACCTCACCTTGATGCTGTGATAGCTCCCGTCGTGGTCCAGGCCGCTAGGCGTGTAGCCTATCGTGTAGTACTCGTCAAGCTCGTGGCCGATGCGGTCGAGGCCGGCCAGAAGGTCGTTGTTGTTCACGATCGGGAAGCCGCCGGTTCCCGTCGCCAGGGCATAGAGGACGTCCTGAGTCGCCGTGGCCATGGTCGGGAACACGGGAATATTGGCATTGGGCATGAAGTTCGGATTCCCATACATGGTGTTGACCGCCCCGGGGCCCGTGCCGGTGGGGCCGCCGCCGCCGCCGCGTCCGCCGTTGCCGCCAGTGCCGCCAGTCCCTCCGCGTCCCCCGTTGCCGCCTGTGCCTCCCGAGGTGCCCGTGCCTCCCGAGCCGCCGTGCCCTCCGCCGCTGCCGCCGGAGGTGCCCGTACCGCCAAGGCCTCCCGAGCCGCCGCGTCCGCCTCCGCCGCTGCCAACGCCTCCACCCCCTCCAAGTCCCCCGCCTCCGGTACTGCCTCCGCCGCCTGTGCTACCGCCGCCGTGCTGCGGCTCGAGCAGGGCCAGAAGACCGTCGTAGTGCGGATAAGACCCAGGCGCGATACCGCCGGGGCTCGCTATGCCGGGCTGCAGGTGCAGCCAGGACGTCGCGTCCGGCATTCCCGAGAACAACCCGCGCACGTCGAGCGGGTAGATGGCCACGTTGGCCTTGTTCGCGGCGTCGATGGTGGCCGTCAATTCGGGCATCAACACGTCGTCGAGGATGAAGCCGGACGAGAAAAGAACCATCGTCTTCCGGCCCGGAATGGGCGCGAGCAGCTTGATGACGTCGCGCAGCGCATAAAGCAGGTCGCGCGCGCCGAAGTCACCCGCCACCGTGTTCAACGAAAAGCCTCCGCTCGCACCGATCGACTGCGGGTTGGATATCATGGTCGTAGGGCCCGCGCCCAGGGGGCTGGACCCGATGCCAGCGGACGGACCGGAGGTGTTGTCATTCGGATTGACGGTCGCCGTCTTCACGGCAGACACGGCGCGCGCCAGCAGGTCGGAGTTGTCCGTGAAATTCTGCACCAGCCGGAAGACGCCCGTAAACTCCACCACCGCCATCTCGCGGTCCTGAGAGGCCGTCTTATCCACGAATTGGGCTGCGGCCTTGCGCGCGCGAGCCTGATCGGCCAGGTCCATGGTGGAGTTGTCGAAAAACAGCACGATATAGCGCCGCGATCCCGGACCGTGCGGCGCCGCAGTGCTGCCGCCGCTTCCGGCGGGGGTGGGGCCATTGAAGGACACGATCTTCTGCTCTTCGCCGTTGTCAAAAACGTGAAAGTCCTTGGCTTCGAGGTTCTCGATGTAGTGGTCCTTCTTGTCGGTGACCACTGTGTCCACCAGCACCAGGTTCGATTCCTTGTGGATGGTGGTGACCACCGGCTGGCTCTGCGCCGCCGCCACGGATTGCGCGTCATTTTGCGCGAGCACCGGACGCGGTCCGCCCAGATTCACGGCGCCCAGCCCGAGGATCGCTGCAAGCGCTATCCACTGCGTCCATTGCCTGGCTGTTGTTCTCATCTTTCACCTTCCTTGCATGGCTTGTTTTTTCGGTCTGGGACGGTTTGGCGCGCACGATTGCCCCGGCCGCTGCCAAGGACGTGGCCGCAATTCCGCGAAGCGCGGGAGTTTTGTTTGGTCATGACTGCGTAGTGAAGAAAGCTATGACGGCCCGGCGGCTCCCCTCACCTCCTGCCGGTAGTAGTATCCGGCTGGCACTCGCTCAAGTCAAGCCGAAGTCGCCCGCCCACAGACGCGCGCGCCGTTTCCACCAACGCGGCCTGCCTGCGTTACCACGCTGCCTGATTTGTCGCATGGAACTCCCCCTGTGCTTGACTTGCGGCCCCGGCCGGGGAGTCAGCCTGCAATCTCGCTTCGTTTGGGCGAAACGAAGCCACTGCCGAGACGGGCTGATTGATTCCAAAGGACTTGCGCAAACCGAGTTTGGCTTCGTTTGACTTCGTTTTGACCCATTTTTAGGAGGGATTTATTGATTCTATTGGGCTTAGTGGCTTCGTTTTGCAAAATTTTAGATTCTTTTTTTTTGCCTTTTGGAGGGTTTGTGCCATTTCGTGCCGACGGACCGAGTTCGCTGCTCGCTTGCGACATCCGGCAACTGCTTCAAGAGACGCGCGAGGAAAGCTCCGGCAAGCCCGATTGTGCCGGATCCGGTTTGGATCGCAACGTTTTTGAGTTGCAACGTTGGAGCGTGTTGCGGGATTCTGCGCGCCATAGAAAGCCTCACGGGGCGGCATTTCCGCCCACGGAAACGACGCGGACAGCATAGCGCAGGCTAGAGATCATTGTCAAGTTATGTAGGTATGCTGATATAGGCTACAGCTAATTGTCCAGCAGGCCGAGCGAGGAGCGGGTCATGACGTAGGGCCGGCCCTTGGGCCGGCCGGGCCGGGGCGAGCCGCAGCCCTACGAGGCCGCGATGCCTACGGCAGCACACGGAACGGCACGTTGCTCGTCAGCGTGCCGCCGGGCGTTACCACCTGAACCTTCCCGGTAGTGGCGCCCGCCGGTACGGTGGTCTTGATGGACGTCGGGGATTCGACTGTGAACGCAGTCTCGGTGCCGTTGAAGGTGACGCTGGTTGCGCGAATCAGGCTTGTTCCAAGGATGATGACGGACTTCCCTACATTGCCGCTCGTCGGCACTGTTTCCACGAAGGGGCCAAGGCCCGCAGACAGCTCGAAGACGGTACCGCAACGATCAGCGCAGGCGTCGTTGCTGGTCCCTCCCATTTGGGTTAATCCGTACAGGCTCCCATCGGTGTCCTGAGCCAGCGCCGCATATGGACCCCAGCCCTCGCCGGCTACTGCGCCGTTGAAGTTGTGGAGCGTGGTCACCGTACCATCCAGTGTCATCCGGAAGATCGTCCCACAATTAGGGGAACAGTTCGTGCCGGAGCCACCGTTATCGGCTGTCCCGTAAAAGTTCCCGTCGGTCGCTCGGATCAGCCCCGCGTAGAGGCCCTGGCCGTCCGTGCCGTCGAAGCTGTGCAGCGTCGTGAACGTGCCGCTGGGCGTAATGCTGAAAACAATCCCGTCGTTGTAAGTACCTCCAGCCCAGTTTGTTCCATAAAAGTTCCCATCGGTGGCCTGCAGCAGGGGTGCATAGGAGTTAGTACCGTCCGCGCAATACCCAGAAGAATTCCTTATAGAGCAGAAGCTGTAAAGCGTAGTTAGGGTGCCACCTGGGGTGATCTTAAAGATTGTTCCAAGGCCATTGGCGCCGCCCCATTGTGTTGTGCTGTAGAAGTCTCCATCGGTAGCCTGGATCAGCCCCGCCACCGGGTTGTAGCCATCCGCGCAGTTGTTTTCGGAGCAGAATGTGTGAATCGTGGTCAGCGTGCCACCCGGAGTGATTCTGAATACTGTCCCGTCGTAGCCGGCGGTTCCGCCAAACTGCGTTGTTCCGTAGAAACTCCCGTCTCTAGCCTGCAGCAGCGGGGCGGAGGGGCCGCCGCCGTCCACGCAATCCCCACCTTGGGGGCAGAAGTTGTAAAGCGTGTGGAGCACCCCGCTTGTGCTGATCTCAAAGATGGTGCCGCCAAAGCTGCTGGCGCCACCTCCCTGCGCTGTCCCGTACAGGTTCCCGTCTCCGGCCAGGATCAGCCCCGCCTGCGGATAGGCACCGTCCGCACAATTGACTTGAGAGCAGAAATTGTAAATCGTCGTCAGCGTGCCACCCGGGGTGATTCTGAAGATCGTTCCACTCGCGTTGGCCCCGCCAGTAGGCGTCGTTCCGTAGAAGTTTCCGTCGGTGCCTTGGACTAACGCCCAACTTGGGAAGCGGCCGTCCGTGTCGTCGAAGCTGTAGAGGGTTCTGAAAGCTTGTGCCGGCAGGACAACCGCCGTCGCAGCACACAGCACACAGACGGCGTACGCCGTTTTCCACCAGCCCATCTTCCGCATGTTGCCTCCTCGCTATACTCGGCTACTTCAGGCCCTACGGCAGGACCCGGAAGGGCACGTTGCTCGTCAGCGTGCCGCCGGGCGTTACGACCTGCACCTTGCCGGTGGTGCCGCCCGCCGGCACGGTGGTCGTGATGAACGAACTCGAAACCACCTCGAAGACGGCAGGCGTGCCGTTGAACGTGACGCTTGTCGCGCCGGTAAGATTGGTTCCTAGAATCTTGACGCTGGCTCCCAGCTTGCCGGACGTCGGCTGTGTCTCCACAAAGGGCGCGAGACCCACGGACAGGCTGAAGACGGTGCCATCGCTGTTGATCCCGCCACTCTGCGTCGTCCCGAAAAAGGTACCGTCGGTGGCCTGGACGGGCACCGCGACGGGTCCGCTGCCGTCGCTACAACTGCCGCCGTCAAGACAGAAGCGGTAAAGCGTAGTCAGCCTGCCACCTGGGGTAATCTTGAAAACCGTGCCATTGCCGCGTATGCCGCCCCCTTGCGTTGTTCCGTAGAGATTCCCATCTGTGGCCTGGATCAGCGCCGTCTGCGGATATTCTCCGTCCGTACAGTGGGTCTGGGAGCAAAAGCTGTAAAGTGTTGTCACGCTACCGCTCGGGCTAACCTCGAACACCGTTCCGACGTCGGTAACCCCTCCTTGGTACGTTGTCCCGTATAGGTTCTTGTCGGTGCCTTGGGCGAGTGCTCCGAAGGGAAAGGCCCCATCGACCCTCTCGAAGCTGTGCAGAGTCGTCAGATTGCCGTTCGGTGTGATGCTAAAGACCGTGCCGCAGCCACCCGCGCACGACGTGTCGTCCCCACCACTTGACGTTGTGCCGTAGAAACCGTAGAAGCTCCCATTCGCCCCTTGGATCAGCGCCGCGGTCGGGTTCCCGCCATCCGCGCACGCGCTTTGAGAGCAAAAGCTGTACAGCGTCGTCACCAACCCATTTGGCGTGACTCTGAAGACCGTTCCGTGTTTCCCGTTAGCCCCGCCGAAGTAGGTTGTGCCGTAAAGGTCCCCGTCCGCATCCTGGACCAAACCCGCACGGGGGTATTCGCCATCCCCACAATTGCTTTGGGAGCAAAAGCTATAAAGCGTCGTCAGTGTGCCAGTTGAGGTGATTTTGAAAACTGTCCCATAGCCGTAGGCTCCTCCGTACTCGGTTGTCCCGTAAAAGCCCCCATCGCTCGCCTGGAGCAGCGAACCAACGGGATTCGCGCCGTCCGTACAAGTGCTTTGCGAGCAAAAGCTGTAAAGTGTGGTCAGGGTGCCTGCCGGGGTCATTTTGAAAACAGTGCCACCGCCGCTGACCCCGCCCGTGCTCGCTGTCCCGTACAGGTTCCCATCGCTGGCTTGGAGCAGCGGCGCCAGAGGTCCGTTCCCGTCGGTGCCGTCGAAGCTGTGTAGAGTGGTGAACGTCTGCGCCCGTAAGGCAATCGCCGTCGCCGCGCACAGGACACAGACGGTGCACACCGTTTTCCACCAGCTAACCTTCATCATGTTTCCTCCTCGCTATACTCGGCTACTTCAGGCCCTACGGCAGGACCCGGAAGGGCACGTTGCTCGTCAGCGTGCTGCCGGGCGTTACGACCTGCACCTTGCCGGTGGTGGCGCCCGCCGGTACGGTGGTCGTGATGAAGGAACTCGAAACCACCGTGAAGACGGCTGTCGTGCCGTTGAACGTGACGCTGGTGGCGCCCGTCAGATTGGTGCCCAGAATCCTGACACTTGCTCCTAACCTGGAGGAGCTGGGCTGTGGTTCTACAAACGGCCCGAGACCGACAGCCAGGCTGAAGACCGTGCCACAGCCTAGCGTGCAGCCATGATCGGCCCCGCCTTTGCTCGTAGTCCCGTAGAAGGTCCCATCCGTGTCCTGCACCGGTGACGCGGCGGCGTATTCGCCGTCCGTGCAGCGGCTCTGCGCGCAAAAGCTGTAAAGCGTCGTCAGCGTCCCGATCGGAGTCACGTTGAAGACGGTCCCGTAGTTATTGGCCCCGCCGTTCTGCGTTGTCCCATACAGGTTCCCGTCGGTGCCCTGAGTCAGCGCGCCCTCGGGGTCCGCGCCGTCTGTCGAGTTGAAGCTGAGCAGCGTGGTCAGCACTCCTTGAGGCGTGATGTTGAAGACGGTCCCGTCGTTGTTGGCCCCGCCATACTGCGCTGTTCCATAGAGCTTACCGTCGGTGGCCTCTACCAGCCCGCCGTTGGGATATCTGCCGTCCGTACAATTGGGTTGCGAGCAGAAGCTATAAATCGTCGTCAGAACGCCACTGGTCGTGATTGTAAACACCGCGCCGCAGCCGAGGCCGTCACATGGCGCCAAGTTAGCCCCGCCGTAGGGTGTGGTCCCATACAAACTCCCATCGGCGCCCTGAACCAGCGCCGCGTTAGGGTATGAGCCGTCCGTGCAATCACTGTTCGAGCAAAAGTTGTAAAGGGTCGTCAGCGTCCCATTTGGGGTGATTTTGAAGACTGTTCCCCCGTCGTTAGTCCCACCCGAGTCCGTTGTCCCGTAGAAGTTCCCGTCGGCAGCCTGGACCAGCCCCGCCGCGGGGTTGCCCCCATCCGTACAACCGCTTTGAGAGCAAAACCTGTAGAGCGTCGTCAGGGTGCCGTTTGTTGTGATTTTGAAAACCGTGCCACAGCCTAAGCCGCCGCAGCCCGTCGCGCTGGCCCCGCCAAAGTCCGTAGTCCCGTACAAACTCCCGCCGCTGCCCTGGACCAACGCTCCAAGCGGAAGGCCGCCGTCCGTACAACCGCTTTGAGAGCAAAAGGTATAGAGCACGCTCAGCGCACCGCCGGGGCTGATTTTGAAGATCGTGCCGTAGCCCCCCGACCCGCCTTCGGACGTGGTGCCGTACAGGTTCCCGTCGGTGGCCTGGACCAGCTGCGCGTGGGGAATGACCCCATCCTGCATGTCGAAGCTGTCAAGTGTCGTAAAGGTCTGTGCCGGCAGGGCGATCGCCGTCGCCGCACACAGTATAAACACGAAGCACGCCTGCTTCCGCCAGTTGAGTCTTCCCACGCTTCCTCCCCTGTGACCTTCGGCATTTGTTGTTCGGTAAGCCGGAAGATTAATACGCCGATGCGGAGTTGTCAACGTTGGGTGAGCAAAAATCAAGAGCCTTTTTCAATACTCGAACTGCTGACCCTTTCAACCTTCGATTCTCGACTGTTGATTGCTCCCGTACCTTCAGGGTTCGACGCCGCGGCAATTACGGCACATCCACCTGGCTATTCAAGGCGGACATCTGGCCGCCTTCCGTGTCCCGGACCACTTCGCGCACCAGGTAGGTACCGGGCTTCACGCTGACTTCGCTTTTGATGGCCATTCCGCTCTGCAGCAATCGTTCGAGCGTTGAGTCGAGCAAGCGCAGATCGATCCGCTTCTGCTCGGCGTTCACCAGACCTCCGCTGCGGTCGAAAACCGCCGTGACCAGTGTCAGGTTCTCAAGATTGCGGCCCTCCGCTTTGCGGAAGCGCAAGTGGCTGATGTCCATGTGAACGAGCACAGTGAGGCGGGTATCGCCCGTGGTTGCTTTGAAGAACTGGGTCCGCATCTGCAGGGGAATCGGTTGCAGTTCCTCCTGCGAGAACACCATTTGTTCCATCTCCTCCTGCGCCACGGTAGCGGCGTCCTCCACTTTACTCGGCGCAAAATAGCCCTTGCGGGTCTGCAAGTTGAAATGACCGGAATTGTCCGCCAGGGTGACCTTCAGGGGATGGAAGCGCCCGTCGATCTTGAGGTCTTGCGGAACAAAGACCAGCACGTAGTACGCTTCCGGCAAGCCGCCGGCGCGCCGGAATCCTTCCACGAAGTCGTTGTTATTGTGAAAATAGGTTCCTCCGGTCTCACTCGCAATCGACCCCAGGACGTCGCCGGCGATGCTCCTGTCCAGCGTTTCCCACTGGCTTTTGAAAGTGAAGTTCGCCGGATTGCCGGTGACCTGGGTGCTGGCGTCGCCGAGGCCGACGTCCGCATAGAGGCCGCGCGCGTCCAGCGTGCCGATCACGACGCTCTGCCGCAGTGCCTCGTCGATGACCTCCTCAAGCTGGAAGATCTGGGTGACGGCCAGAAAGCCCGGCGAGACCATCACAATGCTGCGTTGGCCCACCATCATGCTCATGACGCGGCAAAGGTGCTCGAGGCCCTGAAAAATGTACAGCGACTCCCGCTCTGACGATTGGAACATCGACTGCGAAAGATTCTCGACGTAAGTGGCGTCCTGCTCCGGGCACGGAGTATTACCCCCGCAGCATTCCGACAGGGCGTCGCTCTCCGCCACGGATAAGGCGGTCGGATCCTGCTGCTGGTCGATCAAGTAGGCCTGGTAGGGCGATATCGTGGGGCATTCGTGCGCGGCTCCCCCGGCGAGAGGGCGCGGAGTGATCTTCATGAGCGCCTCGTGCAGCTTACCGCGATCGTCGGTGAACGCGAGCTGGTTCTGGCCGGATGAAGTGAAGATGCCGACGCGGTCGCCCGACTTCAAATTGGCGGCCAGATACTTGTCGGCAGCGTCGCGGGTGCGGGCCAGGTCGCCAAACGCAAGATGGACATCGTCAAAAAACATCCCCAGATAACGTGTGGGCAAGACGATCGCGTCTGCGGCGGTCGCAGACTTTTCGCCCTGCGCGGTGATCGCCTCGGCCGTCGACGGGCCGGACGGGTGGCCGCCGGCGCTCTCAACGGAGAAGTGGGTGATCATTTGCAGCTTGCCGTGGTCGAAGATACGGAAGTCGTCCTGGTGGAGGTTGGTAACCGCCTGGCCCTTCGAGTCGCGTACGACCACGCGCAGCATCACCTCGTTGTGCTGGACGTGCAATTCGAAGGCGGGCTGGCTTTCCTGGGTGGTGACTTCGGTGCTTGCGGTGTTCTGCGCGGCCAGCGCCGGCGCGCATCCGCAGATTAGGCAGATTGCACAGATCTGTTTTCTGATAAACCGCCTCCGGAAACCCGCATTAATCGCTCGCGCATCTCGCACACTCTAGCTCTCTCTCATCGCGCCCTTCTGTCTGTGTAATCTGCGCAATCCGTGGATTGAACCTTAAGGAATGTCCACCTGGCTGTTAGCCGCCGATAGTTCGCCGCCCTCAGACTCCTGCACGACCTCCCGCACAAGGTAGGTGCCTGGCTTCACGGGCAGGCTGGCCTTGGTGCTCAGTCCGGTTTTGCTGAGCCTCTCGAGAGTCGAGTCCAGAAGCCGGAATTCGATCTTTTTCTGTTGGCCCGTCACGTAGTTCCCCTGCCGGTCAAAAAGCGCGGTGATCACCGTCAGGCCTTCGAGATTCCGCCCGTCGGCCTTGCGAAAGCGCAAGCCGCTCACGTCCACGTGGGCCAGGACCGAGAGCTGGGCCGCGCCTCCTTCGCTCTGGAAGTACTGGGTGTGGATCTGCAGAGGAATAGTCTGCGACTCTTCCTGCGAGAAGATCATCTGCTCCAGCTCTTCCTTGGCCAGAGAGGCCGTGTCTTCGTTCTTGGTGGGGGCAAAATAGCCCTTGCGCGCCTGAAGTGAATAGTGGCTGGGATTCGCCGTCAAAGTCACCTTGAGCGTGTGCAGGCGGCCGTCCAGCTTGAGGTCTTCGGGAGCGAAGGCGAGCATATAAAACGCCTCCGGAAAGGAGCCGACGCGCCGAAAGCCCTCGTTAAGATCATTGCTGTTGTGGAAGTAGACGCCTCCGGTCTCATCGGCTATTTCCTCCAGCACATCGGCTTCACGCTGAGCGCTTTCGTTGCGGTTGAACGTCTTGCTGGACTCGAGCTCGGGATGCGCGGTAATGACCAGCGGCCGGTCGGCGGCGTCGCCGTCCGGCGTCAGCGCGTAGAGGCCGCGAGCATCGAGCGTACTGATCACGATGTCTTGCCGCAGAGCGAAGTCTTCCACCTCGCTTTCGTCGAACTTCTGATTCTCGGTCAGAAAACCAGGCGAAACCAGGACGATGGTCCGCTGGCCCGGGACTCCGGCCATCCGCTGGCAGACGCGCCGCAACCCCTGCAAGGCATAATGCGTTTCGTCATCGGACCGGTTCTCCGAGCGCAACGCCGTCGGCGCCACGAGATTCGCCGCCTCCGTCGGGCACTGCGGGTCCGACCGTCCCTGCTCCTCGCAATGACAGATGAAGGCATCGGCCTGGGCAGCCAGGGTTGTAATTTCGTCATTCTGATGGATGATCTTGTAAGCCTGATAGGGCGTAATCGGCGGGCACTCACTGTGATCGACCGGAAAGACGGGGCGCGGCCGCATCTTATTCAGGGCGTCGTGAAGGGCGGAGCGGTCATCGGTGAAGTCCACCTGGCCCTGGCCTGAGGAAGTAAAGATCGCGGCGCGGTCGCCGGGCCGGAGGCTGCTGTCGATGTAGCGTCCGGCAGCATCGCGAGTGAAGACCATATCCCCAAATTGCAAGTGGACATCGTCAAAGAAGAAGGCCATGAAACGCGCGGGCAAAACAATAGGCGGAAGCGCCGACGTCGGAGCCTCCGGGGACTTTGCGGCTTCGGCGGACGGCTTCGAGTCCGCGGGCAGCGGGGAGCCCTCGAACACGAAGTGCGTGATGAGCTGGGGCTTTCGATTGTCGAAGATGTGAAAATCGCCCTTTTGGAGGTTCCGCACCGGCTGGCCCTTGGAGTCCCGCACGACCACGCGCACCACAACTTCGTTGTGCTGCACTCGCAAGTGAAAGGCGGGTTGGGTCTCCTGTGAGGTGATCTCGGGTTTGTCCCCCTCCTGCGCCCTGCCGCGAGGGGCCGGCGGAAAGATCAATGCCAGCACGGCCGCGAGTCCTGCAGCCGCCGCGACGGCGCTCGAACCGCGGCCAAGAGCGTGCGACCGGCCGTTCATTCTGCTTTAGCGAAGGAGAGGCTGCCCTCCGGATGACTTCGAGCTTCCTTCGTCTCCGTGGAGCAAGTATCGTGTGAGCGTCCGCCGGAGTCAAGCGCGCGGCCCGCTCAGAGGGTGATTCAGAGCGCGACATTGATATGGCGGCTCATCGCCGAAAGCGCGCCGTTGGCGTCGCGAAACACTTCGCGGACCGTGTAGAGGCCGGGCTTCACATCGAAGCTGATCTCGACCGTCAAGCCGGACGCGCGCAACTCCTGGAGCTTGTCATCCGGCAAGCGCAGGTCAAGGTTCTTTTCCTGGCTCTCCTGACGGAAACCGTCCTTGTCGAGCAGCACCGCCGCCAGCTTAAGATGGTCCACGTTGATCCCGTTCTCTTTGTGCATCTCCAGAAACTTCAGGTCGAGATGGGTAACCACGCGCAGTCGGCCCTGCTGAGCGTTCAGTTTGAAGACCTGCATGGCCATGCGGCTGGGAATGTCGTTCACTTCCTGGTTTGAGGTCAGCGCCTGCTCAATGGCCTCCTGCTCCTGCCGGGTGGAATCGGGAGCCGCCGCAGGCGCGAAGTATCCGCGCCGCGCTTCCACCGTCAGGTGCGGCTGTCCGGTGACTTCCACTTTCAGCTTGTGAAAACTGCCGTCGTAGTTGATACCGCGAGAAGAGAAGGCAAGCGTGTAAACCACGTCCGCCGGCGCCGTGACTTCCCGGACGCCCCGGTTGAAGTCGTTGCTGTTGTGAAAGAAGCGTCCGCCCGTGGACGCCGCCGCGGCGGCCATGACGTTCTCATGCTCGAAGCGCGTTTCGCGAACTTGCTGCTGGTACTGATCGCCGACGTTCGCGATCGAGGTCATCATCAGCGCACTCGATGTCGAGGCGTCACCCGCGACGAGATCGTTGGCCAGACCCTTGGCTTCCAGGGCGTCGAGGACCACGTTCAGGCGCAGGGCTTCGTCAGCGAGGCGGTCCACGCGTTCCGGCGTGGCCATGGTGAAGAAGCCCGGCGAGACGATCACCACCGAGCGTTGCCCGGGCATGACGCCGGTGTGCGCGATCACGTGATCGAGCGCGTCGAGCGTGTCGAGCGACTCGCGTTTGGCGCGATCGAAGGCAGTCTGCGCGGCCATCCTGGCCTGGTTTTGGATAGCCAGGGGGTTCGACGGCGACGACCCGGCTGAGTCACGCGCGCACTGGACGACTTCGTTGCGCGCCAGTTGCAGCGCGTCCGGATCGTCCAATTGAACGATCCGGTAGGCCATAGCGTCCGGGATGTCGGGACACTGCGTCATGGGGGAATTCAGTACCGGGCTGGGCTTGAGCGCGGCAAGAGCCTTGGCCAGCGCGTCGCGATCGGCGGTAAAGTCGAGCCGCACTTTGCCCGAGGACGTGAACACCCCCACACGGTCGGCGGGCCTGATCCCGCGGGCGAGATACTGGCCCACCGCTCGGCCGGTGTCCTTGAGGTCGCTCGTGCCGCCATGGATGTCGTCGAAGAAGAACGCCACGTAGCGGTCGGGAAATACCGGCGCACCGGGCGCAGGCTCGCTCGCCGCCGGTGCCGCAGCGCCGGATTCGATTGCGGACGCTGCAGCCGGAGCGGTCTGGTCCTCTTCGTCAAAGTAGTCGATCGTCTGCGCCCTTTTGTCGTCCGACAGACGGAAGTTCTCTTGACGCAGGCCTCGAACGTAGTTCCCCTTCGAATCCCGAACCGTCACCCGCACCAAAACCAGGTTTTCCTGCACGCGGATTTTGAAGGCGGTCGACGGCGGGGCGGAGCCCTGTCCCGGGGCCGAGGACTGCTCGAGAGCGGCGGCCTGTCCCTTTGAGGGGTCATTCGAGGCGGGGGGCGCTGTCTGCGAGATTCCAACCACCGCCAGGGCGGTCCAAAGCAGGAGCGCGCGCCCGGCAGCGAAACTTAGGCCCGCGAGAGGGGAACGCGTCGGCATGGGTTTCGATGAGGCGGCGGGCCGCGAAACGGGCCAGGCTGCATGTATAGCACCCCGCCCCGTTATGGCGCGGTAAGGCGGCGGTGGCATTGAAACCGTTAGCAGCGGCTCTTGTCTGTCAGACAATCAAGTCTTGCGTGAACCGCGATCTTGCGCCTCCCGAGATCCGGGGTCCAACCTCATCGGGTAATCTCGAACAGGACCCCGTCGATATTGTAGCCGCCGTTCCCGCCTGAGGTTGTCCCACCATACAGATTGTTTTCCGGTCCGAAGGCGAGGCTGTTTGGCGTGGCTCCATCGTTCGCTCCACCCTGAAAACTGTAGAGAAGGTTCAATCCCAAGCCGCCTGAAGTGCGCGTCAGCTCATATACCGTGCCGCAACCGATGCCGCCGCAAGTCGTGCTGCCGCCCCAGGCGGTGGTCCCGTAAAGGTTGCCCGCGCCGTCGATCAGAAGGCCCGAGGAAGGCCCGTTTCCGTCACTAACTCCGCCCGCGAAGCTGTGAAGCACCTGCTCCGTCCAGGAGCCATCGCCCGCGGCAGTGAGCGAGAACACCGTGCCCAGGCCGTGAGAGCCTCCATACGCGGATGTACCGAAGAACTTGCCGTCGGGGCCCAACGTCAGTGTGCTTTGGGGTTGGGAAGCGTCCTCACCAAGGCCAAAGCTGTGAAGCACGGTTTCGGTCCAGGAGCCGGACGCTAATTCGTAGGCTATGCCACATCCGCCGTCGCACTTTGTCGACGACCCGCCGAAATCCGCCGTGCCAACCAGATCGCCCGCGGCGTCGAAAACCAGGCCCTGCGGGAGCTCTCCGTCGGCGCTTCCGCCCGTAAACTGATGCAGCAGGCTCTCCGTCCATAAGGAGCCGTCGCCATTGGGCGTCAACTCGAACACGGTGCCCTGATTGTAGGCGCCGCCGGCCTGAGACGTGCCGTAGAGATTATTGGAATTGTCGAAAAGCAAGTTGCCGCTTGGATACAATCCGTCCGTGCCGCCCGCAAAGCTGAAAAGAACCTTGTGAGTCCACACACTGCCCGCGGGTGAAAGCTCGAACACGGTGCCGCAGCCGCTCAGGCATTGAGAGGTGTAAGTGCCACCCCAGACCGTGACGCCGTAAAGGTTGCCGCCAGCGTCAAAAATCAAGGGCGAGGCGGGATTCAGCCCATCCGCACCGCCCGTGAATTTGTACAGCACGGAGCGGGTCCAGCTACCATCCGAGTTCCGTGCCAACTCGAACACGGTGCCACAGCCCGACGCGCCGCAGTACGAATTGGTGATGCCGCCCCAGTAAGTTACCCCGTACATGTTGCCCGCGCTGTCGAAGATCACGGGGCTCGGATCGACGGGGCCTCCCGAGAAGTTAAACTTGTATAAGACACGTTCTGCCCCCCGTGCGTTGCAGAAGGACACAAGGGTGAGTGCCATGACTGTGAGTGGGTATACGCGGATGCGGATTCTGTGCGGCAAGGCTTCCTCCTTGGTTCGGCGCGCGTCCCCCCGCCGTTGCTCTTACAGAGCCTCAAGCATAGCCGGAGCGCTGAGGTTCCGCAAATGACGCGAACACCCCTGAGCCCACCACACCTGCGCGCCGGATGAGTTAGACTTGGACCAACATGATCCTCATGGCCTTCGCCCAGCACCTGCCGATTCGGATTCGGGAAAGCGGCTCGATGAGGCTCACCGGGGGGCCTGTCGTCACGTCCAACAAAAGACTGAGGTGAGTTATGGAGACCCTTCTTCAGGACATTCGCTACGCTCTCCGGGTACTGCGCAAGAATCCGGGCTTCGCCGCCGTAGCCGTGCTGACGCTGGCGCTTGGAATCGGCGCCAACAGCGCGATCTTCAGCCTGGTCGATGCCGTGATTCTGCGGCCCCTGCCTTACCCGCATCCTGAGCAACTCGTCGGACTCGGCCAGTGGCGGAATCAGAAGGGCGAGGGCTACATTCAGGTCGGCGTCTCGGCGCCCAACGTAGCCGACATCGCGAAGACCGGCATTTTCCAGCAAGTGTGCTACTACCGGTGGGCGGGCTTCAATATCACCGGGGGTGATCATCCAGAGAGCATTGACGGTATCAAGGGGTCAGCCGAGCTTCTGCCGATGTTCGGGATTCAACCCCTCATGGGGCGCCTGTTTTCGCCGGATGAGACCCAGGCCGGCCACGACCAGGTCGCAATCCTCGGTCATCGTCTGTGGCAGACGCGCTATGCCTCCGATCCGGCCATTCTGGGTAAGACCATCGACCTCGACGAGCGCCGCTACACCATCGTGGGCGTGATGCCGGCGGGGTTCCGCTTCACCTGGGACCAGGAAATCGACGTCTTTGTGCCGCTGGTCCTACCGCCCGAACAACAAGGCGAGGCTGGGCGCAGCACCACGCGTGACCTGCAAACGCAGGCGCGCCTGAATGCGGGTGTCGGCATCCCGCAGGCGCAGGCCGCCATGGATGCCCTGGCCGATCACCTGGCCAAAGAGTATCCGGATGCCGATCAGGGGTGGGGGATCAAGGTGGAGCCGCTCCACGCCGCCTATTACCGCCACATGGCGACTCCGCTGCTGATCATGTTGGGCGCGGTCCTCTTCGTGCTGCTGATCGCCTGCGCCAATGTCGCCAACCTGCTGCTGGCGCGCGCCACCGGGCGCCGGCGCGAGGTTGCGATCCGCGTGGCCATCGGAGCCACCCGCCGCCGGCTGATCACCCAACTGCTCACGGAGAGCCTGGTGCTGGCCTCGATGGGCGGGGCGCTCGGGCTGCTGCTCGCCTTCGTGAGTGATCGCCTGCTGACGCTGGCCCTCACTCGATACCAGATCTACGTACCGAACGCCAGGGTGATCGAAATCGACTGGCGGGTGCTGGTCTTCAGCATGGCCGTGACCGTCGCAACCGGGGTGATCTTTGGCCTGGCGCCGTCCCTGGCCGCAACCAAGACCGATCTGAACGAGTCCCTCAAAGAAGGCGGGGTCAGCACCACCACGGAATCAGGACGCCGCCGGCTGCGGAATACGCTGGTGGTTTCCGAGGTCGCTCTGGCACTTGTCCTGCTGACCGGGGCGGGCCTGCTGGTGCGGACTTTCATGAGCCTGATGAACGTCGATCTTGGTTTCGATCCGTCGAACGCCGTCCGGATGAGCATTTCGCTGCCCCCGTACAAGTATGCGACCACCGCCCAGCAGACGCTTTTTTACCGTCAACTGATGGACCGTGTCGAGAGCATTCCCGGGGTAAAGGCCGCCGGGGCTCTCAGCAGCACCCACGTTTTCTTCCTGCCCGAGGGCCAGCCGACGCCGGCGCCGGGGCAGGAGCCGACTTCGGACTTCGACTACGTTACCCCCGGATACTTCCCGGCCATGGGCATCGGGCTGGTGGCGGGACGCGAGTTCACCGCGAGTGACGCGCAGGGCGCTGCTCCGGTGGCGATCGTGAGCGACACCGTGGCGCGGCGCTATTGGCCACGGTCGAGCCCCGTCGGGAGCCACCTTACGATCCTCTCCCGCGTGTACTCGGGTCAATCTGCCGGCGCCTCGCAGTCCCTGGAAATCGTCGGCGTGGTGAAGGACGTCCGCTGGGGCGATCTCTGGGAACCAAACCCGGACATCTACGTTCCCTTCGCGCAGCACCCCGCGGCCTCGGTCGATTTGACGGTCAGGACGGCGGTGCCCCCGCTGACTGTGGTACCTGCCATCCGCGCGGCGGTCTCGGCCCTCGACCGGGAGCAGCCGGTCAATCGCATCGCTACCATGGACCAGATTGTGGCCGATAACTATGGAGCTCTCCGCTTTCCCATGATTCTGGTGTGGATCTTCGCCGCCCTGGCCCTGGTGCTTTCGGCGGTGGGAATTTTCGGCGTGATGTCCTACACCGTGAGCCGGCGCACGCAGGAGATGGCGATCCGCATGGCACTCGGCGCCAGCGGACGCGAGGTGCTGCGGCTCGTGTTGCGCGAGGGGCTGAGCGTGACGCTGTTCGGGGTGGGGATTGGCCTGGTGGCGGCGCTCGGCTTGAGCCGCGTAATGGCCGGCTACGTTTACGGCGTCAAACCGACCGATCCGCTGACCTTCACGGCGGCGGCGCTGGTGTTGGTGGCGGTCGCGGTGCTGGCGAGCTATGTTCCAGCCCGGCGGGCCACGCGGGTAGAGCCGATCCTGGCGCTGCGGCACGAGTAAGGAGTGCTCAGATCGCCTGACCGAACCCGGCGAAGAGGAGCGTCCAGGTTGCTTCTGCCGGGCTACTTCTGCAGCAGGGACGTGAAGATGTTGGCAGAGCTGTCGGTGATCGCGGCGTCGAGCAGCCCGATGCCCTTGAAGTCTGCCACCGCCAGACCGCTCGGACTGCTTCCCGCCGCATAATCGACATGGGGGCTGAAGGTTCCGTTGCCTTTGCCGAGCAACAGCGAGATGGTATTCGCCCCCTGATTGGCGGTGACCAGGTCGAGCTGCCCATTCCCGTTGAAGTCCTCGGCGGCGATGGCGTTTGGACTCATGCCGACCGCATATATAACCCCGGTCTGGAACGTCCCGTCTCCCTTACCTAATAGAACCGAAATCGTGCCGTCCGTCTGGTTGGTCACGGCCAGGTCCAGATTGCCGTCGCCATTGAAGTCGGCGGCAACGGCGCTTTGCGGACCGTTGCCGGTTGCGGTGTGTGTGGAGAGAACCTTGAAAGTCCCGTCGCCATTGCCGGTGAGGATCCCGACGGTGTTGTCGGTGTGATTGACTTGGGCCAGATCCAGCTTCCCGTCGCCGTTGAAGTCCCCGATCGCCACGGAAACCGGTCCCGCACCGCCGTAGGGAAGTACTGACGTTGGCTCAAACGTGCCATCCCCTTTGCCGAGAAACACCGAGAGGGTACTGTCCTTCTGGCTTGCTACGACCAGGTCCAGGCTGCCGTCGCCGTTGAAGTCGGCCGCGCCCACCCATACTGGCTCAGCCGCGTCGGCGGAAAAAGGAGAATCGGGCGCGGGATTGAAGGTGCCATTTCCGTTTCCGAGAAGAATCGAAATCATACTGCTGTCGTTCCCATTCGCCACCGCGAGGTCGAGCTTTCCATCACCGTTAAAGTCCCCAACCGCCAGCGCGTCGGGGCCGGGTCCGGTGGCCGTCGTGATGCCGCTCCCAAAACCGTGGCTGTCGCTCAGGAAGACCGAGACGGTATTGTCCGCATAGTTGGCTACCGCCAAATCGATCTTGCTGTTGCCACCGAAGCCGCCGCGAGCGATGGCTTGAGGATTATTTCCGGTCGAAAACGTCAAAGTGTTGAAGCCGACCGATGAATTTGGCTTGGCGACCGGAAAGAGCAGGGAATTGGACGTTCCGCCGCCCGGAGCCGGATTCGAAACGGTGACGAGCGCGGTCCCGGCCGAGGCGATCTCCGAGGCCGCAACTGTAGCGGTCAGCTCGGTGCTGCTCACGTAATTCGTGGCAAGAGGGTTGCCGTTCCAATCCACCGTTGCTCCTGAACCGAATCCGGTACCGTGTACCGTCAAAGTAAATCCTGCCCCGCCCGGCGTGGCGCCGATCGGAGCGAGCGGCTGGCTAAGAAACGGTACCGCGTTCGCTGTCGCATCCTGCCCGGTGCCGGAAAGCGTTATGGATTGGGGGCTGTCGGCCTCGTTGTCGGAGATGAAGAACTGCCCGTTGATAGCCTGCGCGACCGTAGGGGTGAAGTTGAGGGAAATGGTGCAACTCGCTCCCGGGGCCAGGGTGCTGCCGCACGTGCTGCTCCCGATAGAAAAGTTTCCCGTCGCAAATCCGTTGAGGGTCGCAAGTCTGAGGATTACCGTGCCGGTTACGTTCATGCCGGTGATGTTCACCGTATTCGTGCTGTGGTTGCTGAGCGTCGCGGAGGATGTCCCCGTGCTGCCCAGCTTCACGGTTCCGAAGCTCAGAGTCGATGGCGTGAGAGAGACAAATGTCCCGGAGCCCGTAAGGTTTGTCACTTGCTGGCCGCTGCCGTCACTGTCTGTGACGGTAAGGGTGCCGAAGCGCGTGCCGGTTACGCTGGGCGTGAAGGTGACTGTAATCGCGCACTTTCCGCCCGCCTTCAGGCTGCCGCCGCAATTGTTGGTCTGGCTGTAGTCGCCGCTCGTGACGATGGCGCTGATCGTGAGCGCCGAGCTGCCGAGATTGCTGATCGTCACGTTTTTCGGAGCCCCGCTCGACCCCACGGTCACCGTGCCGAAATTGAGCAGCGAAGAAGAAGGCTGTACCTCAGTTCCGATCCCCGTCAGGCTGACGGTCTGGGGGCTGGTCGAATCGCCATCCACAAGGGTAAGAACGCCCGTGCGCGGACCGGAGCGCGAGGGAGTAAAAGTCACCGTGATCGTGCAGTCGGGAAAGGTATACCCCGGGCTCCATGGCGCCAAAGTGGCGGGGCAATTGTTGATTTGAGAGAAGTCTCCGCTGGTGGTGACGCTCGAGACAGCTATGGCGGTGGGGTTGAAGTTGGTGAGCGTGACGGTCTGGGCGGGGCTTGGGGTTCCCACTGACTGAAGCAAGGCGAAATTCAGATTGGGCGTGGAGGCCGGAGGGCAGTGCTCATCCGGCAGCACCAGCGGCGGGAGCGGATTCTGTGTGAAATCGAAGCTGTCGAGCATGTCGTTGGCGTTGGCGTCGCGCTCGGTCAGGGGCGGCAGGCTGTAGCGTTCCTCGACAAACTTGAGAAAAGAGGAGAACTCGTACTGCGTGTGCGAAATGGATTTCGCCTTCGCGTAGGGCGAGATAATCACCAGCGGCACGCGCGGTCCCAGGCCGAACTGATCAAGCACGGCCGGCGCAAACTGATCGTAGAACCCGCCGAAATCGTCCCAAGTGAGAAAAATAGCGGTTGAGTCCCAGTAAGGTCCCTGCATCACAGCGTTGATCTGGTCGACGGTCCAATTCTCGCCGGCGCAGGTAGGGTGGGGCGGGTGCTCGTCCGAGTTCTCCGGCGCAACCACCCAGCTCACCGCGGGCAACTGGCCTCCGTTCATGCCGAGGGCGTCATCAGGAAACTGCGTGTACAAGGCCATGTTGGAAGTCCAGTAGGACGTGTTTCGAATATGATTGATGGCGTCGAAAGGGTTGAAGGGCGAGCTTTCCCCTGAGTAGTACATCCAGGAGCTGACGCCCGCGGCCTCGAGCGAATCTGCCAGGGTTTGAAAGTCAAAGCACGGAAACTGGAAGGTCAGGTTGCCGTTCGTGTCGACTATGTCCACGGTGGCCCCGGGCACGGCGTCGCACCCCCAGGGAGTGCCCTCGCCGGGACTGCTGACAGCGCCGCCACTCTGAGCGGCGATCGTGTAAAGGTGATTCGGAAAGCTGCCATCGCGAAGAGAGGAGAACATCTCATCGGCCAAGGTGAAGGTACTGGCATACGCGAAGTAGTTTGGAATCGTGTTCTGATTTTGCTGCGTCATGCATAGATAGTCGTTGTTGATGGTGCACGCCCCGCCGGTTTGAATGAGATCAAACTGATCCATCTTGCCGTTGTCGATGGCGGTCACGGCATCGTTCCAGGTATGGCCGACGTTGCGGGGAGTGACGTCCGGAGTGACACCGAGATTAATCTGTTGCCCGGTGGAGATCGTGCCGGTGGCGGCGCCGTAGGCTCCCGGGAAAGTGCCGAACATCTCGTCGAAGCTTCGATTCTCTTTAATGATAAAGACGATGTGCTGGATGTCAGAGTCGAAGCCGGTGGGCTTGGCGCCCGCCGGCGTCTGCCGGCTGTGCTCTGCCTGGTTGTTCCCCTGGACCTTGGGAACGGCGGCGTCTTGGGCGCGCGCGGACCATGTTACGAGGCCAAGTCCGATCACGAGCAGGACAGGTCTCAAAGCGCGGAAATATAGGTTACCCATTGCTCTCCCCTTTTGGCCCCGCCCTTGCCAGAGCTTCCGTCAACTCCCTGTGCGGTACCCGGTGGCCGGTTGCGGCCCCTCGCGACTTCGGGAGTTGAGACGGAATTTGTTTTTGTTGTTCCGAAGCTTGGGAGTATACACCCGTTCGTCTCCGATCCGATTCCGTCGGTGCGTTGGCGATTTACGTTTCCTCCCGGCGATGGCGGACGACTCACGGGGGCCTCGATGACGAGCGGCAACCTGGATCTGACCCTGCGTTGAAGGAGCCCGCTGGCGGGCGACGTTTCCCGTGGCCCCGGAAAACGCGATCCAAACGCCTTTGCTTTGAGTTCAGCCCCACCTATGTTAAGACTGAAATCCTATGGCCTATCGTAATCTAGGCGAATTCATCTCGAGGCTCGATCGGGAAGGCGAGTTGAGGCGCATCGCGGAGCCGGTGGACGTCGATCTCGAGATCACAGAGATCACGGATCGCGTATCCAAGGCCGGCGGTCCGGCGCTGCTGTTTGAGAGGCCGCGATCGGCGCGGGACGGAAGGGACTACTCCGTGCCGTTGCTCATCAACACGCTCGGGTCCAGCCGGCGCCTTGAGCTCGCGCTGGACGCCGGCTCGATCGAGGAGGTGGCCGGGCGCATCGACGACCTGCTGGACATGAAGCCGCCCGGCGGCCTGTTCGACAAGATGCGTATGCTGCCCAAACTGGCCGAGCTCGGGTCGATCTTTCCCAAGACCGTCAGTAGCGGTCCCGCCCAGGAAGTGATCGAGACCGAGGGGTTGTCGCTCGCGCAATTTCCCATCATGAAATGCTGGCCGCAGGACGGAGGGCGCTTCATCACTTGGCCCATGGTAATCACGCGCAGCCCCAAGACGGGCCGGCGCAACGTTGGATGCTATCGCATGCAGGTGTTCGACGAGCGCACCACGGCCATGCACTGGCAGATTCACAAGGGAGGCGCCGAGCACTTCCGCGCCCTGGCCCGCTCTGTAGCGCCGGTTTCCGCGCCGGCGATTCCAGGCGCTACGGTCACTTCCGCCGGTGGGGACACCGACACTACACCCCGGCGGCGGCTGGACGTTGCGGTGGCGATCGGGGCCGATCCCATCACCATGCTCTCCGGAATTCTGCCCCTGCCGGAGGACCTGGACGAGTTTCTCTTTGCGGGCTTCCTGCGGCGCCAGGCGGTGGAGTTGGTCAAATGCCGAACCGTTGATCTCGAAGTTCCGGCCGAGGCTGAGATCGTTCTGGAAGGCTACGTCGATCTCGATGACATGCGCAGCGAAGGGCCGTTCGGGGATCATACGGGATACTACACACTGCCCGATGTCTTCCCGGCCTTTCACCTGACCGCGATCACGCATCGCCGCGATCCGATCTACGTTTCCACCATCGTCGGACCGCCGCCCATGGAGGACTACTGGATGGGCCACGCCGTGGAGCGCCTGTTCCTGCCCCTGATGCGCCGCCAGATGCCGGAAGTGGTGGACATGCACATGCCCCCCGAGGGCGTGTTCCACAACCTGATGATCGTCTCTATCCGCAAGCGCTACCCGGGCCACGCCCGCAAGGTGATGCACGCGATCTGGGGGCTGCCGGGCGCCATGTTCACCAAGTGCATTGTGGTGGTGGACGACGATGTGGACGTCCACAATTTGCGCGAGGTGGCTTGGAAAGCCTTCAACCACATCGACCCCGAGCGCGACATCCAGTTCACGCTCGGACCGGTCGACCAGCTCGAGCATGCGTCGCGCCTGCCGAACTTCGGCTCGAAAATGGGCATCGACGCGACCCATAAGTGGCCCGGCGAGGGCTTTATGCGGCCCTGGCCAGACGAGATCAAGATGGATGAGGCGACAAAGAAGAGGGTGGACCACCTGTGGAGGAGCCTGGGACTGTGAGTGTCGGGCTTCGTGTGACCCTGCGTAGTGCCGGCCAGCTTTTCCACAGCCAAACCGACTGAACTGATGTGGAAAAGGATTAAGGGCTTGACCGCTGATGATATAGTCGTTACTACCGTAACCGCCGCCTTGTTGACCGGTCTGCGGACATGTATATTGACATGGCAGAAATCAGATTCGTGCAGCCGGTTGGGAAACCGGGATCAGGTCGTGGATAGATGCCTCGAAGCAGAAGATTGCTAGTCGCATATGCTGTGGCCTGTGTTATGGGCGTGGTTCTGCAACCCGGGAAGACTGCGGCCACTTTTAATGGCTTCACGATAGCCCCTGCTTACTCGACCGCCCCCATACCCGTGGCCGAGGTCTTCGGGCAGTTCAACTCCGATCAGTATATGGATCTCGCCGTGGTGAGCTCAGGAGAGGGCGAGATCAGCATATTCCTGGGAAACGGCAACGGCACTTTCCAGACGCCGAATTGCTCCAAGAAGCCGGGTTTGTGCCCGATCGTCAGCACCAATCCCACCTCCCAGCATCCGGTTTCCATCGTGGCCGGGCATTTCGTCAGCCTGAGCACGCTCGATCTGGCGGTCGTCAACGCAGGCAGCGATAACGTCACCGTGCTGCAGGGAAACGGAGACGGCACCTTCAAGGTCCCGAATTGCGGCACGACCCCGGGCCTGTGCCCGTCCGTGGGCGTGGCTCCCATGTCCCTGGCCGCCTTCAGCGTGCCGGGGAGCAGTTACCAAGCGCTGGCGGTTGTGAATGCGGGCAGCAACAGCCTCACCCTTCTCGAGAATGTTCAGGGATCCTTCACACCGGTAACCTGCAGCACGGTGACGGGTCTGACCTGTACCGTAGGAAGCAATCCGGTCTCCGTGGTTGCAGGAAACTTCAACGGCGACGGAAACACTGACTTGGCAGTGGCCAACGCCGGCAGCAACAATGTGAGCGTGTTGATCAACACGGGCCAGTCGAGCGGCGGCGTGTTCCAGGCGGCGCTGACCTACGGAATCGGCACCGGGCAAACGCCGATCTTCATTGCCGCAGGCCAGATCGGCGGAGGAAGCGCCAATTCCCTGGTGGTTGCCAGCCTCCGCGGAGGATCGGCGAACGCCGGTAACCTGACGGCCTTGCTGAACACCGGCAATAACTCGCAAGGGAATCCTGTGTTCACAACCACGAATTACGCCGCCGGACTTTACCCGCAGTCGGTCGCGGTGGTGGACCTGAACGGAGACGGACAGTCCGACGTTGCAGTGGCCGACGGGGGCGGAAACCAGGTTCAGGTTCTTCTGAACAGTGGTAGCGGAAGTCTCAACCCGCCCGAGAGCTACTCGGTTGGCTCGGCGCCGGCCTCCGTTGCGGCGGCAGTCTTGATCGCCGGCGGGCAGCCTGACCTGGCGGTGGCAAACTCGAATAGCTCCACGGTGAGCATCCTCATCAACAACGGCAGCGGGGCCTTTGCGTCGGCTCTGCCGTACGGTGCCGGCACGACGCCGGTCTCGATGGTCACCCGGGACTTTAACGGTGACGGAATGCCGGACGTGGCGGTGGCGGACATCGGCGGCAACGATGTTACCGTCCTGCTCGGCGCCGCGGGCGGCAGCTTCCAGACCGGCGTGAATTACGCTGTGGGATTGGGCCCTTCCTTCATCTTGATAGGGGACTTCAATGGCGATGGCAAGCCGGACCTCGCCGTATCAGACTCCGGCGACGATACGGTAGACGTCCTTCTCGGGAATGGGGATGGTACCTTCCAGACCGCGAAGACTACCGTGCTCGGCCAGACCCCGGGTGTGCTGGCGGCTGGATTTTTTAACACCGGCAGCAATCTCGACCTGGCAGTCGCCAATCCGGCCAACAACAGCATAAGCATCCTTCTCGGCAACGGCGATGGAACGTTCACGTTTTTCGCTAACGACGGCGTGGGATCAAACCCGTCTTTCGTGGTGGCGGGAGACTTCAATAATAATGGCAACACGGATTTGGCCGTAGCCAATGCGGGCAGTAACACGGTTGACGTGCTCTTAGGGAATGGCAACGGTACATTCGAGACGCCGACTGTCGTCGGAGTCGGCGAGACCCCGGTGTCGCTGGCAACAGCGGATCTCAACAACGACGGTAACCTGGATCTCGTGGTGGCGGACTATAATGACGGCAACGTAAGAGTGCTCGGGGGCAATGGCAACGGCACCTTTCAGCCGGGAAAACCCTACGGAGCGGACACCGGCCCTGCTTACGTCACCATCGCAGACGTCAACGGCGACGGTTTCCTCGACATCGTCACCGCGAATTCCGGCGGTGGCTATGACGTGTCAGTCTTGCTCGGCACGGGAACGGGCTCATTCTCACCCACCGTCAACTGTCCGTTGGGAGGGAACCCGTCTGCGGTGGTCACGGGTTACTTCAATGGCAGCACCAATCCCGCGGACGTGGCCGTAGCGAACCAGTCCGGCAACAACGTCACGCTGCTGATTCAGCCCTCGACGCTTCCTCCGGTACCGACTGGTCAGTGAGCCGGAGTCGCGGGACGAGCAGGGTTCAGTCTTACGAGGTCTCTTGATCGTGAATCGAATTGACCGGCTTTCTGCTACGGCGGCTGCCGCGCCGGGCGCATGGGAAAATGAGAACCGGCAACGCCGGCCATTTTTCAGACTGTGGTTGTGCCCGGCAGCACTGCTGGTTCTATTCGCGCTCGCGCCTCGTTCTGCTGCCGCCCAGGGATTGGGCACTGCCGTTTTCACCGTGCAGACGTCGTGCCCAACGGGGACGCTGATCCTTCCCAATACGAACAACGTTTGTTACGACGTGAATATTCATAGTTGCCCGGGTGGCGATCCGTTCGTTGCCTGGCTGAAGATCACCGAACCAACCAGCGGCGTGATCAAGGGTACTATTCTGTTCACAACAGGAATCGGTGGAGCGGGTTGGTACGACCAGGGCTTCAATTTCGGCTCCATGATTGTGAATGCCGTGGTCGAGGCAGGTTATGCCGCGGCACAGACCTCGTTTAAAGACTACTCGGGCGTCGTGTCGGAGCCTTCGGGCTGGCTCACGGTGCTCGACGGGGCGAACGAGGGGCCGGGCAACCTGGCTTGCCGCTACGCCACGCTGGCCCAGGGCTTCTTCACGTCTTCGATTTACCCGGGAGGCTCCCTTGAGGCTACCGGGAACAGCGAAGGGGGAGCGCTTATCGCCTATGCCCTTGCGCGATACGGCCTCGGAAGCACTCCGGTCTTGAGTCTGGCGGAAGTCACCAGCGGCCCAACTGCCGGGCGCCTCGATTACGGCTGTCTTTGCAATCAGCCGCCCATATTCACATCGTACGGACAAGGCTTTCTAACCGAGTGTTTTCTTGGAGACGCGATATCAGCCGTTGACCCGACCTATGCCGCGACGACGGCGGCATGCTCTTCCGCCGTAAGATCTCACACACAGCCGCAAGGCATAAACTTCTATGGAGACAGTGTTGTCAATGGAGCGGAGGCCGTAAGCTATCCGCAAACCGTAGTCAATGTGCTTTTCGGCGGGCTTGACAACAGTCCCGGCGTGGCCAACGGACTGAACTGGGCGAACCCTAACGTCATCAGCGCCAAGAGTCTGACCATCGCGGGCATCGGGGACGCACGGCACGCCCTCGCCGACAGCGTAGCGGCGGCGTTTCAAGTGATCGCCGACTTGACGGGATCGGGTTCGGCCCCCGGCGTAGTCCTTTCGCCCACCGGCTTGACGTTTCCTAATCAAGCGGTAGGCACCACCAGCGCGCCCGAGACCTTAACGCTGACCAACACGGGCAACGCCACGCTCACGATCACCAGTATCCAGGTGACCGGTACGAATAGCGGCGACTTTGCCGAGACCAACACCTGCGGGACCACCGTGCCGGCCGGCGGCAATTGCACCATCAACGTGACCTTTACTCCCATGGCCACGGGAACCCGGACGGCGGCGGTCAGCATCACCGACAACGCCGTCGGCAGTCCCCAGTCCGCCGGCCTGACCGGTGTCGGCACCGGACCGGTGGTTTCGCTCTCTCCCTCGAGTGTGAACTTCGGCGATCAAGTTGTAGGCACGGTCAGCCCGACCGAGTACATCACTCTCACCAATACGGGCAATGCGCCGCTCACTATCTCGAGCATCACCCTGCTGGGAGCGGCGTTTCTGATGAAGAGCAAGTGTGGAGGGACTTTGGCCGCCGGCGCCAATTGCGTGATCGACGTCGCCTTTAAGCCGTCTTCAACCGGGACCCTGACTGGCACGGTCACGATCACCGACAATGCGCCCGGAAGTCCGCAGACCGTCCCTCTGACGGGTCAAGGAACATTGGTCGCCTTCACGCCCACCAGTCTCAGCTTCGGCACCGTAAAAGTGGGCAACACCAGCGCTCCCCAGAACGTTACCCTTACGAACGACGGCACAAGCAAAGCGCTCTCCATCACCAGCATCGGATTCAGCGGTGCGGACCCTGGTGATTTTGCTCAGACGAACAATTGCGGGTCAAGCGTTCCAGCCAAAGGCAGCTGCACCATCACGGTCACCTTCAAGCCTACCGCCACCGGCGTCCGCTCCGCTTCCTTGTCCGTGGCTGACAACGGCGGCGGCAGCCCTCAGACCGTTCCCGTTTCCGGCACTGGGCAATGACGTAGGCTCTTTAGGTAAGCTATTGATTGCGCCCCCGCGCAACCCACCGGTTTTCACGCACGCCCCTTACTCCGGGAGCTCGAGCGACGCCCAGGCGGGGTAGCGCATGAGTTTCCCGTCCGTGACGTTCGCGAAGTATTTGCGCTCCAGGCTGAATTGCATCACGCGCTTACCCTGCCGCGCCAGAAGCGCCCAACGCGAACTCGTCTCCGGATTCTGTTCGATCCCCGTCAGGCGGCGGCCGCCGTATTCGAACTCGACGATGCGCAGTCCTCGCGACCGCGTCCGCGTGACCGCATACCACCGCCCGTCCACCGTCACCGCAGCCGCATCGCCGGCGAGAGCCTGCTGCCAGACGCTGATTAGCGTTTCGCCGAGGGTCATGGCGAGGTCTTCGAATGCTCGAGACGCCGGTCGACCCTGAACCCAGTTGGACCATGCCGGCGCCGGGCGCTCCGCAAGCTTAGGTTTCGAGCGCCTTCCGGCAATAGGCGTAGGATTTCTTCACTTCAACCACGGTGTCCATGCCGGGTTTCCCATACTCATACTCGATGTTGGCCGGGATCTTCCACCGCTGGTCGCGAAGCAGCCGGAGCACGGCCACGATCGGCGTGTCGCCTTCGCCGAAGGGCAGGTTGTCACCGTGGTTCCGCTTGCGATCCTTGATGTGCAGGGTGACGATGCGATCGTGGTACTGCCGGATGAACGCGATCGCGTCTCCGTTGGCCGCCGTGAAATGGCCGATGTCGAGATTCACGCCGATATAGCGCGACGCGCCGCGCATGGCGCGCTCGAAACTGTCGGCCGTTGAGAACTGATCCGGATCCGCCGTGTCGTCGTGCCCATGGAACCCCACCATGATGCGGTATTCGCTGGCCAGCTTGTCGATGGCCGGCGCCAGGCTGACCTGCGACGACGCGGTGATGTACCGCGCGCCCATCGCGCGCGTCATCTCGAAGCCCCGGCGCATCTCGGCTTCCGTCATGGAGTGGTCGAAACTGTAGTTGTAGGCATAAATCACCACGCCGGCCTGGTCGAATTTCGACCGCACGTCGTGGAAGAAGCTCAAGGGCGTGTTCAGCCGCCACTCGCGCAAGGCTTCGCGGCTGGCCTTGTCCTCTGCGGGCTCAAGGTGCCCCTGCGTAAGTTCCGCCTCGCCGAGGCCCACGTCCTGATAGGCCTTGATGGCCGCATCGAGCGGGCGGTCGCGAAACGAGTAGCTCTGGGCGCCGATCTGGACGCCGCGCACCACGGAGTCGATCGGGGTAGCGGCTGCTGCCAATCGCGCTCCGGCCAGGACGGCTGTCGCGCCGCCCAGAACGGCAGTCGCGCCGCCCAGGATTGTCTTCGCAGCCTCGCGCCGGCTGATCTTTGGATTCATCTCTGACATTGTCGCCCCTCCTTCTATAGCTTGGTCTCACGTCTCCGAAGTTCGATGAAGGATTAGCCCGCCAGGCAAAGGCCAGGAGGACCGAAAGACTCTAGCCCACCCGCACAGGCCCGGAGGGCCGAAAGACTTTAGCCCACGGCGTAAGCCGTGGGACCCCGGACAACACAATAGAATTCCGACAGGCCCGGAGGGCCGGGAGATTCGGCCGCGTCTTGGGGCCGCGTCTTGGGCTAACACCATTGCGCTCCCTCACGGGCCGCAAGAATAACGTACATTTGGGCATTTGTGTAAGAGTTACGTGTCTCTTTGCCCTCGCCTGAATTATTCACTATCCCACAAACCGGTTGAGGATGCTAGGTTTACGCTCGACTGCTTAATTGGCATCCCCGTTGCTTAGTGGTCTGCCTTGCGCTGCAGGCGGCCAGTAAGGCCGTAGCCGAAGACGCCGCCCAGAGAAGGATCGGCGAAATTCGGTAGCCCGCTCGGAGGGCTCCCGCGCCGCCGGCTGAAACCCGGCGATCAAGCTCCAAGTAATCCTTCCACCATGGGGCACGCTACAAGCGTGCCCCACCTTCCTCCCTAAAACGCAGTCGCAGTTCGCCGAAAGCCTAGGCGCACTCAGTGCAAAGCCTTTTCGATGGCGGCCTCTGCGACCGGCGCGAGCAGCCCGTAACCCTTGGCGTTCGGATGCAAGCCGTCGTCCGAGTACCCGCTGCGCAGCATCCCTTTGTCATCCACCAGCGCCGAGTAATAGTCTGCGACACCGAGGTGGTGCGCGGATGCGTAGTCCCGCAGCCAGGCGTTCACCTTGAGGATGTCGGCGGGCGGCCGATGTTCGGTCTGGCGATTCGCCTGATTGTCATGGCCGAGCGTGTAATCGCTCACCGGAGTCAGGAGACACAGGATGGCCTTGACGCCATGCGCCTGCGCCAGTTCGGCGATGGCCTGGAAGTTCTCTTCGATCATGGTGAGCGTCTCGGGGCCTGTATTGCGCGCGATATCGTTGGTGCCGGCCAGAATGATCAGGGCCTCCGGCTTCAGATCGATCACGTCTGGAAACATCCGCACCAGCATCTGAGGCGTGGTCTGCCCGCTGATTCCGCGGTTTACGTAAGGCTTGCCGGGGAAGAACTGGGCCAGGTTCCAGCCGTCCGTGATGGAATCGCCGAGGAAGACGACGCGATGCGCTTCGGCCGGCGCGGACATCAGCCGTAGGTCGTCCGCGTGGTACCTTCCGAGCTGGTTCCAGTCCTGAAGCTGATCCGCCAGGCGCTGTGCGAACATTTGCAGGCAGCAGGTGGCCTGCGGCGGCTTGAAGTCGTCTGTGATCTGGCATGAAGCTCCGGGCGCCCATGCGATCACGGTGAGTATCCCGAGAAGCGGACCGAGAAACGGGGCCGCCAGCCGGGCCGGCAACCTGCGAAGCGCATTCCGTACACTTGTTCCGTGTGACACGATGTCCTCCTCATTCGTGCTCGGATTCTCTTGCCAACTCCCGTCTTCAACTCACGGCCTTCAGGGCTGCGCAGTGCCACGCACGGGAAGGGCGACCCGGAGAATGGAGCGGTTCGCCGACCTTGGCTCGCGCCGTGGGCTTTTATGGTCCCTCTGGAACCCCCAAGACGGCAGCTTTTCGACGATTTCCGCTCACATGATGCTGAAAAATGCCCCAAAAATCAAGCTTAAGTCCTTGTTTATCATATACCTCTTGGCTTTATGCACGTAACTACCTTATTTTTCAATAACCTGTTGGCTTTCGGAGGATATGGAAAACAGAAGCGCTTTGTTTTCAATAACCTCTTGGCTTCGTTCGTAACATTTTCATTTTTCGCGCAGGAGCCGCCTTCCGCAAATCTCTGGACAGCGCCCTTAAACCCCGGAAACCCGGTTCCCGCCAGCGCTTTTACGATCTCGTTATCCTGCATCTGATCCATCTCCCGCAACTCCCGCGCATACGCCCCTTCGCCCAGTCGATTCTCGAGTGTGCCAAACCGGAGCGCCTCAGTTCAAGGGTACGCTCGAAAGGCCCCGTCGTGGGCATCGCGAAGAGAATTGGGAAAACTCATTTTCTTCCCTGCTTTCAGCCAGTTTGCCTGTGGAAAAGCCGCAGGACGGTCAAAGCAGGCCTGCAAGGGCGACGGAGAGGGGTTGGAAACAGTGAACTACAAAGGCGCGACGCTAATAGGACGTCCTTGCGGTCGGCCTTACCGGTCTCGCGCGCCTAAGCGTGGCAGCAAGGCGTATGGCTCGCTGGCGCACTTTAGTGGTTCGGCACACATTGAGCCAGCATCTCGGTCTCCGTGGTATGGACAGCATTAGGGTCCTGCCAGACGGCCTCACCTTGACAGATGCCTGATCCGTTTGCAAGACGCCCCAGTCGCGGCCCCTGGCGGGCATTTGGTGGGACCGAGCGATGTGACTGTGCCTGTCGGGAGGAGATTCGGGTTGCCGTCCCGGAACCGGGCGTCACTGGAAGCGGCGGCCTCTCCTAATCCCAGGCGGGAAGCTTGTGCGTTGCTTCCGTCGAAGTCGGCCACGGGGCTAGAGTTCTGCCGCGCGAGCGACACCTTTGCTGCCGCCAGCGTCACCAGGATTGCCGCCACGAACACTGCGGCCTTTCCCCGATAGCTTCGCGTGTTCATGAGTCCTCCCGGGAAAGTTCACTACCTTCGCGCAGGATTATTCCACCAACCGGCCCGGGATACAACCTATGACTGCGCAGAGCCCCTGAATCGCCTGCTTGATACCTTGGGTTTGCCGAACGTGAGGCGGGACTGATGTTTACTAAGGACGATTACA
>DASZIG010000003.1:0-2933 GCA_035949375.1 Terriglobia bacterium | reverse complement strand
CGTCGTGACCATGCTATCATGACCATGACAGGAGGAGCATGAAAAGAATGGCAGCGGGTTCATTCAAAGCGCACTGCCTCGCCGTCATGGACGAGGTGCAGGCCAAGAGACAAACCGTCCTGATCACGAAGCGCGGCAAGCCTGTGGCGAAGCTTGTGCCCGTGGACCAGAAGGCGGACGACATCTACGGTTTTCTGCGCGACAAGGGCGTTATCACGGGCGACGTCATTGCGCCTGCCATCGATGACTGGGGCGCAATCAAGTGATTCTTGTCGACACGCACGTCTTGGTTTGGCTTGCATTTGACCCTGGCCGGCTCTCCCCCAAGGCAAAAACGGCGATCGACAACGCACGCAAAGACGGCAAAGGACTGGCAATCTGCGACATCACGCTTCTGGAGTTGGCGACCCTCGTCAGCAAGGGTCGAATTGAGCTTGCCCTTGGCCTCGAATCCTTCCTTCGCGAAGTGGAAGCCCGGTTTGTAGTACTGCCGATCACTGGCCGCGCCTGCGTGCTTGCCCTTGCACTCCCTGCATCATATCCGAAGGACCCTGCGGATCGCATCATCGCAGCCACCGCGATCTCTGAAGGACTGCCTTTGCTCACGGCCGATCGTGAGATCCGGCGGTCGAGGGCCCTCAATACGATATGGTAGCCTCGGCCCATCCTAGCGCTTCAGCGCATTCAGCAGTTGACGAGCCGCGATCAGGATCGGATCCCAGACGCTTGAAAACGGCGGCGCGTAGCTCAAATCGAGCTGGTACACCTGCTCCGCAGTGAAGCGTGCGTGCAGCGCCGTTGCGAGCACGTCGATGCGCTTGGCGACGCCTTCCGGGCCCGCCATCTGCGCGCCGAGCAATCGTCCGCTGGACCGGTCGGCGAGCAGCTTCACTAGAATGTCCTGCCCGCCGAGGTATCGCGCCCGGGCTGCGGCGCGCACCACGGCCTCGGCCACGCGGAATCCTGCCTGATTGGCTTCCGCGGCGCTCAGTCCCGTGCGCGCCACTTCCAGGCCGAACACCTTGACGACCGCCGTGCCCACGATGCCGGGGAAGCGCGCCCGTCCGCCGGCCGCGTTCTCGCCTGCCACGCGGCCTTGCTTGCTGGCCGTGGTGCCCAGGGGCACGTAGGTGCGGCGGCCGCTCACCAGATGAACCGTGTCCGCGCAGTCGCCGGCCGCGAGCACTCCGGCGGCACTCGTTTCCTGGTACTCGTTCACGGCGATAGCGCCGCCGGCGCCGAGCTCAATCCCCGCTTCCGCCGCGACTTTCACGCGCGGGCGCACGCCTGTGGCGAGCACGATGCAATCCGACTCAAAGCTTCCTTGTTCCGAGTGTACGCGGCGCACCGTGCCCTGCCGGTCCCGAGCCGCATCCCCGGCGAGCGCGCGCACGTTGGCGCCGGTCACGACTTCAACTCCCTGACGGGCAAGCTCCTGCCGGATAACCTCGACGATCTCGGCGTCCGCCGCCTCAAACAGGCTGGGTCCGCGTTCCAGCAGGGTCACGCTGCGCCCCGGCGTCTTCAGGGCCTCCGACATCTCGAGGCCGATGTAGCCTCCACCGATGATCACGGCCCGGCGCGGGGCCGCGGAGTCGAGATAGCGCTTGAGCGCCACCGTCGACTGCAGCGTGTTCACATGGAAGACGCCGGCGAGGTCCAGGCCCTCGATCCCGGCCGGGGCGGGCTCAGCTCCGGTTGCGATCACAAGCTCGTCATAGGGCACCTCTTCGGGGGCTCCGCCTGCAGCGAGCACGGTCACGCGCCGGCGGCTGGCGGAAATCTCGATCACCTCGTGGTGCGTGAGCACGTCGATGTCGCGTTCGGCGTGAAAGAACTCCGGCGAGTGAATCCGCAAGTGGTCAGCGTCGGGCACCAGGCCTTCGACGTAATATGGCAGCCCGCAATTCGAATAGGAGATGTCCGGACCCTTTTCGTAAACGCGGATCTCAAGCCGGCGATTGCGCCGCCGCGCTTCGCTTGCGGCGCTCAGTCCCGCCGCCACGCCCCCGATCACAATGAGCCGCTCTCGCGCCATGGCTAGGACGTTCCCGCTGGAGGCTGGGTGGATGGAACCGTCGGTTGTGGAGCAGCAGGCGCCGGCTGGGTTGGCTGGTGCGGGATCGGCTGGGGTGGCGGCAGCGGAGGAGGCTGCGAAGGCTTCTGCTCCTCGGCCGCGCAGGAGATGAGCGGGTCCACGAGCTTCACCATCACCGCCTGGTACGGCTCCACCACGGCCGGCTGCTCCCACATCGCCTGCACGTCACCGGCGCGTCCGTAAGCGACCACCATGTAGGTTCCCGGCCTCACCTGAGGCAGCATGAAATAGCCATCGGCGTCCGCGGTGGCAGTCGGTGGCGTGTGGCCCGCGTCCGCGCTGGCCTTGGCGGCGCTCAGCAACGCGGTCTGCATGTCAGCCAGACGTTTGATGCAGGTCGCGTCCGGCTCCTTCTGGAGCTGCTCCAGCACTTCCCTGCTACCCGTCGCCTCGAGCACTATGACGCTCGCGCCGGGCGCCGCGACGCCCTCGGGTCCGGTGTTAAAGATCACGCGGCCGGCCATCTCCCCGCTGTTATAGATCGTCTCCTTCTTCGCGCTGTGCACCTTGTGCTCGATCCGGACACTGTCTGTGTTCCGGTCGCACGATAAAGCGAGCAAAGCCGCCATCGCCAGAACGAGGGCGACCGGTGCCTGGATTGGCAGGCGCTGGGGCCGCCGGCCTACGACATTCAACTCCCGTGTCGCGAAGCCGTGAGTAACCGTGGGGACCGTGATCGAAATGAGTTCCTTCATGGACGCGGCCCGCCGGAACGGAGCGCGGTATCAGCATCCCAAGGCAGGCCAGGACTAGTTTACCGTAAGCATGAGCGTAAGTGTGTGGCTGAGCGATGTGCCTGAAGTGGCGGTGACGTTCACCGTGTAGGACCCCGCAG
>DASZIG010000002.1:0-12757 GCA_035949375.1 Terriglobia bacterium | reverse complement strand
TCGTTTTTGATGCCGGCTGGGATAGCGAGCGGCTGGCGCGGACGCTGGCCGATTTGCGCAAGTTCACGGGCCGGCGCCTGAGTGATCATTGTGCACAGCACGCTCCGCGATGCTTTACCGAGACCCTGCGCGCCCAGGCGCTGGCGGACCGGGAGCGCCGCTTCTCGAAACCGAGCCGCCATGCGGAAGCGATTCGGGGAGAACACTTCTGGCGGCAAAAGCTGGACTACCTGCATGACAATCCGTGTCGCAAGGGTTTGGTGCTCAGCCCGGAGCGCTGGCGGTACTCGTCAGCTGCGTGGCACATGTTGGGGGACAGCCAACCGGTTGACGTACCATTGACGCATCTTGCGTGGTAAGTCGGACCGACTTTCGGTGAGCCCGGGAAGGCCGGCAGAGTGCCGGAGACCTTCGGTCGCGGCTGTGGCACGGTCAGGAGACCGTGCCACAACGAGACCGTGCCACAACGAGATCCCGATCTATGGTAGCCGCTTCGACGCCGGCCAATCGCACCTTATCACCAACAGCCGCCTGCGAATCTTGTCAACGGCTACATGGGCGCACAGGGCGTCGGGTTTTCCCTGAGAAAACTGGGACTATGTAGCCCCCAAGCTAGCCCCGCCGTTAGCCCTCAAAAAGGCCAAAAAAAAAAGAATCTAAAATTTTGCAAAACGAAGCCACTAAGCCCCATAGAATCAGTAAATCGACCTGAAAAATAGGTCAAAACGAAGCCAAACGAAGCGAAACTTTGCCGTCCCGGTGGTCCAGTAAGTGCTTTAGAATCAATGCGGACTCGGAATGCACGTTTTCCGCGCTAAAAACGAAGCCACTCGAGTCGCAGCAGCAGGGCGAAACTTGGCGCGGGTGTGGCGGCGTCCGGAGAGAGTACAATCGGAAGCCATGCCGGATTCTCAGAACGCGGCGCCGCAACTGACCCGCGGGCTCGGCCCTTACGCGACTACGGCGGTCGTGGCCGGGACCGTGATCGGCACGGGAATCTTCCTGGTGCCGAGCCAGATGCTCGCCCACACCGGCAGCCCGCTCAAGGTAATGGGCGTGTGGGTGTTTGCCGGCGTCCTCAGCCTGTTCGGGGCGCTCGGTTACGCCGAGCTCGGCGGCATGCTGCCCCAGGCCGGCGGCGAGTACGTCTACCTGCGCGAGGCGTACGGGCCCGGCATGGGGTTTCTGTACGGCTGGACCCAATTCGTGGTGGCCAAGGCCGCGTCCATCGCGACCATCGCCACCGGCTTCCTGCTCTACACGTCCTATTTCTTCCCTTCCCTCGGCCAGACGCTGTGGCAAATTTCCTTCGGCCAGGGGCAGCAGTTGCGCACGTTCAAGCTCACGGGTCTGCAGGTGGGCGCCGCCGTCATCATCCTGCTGATCTCGGGTCTCAACGTGCTCGGCGTGCGGCGGAGCGGCGCGGTGCAGACGGCGTTCACGGTCGCCAAGATCTCGGTGCTGGGCGTTCTGATTGTGGCCGGCCTCGCCCTCGGCCACGGCTCTTTCGCGCATTTCCGCATGACGGTCCCCGTGGCGGCCGGAACCTCGGGCTTTCTGCTGGCCACGGTCTCGGCGCTCTGGGCCTACGACGGGTGGAACAATCTCAGCATGGTGGCGGCTGAAGTCGAGAACCCGCAGCGCAACATGCCCCGCGCGCTGATCATCGGCTCGCTGATTGTGCTCGGCATTTATCTGCTGGCCAACGTCTCGTACTTCTACGTGCTCACGCCCAGCGAAGCGCTGGCCACGAGCACCATCGCCACCACGGCTGCGCGACGATTTCTGGGCGCGGGCGGCGGGACCCTGGTGGCCGTGGGAGCGCTCGTCTCCATTTTCGCGGCGCTCAACGGTTCGGTGCTGTCGGGCTCGCGGATTCCTTACGCCCAGGCGCGTGACGGGCTCTTTCCCCAAGGCCTGGCCCGTATTCATCCGCGATTCCACACTCCCGTGGCGGCCATCATGGCGCAAGCCGCCGTGGCCGGGATCTTCGCGCTGACCGGCGCTTACGAGGCCCTCTACACCAAGGCGATTTATTCCGAGTGGATCTTCTATGCGCTGGTCACGGCTGGAATCCTGATCCTGCGCCGACGCCGGCCCGATCTCGCGCGTCCTTACCGCACCTGGGGGTATCCGGTGGTGCCGCTGCTTTTCGTCACGGTCGCGGTGCTGATCCTCGGCGATACGCTCGTCCAGCGGCCGGGGGACGCGCTGCTGTGCCTGGGACTCATCGCCACCGGCATTCCGGCCTATTTTCTTTGGAAGGCGTGGAGGGCGCGGGCGGGCGCAGGACGAGACCGACAGATCTAGCCTATCGTGCCTTCACAGGGCCTGCACCGGGGCTCACTCTCCGGGGCCTATCCCGGGCCTAACCGGGCAGAATCTTGGGCGAGACGATGAAGAGCAATTCGTCCTGCTGGTCTTCGCGGTCGCTCGACTTGAACAGGTTTCCGATGAGCGGTATGCTGCCGAGGCCGGGAACCTGGGTGACCGATTTCGTGTTGGAGGTCACTTTGATTCCGCCAAACACCACCGCTCCGCCGTCGGGAACCAGCACCTGCGTGGTCGCCGCCTGCGTGTTGATCTCCGGGCTGCTGGTGCCGTTCAGGACCGGCCCCGGCGAGTTGTTCTGTACCAGGATGTTCAGGAAAATGTGGCCGTCGTCGGTCACTTGAGGTGTGACCATCAGGCTCAGCGTGGCGTTGATGTAAATCGTCGTCACGGTATTGTTGACGGTTGTCTGAACCGGAATCTGGGTACCCTGCATCACCGAACCGGGAATGTTGTTTTGCGTGACGATGGTGGGCGCCGAAATGGTTTTGGCCTTGTTCTGCGTTTCAGCGGCGGCAATGGCTGCGCTCAAGAAGTACTTTGCGCTCTGGCTCGAAATCGCATATGCGCCGAAGCCGGCAGGCGCGGCCCCGGTGATGGTTGGCAGAATCGTGCCGAGGGAAGACGGAAAACTCGAGGTGGGAGCGCCCGATTGGGCCGACGGCGGAGTCCCCTGCGCCGACGCCCCATTCGAGGCTGTGCCGCCCGTTGACACCGATCCTGAAGGGTTGCGCAGAAAGTTCGTCAGCGAACCTTGAAGTTGATGAACCACGTCGCTCGTGGTAAGGACGATGCGCGCCTCGATGGAAACCTGGCGGGCTTTGTGGTCAAGTTTGTCTATGACCGCTTCGATGGCCGGAATCTGGCTGGCCACGTCCGACACCACGACGGCGTTGTTGCGAGGATCGCCCACCACGCTGCCGCGCCGCGTTAGGATCGACGGTGCCATGGTCTTTAGAATGGTCGCGACCCCGGGGATCAAGCTCAGGCCCGTTACGCCGCCCCCGGTCTGAGTGTTGTTGCCGCCATTGCTGCTGTTGTTGAGATTCACGTCCGCTACGCTGGCGAAGTTCAAGTAGCGCACTACGGTGACGAGCGGCGCCGCCGCAGACTGCGCCTGCGCCAGCTTGGCGCGTCCTTCAGCCTGAGCGGAAAGCGTGTCCAGACGCGCCACGCGAAGCACGTTGCCCTCGAGGGTCTTGTCCAATCCGTTGTCGGTCAGAACGACGTCCAGCGCCTGGTCCCACGGCACGTTGTCGAGCGCCACGGTGAGCGTTCCGGTCACGTTCGAGTCCACCACGATGTTCAAGCCGCTGATCTGATGGATGAGCCGGAAAAAATCCTTCAGGTCAACGTCTTTGAGATTAAGCGAGATTCGTTCGCCGGTGTACTTCGATGCGGCAGCGGCCGGCGCCACCGACGCGGCGTCCGTGGTCTGCGCGTGCGCGAGATCAGGCGCGCTCCATGGGGCAATCGTGCCAAGCGCAAGGATGGCCGATAGCAGGCCCAAGCCCGTCAGGCGATGTCGATGCGTACTCATTGCTGGCCTCCCGTCGCCGGTGCGAGCCGGAGCACGACTTCGCCCGAATCGCCACGAAGCGCGAAACCGGTCCGCCGGATGTAAACCGCGTCAGGCGTAATCCGGCTGACCACGCCGTCGTAGAGTTGGTCGTTGACGTGAACGAAGTAGGACAAATTGGTTTGGGTTGCGACCATGGCGATCATTTGACCGGTGACCTCCTCGCGAACAATTCCCTGCAGCCGGACCTGATCCAGGAGCAAGCCGCCGATGCCCGGCGGCCGCGGCTTGACGGGACGGGGCGCACCGGCGGGGACCTCGCGGGTCGCATCTTCCGGCTCCCGGAAAGGATCGCGCAGACGCGACGCCCGAGTCCGGAGGCTTCCCGACGCGAGGGCTCGTGAGGGTAATGCAACTCCGCGCGATGCTGAGGCTGCTGCCGCGCCCGGGCCCGCGGGAACTGGCGCGATCGCGGGTCTCGGCTTCTCAGGGGCGGTGCTCGATGGAGACAGATTCGATGCGGCTGCCGGCTGCCCCTGCACGATCAAGCTGTCGAGGGCCAGGCTGCCGAGGACCATGTATGCCGCGAGCCGCAAAGCCAGCAGGACGCGGGGAACGAATTGGCGGGTCGAAAGCATGCCCATAATCCTCTTACTTCTTCTCACTTCTTCGCCGGGGCCGCTGGCGCCGGGCCCGCTAGCCCCGGGATCGCGCGGTTGCAATACGTCGACAGCACAAAGTCGGCCGCCACGGTCTCGCGCGCGGCGAGTTTGTAAGCGCCCTGCCCGGGCACGTTCAAGGCTAGATCGCGGACGCTTGTGATGCGGGCGGAGCGGCCCAGGCGATCGAAGAAACCGAGCAGCGCGTCGTACTCGCCGTCCACGTGCAGATGCACGGGCACCTCCAGGTACACACCGGAGTCGAGCGACGGCTGCACGGCCAGAGAACGGACGTGGACGCCAGAGGCAATCTCCGCTTCATGCACCAACCGGACCAAGCCGGCCGGATCAGCGTCATCCGGAACCTGGGCACGCAGGTCGGCAAGGCTTGCCTCAGCATCCTCGAGGCGCTTGCGATACAGCGGGCGCTGCTGCTCGAACGAACGATCGGCGGCGTTTTGCGCGTGCCGGGCGCGCATCTGGTCGCGTCGCGCGAGGCAACCCTGGGCGCGCGGCCAAACGAAGTACCAGGCCACGACGGCCCCGAGCAGGATCACAAGGCCTGCCAGGATTCCGGCTTGAACCGGCCGCGGGTACTCTTCGAGGCTCTTAGCCATGGCGCTTCTCCGCGCTCGCTTGCGGACGCTCTGCCGGCACCGGACCTGTAACCTTCGCGTCACTTGCCGGCGGCGCCGCGACCACAGCCGCGGCCGGCGGCTGAAACGTGAAATCGAGACTGTACTTGAATCTCACACGGCCGTCCTTGTCATCGTCCTGGTGATACTCCCGCAGCGACACGTCGTGATATCCACCGGACCCCTGCAGCGCCGTTACCAGGTCAGCGATCGGCGCCACCGATCCCGCCTCGCCGCTAAGCGCCAGGCGGCCGTCTTTCGAGCCTACAGAAGTCAGATAGAGCCCGGGCGCTCGATTCACAGCTTCCTCGAGCGAGGCCAGAAATTCCACCGGCCCGCGACGATTACTCTCAAGCAGCTCGACCGCTGCGATCCGCCGGTTGACGTCCTGAAGGTCAGACTGGTAGCGCTTGTTTTCGGCGCCAATCGACGCCAGGCGATTCGACTCGGACTTCTCGGCGGCCATCCGCGCATCGAGCCTCGTCTGCCAGGCGCCGAGCAGCCACCATGCCGCGCCCAACAGCGCGACCACGGCCGCGAGCGACAGGGCGAACACGCGCGCCTGGAAAGCGGCCGCCGGCCCGGCAATCGGCGACCGCGTCTCATCACCAGCAGCTTCGGCGAGGAGGTTGATGCGCATCATGGGACGTCAAAGCTCCTCAGGGCGAGGCCCACGGCGACGGCCAACTGCGGCGAGAGCCCGGCAAGGCGGCCGCTGTCAAGGCCCGAAGCCGGAAGCCGAATGCCGCGCAGCGGATCAAGGATTTCGACGGGGATATCGAGTTCGCGGTGCAAACGCTCGCGGAGGCCCGGCAGGCGCGCGGTGCCGCCGGAGAGATAGACGGCATCGACGCCTCCGGGTCCGCCGGTCTGGCCGTAAAAGCTCAGGGTCCGCTGGACCTCGTTCGCGAGGCTGTCGAGGAACGCGCTCCGCACGGCGTCGATCGAGCCCGCGTTGGGGCCAGCGGCCGCCACGCCGTCCTTGCCCGTCTTCACCGCTTCGGCCGCCTGAAAGCTCAGGTTGAGGGCTTTTTGCAGGGCCGCGGTGTACTGCGCGCCTCCGGCTGGAATGTCGCGCGTGAACAGCGGGGCGCCCTCGCGCACGATGTTCACGTTGATCAGCCGCGCACCGACGTTGAGCAAGGCCACCGTCCGAGCCGCCTCGGGCGGATAGGCGGTCTCAAAAGCGGTCTGGACCGCGAAAGCGTCGAGGTCCACGAGCGCTGGATTCCTTCCCACCTCCGCCAGCACGCCGGCGATCTTTGCGATCTTCTCGCGCCGCGCCGCCACCAGCATCACTTCCACAGCCTGGGGATCGGCCGCCGGCCCAAGCACCTGGTAGTCGATGTTCAACTCGTCCACGTCCCACGAGAGCTGCCTTTCGCTTTCCGCGAGGATCGACTCGTCGAGCGCCTCGCCGACTGCGGCCGGGACAGCGATCCGCTTGACCATTACCGCGTTGCCTGCGACCGACGCCGCCACGTCGCGCGCGCTCACCTTGCTTTGTTCGAGCAGCCGTGCGACGGCCGCCGAGACGGCAGGCGCGTTCCTGATTTCGCCGTCCGCGATGACGCCCGGCTCAAGCTCGGACACCCCCACGCTGACCAGTTGCAGACTCCGGCCCTTCTTGCGGAGCTCGACGACCTTCACGGAGCTCGATCCGATGTCGACACCCGCCAGCACCCGCGATTTCCTTCGCCACCACGTGAATTGCATGTCCTTGCCTAAACGCGCGCGGCCTAAACGCGCGCACCCTTCGTTCGCTTCACCGGGAGCGCACCCGGACTCAGCGCTTTGTGCCTCTTCACTCATATCCTTCGGCTGGAATTTGCCGGACTTTAGGGGGTTCTTGCGGGGGGAGTTGTGGCGCCGGGCGCGGCCGCACCCAGGCGGAACGGGCGGATGGAGATGTAAGCTAGTTTAGTAGCCCAATCTATCGATGACCTAATGCACCTTGCGGACTTTCTTCTCCATGTAGTCCATCAACAGGTACTGGCCGAGGGTGTAGGGCGTGGTGAAGTAGGCTTTGCCGCGGCAGATCTGGGTGACTTTCTGCACGAAGTCCACCAGACCCCAGTCCGACGCCAGCATGAACGTATTGATCAGGATCCCGTTGCGCCGGCAGCGCCCCACCTCGCGCAGGGTTTCGCTCACCACCAGCGGATCGAGGCCGAAGGCGTTCTTATAAATACGCCCGTCTTCGAGCGTCAGCGCCGAGGGCTTTCCGTCCGTGATCATGACGATCTGGCGCATATCCTTCTTCTGCCGCGACAGCACCCGCTGTGCAAGCTTCAGACCCTCGCGCGTGTTGGTGTAATACGGACCCACCTTGACGCGCGCCAGTTGTCCCACCGGAATCTCCTCGGCCGAGTCGTGGAACAGCACCATGTGCAGCGAATCGCCCGGATACTGGCTGCGGATCAGGTGCGAAAGGGCCAGGGCCACGCGCTTGGCCGGCGTAAAGCGATCCTCGCCGTACAGGATCATGCTGTGGCTGCAATCGAGCATCAGCACGGTGGCGCAGGAGCTTTGATACTCCGCCTGCCGCACCTGCAGGTCTGGGTAATCGAGATCAAGGGGCATTTTGAGACCCTGGCGCCCGATGGCGGCGAGCAGCGTGGCGTTCACGTCGAGATTGAGCGTGTCCCCGAACTCGTAGCGGCGCGTCGATCCCGAGGCCTCCACCCCGGTCGCGAGCTCGCGCGTGTCGTGCCGGCCGAAGCTCGACTTCCCAAGCGATCCGAGCAGGTCTTTGAGCGCCTTGAATCCGAGAAAATCGAGCGCCTTGTCCGTAACCTCGAACTTCACCCGGCCGTCGCCGCCTGCCCCGGAACCCGACTGCGGCTCGGTCAGGCGTCCGGCCTCCGGAGGCGCGTCAATGCTGATGTAGCCCTCGTCGGCCATGCGCTGGATCAGGCGATTGAGCGCGCGCTCGAGCTCGGACGCCTCGTCGCCTTCCGCCGCCCGGTTCATCAGCTCCTGAAGCACGCTTTCGGGCACCGCCTCGCTCTCGCGCATGGCCTCGAGCAGCGCCTGGCGCAGGGACTCGAGCGTCTGCTCGCCGTCCATCTCGCGGAAGTCATAGAACTGATTGTAGAAGCCGCTGTCGAGCAGGTAGTTCTCAAGCAGCTTCATAAGGTCCTCGGAGCTCAGCCCGTCGAGCGCGTCGGGAACGTAGCGGCCATACTTGACGTACTTCATGCTGATCGCAGTATAGCGCGGGAAGCATCAACCCGCACTCCCCCGACCCGTCACGCCTGATCCGCCACGTTGGGCCCCGGTAAAGGAATCCGTTGCGGCGACGGCGGGCCTTCGCGTGGAGTGGCAGCGTCTGAGATTTTGGAGATCGTCACAATCACGGTGGTCCTTACGCGCGGGAAAACGACATTGGATCGGGATGCTCTTCGCAACGGAGTTCTCTCGCTATATCGCAAGTTGGGGTAACTCACCTTCCAGTTCCAACTTTTCCGTCGGCGTAACCGAGGGAATTCTCGACTTTATTGACTTCAAGACGGAATGGGGCGCTGAACTGGAGGCGAGGCGCAGATCCTCCGAGCCTGCTGGAGCCGTAGGGCCGATGATACGGCCGAGGATGAATCAAACGGCGGGGTCAACGGCGCTTCATCCCGAAATCGAAACGGTAAGCGGCGAGCTTTACCGAAACGGACACTATCGTGAAGGCGCGTTGAACGCCTACATTCGAGTGATCGAGGCAGCCCCACGGCTAAAGAACCGTCCCACGCTAGGAGATGCCGAAAGAGCTGTCAACGACGCCCTGAACACGACCTCATCTCGCCACTTCAAAATCAGCACATTCGGACTAGAGTTTATGCATTATCTAGGGCAGTGGCCCGCCTCCGACGACAAGCAATAACCGGGGGGCTGGGCGCGGACCTCGATTTGTCGAAGGGAACTCGATCCACGCGGACTTTTGAAGGCTTGCGTCAGCCGGCCAAACGCGGCTAGGCTGCATGCCTGATTCGTCGCTTCTTCGGAGGACGGATGAGCACTTCGGCAGGGATTTGAAAACGATCGTGGAGTCGGCGGATCATGCCGAGTGACAGAGGGCGATCGCGGCGGAGAACTTCATAAACGCGGGTCCGGCTGCCAATCACGCCCACGAGCGCCTTCGCATCCGCTCCCTGTTGCTCCAGCCGGAACTTGATCGCCTCGATGGGATCGGGCAAATCGATGGGGAAGTGCGCCCGCTCATAAGCCTCAACCAGGGTCACCAGGACATCCAGGCGATCGCCTTCCGCGCTTCCTTCTCTCGCACCCCAAAGGCGGTCGATCTCGCGCAGTGCAGCGCGGTGATCGGCATCGGCCTTGATCGGTCTAATCTCCATACTGAATTGTCCTCGCGTCGATTTTGTCATAGGCGGCGTGAGTTCCCAGCCATTTGATGAAGACGATCTGGCGGCGGTAATCGATCGCCGTTACGAGACGATAGTCGTTGCCCTTGATATTGAACACCACGCGTTCCGCATCCAAGATGCTGGCATTCGCGTAACTCTCCTTGACCTCAGCAGAACTGCGCCACTCGGCCGCCACCGCCTCATGAAACCAAGCTTCGAGCGCCGCTTTAACCGCCCGCTGCTCCCGGTGGCCAGCGAGGCTCTCGATGAAACGAACAAGGGTGCTACGCGCAATCACGCGCACATCTGTAGCATGTCATGTTCCCATCTCGGGCACAAGGGGGTTGGGGGCCGGCGCAGGCCTTTCTGGCGGACACCAAGCCAGCCCCGCGCTGGGACACAAGGCCTTCGCCAACCTCCCGGCCATGCCGCTACTGGTCGGCCGGCCAGGCGATCTCGGGAGAGTCCGCGATCAACGCCAGTCACCGCCCGCCTGTGATAATATCCCCTGGGCAGGCAGGGGACCTGCCTTTACGCCATTGCGTTTCCTTCGCAAACCAGGCGATTGTAAGGGGTCTTATGAATCCTAACGCCCAATTCCGATATTCGTTCCGTAAAAGAGTAGCGCACAGAAAGGGTAGCCTGCGGACGAGTTGGTGGGCACGGGCGTGCGCGGCCGTCGTCGTCGTTGGCGCAGCGGCGATTGCCTTGCCGGCGCAGACATTCACCACGCTGCTGACCTTCGACTCCACGGACGGCGCCAATCCCTATCAGAAGCTGATCCAGGGGACCGATGGGAACTTGTACGGCACAACCGCGGATGGTGGGGCCAACGCTGCCGGGACAGTCTTCAAAATCACAACAGGTGGCGCCCTGACGACTCTTTACAGTTTTTGCTCCCAAGGAGGTACTGGTTGCACGGATGGAGAGGACCCGAACGCGGCGCTGGTCCAGGGCACCGACGGGAACTTTTACGGGACCACCTATGGGGGCGGCGCGAGCGGCGATGGCACAGTCTTCAAAATCACCTCTGGCGGTGCGCTGACAACCCTTTACAACTTTTGCTCACAAGGCGGCTGTGCGGATGGCGCCAACCCGAACGTCGGACTGCTCGAAGCCGCCGATCTGGACCTTTACGGGACTACGGATTTTGGCGGGGCCAACGGCAATGGCACGGTCTTCAAAATCACCCTGACCGGCACCCTGACCACTCTTTACAGCTTTTGCTCGCAAAGCGGCTGCCCGGACGGCCAACAACCCAACGCGGCGCTAATCCAGGGGAGCGATGGCAACTTTTATGGAACGACAACCTTTGGCGGCGCCCATGGAGCCATGGGGAATGGCGGCACAGTCTTCAAAATCACCCCGAGCGGCACGCTGACGACCCTTTACAGCTTCTGCTCCGAAAGCGGCTGCGAAGACGGAAACAACCCCGTGGGGGCGCTGGTCCAGGCGAGCAATGGGGACTTCTACGGGACAACGGAGAACGGCGGGGCTAACGGCTACGGGACCATCTTCACGATCACCCCGGGTGGAGTGCTGACGACACTGCACGCCTTCGACTTCACGGACGGCTCCCAGCCGTTCGGGCCTCTGCTCCAGGCCACCAACGGAAGCCTCTACGGCGAAGCGAGCGGTGGCGGGGCCAATTTCGCTGGGACTGTCTTCAAGATCACCACCGGTGGCGCGCTGACGACGCTCTACAGCTTTTGCTCGCAAACCGCTTGCGCGGACGGCTACGGCCCCCAAGGAGGGCTGGTCCAGGACACCAATGGGACCTTCTACGGGACAACCGCTCAGGGCGGGAACACCGCCGCCTGCTTTGATTCTGGCTGTGGCACCATCTTCAGCCTGTCTCTGGATCTCGGGCCGTTTGTGTCACCGGAGCCGACCTCCGGCACAGTGGGATCGAGTGTGGTCATTCTGGGAACGGATCTGACAGGCGCAACCAGCGTCACCTTCAACGGCCTCGCAGCCGCGTTCACCGTGGTCTCGACCTCCGAGATCATCGCCACCGTACCCGTCGGCGCGACCAGCGGCGAGATCAAGGTGACAACGCCGGGTGGCACGTTTTTGAGCAACGTAGCCTTCGAGGTGACGTCGATTCCCCTGGCCGATAGTCCCACCCTGACCACGGACTTCTTCGGCGACGGCAAAGGCGACGTCGGGATCTGGCGGCCTTCGAACGGCACGTGGTACATCCTGTCGAACGATGGCGGCGAGAATCTGACCCAGGCGTGGGGCCTGCCGGGTGACGTGCCGGTGCCGGGCGATTACTACGGCGTGGGCAAGGACGCCTTCGCAGTCTGGCGCCCTTCAAACGGGACCTGGTACATTCTGGCGAACAACGGCGGCCAGAATACCACGGAGGTGTTTGGGCTGCCCGATGACGTGCCGGTGCCGGCCGACTACGACGGCGACGGCAAGACGGATATCGCCCTGTGGCGGCCGTCGAACGGCACCTTCTACGTGATCCTGAGCAGCACGGGCCAGACCGTCACGAAGCAATGGGGCTTGCCGGGCGACGTGCCGGTGACGGGCGATTACGACGGCGACGACAAGGCGGACTATGCCATCTTCCGGCCCTCGAACGGCACCTGGTACATCATTCACAGCAGCACGGGCCAGACGGTAACGACGCCCTTCGGGTTGCCCGGCGACATTCCGGCGGAAGGCGACTACGAGAACGACGGCAAGACGGATGTGGCGGTATGGCGCGCGTCCACGGCCACGTTCTACGTCCTGCAAAGCAGCACGGGCAAGACGGTGAGCCAGCAGTGGGGCGCGCCCGGCGACATTCCGGTAGTCGGAGATTACAACGGCGACGGGATCAATGATTACGCGGTGTTCCGGCCCTCGAACGGGACCTGGTACATCGATTACTCGGGCGGCGGGGGCGCCACCACGCAGTGGGGACTGACGGGCGACATCCCAGCCAGTCATCTAGCCTCGATCTTCCGTCGCGACAAGCATATCGCCAATTACGACGGCGATCGCAAGACGGACATCGGCATCTGGCGGCCGTCGAACGGCACGTATTACGTGATCGACAGCTCCACGGGCAAGAGCGTGACCACGCAGTGGGGCGAGAACGGCGACGAGATCGTGCCGGGGGACTACGACGGCGACGGCAAGACGGACTACGCGATCTGGCGGCCTTCGAACCAGACGTGGTACGTGTCGTACAGCACGAGCGGCAAGGAGGTGACGCAGGTGCTCGGGGCGAGCGGCGACATTCCGGTGCCGGGCGATTACGAC
>DASZIG010000001.1:0-28759 GCA_035949375.1 Terriglobia bacterium | reverse complement strand
GCAATAATCCTTCGATTCGGAGAGAATCGGGGTGGTTCGACTTTGACCCGGGGCGGGGGCTATGAACTCTGACGGCGCCGTCATTGGCCTGACGGACGATGAACTCCGCGCGTACCTGGCGTTTGCGTCCCACCTCGGCGAAACCGGCGGACGAGCCATCCTGCCGCACTTTCGCGCCCAACTCGACGCGCGCAACAAGGCCGGCCCCGGCGGCTTCGATCCCGTGACGATCGCGGACCTCGCAGCCGAAACCGCCATTCGCGCTGAAATCAACCGCGCGTATCCCGATCACGCAATCTATGGCGAGGAGCAAGGCCGCGCCCCCGGCAGCTCGCCGCTCACATGGGTGATCGATCCCATCGACGGCACGCGGGCTTTCATGCTGGGCCAGCTTCACTGGGGCACGCTCATCGCCCTGAACGATGGCACGCGGCCCGTGCTGGGGGTGATGCACCAGGCGTTCGTCGGCGAGGCGTTTGTGGGATCGCGGCTCGGCGCTTTCGTGCGCCGGAACGGGCATGAGCAGCGGCTGCACACCCGCCCGTGCGCGAGCCTGCGTCAAGCTGCCGTCTGCACATCCCATCCCGGCCAGTTCGCGCGCAGCGAGGAACGCGCCGCCTTCGATCTGGTGGCTTCCAAGGCCCGCCTGGCGCGCTACGGCGGCGATTGCTATAACTATTGCCTGCTGGCGGCCGGCTTGATTGATGCGGTGATCGAATCGGAGCTGTTCGCTTACGACGTTCAGGCTTTGATCCCCATGATCGAGGCGGCCGGCGGGATGATGACCGGCTGGGACGGAGAGCCTTGCTACGAGGGCGGCGCGGTGATCGCTGCCGGCGACCCTAGGCTGCATCGGAGCGTACTCGAAATGCTGGCCTGGGCCAAGGCGTGAGATGCCAAGGGGTGAGACGCGGAACGGGCTCCGGTCGCGACCGCAAACGCCGCAACCCGCCGCCGGGCGATCGAACCTGCGACGGAGCTGACGTACGGCGGAGGAAGAAGAGAGATTCGTGCGCTTATGATCACGCTCAGACGAGTCTACGACGCGCCGTCGCCATCGAAGGGCAAACGGTATCTCGTCGACAGGCTGTGGCCGCGAGGGATCAAGAAGGAGGCCCTGCGCGTGGACGGATGGCTCAAAGACGTTGCTCCAAGCGACGAGCTTCGTCACTGGTTCGGGCACGATCCGGCGAAATGGGACGAGTTCCAGAAGCGCTACTTTGCCGAACTCAACGCCCAATCGCAAGCCTGGAAGCCGTTGCTCGACGTAGCCCGTCATGGCGCCGTGGAACTGCTCTACAGCGCACGCGACACGGAGCACAACAACTCTGTGGCGCTCAAGAGATACCTTGATAAGAAGCTCGAGCGCTAAGGGCGTGCGACGCCGCATCCGTCCCGGCAAGATTCGCCACCCGTCGAGCCTGATGCCAACCTTCGAAGGACGCTTATAAGTGCACAGGCTTGCGCGCATGAGTTTTGGCTCTGAAACGTCAAAACAAAGCCACTGCAAATCGGGCTGATTGATTCCAAAAGACTTATACAAACCAAGTTTCGCTTCGTTTGGCTTCGTTTTGACCCGTTTTTGAGACCGATTTATTGATTCCATTGGGCTTAGTGGCTTCGTTTTGCAAAATTTTAGATTCTTTTTTTTCGCATTTTCAGTGTTTTCGGACACAAGTGCACGCGCGCGCGATTGTGTAGAGGCTACTTTAATAGGCTCAATGTGACGTAGCGACAGGCCGCCTGTTGATCGCAACACTTGGGCGCGACGTGAGGAACTGCGGAGCATCAAGAACCCCCCGGGACGGCGAGTCCGCCCTCCCGAAACAACATGGGCAAGGTAGCACGGGGCTAGCAGTATTGTCAAGCTCTGTAGGTATGCATATATAGGCTACAGCGGGTGGTCAGGGAAGGCCGGGATGGGAGTCGAACCCAGAAGAGCCTCAGCGAAGCTCTCGACGGGTTTGCAGCCCGTGGGCAGTGCCAACCGCCTCTACCGGCCGGATCGGGGTCACGGTACGCCGGCCATCAAGGCCAAATTCATCGCCACCATTCGCCGCCAAAACTCATCCGTCCCTGCCCACACCGAGCGCGTCGGCGACGCGGTTGATGTAGTTGAACCAGGCGGCGATGAGCGTGATTTGCAGAATGGCCTTGTCATCGAAGCCGTTCGCCCGGAGGCGCTCATGGTCGGCCGGGCTCACCTTGGTGGCATCCTTCGTGATCTTCACCACGTAGTCCACCATCACACGCTCCTGCGCGGTGATCGGCGCCTGGGTGTAGTCCGTCTCGAGCGCGCGTACCAGATCTTCGTCCAGCGTGACCCGACGCAGAAACTCTGCGTGTGATTCGATTCAATAGACGCAGCGGTTCGTCACCGAAACCATGGTGGTGATCATCTCGTGCTGGCGGCGGCTGAGCGGCAGGTCCGGCGACATCAGCACGCCGAACGTGGAAAAGGCGTGGTAAAGGGCGTCCGGAATCAGGCTGTGCGAGGCCACAATGCCGGGCGCATCCTTGCCGGAGTCGCCGGTCGCGTGCACGGGCGTGGCATACTCCTTGGGATACAAGGCCATTTGCGACTGCATGGCCTTCAGCAGATTCTCGTCGGCCTCAGCCATGGGAACGGTTCGAATCCAGGTCATATTCCTCTCTTATCCCGCCTCAACGAGCGCGGCAACCTTTATAGCGGCGTGCAACGGCAGCACACAATAATCAGAACCCGTTAATCCGGCGGCTACGATGTGGTACTCGCCGGCGCTGCCGCGCCAAACGGCGTCGACACGCTTTAGTAATTTAACGGGTTGTTGAAAAAACTCCCGAAATCCTGTCATTCCGAGCGAAGCGAGGAATCTCGCTCTGAAAAATAGACGACTTGCGAGATTCCTCGTCGCCTACGGCTCCTCGGAATGACAGTCTGGACAGGTTTTTAACACACTCTCAGACTTGAAACGAAGCTACGACGCCGAAGCTGCGGCACCGAAGCTACGGCGCCGGCTGCGCGCGCTGGCGATGCAGCGCGGGATCCACCTGGCTCGACATGGCCTCGACGTCGAGCGGCAGTTCGAAAAAACCGGCGACTCGGGCGGCGCTTCCCGCAGGATCGGCCATGAGCGCGTGATAATCGAGCGCGATGACGGGCAATCGCCGGCTCTCGAGCCACGCGATCACCTGGTTGCGATGCGATCGCAACGCCGCGATCATGGCGGCGGGCGGCAGGTTCGCGCCCTGGGCGCCGAGCTTCGCGATCATGGCCGCCTGCGACGCCACCACTTCTTCGAGCGGCCGCATCATGAAGAGCACGCGATAGTCGTGGCCGGGCGGCAAGGCGAGCAGCAGCGACGAAATCACTTTCACCGCCTTGCCTTCCGCCTCAGCCATGCAGGCGGGATCCTGGGCCAGTTGCTTGATTCTCTCCCATTCATAGTAGCCGCGTAGATTGTTCGCGTCCGGCTGGCGGAGACCGTCCGTCAGCACCGGGAGCCCGCCCGCCGCGAGCATCTGCATGGCAAGCGAAGTGCCCGAGCGCGGGAGGCCGGAAACGATGTAGATCATCGGTTGTTGTCAGTGGTCAGTGGTGTCAGTGGTCAGTGGTCAGTCGTCAGTTGTCCGATGACGGCTAAGCAACACGGCAGGGTTCCGAACGCGCCGCAGGACGGTGCTCCTCGCTTGTCGTCACGCCGCCCCCGCCTTCGCCATCTGATCCCTCCGCCGCTTGAGAAGTTCGCTCGCGAGCTTGCGGTGAATGGCGGCCTTATCCACATCGCCGCCGGGCCGACCATAGAGCGCCGCCAGCCAGCGATGGCCGTTTGCCAGGCCGGGCAGCATCGACACCGACGTCTCGAACGCCAGGGTCGCGCGGTGCGAATGGCCGAGACGCGCCAGCGCCACCCCCAGCGCGTAATGGCCGAGAGGCAGGAAGTGCTGCAGCCCGACAGCCACCAGCGCCTCCTCAGCGGCGTCCTCATTTCTGCGCCGGCGCAGGTGGACCTGGGCGAGGGCGAGATGGGCCTCGGGGCTGTCGCCGTCAATCTCCAGGGCTCGGCGAAACGCGCGCTCGGCGTTGTCAAGCTGCCGGCGGCGCAAGTAGGTTTCGCCGATGCGCAAGTGCAAATTGGGCAGCCGCGGGTCAGCCTGCTCGGCGCGGAGGAGATACGTGAGCGCTTCTTCCGTCTTCCCTTCCTCGAACTGAATCACGCCCATCAGCCAGTCGACCCAGGGACGTGGCGAAGCTGCGGCAGCCGGTTCCGGCGCAGGCTCCGAAGCCTCACCGTCCGCCTCGCCTCCATCTGCGCCAAGCGGCCCGGGTGCGGCTTCAAGCGGCGGATCTTCCGCCAGCGCGGTGGCGGCGGCCGGTCGATGCGGAGCATCGCCGTTGGCGCCGGCGATAACTCCCTGGCCTTCGGCGGCAGCGGCCTGTTCGCCTCCTGCCGGCTTGGGGGGGTCGGGAGGCTTGGGCGGGTTGGCAATCAGGTCTTCGAGGACGGCCTTCGCCTCGGCGCGCCGGCCAAGCATGTAATAGCACTGGGCCAGGTGCTGGCGGAAGCGGGCTTCGTCGCTGTCTTTCACCAGGGCTTCGACCAGCGGCAGCGCGTCTTTGGGCCGGAGCGAGTCAAGATACACTCGCGCCAGGTTGTAGTTGGCCTCACGAACGCAGGTGGCCACGGCTTTTTCCTGGTTTTCATTGGGCCTTTGAATGTAGCCGAGCGCCACGAACTGCTGCAACACCGCCTGGGCAGCGGCGGGGTCCATGCGCAGATCGGCGGCGTGCATGCCGCACTCTCCGGGCACCTGCTCCCAGCTCGGAATGCGCTCGATGGCCGGGGGCTCAGCGAAAGCCTGCACGAGCACGCGCCCATCCATATCCTCGCCGACCGGCACGCCGAAGAGCGTGAGGATGGTCGGGGTAATGTCGAGCAGCGTGGCCCCGTAGATGCGCTCGTCCTGCTTGAGGCTTTGCCCCCTCATCGCGACGATTCCGAACTGGCGATGCTGCACGGCGGGCCCCGCGGGTTCGCGCGGGATGCCGCGCGGCCGCAGGTGATCGGAATGAAAGCCGTGGTCCGAGCACAGAATCACCGTGGCGTCGGGCCCGGCGAGTTCGAGCAATGTGTGCAGCATCATGTCGTGGAACCGGTAGGCGTTGTTGACCACGTCCTTGTAGATCTCGAACTTGTCTTCGGGTACGCCCTCCAGGCGCGGCGGATGATAGTGCATGAAGCCGTGACAGAAATGGTCGATGCCGTTGTAATAGACCGCCATGAAATCCCACGGCCGGTTCTGCAGAATCCAGGTGGCGGCGTTGTGGACGCACAGATTCTCCGCCAGCACCTTGGCGAAGGACGCGAGACCCCTGTCCTTCTCCTGGTCAATGTCTTTGGCCTTCGGAATCCAAGGCAGGATGGCGGCCTCGGTCACTTCCGCGGGGTGCATGCGCAGGTCCGCGAAAATCTCGCGCATGCTCTCAGGATGCACAGCGCCCTGGGGCAGCGGCCAGGGCTTGTCGAGCGGTTGTGTGGCGTAGGGATAAAGATCCGACACCGAGATGCCGTTGACAGGCTCAGCCGGGTGCCCCGCGAACCAGCCGAGCACATGCGTGTGGTAGCCCTTTTGCGTGAGAATGTTCCAGATCGCTTTGACTTTGCGCGAGGTGCTTGAGACGGGCCGGACGCCGCCCGTCTGGGTGTCGGGCTCCGTGAAGCCATGGATGCCGTGCTTGTCCGCCCGCATGCCGGTGGCGATCGAATTCCACAGCATGGGCGAAAGGACGGGACGGAGCGTGGCGAGATTGCCCATCACGCCGCGACTGACAAAGTCGTCGAGCGTGGGCATCAGCCCCTGATCCATGAGAGGCGTCGCGACCTTCCAATCCGCGGCGTCCCAGCCAATCAACAGGACCTTGCTGGCAAGGGCTTCGGGCATTCGGGGATTATAGCTTGGATTGGCGCTGCAACGACCCGTTCCCCTGCGCGCAAGTACCGGGTCAATTTGAGGTGGCGGCGGGTTTAGCGCCCGCTGCCGTTCGACCCGAGAGCCGGGTATCGCGCCAGCTGTTCCGCGAGCGACCGGTCGCCCAGCCGCTCGGCCTCGCGCGCGTGCCGCCAGGCGGCGTCGTAGTCACCCTCGACGGCGTAGATCCGTCCCAGGCTCACGTGCGGAGCCGCATAGGCGGAATCGAATTCGATGGCTTTGCGGAAGTAACGAACGGCGGCATCGCGATCGCCTTTTAATTGGCACAGCGCGCCGAGTGCATAGTGGGCGCCGGCGTTGCGGGCGTCGCGCAGGAGGATCGCCTGCTGCTCGGCGATGGCGCGCTCGAGGTCGCGATCGAGCGCGGGTTGAATCACTTCCTTGCGCCACAGACCCATGCAGTTCTCGACTGAGACTCAATGCTCCCGCTCAGACACCCCGCGGCGACTCCCTTCACACGCTCAGGCCGGTCAGTGTCATCGGGATTGCGTCAAGCCGGTATGAAAGGGTCGAGCTCCTGCTGGATTTGAGCCGGAGTCAACTTCTCACCGTCGTTCAGCCGCCCCAAAATGGCAGTGATAACTTCCTTGGCCTGGTCTTTGCGGTAATTCCGGATGAAACCGTCGTAGAAGTGATCGCCCGCCATGGCGCGGTTGATCTCGGTTTCCTTGTTGTGGTCCTGTAGCTCGGTGAAGTACACCACGCGAAAGCGTCCCTGGTAGGGCTCGCGGTAGATCTCGAACATAATCTTGTCAGACTCAAACGGCATCGCAAGGCTCCGTGGGGTATGTTAACACGTCCCGGCGCGCATAGGCCCGGCGCTTCAGAGAATATGAAGTTCGTGGCTGCTGATCCAGATGTCGATCTGCTCGAAACGCGCCTTCAGCACTTCTTTGTATTCGCGAAAAAGTCATCGGCCCCGAAAGAAGCGGGAACATCAGTGGTCATACGAAGCAGCGCGTCTTCATAGACGACGCCCTGATACTTCCAGGAACCCAAGGCCGGCAGAAGGTCGATGGTGTTGGCGCCAAAGTTCTCGACGAGATCGAGGTGAGTCCGGAGGAATTTTTCGCTCTCAACAGCGCGGCCGTCGTTATAGCGTAGTGGTAAGAGTATTTCGTACCGTGTCCACTTCATTGAGATCCAACGGCAACGGTATCCTCTGGTAGGGGACGCCGCTCGAGTCCAAGGCGGCTAACGTTTCCTCCCGGCAAATGTAGATCCCGTCCCGAAGGCCGCGCACTTTTCCTTGACGGACAAGAAGCATGAGCCCGTCGGTGGCACGATCCTCAGAGGTGAAGCGAATTGCAACCATGCGCGTATTCTACCACGGCTCGCTCACCCGCTCCGTTCGGAGCGAGATAATCCGCTCTGCCTTTGGGTGAGAGCGCGGTGAAGGTGGCGCGGATCGGGCGAGGATTTACGACCGCCGCGAAACAACTTGCCGGCCTTAGCGACTCCGCGGCCGTGCAGGTTGCAGAGGAATCGTCTGCTAGTCGTCCCTCTTGATCGACCGGATCGCGTTCATCCCCACCGGCCTCTCCATCTCATAAGGCGCGGGTGGCGGGCCGGAGAGCGGGTGCTGCCCATGGAGAGCGGCAGGGACGCGGGTTTCGGCGGCCAACTGAGCTCGAAGCCTGGCCTCGAAGTCCTTCATCTTGCCTTCGATGTCGCGCTCCTTCTCGTTGCGGGCCACCATATCTTCTCGGTAGCGTTTGAGGAAGTAACCGATGGTCTCCACCCGGATTTTGATGGAGCCGGTAGGCTTGTTCTCGTCGATGTCTTTGAAGGAAAAGTAGGGTGTGCCGGACTTGGTCACGGTCTCTTCAACGACCGTGTAGATGGGAGCGTCGTGGCCGCACTTGAAGCTGGAAAGCTCGAGAGCGACGAGATTGGGATGGCGCGCGGTAAACTTGGCCGCCCAGACTTTCTGTGAAGTGTTCTCGCTGTAACTGTTCTTCCAGACGTCCCCGATATCCATGGGATCGTGAATCGCGCCCGAGCGAACGTCTTCTTCGAAAAGCGGACCGGCGATCTCAGGATCAATGGGCAGGGACTGCATGGTCAGCACCGGGTAACCGATCTTCTGGAATTCCTCCAGGATTTCGTGGTTGACGCCGGGATCGTTGTGGTACGGCCGCGCCAGCACCACGATGCCGATGCGATCCTCCGCCTCGAGCTTCTTGAGCACCTCGCGGCCCTGCGCGCGCTGGATGCCGTTCATAAACTTGTCCTGCGCCTTCAGGCCCTCTTCCACGGCGCGCAGGTTCTCTTCAAACGAGAGCCCCAGCACGTCTTTGAACTCGTCGTAGAGCTGCTTGGCCAGCAGCGCCTTGTTGCCCGGGTTCACGAAGGTGTCGCAGAAGAGAATCTTGTTGTCTTTGAACAGATCCCCTTCCTTGGTGAATGCCGCCTTCACCGCCTCCGGTGTGGTGGCGACGGTCGGGCAGGAGCGGTGGCTCTGGGCGTGCGTAAGGTCGCTCGGCAGGTCGTCGATCATGGGGAAGAAGATGATGTCGAGCGGCTTCTTCTTGTGGTGAACGTAGACCAGGTTGTGAACGTGCGGAATCCCGATCTTGGAGGGAAAGCACGGGTCAATAGCACCGCGTTTGGCGCCCTCTTTATACAGTTGTTCGTTCGTGAAATCGGAATAGATGATGTTCTCGCCCGTAATCCCCAGCGCCTCGAAGTAGGCGCTGAAAATCGGCGCCGTCGAGTACATGTTGAGCACGCGCGGCACGCCGATCCGCAGGTCCTTGCGTCGATTCATCAGCTCCACACGCTTCTTTTGAGCGGGCGTAAAGGCGTACTTGGGCAGCGGATCGGCCACCACCGGCGGCGCGTAGCTCTTGAAGGCGGCCTTGGCGCCCAGCTCCGCCAGGTTCGGATTGTCTTTCTTCGCCGCGTCCAGGCCCTTCTTAATCTCGCGCATGTCGTTCACGTCTTCCACGAGACCTTTTTCGCAGCTATTGCCCACGATCAGGCGCTTGATGCCCTTGGCAATCGGAATCTTCGACTTCTTCCAGGCCTCGTCGGCGTCGGCGATCTTCACGTCGATAAAGGTGCGCATGCACTTGTTCTTGCAGAAGTAGCAGCGGGTGTCTTCGCTCCGATGGGTCACGTAGCTGATGTTCGCCACAGCCTCGAAGCCGATGAATGACGTGCGATGGCCGCGATTATAGAGCCGCCGCGACTCGATGGCCGCGCCGATCGCGCCCGATTCGCCGCAGTGTTCGTGCACGATCACGTTGGGCTTCGAGCCCTTGTCTTTAAAGCGCGACTCGATGAAGTCCACCTGCGCCTTGACGGCCGCCAGGTTGTGCTGGGTGCCGCCCTGCAGCACGAAGGTCTTTCCGAGCGAGGCCAGGTTCGGAATCTGCGAAACGTAAAGCCAGATGTTCTTGGGCAGCACGTTGGCCAAACCCGCCATGATCTCTTCCGGCTTCCAGCCCTGGCGCTGGAAGTCCACGATGTCAGACTGCATGAAGACGGCGCAGCCGTAGCCGAACATCGGCATGGCCTTGGCGCCGAAGGCCAGGTCCGCGTACTCCTCCACCTTGTGACCGAAGCCGACGCAGGTGGATTGCAGGAAGTAACCGTTGCCGGCCGAGCACTGGGTGTTGAGTTTAAAGTCCTTGACGCGGCCGTCCTGCAGGATGATGAGCTTGATGTCCTGCCCGCCCACGTCGCAGATCACGTCAGCGTCGGGGTAGAAGTGCAGCGCGGCTTCGGTGTGCGCCACCGTCTCCACCAGCGCCACATCGGCGCGCAGCGTTTCCTTCAGGATGTCCTTCGCGTACCCGGTCGAGCCTACGCCGAGCAATTCAACCGTCGCGCCCTGGTCCTCCACCTGCTTGCGCAGGTTGGCGAACATCTCCATGGTGTCTTCGAGCGGATTGCCCTTGGACAGCTGGTAACACTTCACCATCACCTCGCCGTCATGGCTGAGCAGGACGGCCTTGGTGGAGGTGGAACCGCCGTCGATGCCCATGAAGGCTTCCACGTGCTCCCCGGGCGTGAACTTTCGCGGCGTGAAGTGGTGCGACTTGAAACGATCCTTGAACTCCACCAGCTCGTCTTCGGTCTTGTAAAGGCCGCTGCCGCCGCGCTTCTGCTTCTCCTCCAGCCGGCCTACGTTGATGTACCAATCGAGCTTTTCGTAGCCCTGGTAAATGCCGACCTCGGCGTCTTCGTCGAGTCCGAAGCGCACGCAGCCGAGCGCCGCGAAGTACTGGGCGTTGTCAGGCACGCGGATGAGGCTTTCGGGGTCCACGCCCTCGGGCAGCGGATAGCTGCGCTCTTCCCACACCTTGGGGATGTTGTGCTTCCAGCAATCTTGCATGCCCTTGATGTAGGTGTTCGGACCGCCCAGCAGCAGCACCACGGGGCGCAGCGTGTTGCCGCGCGTCAGCACGGCAAGGTTCTGCTGGATGATGGCTTCGAACAGGGACGCCATCAGCTCGTTCGGCGGCACTCCCGACTTTTGCAGGCCATTGATGTCCGTCTCCGCAAACACGCCGCACTTCCCTGCCACGGGGTGCAGTTTCTCGCCCACGTACCCCATCTGGCAAAGCTGTTCGGCGGGGATGCGCAGCTTCGCGTTGATCTTGTCAATCACTGCGCCCGTGCCGCCGGCGCACTTGTCGTTCATCGAGGGGATTTTCTTCTTGCGGCCGGTCTCGGGGTCTTCTTTGAAGATGATGATCTTGGCGTCCTGCCCGCCGAGTTCGATCACCGAACCGCACTCGGGGTAGATGTGCTCCACCGCAAGCGAAACCGCGTTTACCTCCTGCACGAACTTGGCGCCGATCATGGGCACAATGCCGCTGCCGCCCGAGCCGGTGAGGAATACGCGCGACTCGCCCGCCTTGATGCCCGCCTCCGCCTCCATACGCTTCAGAAAATCGAGGCACTTCTCGGGCTGCTTCGTGTCATGTCGCTGGTAATCGCTCCAGATGATCTGGCTCGTGGTGGTATCGACCACCACGGACTTCACGGTGGTGGAGCCGACATCGAGCCCGACCATCAGATCGCGTGCATTTGGCATTCGCACCTCGCTAGATACCGCTAATCAAGGCAGAGCCCTGGTTGGGGCCCCGTCTTGTAGTCGTTCCGCATCCGCATCGCAAAAGCTCTAGCTCTTGCCTGCGCTCTTCGCCATCTGGGCGAACGCCTCGGTGGCTCGCCGCTCCATCTCTGCCGGGGCAACGTCCTCGACGTGCTGGCCCAGGGCCCAGAGGTGCCCGAAGGGGTCCCTGATCTGGCCATAACGGTCGCCCCAGAACTGGTCGGCGAGCGGCATGGTCACTGTGGCTCCAGCGGCAACAGCCTGGTTGAAGGTTTTGTCGATGTTTTCCATGTAGAGGTTCAACACCACGGGGCTGCCGCCCAGCACCTGCGGCCCCTTGGCGCCCATGCCCGGGAACTCATCGGCCAACATGATGGTGGAATCGCCGATCTTGAGCTCAGCGTGCATCACTTTGCCGTCCGGCGTATGATGCGGCGGAGCTGTAACCTCTGCCCCGAACGCCTTCTTGTAAAATTCGATCGCCTTGTCGGCCCCGTTGATGATGAGGTGTGCCGTAATGGTGTGCTGTCCTTCTCGAAGTGCTTTCACCTTTCCTGCCATGAGTCTGTACTCCTTTCTTCGTTTTGCTCAGCCCAAGCTCGCCCGGCGACCCCTCCAGACGATCTCCAGCCGGTCACGCGGTTAAACTCCCCTCCCGAAACCATCAAGCCCAACTTCGCCAGCACATTTTCAGTAGGCGATTGTCCCCCGCCTAGTGCACCGCGACCAGTTCCCGCTTCTCAGCCTTCATGCGCTCAGCCGCGTGCAGGACGAAGTTGGCGGCCACGCCGATCACACCCTTGTGGTGGCCGTACTTGTACATGGGTTGCTGCATCTCGGGATGCTCCGCGACAAACTCCTGCACTTCGTCGAGCGAGTAGCCGGTTTTCTCGAGCACCGCTTTCATTTCGTTCTTGGAGCGCACCTTGGCTTCGCCGAGCGCCATCTGCACGCGGCTGTGCGCATTCACGTCGCCCTCGCCGGAGGTCTCGACCGGCAGGAAAATCATGTCCTTGTACTGCGAGACCACTGCCGACTGGGCGCCGTCCGACTGCGTGGACGGCATGCAACCGAAAGGCTTGAGCGAGAGCACCATGTGGCAGAGGTCTTTGTTGGAATAATAGATGTTCTTGGCCACTTCGAGGTGTCCCTCACCGCCGCCGGCTCGTGAGTTGTAGAAGGGATGCCCGATGCGCTGCAACTCGTACTGGTCGGTGAGATGATGCGCCACGCCGCCCAGGGCGTCGATCAGCTTGTGGTACTCGCGCTTGAAGATGCTCTCGGCAAAGGAGAGCTTGGCGATCTTTTGCTGGGTGTTGAAATGGCTGCCGAACACCTTCGTGAAGTTCCAGCGGGAGACATTTTCGGCCACGAGGTCGAGACCGCGCCGGTCGCGGATTTGCTGCTTGGCCTGATGGATCATGTACATGATCCAGGTTCCCACCGGCTCCACCATTACCTGCGCGCCTTCCTTCTCGAGGAACTTGAACATGTTGAAATTGCCGTCGCCCTCGGTGGTCTGCGCCCAGAACTCGCCCGTGATCTTCACCACCGGCTTCACGCGCGTGCGGTCGATCGGAATGGCGTTGAAGCGCTCCCGCACCTCTACGAGCGCGGCGGTGTAATCGTCCCCGTAAAGCTGGTCCATGAATTTGCCAATCATGGTGGCCGTGCCGCTGAACGACGTCTTGCCGAGCCAGTCTCCGAACTTGCCTTCGAGCGTGTAGGGCCGCTTGCGCCGCATCACTTCCTGCAGCAGGTCCATGCACTCGTCGAGCACGCGGTCCGTGTCTCCCGGGTTCACCTCAAACGGACGGATCTGATAGGCGACGTCGTTCACCACGTCGCCGATGTTGAGGGCATTCAAAATGCCGAGGAAGAAGTCGAGGTTCATCTCGAGGCCTGCTTCGGCTTCGGCCTGGTTCAGGCCGCCCGATTGCTGGAAAAGCAGCACGCGGAAGCCGTCGAATCCCGAGTTGCGCAGGGCCAGCCTGTATTCCGCTTCATACATGCCGAAGCGGCAGGGGCCGCAGGCGCCGGCGGTGAAGAAGACGTAGCGGTCGATGATTTCGTGCTTGGTGAGGCCCGCCTCTTCGAGGTTCTGAAGGAACTGGACCAGGTTGCCGACGGTGAAGTAGGTGGGATTGCACTGGCCGTTGTTGCCGTACTCCTTGCCGAGCTGGAAGGCGCGCTTGTTCGCCACCGGCACCGCCTCGCAGTTGTAGCCAAGGCTTTCGAGAGCGCCGTGGACCAGCTTTTCGTGCTTCCAGGTGAGCCCTCCGAACAGGATGGTGGTCTTGTCGCGCTCGGCCTTGGTAAAGGCGCGCTCCACGGGGCGATGGAACTGCGTTACGACCCGCCGCTCAAGGCCGGCCTCCTGCTCCAGGCGGCGGCGCTCCTCTTCCAGCCGTCGACGGACGATCTCCTCTTGCGAGTTGATCTGGACCAACCCCGCCCCGGCGTGCTCGTCGGGCATACCGCTGAATGGCACAGTGCTCATGTTCACCTCTCCTTGTACCGGCTCCCCGCAGCCGGCGAGTTAGGTTGGCGCGGCGGTTACGAATCGCCGCGCCGCTTGCTTGGCCCGAGCGACTCCGGTGTCCTTGGATTCGCGACTCGAACCTCGTCAGTTACACGAATCGGTCACGGCCTGGACAACCGTCTACCCCAGCTTCATCACACGGGCATTATGCAACTAAATGCCCCCCTTTGGCAAAAGTCATTACAGCGAACGGTCGAATTCCTGCCTTTAACTGAAGGGAGCCGCAGTGATTGGTAAGCGCTGAAGATTCAATTTGTTAGAGGAAGGAGCTGCCCTCGCAACCCCAATTTCAGTGAGGCCCTACAGGTTTGCCAGCACCCGCGCCTGCCGGGACTGAATCAGGCGTTGGTCGGCGGTAACCAGAATCAGGTCAAAAACGCGGGCCGTGGCCGCCAGCAGGCGATCTGCAGGGTCTCGGTAGGATAAATTGACGCGAAGCATCTCGACAGCCACCGAATTCGTAAGAGAAGCCTCGGTCGTCGGAGCACGGTTAAAGGCTTGCTCCAGCCACTTTTCAATCGGGAGATCGAGGACAACCCGGCCCTTCTCGACGAGCAGAACCAACTCCGAGATGCTGACGGGAGACAACCAGCGCTCGTTGTCCGGGCGATTCAACTCGCGAGTCACCCTTCGGGAGAGCCTGTCGGGGCTGAGGTGACTCCACAGCCAGATGTGGGTGTCGAGAAGAAGCCTCATCAGCGAAGCGCGTCCCAGTCTTTCTCGTCACTGGCCGGCTTAACGATGTCGCCTACAACGCGCCCGGTACCGACCATGGCTCCCACCCATGGACCGGCCTGTTGCTTGGGAGATACCGGCACAATCTCGGCCACCGGCTTCCCGAACCGGGTCACCAATACAGGCCGACGCGTCCTCTGCACCCTTTCCAAGACCCCGAGGCAGGTCGCCTTGAATTTCGAGATTGCCATCTGCTCCATAGACGGATGCTACCATAGTCAGAGACCATGGTCAATGCTCACTCAACTACAAAGGTGGCGAGTTTGCGCAGGCGCTCGTGGCGCAGACGGATGAGCTTGTCGGGAGCAAGCTCGGTGAGGTCGCGCAGGGCGCTGCCGAGAGCTGAACCCAGGCGCGCGGCGGCCCCGGGCGGGTCCGTATGGGCTCCGCCGGGCGGTTCCGGCACGATCGCGTCAACAAGGCCGAAGCCCTGCAGGTCCCGGGCGGTCAGTTTCAGCGCGCGGGCGGCCTCCTGCTTATGGTTCCAGTCGCGCCACAGAATCGAGGAGCAACTCTCCGGCGCGATCACGGAGTAGATGGCATTCTCGAGCATCAGGACGCGGTCACCGATTGCGATGGCCAGCGCGCCGCCGCTGCCCCCCTCTCCGTGCACGACCACCACGATGGGCACCCGCACCTTGGGAATCTCTTTCAGGTTGTAAGCGATGGCCTCCGCCTGGCCGCGCTCTTCCGCACCCTTGCCCGGGTAGGCCCCCGGCGTGTCGACCAAAGTTACGACCGGCAAGCCGAACTTTTCCGCGAGCTTCATCAACCGCAGCGCCTTCCGGTAGCCTTCGGGGTTCGGCATGCCGAAGTTGCGCTTCACGCGTTGCTCGGTGTCCCGGCCTTTCTGATGACCGATCACCATCACCGGCCGACCCTCGAAGCGTGCCAGGCCTCCCACGAGCGCCGGGTCGTCCGCGAAGCGGCGATCGCCGTGCAACTCGCTGAAATCGGTAAAGAGCGCGTGGATGTAATCAAGCGAGTAAGGACGGTTGGGATGACGCGCGATCAGCACCTGGTCCCAGGCGTCGCCGGATCGCGTGGCGCCGGGCGCGCGGCGCAGAATCTCGAGCTGGCCTCGCAGGCGCTCGATCTCTTCGCGGTCGGCTTCCGAAGGCGAACCGGATTCGAGCTCGGCGATTTGCTTCTCGATCTCGCGGCCGGGGTCGGATTGTGGTGCAGGTCTCGCCATGTCAAAGAATCACAATAAGCCACGTACCGGGCTAGGCTGAACCCAGAGAGTCGTCAACTCCGTGCGCTTTGTGGCTCCAAAAATACAAAACACGAAGGTCACCGAGATCCTCCGTGTTCTCCGTGTTGAAGGCCTTGGAAGCACAGAAACCACTGAGGTCCCCCCCCATTAGATTCGCTGTTCGACAGACACTGAATCCTCGCCGCAGATCCGGCGCAATCCCGTTAGCAATTCGTCGTCCGCGTTCACGCCCGCCGGTTTCCGCGACCGCAATGCGGCGCGAAAGTTGCCCTCGCGCACCAGTTGGAACACGAGCGTGTCATTCCCAGGATGAGCGGCAAGGAGCGCGTACATCTCGTCAAGCAGCGTCTCGGGCGTGCCATCGAGTTGGATTCGGACCCGGATCGACTTTCTGCCGTTTCCAGGCGCCTTCTCGAGCGAGTAGACTTCGCTGACGATCACCTTGGGTTTTGCCGAGGCTTCGTCCCTTCGGATGCGCCCCTTGATCAGCAGCACAGCTTCCTTCTTAAGAAGCGGCTGAACCTGCTGAAGCGTCTGAGGGAACACGAGGAGTTCAGAAGTGCCGCGCAAATCCTCGAGGACCGCCGCAGCCCAGAGATCGCCCTTCTTGCTGGGCTTCACTCGCAAATCGGTGAGGATGCCGGCGAGCGAAACGGGCGCGTCATTCGCCAAGTCTTCGAGGCCGGCGCTGTCGTGCTTGGCACGAGCCGCCATTTCGGCGCGGTACTTCTCAAGCGGGTGACCCGTCACGAAAAACCCCAGGACTTCCTTCTCGCCGGCCAGCCGTTCGGTTTCAGACCATTCCGCCGCGTCCGGCAACTCCACCACTCTCAGCGGCTCCGGTTGCGAGGCGGCGCCGAAGAGGCCCGCTTGCCCGGCGGCGCTCGCGCGCTGGTCCGCCTGGCCGAGCTCCATGGCGCGATCTAGGCCTGCCATCATGCGCGCCCGTCGCACGCCCAGTGAGTCCATCGCGCCGGCCTTGATCAGGCTCTCGATCACCCGCTTGTTCATCAGCCGGAGGTCGACATTTTCGCAGAACTGGAACAGATTGTCGAACCGGCCCAGCCGCCGGCGGGCATCGAGCACCGAATCGATGGCGGCCTCTCCCACGTTCTTGATCGCCGTGAGGCCGAAGCGGATGGCGAGGCCCGAAGCGGTCTGCGACGGCGTAAAGGTGCGATCGCTCGAATTGACGTCGGGCGGCAGGATCTCAATGCCCATGTCGCGGCATTCACCGAGGTAGAAGGTGAGCTTGTCGGGATTGCCGATTTCCGCCGTCAGCATGGCCGACATGAACTCCACCGGATAATGGGTCTTCAAATAGGCGGTATGATACGCCACCAGGGCATAGGCGGCGGAGTGGGACTTGTTGAACCCGTAACCGGCGAACAGCTCGATCTGCTCGTAGAGCTTGCGCGCCTTGGCCTCGGGAACCTTGTTCCGGATCGCGCCGGCCAGAAACTTCTCGCGCATGGCCACCATTTCTTCGATCTTCTTCTTGCCCATGGCGCGGCGCAGCACATCGGCCTCACCGAGCGAAAAGCCGGCGACGGCGTTTGCAATCTGCATCACCTGCTCCTGGTAAACCATGATCCCGTAAGTTTCCTCCAGGATCTCCTTGAGCTGGGGCAGGTCGTAGGTCACGCGTTTCTTGCCGGCCTTGCGCGCCACGAAGTCGTCAATCATCTGCATGGGCCCGGGCCGGTACAGGGCATTCAAAGCGGTGAGGTCCGCGAGGCGATTGGGCTTGGCACGCCGCAGGATGTCGGTCATGCCGCGGCTTTCAAACTGGAAGATGCCCGCCGTCAGCCCCTTGCCGAGCAACGCGTAGGTGGCCGCGTCATCGAGGGGCAGGGTTTCGAGCACCAGCTTCTCGCCGCGCGTCTGCTCGATCATGCGCACGGAGTCGTCCAGCACGGTGAGCGTGGTGAGACCGAGAAAATCCATCTTCAGGAGACCAATCTTCTCGAGATCGTCCATCGCGTATTGGGTGGTAATTTCGTCTTTGCTGCTCTTATACAGCGGGACGATCTCCTGCAAGGGCTGAGGCGAGATTACGACGCCGGCGGCGTGCGTGGAGGCGTGCCGCGCCAGACCCTCGAGGCTGGTCGCGATCCGCAACAGATCGGCGACCTTGGGATCGCGATCCCGAAGCTGGCGCAGCTCGGGGTTCTGCGCCAAAGCGTCTTTAAGGCTGATGTTGAGCGTGTTCGGGACCAGCTTGGCGATGCGGTCCGCCTCATTGAAAGGCATGTCGAGCGCGCGGGCCGCGTCGCGCACCACGGCCTTGGCGCCCATGGTACCGAACGTGATGATCTGGCTCACGTTCTCGCGGCCGTACTTGCCGGTGACGTATTCGATCACTTCGCCGCGCCGGCGCATGCAGAAGTCGATGTCGATATCCGGGAAGCTGATGCGCTCGGGGTTCAAAAACCGTTCGAACAGCAGATCATACTGCAGCGGATCCACGTCCGTGATGTGCAGAGCGTACGACGCGAGGCTCCCGGCGGCCGAACCGCGCCCGGGGCCCACCGGAATGCACTTCTCGCGCGCGAATCGGATGAAGTCCCAGACAATCAGGAAGTAACCCGCGAACTGCATCCGCTTGATCAGCTCGATTTCGCGATCCAGCCGCTCCTCGTATGCCTTCATGGGGTAGCGCAGCCGCCCCTCCGCCTGCTGGCGATCGAGGGCCGGGCGGCGCGCGTCAAAGCCCGCGCGCGTGATGCGCTCGAAAAAGCTGTCCAGCGTCTCGCCGGGCGGCACCTCGAAGTGCGGAAATACGTGCTGGTTCTTTTTCAGGTGCAGATTGCAGCGTTCCGCGATCTCGAGCGTGCGCTCCATGGCCTCGGGAATCTCGCCGAACTTCGCCGCCATCTCCTCCGCGGACTTGAAATAGAACTGATCGGTGTCAAAGCGCATGCGCTGGCTGTCGCTGATGGTCTTGCCGGTCTGGATGCACATGAGGACTTCCTGAGCGCGGGCGTCCTCGTGGGTCAGATAGTGGCAGTCATTGGTGGCCACCAGCGGGATTCCCGTCTCACGCGAGAGCCTCACGAGCTCCGGATTCACGCGCCGCTCGTCCTCCAGGCCCTGGTCCTGGATCTCGATGTAGAAGTTTCCCTTGCCAAAAATATCGCGCAGATCGTAGGCCGATTGGCGCGCCTTTTCGTACCTGTCCGCCTTCAGGGCCGAGGTCACCTCGCCTTGCAGGCAAGCCGACAGGGCAATCAATCCCTCGGAATGACGCGCCAGCAGATCCTTGTCGATTCGAGGCCGGTAGTAGTAGCCCTCGAGATACGCCGAGGAAGCGAGTTTCACCAGATTCTGATAGCCCCGCTCGTTCTCCACCAGCAGGACAAGATGATGGGGGCGATCCAGATCCGAGGCGCGGTCAAAACGGTTCGTGACCGCCACGTAGGTCTCACACCCGACGATGGGTTTGATGCCCCGCTTCGTGGCCTCCTCATGGAACTTGATGGCGCCGAACATGTTGCCGTGATCGGTCATGGCCACGGCGGGCATTTTGAGGGCCGCCGCCCGATCCATCAGCTTGGGGATGTCGCAGGCGCCGTCCAGCAGGCTGTAGTCGGTGTGGAGATGAAGATGAACAAAGTTTGAAGGGGTCATTCCAGAACGATTTTAGCAGAAAAGCGTCCGGCCCAAGTCGGCGGTTACCGGGGTCGTTCGTCATGGGGAATCGTCTTGCAGCGTGACCGCGCTCGAGGAGGGCGAATCCTGGCGCAAGTCCTTGGAAATGCGGTGTCGACCGCTTGGATGCCCATTCACCGGAATGACTGCATCCGGGAGTCAGCAAGCTGGACGCAACACACAACCCTCTGATTTGTATCAGCCCTGCTTCCCGTACTAGGATGACGGCGGGGCGAGGATTCTCCCTGGGAGGAACAATGCGAAATGAACGAATCAAGCGTCTTGTACCCCTTCTTTTTGCCCTGACGAGCGTCGCACCTGCTTTTCAAGGCGGGCAGGCTCAGCAGCCCACTAGCGGGTTTCGTCCCGCGATCCCGAGGACTTGGGACGATCAGGCGATGGCCGCGTTGGAAGTGCCGTTGGCTGATCCGGTAGGCTCCCCAAAACACGCCGCCGCCGATTACTACTACAAAATGCCGGTGCGGCCAATCTACAAGAGCTATCCCATCTATGCCCCCGGCCATGAGCCCGCCGGGTATATCGAGTCGCTGAAGCAGCAGGAGCCACAGATCATCTGGGACGACGCGGGTCATCGGCCGCCGCTCGAGACGGAGGCGGACTGGATCAAGGCCGGTGAGATGGTGTTCGATGCTTCGATCGGGTATCAGGGGGTCAAGGCAGTCGTTACGACCTCCGACGTGCAAGATCCCAAGTGGTGGGCCACCGTGGGGGCCCAGTTTGCGAAGGACGGCACGCTGCCCGGCTACCGCTACGTGATCCGGACGAAGGGCCAGGTCGAGGTGGGCAGCCTCTCGTGCGCTTCCTGCCACGACCGCCTGATGCCGGACGGCGCGGTGATCAAGGGTGCTCAAGGAAATTCCCCGTTCGATCGGGCGCTCGCTTTCAGATTCCGGAAGCTCCCGCCTCAGGCTGTGGGCGACGTGCGCCAGGGCAATTACCGCCTTTACGGAGCTCCGTGGCTCAATCCTGACCCGCAGGCGCGCCTGCTCCAGATGTCGCTCGACGAGATCGCTTCCACCCACGATGCTATTCCGGCGGGTGTATTGGCCCGCCACCGCGCCAGCGTCTTCTACCCGGTGCAGGTGCCGGACCTCATCGGCGTCAAGGACCGTCATTATCTTGATCGCACCGGTTTACAGCAGCATCGCGGCATCGTTGACCTGATGCGGTACGCAGCACTCAACCAGGGGGGCGACGATCTTGCCGATTTTGACGGCTTTGTGCCGGATGGCCCCCCGGACTTCAAAACGCTGCCCGCCCCCGATAAGCTGAATCCGTTCTTCACCCAAACCGATCGCTACAGCGACGAGCAACTCTATGCCCTGGCGCTTTACGTTTACTCACTTCGGCCTCCGCCGAATCCGAACAACTTTGACGCCATGGCCGCCCACGGTCAAAAAATCTTCGAGCGCGAAGGCTGCCCGGCGTGTCATACCCCGCCCCTTTACACCAATAACAAGCTCACGCTCGCCGAAGCTTTCACGCCGCCGTCCGGTGCCGAGCAGAAATACGACATCCTGCGGACGTCCGTCGGCACAGACCCGGGTCTCGCTACCATGACTCGCCGGGGCACCGGCTATTACAAGGTCCCGTCCCTCAAAGGTGTTTGGTACCGGAGCATGTTCGGTCACAGCGGCTGGTGCGCCACGCTCGAAGACTGGTTTGACCCCCGACGCACCCAGGACGACTACGTCCCCACGGGCTTCAAGCCTTACGGCGCCAAAACCTATGCGGTGAAAGGCCATCCTTTCGGACTCGATCTATCCGCCGAAGACAAAAAGGCGCTTATAGCGTTCCTCAAGACCCTCTAACGGCGCTTCAGAGGCGAACCGCCGATGGCGCAACAACCAGCCATGCCGGTTTCAGGTGACGTGAAGAGCCGATAATCGGCGGCTCGCGAACGACCTCGACTCGGACGTTATGAGCCGGCATCGATGCGCCCCCCGGAGTGCGGGCATTGACGAAACTTTTACAATCCTGAGATCAAGCGGTGACACCCGTCCGCCGGTCGGCGGTGAAAATAGCTGGTGCAGGTTGAAGTCGTCACCACTGAAGTTGGCGCCGGCGGGCCGCTTGCCCCGGGCCGCTTCGGATCCGAAGAAAAGGAGTCTCCTGACTATGTCACGCATTACCGCGCTTCGATTCTTGTCGTACAGCCTCTGCGCGCTCCTGGCCGCGAGTCTGTTCACAATGACGCGCCAGACCAGCGCCTCGGGCCTCAAGCCCGCCAACATCACAACAATCGCCTCTACGGTTCCCGCGAACGGCGACGTGAATCCTTACGGCATCGTCATGGTTCCCACCAGCGTCGGGAACCTCGTACAAGGCAACATCCTCGTGAGCAACTTCAACAACAGTCAGAACCTGCAAGGAACCGGCACCACGATCGTGCAGATCAACCCGAACGGGGCCACCAGCCTCTTCGCGCAAATCGACGCTTCAACCTTGCCCGGACCGTGCCCGGGCGGTGTAGGCCTGACGACGGCTCTTGCCGTGCTCAAGACGGGTTGGGTCATCGTAGGCAGCCTGCCGACCACGGACGGCACGTCCGCCACCGCGCAGGCCGGATGCCTGCTGGTGCTTTCGAGCAGCGGCCAGGTGGTCGAGACCTTTTACGGGTCACTGATCAACGGACCGTGGGACATGACCTGGACCGATCAGGGCACCCAGGCCTCGCTCTACTTCAGCAACGTTCTCAACGGAACGGTAGCCGCCAACGGCAACGTGGTCAATGGCGGCACGGTCGTTCGCATGGACCTGGCGGTTGCGGCGAACTCCATGCCGGCAATCGAATCCATGACCGTCATTGGTTCCCGGTTCCCGGAGCGCACCGATCCCGCCGCGCTGGTGATCGGACCCACAGGCCTCGGACTAAGCGGCACTAACCTGTACGTTGCCGACACCCTGTCGAACCGCATTGCCGTTATCGCAAACGCCCCGCAGCGGACCACCTCTGTGGGTGTAGGAGCGACCTTAACTTCGGGCGGCGGCTTGAACGGTCCTCTCGGGCTGACGGTGTCCCCGTCCGGCAATATCCTGAGCGTGAACGGTGCTAACGGCTACTTGATCGTCACGACGCCGGCGGGCGAGCAGATCGAGAAGGTCCTACTCGACAGTTCGGGCTCTCCTCCGGGCGCGGGCGCCCTTTTTGGCATCGTCGCTCCGGGCATGTCGTCCATTTTCTACGTGGACGATGCCACCAACACGCTGAATCTGTTCCAGTAACCGTTCGAGCGGTGACTAGCAGTGCTTGGTCCGCTTCGTGTCGCGATTAGAGCTCGAGCGCGGTCACCAGAACGTAGAACGCCGGCCGGGTGAGGAACCCGGCCGGGTTCTCGTCCAGTCTCTCAGACTTCTCTCACCGTGCAGACCTGACCACCGGGCTTCGATTCGCCCCCCACAATGTGGACCCTGATCGGAGGAGCGCTGCCGGGCGTTGCGCTTCGCTCCTCGTGTCGACGAGCGGCCACGCTTCTGCTCCGGACCTCATTTGAACGCCGATGGTTTCGGCCTTACCATCGTCGTATGCGGATCGTGTCGCTCGCACCCAGCGTGACCTCCATTCTGGTGGAACTTGGCGCCGCGGACGCGCTGGCCGGCGTGACGCGCTGGTGCAAAGACGTGCTGCCCGAGGACCAACTACGGCGGATCGAGGGCGTACCGCAGTTTGACGACTGCTGGAGCGCGGACCCGGCCGCGGTCGCCGCGCTCGCGCCCGACCTGGTGATCGGCTCCGTGCCGTATCGCGCTCAGGTGGTGGACGGCCTGGTGGCGCGGGGTCTGCGGTTCCTCGCCACCTATCCGCGCTGCCTTGGGGACATCTACAACGACATCCGGCTGCTCGGGCGCATCGTGGGCGAGCCCGCCCGAGGCGAGGAGCTGATCTGCCGGATGCAAGGCGGGATCGACGCCGTCCGCAAGCGCCTGGCGGCCGCACCCACGACTAGCCTACTCCGGCCCAGGGTCTACTGCGAAGAATGGTCGAATCCCCTGCAGAACTCGCAGATCTGGGTGGCGGAGATGGTGGAGGCTTGCGGCGGCGAGTTTGCGCCTCTGCCCGCCGCGCGCAAGGTCACGGCCGAGGAAGTGATCACGGCCAATCCGGATTTGATTGTCGTGGCCTGGTGCGGAACCCATGACCGATCGCGGCCGGACGTGGTCCGGCGACGCCCGGGATGGGAGGCGATCGAGGCCGTGCGCCAGAACCGAATCTACGCCGTGCGCGACGAGCTGCTGAACACGCCCGGCCCGACCCTGGTGGACGGACTCAGGACGCTCGCCCACTTGATCCATCCCGATATATTCGCGGATCCGGCCCGTTAAGCGTGACGGCAGCTCACGCCACTCAATCTGCTAAGTCTATTATTTTTAACGATTTGATACCGACGGCGGCCCGGCGGACGGGGTCGGCGGATCGCCCTTTTCCGTAGATACGGTGGATGGCGGCGCCGGAACCGAGGCGGGACTGTCCGCACCCGGCGGCGGTACGTTCCCGGGCGCGGCTTCCGGCTCGGCTCCGGGGGCTTGGGACTTGTTCAGGGCCGGCGGCAGCGGATGCGGGCCGAGGCCGAGTTTCATCAGTGACTTCGCGTCCGGAAGACCGGTCACGCCGAATCCGTTGGCGGCCTGATAGCGCGCCATGGCGTCGTGCGTCTCGGAGTCCCAACGGCCCGTCGGCGAGCCATGAAAAGCTCCGGCGCTGATCAGGGCCTGCTGGATGCTTTCGACGCGTCCAGGGTCCATCTGCATCCGTGCCAGGCGCGTGTACGCGGTCGACTTCCGCGGCTTGGCTGCCTTCCCTTTTCGGGCTTTGCTTGAGGTCTTGTGCGCCGTGGCGGACCGGGTCCCGGCAACGCTTGTTTTCCCAGACAAGCTTGGTTGGGAGGACGATTGCCTGCGGTGGTGTGAGCTACGTACGGCCGCCTTTGTCGTATTGCCGGTCGCGGTCGTAGTGCTGACCGATGGAGCGGGACGCCGGTGCGCGGCCTGTTTGGTGGTCGAAACCGCGGCCGGGGCGGCCCAAAGGCTCGACCCTGCGATGAATGTAAGCGTCAGGCCTAGAAGCCGCGCGCTACGCTGACCAAGCTTCGCGCTCGACTCTCTCCCGCATGATCGCTGGCTAAAATCAAACCCCAATGAAACGAACCGCCTTTCACGGCAACTTGTCGGCCACAAATTGAGTGGTGAACCCCGTGTCACTTTCGCGCGCCACCAGGAACAGGACGCTCTGGCCCGACTTCAGCCCCGACTGGATGCGGTTGAAATCGTCCACCGAAAGCACCTGCTGATGGTTCATGGTCAGGATCACGTCGAAGCGCGAGAGGCCGAGATCGTCCGCGAAACTTCCCGGACGCGCGTCGGTCACCACCACGCCCTCCGGACTCGGCAGGCGCAGATCGCGGGCAATGGCGCGGGCCTGATCGGTGGTGAGATTCTTCACCGAGATGCCCATCTGGCCCTTCCCGGTGTCAATGGAAGCAGGTGTCGCCGCCACCGGCTTCGGAGGCGGACCGTCGTTTTCTCCCACGATCTTGTTCCAGTCGCCGACCACTACGTCGGCCGACGCGGCCTTGCCATCCCGCAGGTAGCCTACCTTCAGGTGTGAGCCCGGATTGGCTGCGGAAATGATCGTCAGTAGATCGTCGCCGGTCGGGGTAGGCTTGGAGTCCACGGCGTTGATGATGTCGCCCAAGTGCAGCCCGGCGTGCTCCGCGGGAGTGTCTGCGCCCACGCTCTCGACCACCACGCCGCGCTCCGCGCCCATGGCTTCGAGCACCGCCTGGTTGCGCCCGTTCACGAAGGTCACACCGATGGCGCCGCGTCGCACCTGGCCCGTGCTGACGATGTCGTTGTAGATCTCGCGCACGGTATTGGAGGGGATGGCGAATCCCACGCCGTCATAGGCGTCGCGCTGCGTGGCGATGGCGGTATTGATGCCGATCACCTGGCCTCCCAGGTTCACGAGCGGCCCTCCGCTGTTGCCGGGATTGATGGCGGCGTCCGTCTGGATGAAATGCTTGAATTCGCCGTCACGTCCGGGCTCGATGCCTCGGCCTTTGGCGCTGATGATGCCTGCGGTCACGGTCGAGTTCAACCCAAAGGGACTGCCGATGGCGAGAACCCAGTCGCCCACGCGCACGCCGTCGGAATTGCCAAGTGTCGCCGCGGGCAAAGGCTTGGACGCATCGATTTTGATCACAGCAAGGTCTGTCCAGCGGTCGAACCCCACGATGCGCGCCGGGTGGCCCTTCGACGTATCGTCGTCGTCGGCCAGAAACACGCGCATACGGTCGGCCGGCTGGTTGCCCGAGTCGCGCATGATCACGTGGCAGTTGGTCAGAATGTAGCCCGAGGGATCCAGAATGACGCCGGAGCCGAGGCTGGCCTCGGGAACGCTTCCCGGCGGCCCGCCGAAGTGGAAGAAGTGATCGAAGAAGCCCTCAAAGGGAGCGTCATCGCCGTCGCCCTGGTCGTCGCGACCACCCTGGTCGCCGTGACTGCCCTTGCGGTGACTCGACACGCTCACATCGGTCTCGGTCTTGATGTTGACAACCGCCGCGTCCACGTTGTCCGCCACGCGAGCGAACGACTGCGACAAGTCCGCCGGCGAAGGCGTGCTGAGCAGCCTCGCGTCTTCGTGGAAGGGCTTGGCGGCGCGCACGCCGCGCGACACCAAAGTCCCGATCAGGATCCCGATACCCAGGGTCACGGCAATCACAACTGCCGGTAGTAAGCCACGCTTGGTCATACCCGCCCGTCCTTTACCGCAGCGCTCGCGCGCCGCGGCCAATCTCTTCCTCCGGTTCTTGAGATTATACACCGATCTCGCCGGCCGGCAGCGCGCGGCGCGTGAACGAACTTTCACCCCTTGACGGTGACCGTTGAGAGAATTCAAACAAGACCCTTACTGAGGTCGCCGGAATCTTCAAAACGGGTCTCGCGCACGATGCGGCGAAAACAAAGCCACTTGATCTGGGCTGTACCTGATTCTAAAGGGCTTACCCGCGACGAGTTTGGCTTCGTTTGACTTCGTTTTGACCTGTTTTTTGGGTCGATTTATTGATTCTATTGGACATAGTGGCTTCGTTTTGTAAAATTTTAGATTCTTTTTTTTTGGATTTTTCGAGAAAAACGGCGGGGCTAGGTCGAAGGCTACACAGTCCCAGTTGTCTCAGCGGCAAACGGCGGCGATAATGTGCTCCGTTGAGCGACTCGCAGGATTGTCCATCGGTCCGTCCGGGCGCGCCGTCCCGTTCAGCTTGGGGCGCGATGGCAGCGACACAAAGTACAATATCGTCGCGTGAAATCAGTGAGTCAATATCTCAGTCCGTCGATTCACTCACGGCGTGTACTTAAACACCGTCCCGCAGGCGTCGGTGCCGCCGTAGTAGGTAGTACCATAAAGATTCCCTGACGAGTCCTGGATCACGCCCGCGTAGGGGAACCTTCCGTCGGCGGACGACTCGCCAAACTTGTGCAGCACCGTTCCCTGCCGTTGGAGTTTAGCCTAAAGAGCACGCCGCACCCGGTAGGGTATTCCGAACACGAGGCGGAGCCGCCGGACCCGGTGGTACCGTAGAAGTTGCCGGAGCCGCCACCGGCCAGACCGTCCAGTGGATACCCGCCCCCGCCGTGGCCGTTGAAGTTCAGGAGGACGCTTTCGACGCCCGAGGCGCTCACCTTGAACACGGTGCCATACCCCGAACCCTGCTCATTGCCGTCGTATGCGCCGCCGTAGTACGTGCTCCCGTACAGGTTTCCACTAGAGTCCCGCAGCAGCGTTGGGCCTCCGCCATACGAGCCGTCGCTTGGAGGGCCGCCAAAGCTGTGCAGAATCGTCTCGGTCTCGTCCGGCGCTAGCTCGAAGACCGTCCCAAAACCGAACGTGCCGCCGTTCCCAGTGGTACCATTGGTTAATTGACCGGAAGAAACTTTGACGGGCTTCGTTTGAGAAAAGCGCTTCGCTCGGGACTCGGCCAAGAATCAGCGGGCGCACGCTTCCGTGAAAGAATAGGGTAGCGGAAGTGTGCTCGAAAAGTCAAGTTTTGATCAGCCTGTACAGATTGGCTTGTCTATTGGAAAATCTTATGGAAACATTCAAGGCCATCACGTTTTACAATGTAGGCAAACTCATCGAGAGCCTGGCTTCGGAGTATGGGACTGGATGGGCTACCAACACCGGATTCCGCATCGTTAAGCGCGACGATCCGAAGTTAGAAACTGAGATGAGCGAAGTGCACGCCTCTGATATGGTGCTCGTGCTAGGCGCAATCAGCAATGAGTGCCTGAAAGTCAACATCAAGCGTTCCTATGTGTACGTCAATCACATTCTTGCGCTACTGGCGGAGCAGACTCGTCCAACCTATTATGAATTCGCCTGTCTGCTGAGAGAGCTAGACAAGCACATCCGGTGGGATATGGAGGAACAGCTTTTTTTACACATCCCATCTGAACGTGCTGGGTTCTATCGCAGTCAGAAATTACTATGTGCCGAGGCTGTCAGAGGATTTCCAAGCGCTGCCGAAGAAATGACGCTCTGCGGCGACTGCTATGCCACCGCATGCTGGACAGCTTCTGTCATGCACGCAATGAGAGCCTTGGAAAAGCCGATTCATTCAGTTGCGGATGCAATTGGGGGAATCAACCTTCCAAAGGACATTGAGCTGGCGCAATGGGGGCAGATACATGGTGAGATAGACAAGAAAATCAAAATGCTGAGGAACTCTCAGCACACCTCTGTAAGGGACCAGGAACTTGCGTTCTACTCCGAACTAAACCTTGAATTCGGATACTTCAATGATGTATGGCGTAGGTTCGTGGCTCACTCCCGACAGTCATACGACGAGTTGCAAGCCAAGAGCGTAATGGACCATGTCTCCGCGTTCATCGACCGAGCCGCTAAAATGGGCTTGAGCGAATTACCGTGATACCTTGGGGTGCTTTTGGGGTTTCAATCTGGCGACTCGACGCAGCGCATCCGGTAGTGGCATGTTAATCCTGAGTCCACCGCGCCGGGGCGAGTTCTCGTATTCCTTGAGTTCTGCGGCGATCTTCCGCACGTCGAGGGCGTCGGACGTTTTGGTTTTCATGCGCCCCATGATAGCACGCTGAAAGGTGACTCAAATGGAAGTATTCAGACTCCCCGTCATAGCCGGACAAACGTTCACCCGAACAGATGTCAGACTCGACGGCAAGCGGTTCGAAAAGTGCAAGTTCATCAACTGCCAGATTTTCTATTCTGGCGGACTCGCGGAAGCATCGGCTTGCGAGTTCTCGCCTGATACGGTTTGGCGTTTCGAGGGTGCAGCCGGTATAACAATGGCGGTGCTTCAGCAGTTAGGATGGCGCTTTCAGTACGGAAAAGAAGGGGCTGCTCCAATTCCACTTGGAAGTGCTTAGGCAGTGCTTTCATTTTTCGGCTCTGCGCAGGAATCTGTGAAGGGGTGTGAATTGACGCGGTTGCGGTAGACTGGTCCGGTGCCAAGCGACAACGACTTCACGAGGATTCTGAGCTGGCCCGGATACCGGGTCTACCGACACGAGATCGATGAGCGCG